>JAOAAY010000023.1 GCA_026418615.1 Candidatus Sumerlaeaceae bacterium | reverse complement strand
GTATAAAACATACCCCTTCAACGATATCTGGGAAAAATACGAACAGGACGACTGGGTGTTAAAGTACGACCGCGCCCGGGCGCGGACGGCAACATGCCGACTGATCACGACGGTCGGCAGCGGACGGATCCTGCCAGCCGTAGCCGAGATCATGCGCGTGCATGACGAGGAAACGCGCGTCGCCAGTGCCGCAACGATGCGGCTCGCGTAGCGGACCATGGGCCTGCACCGCGGAGGTCGCGGTTCTCCATGCATCGTGAGTGTTTTTGTTCTTGACGCTCGTCCCGGCGCATTGAACAAGCGTTCAACAATTGCCGGCTGCTATCCACGGACGGCATGATCATTTCTCTACCGGAGGCATCACCGGCCATGGCCAGACCCGAAGCGTCAGACCCGAAGAGCGACGCCGCCCGCGCCAAGAACCTCGACCTCGCTCTGTCTCAGATCGAGCGCAACTATGGAAAAGGCGCCATCATGAGATTCGGCGAGCAGAGCATCGAAGAGGGCGTCGCCGTGATCTCGACCGGTTCCATCTCGCTCGACGCGGCCTTGGGCGTGTGGGGGGTGCCTCGCGGGCGCGTCGTGGAAATTTATGGCCCCGAATCCTCCGGCAAAACCACCCTGGCCCTGCATGTCGTCGCCAACGCCCAGAAGGCCGGCGGCGTCGCCGCCTACATTGATGCTGAGCACGCCATGGACCCCGCTTATTGCCGCAAACTCGGCGTGAACATTGACGAATTGCTCATCAGCCAGCCCGACACCGGCGAGCAGGCACTCGATATTGTCGAGACACTCGTCCGCTCGAACGCTGTGGATGTCATCGTCGTGGATTCCGTCGCGGCGCTCGTCCCCAAGGCCGAGATCGAGGGCGAGATGGGCGACTCGTTCGTCGGCCTGCAAGCGCGCCTGATGAGTCAGGCCCTGCGCAAACTCACAGCCGCCATCAACAAATCCAAGACCTGCGTGATCTTCATCAACCAGATCCGCGAAAAGATCGGCGTGATGTTTGGCAATCCGGAGACAACCACGGGCGGCCGCGCGCTCAAATTTTACGCTTCCGTCCGCATCGAAATCCGCCGCATCGGCGCCATCAAGGAAGGGACGGACAACATCGGCAATCGCTGCCGCGCCAAGGTGGTGAAAAACAAACTCGCACCGCCATTCCGCGAAGCCGAGTTTGACATCATGTTCGGCGAGGGCATCTCGCGCACGGGCGACCTCGTAGACCTCGGAGTTGCAGCCAAATTGATTGAGAAGTCGGGTGCTTGGTTCTCGTTCGACGGCGAGCGCATCGGGCAGGGGCGCGAAAACGCCAAACAATTCCTCAAGGATCATCCCGAAACCGCCGAGAAACTGGAGATCATGCTGCGCGAACACCTGAACCCCGATATGTTGCGCGCCGGCGGCGAGGACTGATGCCAGCCGCGCTGGCTCCAAGGCGCCGGCAGGGCACAACCGATGTGGGGCTTGCGTGCCCGAGCAGCCACCTGTATGAGCCTCACAACTCTTAGTCAGGGGCTCTTGACATGTGTGGTATTGCAGGCATTTGGGGCACGGCTGATGCGGCGACTCTGGAGAGGCTGCTCAACCGCTTAGCCCACCGCGGACCCGATGGACGCGGCATCCACCGGGTGGACGGCGTCGGTGTCATCGGATCCAACCGCCTCGCCATCATGGACCCGGCGGGTGGCGCGCAACCCCTTTACAGCGAGGATCGGACCATCGCTGCCGTGGTGAACGGCGAAATCTATAATGCTCCCCAATTGCGCGACCAACTCGCGGCGACGCACCGCATGGCCACCGGCAGTGATTGCGAAACTGTTGTCCACCTGTTTGAGGACTGCGACCATGCGGCCTTTGGCCTGCTGGACGGGATGTTCGCGGCGGCAGTCGTGCGGGGGAGCCGTCTCGTGCTCGCACGCGACCCGCTGGGCATCAAACCTTTGTACTATGCTTGGAACGGTCGCCTTGGTGCCGGCCTAAGGCTGCGTTTCGCCTCCGAAATGCACGCCCTTGCCGATGCCCCAGATCCCATCACAGCGATGCCGCCCGGCGGGCTGTTCGACTCCGAGCGCGGCCCCGGCTCCTTCAGCCCGGGCGGCGCCGCGCTCCCGATGCCCGAGCCCCTCGCCGACGATCCGGACGAAATCGCCCGGCGCCTCGCCGAGGCCGTCCGTAAAGCCGTGCGCAGTCACCTCATGAGCGATGTTCCCGTCGGCGTCTTTGTCTCGGGCGGCCTCGACAGCAGCATCGTCGCTGCTGTCGCCCGCGAACACCTGCCGCAGTTGCATACTTTTAGCGTGGGATGCGACGGGTCGGAGGATCTCGAGAAAGCGCGAGTGCTGGCCCAAATCCTCGGCACGGACCATCATGAATATGTGTTTTCCGTGGACGAGGTGGCCGCCGAGTTGCCGCGTATCGCGCACCACCTGGAATCCTACGACCGGTATTTGGTCACCAACGCCATCCCCAACTGGTTCTGCGCCCGGTTGGCGGCGCGCCACATCAAGGTGGCGCTGTGCGGCGAGGGTTCGGACGAACTGTTTGCCGGATATACCTATTACCAAAAGTACCAGGATCCGGCGATCCTGAACCGCGAACTGCACCGGACGACGGCAGACCTCCATCAGACCAACCTTCAGCGCGTGGATCGCATGACCATGGCTCACGGTGTGGAGTGCCGTGTGCCGTTTTTTTCCCGCGATGTTGTCAACCTCGCGCTGGCCATTCCTACGCAATGGAAACTGCGCGACGGGCCGGGGGGCGCCCGATTCGGCAAATGGATTCTGCGCCGCGCCTTTGACGGGCTGCTGCCGGACGAGTTCATCTGGGGCGGAAAGCGCAATTTCGACGAGGGCAGCGCCATCACAACCGTCCTCGATGCTGCCGTCGCCAAGGCTGCCGAAACCGCCGGAGTCTCGCTCAAGCGGCACCGCCGCAAATACGAATACCGGCAACTGAAACGCCCCGCGGAAGCGCTGTTCCACTACTTCATGACGCAGGAGTTTGGGGGCCAATCGCCCGTCCTCGACGGCGTGGCTCGCTGGTCGCGCGACTGCATTCGCGAGCCCCACGAGCCGCTCCCGCCGCCGGCACCGCCACGCCGCCGGGGCTGGCGCGCATGGTTCAGGCGCTGACAGCACCGCCAACTCATGTCATTTAGGATGGATTTTTCCGTCCATCATGGTCTAGGCTGCCCATGGAAATATTCGATCGGAGGGAACCCATGACCATCCGCCGACTCGCAGCCGCATGGTGCGGCGCGCTGCTTCTGGCCATCCCGGGCCTTGCCCCCGCCCAGGTGCCCAATCCCGAATTTGCCGAAGTCACCGCCAAACTGGATTCTGGCGGAACTTTTTACCTTTACACGGATCTTGAAGGCTTTCTCACGCAAATCATAGACGAGATGTCGCCGATTTTCGAGGCCTCGGATCAAAAGGAACTCGCCTTGGTCATTCCGATCGCCCGCTCCGCGGTCCAAGCGCTGGGGTTGGACGGATTGGACGACCTTGGTATGAGCACACTGCCGCTCGATGCCGGCACCGCCCGCAACAAGACCTATCTGCGTCTCGACCCGCGATCGGGCCTATTCAACCTTTTGGGCGCCACAGAGCCGCGCGACCTCGAAGGGCTTGCCCTCATCCCCCAAGACGCCGTGCTGGCGGCCGTGGAGAATCTCAACTTGGACGCTATCCTTACCTTCCTCGAAAAAGGGGCGCGGGAGGTCGCCGGCGGAGCAGGCGAGGGAGCCGTGCGGCAGGCCCTCAAGACCATCGAGGAGACCCACGGCTTGAATCTCAAGGATGTCTTCGCCAGTCTCGGCGATGAAGTCGGCCTCTATGCGCGTCTCGACGCTCAGACCTCCGTCACGCTCGGCGAGGACGAGAAAACCATGAGTATTCCTCGGCCCAGCGCCGCGCTGTTCGTCAGGGTCAAGAACGCCACCCTCTTCGAGACCGTCATCGAATGGCTCAAGAAGAGTGGAGCGGAAATTGAAAAATTGGACGGCCTGACGAACGCTAAAGGTTACGAATTGTCCGTCCCGGAGAACCCGATGAAGTTCGCGCCGGCCATTGCCGCCACCGATAAGTGGCTGATCATCGCGACAGACCGGGCGGAAATTGAAGCCGCCTTGGCCGCCGTGGCCAAAGGTGACTTGCGCTCCAGCGCCGAATTCAAAGCCGCACGGCGCGATTTGCCAGCCAAAGTCAATGGCATTGGTTACCAAAGTCCCCGCCTGACGGAGGAGTTGGTCAAGTTGCTCGATGCGGTGATCCCCGAGGTGCCGGACGCCGCGGCGCGACGCATGTTTTCTCAGGTGCGCGACAAGGCCCGCGCAAGCGCAGCGCCCGCCGGAACGATCAGCGTCCGCGTCAACGATCCGAATGGATTCCTCTGGATCACCCTCACAGGCCGCGAGGCGGCCAGCCCCACCAAGCCGGTAGTGGCCGGGGTCGCAGCGGGCGGCGTCTTGGTGGCGGTTGCCTTGCCAGCCTTCCAAAAGGCGCTGGAAGAATCCAAGGCACGGGTATGCCAGGAAAACCTGTCAAAGATTGACGGTGCCAAACAGCAATGGGCGCTCGATCACAAAATGGGCAAGTCAGCCGAGCCCGATTGGGATGATCTGTTGGAAGACGGCAAATACCTGAAAGAAAAGCCCGAGTGCCCGGCCGGGGGCGAGTATGAACTCAACGCTGTCGGCGAGTCACCCACTTGCTCGCTTGGCGAGGAGAACGAGGCGCACCGGCTGCCCGAGTAGCCCGAGGCCCAACCGGCTTTTCGCGATTGTTGGGGGCCGTTGGGCGGCCCAGCCCAACCGCAAAGCCCTTGCTCTCGGGCTGCAATCATGGCTCATAATTTGCTCTGGCGCGTGATATGACCTATCCTCGATTGCATAGGCTGGACATGAGACTTGCCGCCCCTGCGGCGCGCTTGCGATGGCTGACCATCTCGATGTGCGCCGCTGCGGCCCTTGGCTTGACCGGCTGCGGCCAACCGGAAGTGGTCGAACTTGCCCGCAAACCCGGCGAGACCACCCAGACCAAGGAGCGCCCAAGCGCCGAGCGCAAACCGCGCCGCGAACCGCAACGGCGGGCGCCGCGCCCGCCGGCTGCAACGCCGACCCCCGAGATTGTCTTGGAACCGATCGAAATCCGCGCAACCTCGATGCACGCGGACAACGGGCAGGCTGACGGGGACGGCGGATGGGTTCTGACGGCCAACGGTGCGCTCGCACTCGACAATGTGAAACTCGAGTACCCCGTGCGCTCCATCGCCCTCGAACTGCGCGGAGATCCGGCCCACGACATCTGGCCCGAATTCGATGTCAACATGTACAACCGGACTGTAAAGAAAAACTATTTCCCGTGGCCGCGCGACTATGCCACCTCGACCTCCTACCATGTCGTGCGCCGGCCTGTTGACCCCCCCCTGCTTCCCGGCGAGTACCTCGTGACTTTCCGGTACTACAACAACAGCGCTTTGCCCGAGGGCTCGACGCAGGACCGCAACATCGCCCTCCGCCGGATTTTGCTTTACCCGTGAATCCCACGACACATCAGCACGCCCCGTGACGGGCCGTCGCGACACGCCGGCCGGCCCCTGTGAAGGGCCGTCGCCGTGGCCCGTTGTCGCCGGGATCATGCTTGTCCTGTTTGTCGCCCGCCTTGGCCTCGCCGCGCGCTTCGACCTTTTCGCCGACGAAGCGCTCTATGTCTGGATTCTCGAGCGCATGCCCCTCACTTTTTCACCGCATCCGCCCGGCACGCCTTGGCTCGCGGGTCTCGGCATGAACCTGCTGGGACGCAACGAGGTCGGGGTCCGCCTCATGTCGCTTGTTTTTACCTCGGCTCTGTTCGTCCCGGTATTCCTGCTGGCCCGCGACCTCGGCGGACGCCGCTTCGCTTTGTGGTCTGTCGTCGGCATTGCCGCCGTGCCGGAGTATTTCGGATTTGGTATTGTCGCCACGCCCGACGGCACCCAGTTGTTTGTTTGGTGTCTCGCGCTCTTTCTCACGCACCGCGCCCTGTTCACTGGCGGTATGGGATGGTGGCTCGCCGCAGGCGCCACCCTCGGCGTCGGCCTGTATGTCAAATACATCCTCGTTCTTTACTACCCGGCTCTGGCGCTCGTGCTGCTCGTTTCGCCCAGCCATCGCCGACATCTGCGGACGGCGGGGCCTTATGCCAGCGCCGCGCTGGCCGCAGCCCTTTTTGCCCCGGGATTTTTCACCTCGCAAATCCTCAGCAACTGGGAGGCTCTGCGCTACCATCTGAGCGAACGGCAAGACTTTCGCTGGCCGACTCTGGAATCCATCCTGAACTATCACGGTGGCCACCTGCTCTACCTGTCGCCGTTCGTCTATGTCGGGTGCCTCGTGGCGATGATCTGGTGCGCGGTGCAGATTCGAAAATCGCGCGGGAGCGACTCGACGGCTCTGTTTCTGGGCGCTTTCTCCCTTGTGCCCTACCTGTTTTTCGCCCTGATCGCAATGTTCACAGCCCGCAGGCTCAGCCGCGAGCAATGGGACGCCATGGCCTATGTCACGGCAATCCTCGCTGGCGTGGCCATGGTTCGGCGCGTCATGGCCCGGCCTGAATCCGCCCGCCGGCGGCCTCAAGCCCGCCGATGGGCGCTTCTGGCGGCCGGCACCGGCTGGCTCACCACGGCCGGCCTCCTCGTCGAGGGTTACACGGGCCTCTTCAGCGGCCTGTCCGGCGCCACACCGCCCTTCAAGACGCTTCTGGGCTTCGAGCGCGCCGCCGCCGCCATTGATCGCCACGCCGCCGACACACCCAGCCCCGACAAAACCTTTGTCCTGGGCAACAGTTTTGTCGAGGCGCTCACTTATAAGTTTTACACACGGCGCAACCATGCCGTGTACGCCATGGACAACTCCAGCAACACCCGCTTTGGCGTGCAGCATTTGCTCAACCGTGCGGAGGTGGGTCAGCACTTTCTCTCCCGCGAAACCGGCCACCATGCGATCTTCGTGGACGAGGATGACAACGAGCGGAAGATCCGGCAGGGGCGCCCCTCCAGACGCCGGGCCAAACTCGATGAATGGTTCGAGCAGGTCGAGCCGCTGCCGCCGGTGGATGTCGAACTCGGCGGCCGCATCGTAAAAAGGTTTCATCTCTACCGATGCTGGCGACTGCGCCCCCAGCCGACGCACCCGTGATGCGCCAGGGCGCGCGGCACCCGCGGCACCCGGAAAACACTTCTCCCTCCGGATCGGTATGTTCCCGCGTGACGATGCGACCACGGACGGCCCTCATTCTCTTTGGTCTTGCGGTTGGTGTCAGCCGGGCTGCTGCGGATTTGCCCCGCTCCGGCCCGCGGGTGAGCCGAGCGCCCCAAAACCGGCGGCGCGGCGAAACGGTCTTCCTTCTGCACGGCATCGGCAAATCCCACCTCGACATGTTTCCCTTGGCCCGCGCCCTCCACCGCGCCGGTTACGATGTGGTGAACTGGAAGTATCCGTCCCGCCGCCACAGCATCCCCGAACTGGCCGACCAATTGGCCCGCGTTGTCGAGGCGCATCCCGCACCCCGGATCCATTTCGTCACCCACTCGATGGGGGGGATCGTCGTCCGCCACTACTTCTGTCGCCATACTCCCCCGGCGACGGGGCGCCTTGTGATGATAGCGCCGCCCAACCGCGGGGCATGGCTTGCCAGCCGGCTGGCCGGCCTGCCGCTGTACAAGCGGGTTTTCGGGCCGGCAGGCCTCGACTTGCGCGAGGGCGAGGAGGGCTTGTGTGAGGCGGCCGGCATCCCGCCGTGCGAGTTTGGGATCATCGCAGGCGGACGCGGCCGCACCCCCGGAATGATGCCCTTCATCCCCGGCGACAATGACGGCATCATATCCGTGGACACCACCCGTTTGGGGGGTGAAAAGGATTTCATTGTCCTGCCGTATCTTCACGGCCTGATCCAGTTCATGCCCCGCACCATCCGCTGTGTCCTCCGGTTCCTCGAGTCGGGGCGCTTCACCCCCTGACGCCGCTGTGCCGAACCGCTTGCGCCCCGACCGCCTCGCGAGGTACCTTGCGCTCCATTCGCGTCGAAGAAAGGAACCGGTGCCATGTCCGCATCCGCCCTTCAGGAGCGCCCGTTTGGCGCCACAGGCCTTGTCGTGTCAGCCCTCGGGCTGGGAGCCGCCGAGATCGGCGCCCCCTCGGTCAGCGAAGCCGAGGCCAGCGCGCTGCTGCACGAGGCCCTCGATCTGGGAATCAATTTCATTGACACGGCGCGGATGTATGGCGAGAGCGAGGAGCGCATCGGTCGCGCTTTGGCCGGGCGCCGGGGCGAATTCATCCTCTCCACCAAGTGCGGCTACGGCATACCGGGTATCGCCGATTGGACCGGCGCGGCCGTCGCCGCGGGCGTCAACGCGGCCCTCAAGCGGCTGCGCACCGGCTGGGTGGATGTCATGCACCTGCACTCTTGCCCGCGCGAAGTGCTCGAGCGCGGCGATGTCATCGAGGCCCTCGAGGACGCCGTCCGCGCCGGCAAGGTTCGCGTGGCCGCATATTCGGGCGAAAACGAACACCTCGCCTATGCCATCTCCACCGGCCGCTTCGGCGCCATCCAAACATCCGTCAACATCTGTGACCAGCACAGCCTCGTCTCTCTCATCCCCGACGCCGAGCGGCGCGGCATGGGTGTCGTTGGCAAACGACCCATGGCCAACGCGCCGTGGCGCTACGCGCAAAGACCCGTCGGCGAATATGTCGAGGTCTACTGGGAGCGGTTCCAAGCCATGAAACCCGATTGCGGCGGCATGGAGTGGGACGAAGTCGCCATCCGCTTCGCCGCTTTCGCACCGTGCGTTCACACGGTCATAGCCGGCACGGCCAACCGGCAACACCTGCGGCGTAACGCCGCCCATGTCGCCAAGGGACCGCTGCCTAACGAAATCGTGGTGGCTCTCATGGACGCTTTCCGACGCAACGACTCGAACTGGACCGGACAGGTCTGACCGGATCGCGCCCGGGCGTCCCCCGACCGCCGCATCAGTGACGGCGGGCGCGGTGTTGCGAACCGACGCGTTGCGAGTAAACCCGCGTGATGACAGCGCCCAGCAGCAAAATCAGAACCGAGTAATAGATCCACCACAGGAGGATAACCAGCGAGCCGGCGGCTCCGTAAACAGAAGTGGCGGTAGTCCGCGCCAGATACATGCCAATAAGATACTTGCCCACCGCAAACAGACCGGAAGTGATGAAGGCACCCGCCCACACATCCCGCCACGCCACGCGCGTCGCCGGCATCAACTTGAAGATTGCGGCGAACATCACGAGCAGCGCACAAAACGACGAGATGGTGTAAGTGCGCGACACCAGCGGTCCGATTCCCGCCGATTCCAACGCGAACCGACGCTGCATGGCCTGAAGCGCTGTGGAGGCGGCCAGCGACCCGATCAGCACCACCCCCGTCCCCAACACCATGGCCAGAGCCAGCAGACGATCGAGCACCGCCATCCGGATCATGCTCACCCCCTGACGCTCCACCCCCCAGATCACATTGAAGGCATGGCGCAACTCCGTAAAAATCCGCGTCGCGCCGTACAGCACCAGCAAAACACCGACGACCGTGGCGGCGGTGCCCGACGCCGGTCGCTGTGCATTGGCGACCAGCGTCTGCACGGCGGCAGCGCCCTTGGGCCCCATGAACTCCTCAAGGCGCGCCACCGTCTCCGCCCGGGCGGCCTGCTCGCCAAAAAACACGGCCGACACCGCAATCGCCACCAGCAGGAGGGGCGCCAACGAAAACACCGTGTAGTAGGCAAGCGCCGCACCCATCCGCGGCACTTGGTCGCGGTGCCACTTGAAAAACACTTCGCGTGCGAGCACGCCGGCAAGCCGAAGAAATCTCACATGCCGGACATGACCGCCCGCGGCCGCCGCCTGTCAACACAAGGCATGGCCGGGACGCCGGGGGGCGGCCACTGGCGCCCGGCCCGCCCGCCGCCCAATCGTCAAAGCGCCCCGTGATCTCCCTCGATCACCGCAATCGCCGCATTGTTGACCACATCCTTGACCTCGTCGCTCGGCTGGAGGATGAAAACAGGTTTCTTCATGCCGACAACGATCGGGCCGATGACCTCGGCGCTCGCCAGTTGTTGCACCAGTTTGAAAGCGATATTGGCCGCCTCGAGGTTCGGGAAAATCAAAATGTTGGCCGGCTTGCCCAGACGGTTGAACGGGAAGGCGTCATTGAGAAGCGACTCCACCAGCGCCGTGTTCGCCTGCATTTCGCCGTCAGCGGGCAGATCGGGCCAGCGCTGAGCCACAAGGGCGACGGCTTGGCGCACGATCTCCGTGCGGCGGTGCTTGACCTTGCCGAAATTGGAGAAACTCAGGAACGCGACACGCGGCGAAACGCCGAACGCCCGGGCCAGCCGCGCCGTCAGACCCGCGATATCCGCCAGCGTGGCAGCATCCGGCTCGATGTTGACCGTCGTGTCGGCGAAAAACAGCACGCGGTTGCGCGTCGCGATGAGATGGACTCCGGCGACGGTGCGGCTCGTTGCGTCCGTGCGGATGATTTCGAGCGGAGCGCGCAGCCCGTGGGCGATGTGAAAGGTCATGCCCGACATCATGCCGTCGGCATCGCCCAGTTCCGTCATGATGGACGCAAAATAGTTGGGATTGCGGATCAGTTCCGCGGCCTCACGCTGGTTCACGCCTTTGCGGCAGCGCAACTCGTACAGACGCTGCGCGTAGCGCTCGCGGTCGGGCGACTCTGCCGGATCAATGAGTTCGCAACCCTCGAGGCTGACACGCAGTTCCTCGGCGCGCGAACGGATGACCTGTTCGCGGCCCAGCAGGATGGGACGCGCGATGCGCAGGTTGGCGATTTCATGCGCAGCCCGAATGATCTTCTCGTGCTCGCCCTCGGCCAGGACGAGCCGGCGCGGGTGGGCGCGCGCCTTGCGGAAGATGATCCGCATGAGTTCGCGCGAGCGCCCCAGACGCCCCTCGAGTTCCGCGACATAGGCCTCGCGGTCGAGCGGCAGGCGCGCCACGCCCGACTCGACAGCGGCCTGAGCCACCGCCGGCGCAACCGTCGTCAGCACGCGCGGATCGAGCGGTTTCGGGATCAGATAGTCGGGCCCAAACCGCAGCGATTTCAGGCCATACGCGGCAACCACCGAATCCGGAACATCCTCGCGCGCCAGCGCGGCGAGCGCCCGGGCCGCGGCAACCTTCATCTGTTCCGTGATGCGGCGCGCCCGCACATCCAGCGCCCCGCGGAAGATGAACGGAAAGCCAAGAACATTATTGACTTGGTTCGGGTAGTCGCTGCGGCCGGTGGCCACGATCGCATCAGGCCGCGCGGCGCGCGCTTCGTCATACGGAATTTCGGGATCCGGATTGGCCAGCGCAAAGATCACCGGATTCGCTGCCATCCGCTTCACCATCTCTCCCGATACAATGCCGCCCGCCGACAACCCAATGAAGACATCCGCGCCCTCCAGCGCCTCAGCCAGGGTGCGCGCCGCGGTCTCGACGGCAAACTGCTCCTTGATGGCATTCATGCCGGCGGTCCGGCCCTTGTAGATGACGCCCTTGCTGTCAACCATTATAATATTGGACATGCTGGCGCCCAGCAACACATAAAACCTCGCGCAGGCCACGGCCGAAGCCCCCGCGCCGCTGATCGTGATGCGCACATCGGACAGACGCTTGCCGGCCAGTTCGAGCGCATTGAGCAGCGCAGCCCCGGAAATGATGGCCGTGCCGTGCTGGTCGTCGTGAAAGACGGGGATGTTCATCGTCTCGCGCAGGCGCTCTTCGATCTCAAAGCACTCGGGCGCTTTGATGTCCTCGAGATTAATGCCCCCGAACGACGGCTCGAGCAGCCGCACAGCGGCAATAAAGGCCTCGACATCGTGGGTGTCCACCTCGAGGTCAATCGCGTCAATGTCGGCAAATCGTTTGAACAGCAGCGACTTGCCCTCCATGACCGGCTTGGCCGCGAGCGGGCCAATGTCGCCAAGGCCGAGGACAGCCGTGCCGTTGGTGATGACAGCAACGAGGTTGCCGCGCGCCGTGTACTTGAACACATCGTCCGGATTTTTCTCGATTTCCCGGCACGGTTCGGCGACGCCCGGCGTGTAAGCCAGCACGAGGTCGCGCTGCGTCAGCGCGGGCTTGGTCGGGGTGATTTCCAGTTTTCCGGCGGGACGCCGGCTGTGGTATTCGAGTGCATCCTGCTTGAGTGTCATGGGACTCCCCGCTTGGTTGCAGTTTTGTGGCAACCACAGTGTGTAAGCCACCGAACAAGGAAGTCCATGTCATTCTTGGCGGGCCGGGGAGCGGCGACGCGGCCGCCCCCCGGACCACACGATGCGCCAGTGATCAGCGGAAGGTGCCTCCCGGGCCAAACCAGTAGATGTCGCCGAGGGACACCGTGCCATTGGTCGGGTCGTAAAGCACCGGATCGCCCCCCTCCGAGGCGCCGGCCTGATGCGTCAGGTCAGGGCCATGCGTGAACTGAAAGTATCGGAACGACCCGCGCCGGCCATAGAGTTGCTCGCTCAACTCGGCGATAAAGTCCGGTTCGCTGTGCGCCTCGTTGTTGCGCTGCTCGGAGTAATGCCAGCACACATCGTACGGGTGTTCATCCGCCTCCTTCACCTTGAACGGGTCTATGGGCAGCGAAGTGATGTACGCAATGGGCGTCGTGATCCGGAACGGCACAAAACCCTCAAAAGGTTCATGCGCCGGGTCTTCGATTGTGAACGGCGCCGGCGGCACATACGCGATCGGCGGCGGATACGCATTGTTGTCCACCGCGTAGGCCTCAATGGCCGTGGCCGTTGAGCGAATGTCGCTCTTGGCGCGGCTGACCTTGGACCGCACCTGCGCCTCGAGAAAATTAGGCACGGCAATGGCCGCGAGGATCGCGATGATGGCCACCACAATGAGAAGTTCGATAAGCGTAAAGCCTTTGTCTTTCATAGATTGTACTCTCCATGGGAAACAGGCGATCAGGGCCGCGTGCGACGGCGGCGGCCCACAGTGACGGACGATGGAGGAGCAACCGGCGGCAGTAACGAAATGGAAAGCCCCGGCACCGGCGGCACAGACCGGATCCGTTTCAAGACACGGCCACAGACCACCGCGGGCATTTCGGACACCGCGGCTCCTCTCAGGCGGTTACGCTGGGAAGAAATCAGGCGAACGGGGGACCGCGCGATGCGGCAGCAACCAGCACCCCAAGCGCTGGAGACGCGGCAGGCACCGCAGAGAGCCCGACCGACAAAACCCAGCGCACGATCACCGCAGGCTGGGGCGCCGCAGCCGCCGGCTGAATCAGCGCACGGATGAGTTGGCAGCGGCCTTCCTCTTCAGGATGCTCGCAGGCATGGCAATGGGTGCGGGTGTGAAGAACAGAAAATACATTGAGCAGCAGGAGCGCGCCCACGCACACCCAAGCCGCAAGCGCCATGCGCCCCGGATACTGCCTTCTGGCCACTCTCATACCCACGGACACTGATGATAAACAGTTCCCGAAAGTTTGTTATTCGGGAATGTCAGTGTCGCGGCATCAGGGCCGGGGCGTTGACTTGCCCGCGAGGAACTGCTGCTTGAACGCGGCCACTGCTTTCTTCAGTTGCGCCGCTGTGTCGTCGCTGAGATCGCGGGTCGTCTCGATGGCGTGCATCGTGTCCGCGTAGTTTTGCTCGATGAACGGGAATAACTCGGCCTCGAAACGCTTGATGTCCTTGAGTTCGATGTCGTCGAGAAACCCCTGCGTGGCGGCAAAGATAATGGCGACCTGCTTCCACAGCGGGTAGGGCGTGAACTGATCCTGCTTGAGGACCTCGACGAGGCGCTCGCCGCGGGTCAACTGGGCCTTGGTCGCCGCGTCGAGATCCGAGCCGAACTGCGCGAAAGCGGCCAGTTCGCGGTACTGGGCCAGGTCAATGCGCAGTTTGCCGCCCACCTTTTTCATGGCCTTGTACTGTGCGTTGCCGCCCACGCGGCTGACGCTCAGACCCACATTCACAGCCGGCTTGACGCCCGAGTAGAACAGGTCGGGCTCGAGGTAAATCTGGCCGTCGGTGATGGAGATGACATTGGTCGGGATATAGGCGGACACATCGCCCGCTTGCGTCTCGATGAAGGGCAAAGCCGTCAACGAGCCGCCCGGCGCCTTGGCCTGCGGGCAGGCGGCCCTGATGATGTCCGGGTCCTCGCTCAACTTCGCGGCGCGCTCGAGCAGGCGCGAGTGCAGATAGAACACATCGCCCGGATACGCCTCGCGGCCGGGCGGCCGGCGAAGCAGCAGCGACAACTGGCGGTAGGCCGCCGCCTGCTTCGACAGGTCGTCGTAGATGCACAGCGCGTGCCGGCCGCTGTAAAGGAAATATTCGCCAATCGCACAACCCGTGTACGGCGCGATGTACTGAAGCGACGCCGCCTCGTCCGCCGAAGCGCTCACGACGATCGTGTAGTCCATGGCGCCGTATTGCGTCAGCGTCTCGACGATGCCCGCCACAGTGGAGGTTTTCTGGCCAATCGCGACATAAATACAAATGACATCGCGGCCCTTCTGGTTGATGATCGTGTCGAGCGCGATGGCCGTCTTGCCCACCTGACGGTCGCCGATGACCAACTCGCGCTGGCCGCGGCCGATGGGGATCATGGCGTCAATGGCCTTGATACCCGTCATCAGCGGTTCTTTCACGCTCTGGCGCGAGATGACATTCGGTGCGGGCGACTCCACACGCCGGCGCTCGCGCGCCGTGATGGGACCCTTGCCGTCAATGGGTTCGCCGATGGCGTTGACCACGCGGCCGATCAGTTCCGGCCCGACGGGCACATCCATGACGCGGCCCGTGCGCCGTACGATCCCGCCCTCCTTGATGTGCCGGTCGCTGCCGAACAGCGCCACACCCACGCTCGACTCTTCGAGGTTGAGCACCATGCCCATGACCGTCGAGCCGTCGTCGGCCGGAAACTCAAGCAACTCGCCGGCCATGGCCTCCTGAAGGCCGTAGACCGTGGCGATGGAGTCGCCCACGCGCAGGATCGTGCCGACCCGCTCAACATCCAGGGCCGACTGGAACGACTCGAGTTCGCGCTCGATGATATTGGTGATTTCTTCCGCTCGAAGAGCCATGGTTTTTCCTATCCCGTCCTTGTTTCCACAAAACCTTTGGTGCGCCCCGGCTCCCGCGGGCCGGCGCACACCGTGTTTCCCTCAAACTTCCAGAATGCTCTCATCCACGGGCGCGTACACGAGCGGCGCGGGCCGCCCGGCCACGCGGGCGTACACATACAACTGCCCGCGGTGGTGCGACTCATGATCAGCCATCAGCAACGCCAGGGCCAGACGCGGCATGCGCCACTCCGGCCCGAATGGCTCCACCATCTCGGCGAGGCGCTCATCGCTGGCTGCCGCGGCGGCCTCCAGCGTCTCGTGCATCTGCCGGGCCAGCGAGGTCACACACGCCGCCACGCTGCTCGTGTCGTACTGCCGTTGAAACAACTCGAGGCCGGGCACCTCCTCCGAAAACAGCCCACGGGTGAAATTGCCCGCCGCACACAAATGGTTTACCTGCTCGGCAACAGACATGCTGCCCTCGCCGGGCCGCAAACCCAAATCTTCGTCGCGAAAAACCTTGACCAAACGGATTGTCTGCAGCCGCTGGCGCTTGTGATCGCGCAGGAAGTCTTCCCGGGTGAACGAGATCATGCGTTCACCACCGCTTCCAGCCGCCCGCGCAGCCGCGAGAGTTTGCCAGCCACGGTATCATCAATCAGCAGGTCCTCGCAGGTGAAGCGCACGCCTGCGATGAGCCGCGGATCGGCCGTGAACTTGATGTGGAGTTTCGCCTTGGTGAAACGCTCCAAGGCCGCTTTCAAGCGGGCGCGCTCGGCCTCGTCCAGCGGCCGCGCCGTCGCCACCTCGGCCTGCAAGATCCCCATGTCGCGCTCGACGAGTTTGACGAAGCGCTGGAAAATCGGACGCGACAGGTCAATCCGGCCCTTGCGGAGCAGCAACAACAGAAAATGGTAAAATAAGGGATGGACGCGACCCTTGAATGCCCGCTCGATGAGTTCCGCCTTGCGCTCGGTGGGAATCTGAGGGGCGTCAAAGAATATCTTGAGCCTTCCACCCAGCGAGACCAGCGGCGCCAGAACCTCGATGTTCGCCACCACATCCTGAGTCGCATTGGCCTTCTTGGCAGCCTGAAACAGCGCACGCGCATAGCGCTCGACGACGACTGGATCGTAGTAAATCACCGCGCGGCAAGATCCTCCACAAATTGGCTGATCAACTGACGGTGTTTGGCATCATCGAGCCGCTCGCGGATGATCCGCTCGGTTGCGGCCACGGTCATCCGGATGACCTCCTCGCGCAACTGGGCGCGCGCCTTGTCCATCTCAATGGCCACGGTTTGCTTCACGCGCTCGATCTCCCCGCGGGCCTCGGCGCGGGCCTGCTCGATGATTTCCTCGGCCACTTTGCGGCCGTGGGCGATCTCCTGCTGCTTGCGGCTCTGAGCCTCACGCTCGATCTCGGCGATGCGCTTGGTGTAGTCGGCTTTGAGGTCTTCCACCTCTTTGCGCAGCGCAGTCACCTTGTCGAACTCGCCCTGAATGCGCGCCTGCCGGTTCTCGATGACCTGCAGAATGCTGGCCCAAAACAGTTTCTTGGCGACCCAGAAGAAAATGCCGAACGCCAACACGGTCGTGAGGATCTTCGGCAGTTCCTTGAGGAACATGTTCAGGAGTTCACCCATGCGATCGTCTCCATTTGAGTCATGCCCGGCCCGCAGCCCTTGTTTGCCCGACCCCGAGCGTGCCCACTGCAACGGTGTCCAAGCGGACGCGCCGGATGTTGGTCCACCCGGCGCGCCGCAAGTGGGAGGTTACTTTTCGGCCAAAAAGGTGATGCCGGCGATAAACGGCGAAATCAGCGCGTAGATCGTGAGAGCCTCGATAAACGCGGCACCGATGATCATAGCCGTCTGGATGCGGCCAGCGGCCTCAGGCTGACGCCCGATGGCCTCCATCGCCGAGCCCACGGCCCGGCCAAGGCCGAGACCCGAGCCAATAGCCGCCAAGGCCAGCCCGATGGGATACGCAAACGCGATCAACGCCTGTGCAGTCATGGATTCCATGTCCCTTTCTCTTATATGTTCTCGCTCGTTTGATGATGCCGGCCTCATCCGAAATGGAAAATCGGGCGGGGCCGAACAAACTTGTCTAAAACTTGGTGCTGTCACGGGAGCGCTCGGGGATCCCCGCGGCAGCCCGCCGCACGAAAACCCGTGGCGCCCACAAAAATTCAAGCGCACGCATCAGTGCGCTGCGCCCGCGTGAGCATGTGCCTCCTCGTGGTCGTGGTGGTCGTCGTGGGGCAGAAGCATCATCAGGTAAATCGTGCTGAGCAATGTAAACACCAAGGCCTGAATCGTCCCCACCAACAAGCCGAGGAATAGGAACGGCAGGTGCAGGGGCACTCCCACCGGCGGATGGGGCATGAAAGCGCCAGCCAGCATCATGCCGAGGAGCAGGAACACTCCCGAGAGAATGTGCTCGCCGGTCAGGTTACCGTACAGACGCAGCGCCAGCGAAAGCGGCTGGACGAGTTTACCGATGACCTCGAGGATGAACAGCAACGGTGCGAGGCACCAGCCCACGAGGCTGTCCGGCGAGCCAGCCATGTGCCATAGGTAGTAGCGCAGGCCGGCGTCCTTGAGCGCGTAAATGTGGATGTAGAAAAACACGACGAGCGCCAGCGCGATGGTCGTCTGAAACTTGGAGGTCGCACCCGTGAACAACGGCACGAGGCCAAACAGGTTATTGAACCAGATAAACAGAAAGAGACAACCGATGAAAGGCACATGCTTGGCGTTGTGTTTGCCAAGCAGCCCGGTCACAAAGTTATAGAAACCTTCGACCGCAATTTCCAGCAGGGCCTGCATCCGGGTCGGCACGAACTGACGCAACCGCGCCGTGGCGACCAGAAAGCCACACAACAACGCCGTTATCAGGACCATAAAAATTTGATATTCCCACTCGTGGAGGAAGTGTCCCACCTTGGACTGCGCAAACTCAGGCCCGCCGAGGGCCAGCGCGACGGTAATCAGGTTGGGCAATCCCGGCTCGGCGGCCCCGCCGCCCTCGCCATGGCCGCCCGCTCCTCCGGCCGCGGCCATCCCGCTCGCGAACACGAGCATCACCACGCAGGCCGCCAGCACCATCCGGCTCATTCCGCGCCTCACAACCGCGCTCAATTCCTGTCTCCCTCTAATGCAGATTGCTTTGGTACCGTTTCATCCTCCGCAGCGAGGTCAAGACCCATGAGCCAAGCGCCTCCCGCCGTGAGGACCGCAGAAACCAACACCATCGAAACACCCAGAACGACCGCTAACAGCATCGCCGCCGAGTGCGGGCGGCTCGCATAAAGCGCTATCACGCCGCCCGCCAGCAAACTCAATTTTGCAACGATCAGCAGCACCCTAAACAACCGGCGCAGCCGATGCTTCGAAAAACTTGCACGAATCAGGGCCGCCCAAACGCATAAATTCGCCACTCCCCACGCCGCGGCCGCCCCAAACGCCAACCCCGACGCCCGATCCACCAGCACCCAATAACAAAACAACGGCAGCGATAGCCCGACCGAAACCCACAAAACTCTTCTAACCAGCCGCGGCACGGTCTCCCCCTTGGGTCACTTCTTTTGATCCTCCTCGAGGCGCTTCAACAATTTGCGGGTCTCGCGAACCGCCGTCATCACTCCCAACATGAGCATCACGAGCGTCAGCCACGGCCCAGTGCCGAGCCAGCGGTCCAAAAAATAGCCGATGGCCAGCGTGACCAGAAACGAGGCGGCGATGGTCGTGGGGACGGCCATCCCGAGCGCTGCAAGGCGCCAAGGATTGTCTTTCGGCCGCCCATCGCCTCCCGGTGGAGTATCCGCCGTCACAGGCAGAGATGTCCGCCTGCGCGGCGCGCTTGTCAATCACCGTGCCGTCAAATCTTCTCCGGTACGGCTGCCGAAATCAGGATCGCCACGCTCGGCTCCACCGAACGCTCGTCCGAGGCGTCATAGGGCTTGTACACTCCAAAATCGAGACGGTTGACAACCGCCTCGCCCTCAATGCGCAACGGCGACTGGCCAAGGGTTTTGAACTTCACCGGAATGCTCTTGGTCACACCGCGCAGCGTCAGGTCGGCCGTCGCCTCGTAGGAATCCTCGCCGGTCTTCTTCGCGCTGTGAATCTTGATGGTCGCCTTGGGGAACTTCGCCGCGTCGAGCATGTCATTTTGCTTCAGATGCTCGGTCAGTTTGTCCGCGTTCGTCGAAACGCTCGCGATATCCACTTCGATTTCCACGGTGCCCTTTTCGATGTTGCCATCGGGGATATCCACTTTCGTAAACCGCCACGACTTGAACTCACCATCGGCCTTGAACACTTTGTTCTGAGCCTTGAACCCCAGTTTCCCGGGCGACGCTGCGGCCTCGGCCGCAAACAGGGCCGCGCCCGACGCCAAGATCGCCGCCGCGGCGACCGCCACGATCCATGCCTGTTTAGAGAAGCGGGCCAATCCCATCCGTGTTACCTCCGGTCAGAATGTGTACCACATTGGTGCGCTCTATCTAAACGGCAGGGCCACGGCCTATTCGGGCTAATCCTTTTCTGCGCCGGAGAGGCGACAGACCTGCGCACCGCATCCCGGAAACGGTTGGCTCCAGCCGGGCCGGCGGCCTCAACCGTCCGCCCCCCCATTCCATGGCCCGCGCACGCTTGCCGCCCTCAGCCACCGCCGTGCCCAACCAGCCGACCGACACACCGACCCCGGGTAACCCCGGCCATAGGTTTGAGACAAGACCTTGACTGTTATCTGTGCCGAAGCCTTGGACTTGTCTTTGTCGGTGGGGTAGAGCGGAATCGCGCGGGGCCGTCTCGGGCGCGCAATCGCCGCCTCCTGCCGCGCAGGAGTAAAATGGCCATCGAAATTCAGCCCATTGGCGACGACTACTTCCGCCTGCGCTTCCCCTACGAAGCCGCCTTGGTGGCCCGCGTGCGGGCGCTGCGCAACCGGCGTTGGAACAAATCGGAAAAGTGCTGGGAAATCCATGTCTCCCAACTCGGGCGCGTCTTGCGCATGTTCCACATCGAGCAGCGCGCCGTGGATCCGAAACTCCTGCGGGCATTTCACATCTACCGCATCCGCAACTTCCGCGCGCGCATCGAGGCCGGCAATGTGATGGCGCGGCTCATGGGCACGGACTTGCCCATCAAGAAAATTGACGACGCCACCTCCTTCCATGTGCCCGGCTACCAGTTCATGCCGCGCTTCATTGACGGCACATGGGACGGCCGGCGCCACCTCTTCGACCGCCGCCGGATGACCTTTCCCACGGGCCTGCTCAAGCGCGTCACAAACCTGCTCGACGAGGCCAAGGTCGCCTACCAGATCACCCACCCCGAACCCGAGGGCGACGAAGCCGAAGCCGCCCCCGAGCCGCTGGCCCTCAAGGCCCCGGCCTACCAACTGCGCGACTACCAGCAGGAGGCGCTCGAGGCCGCACTCGCCGGCGAACGCGGAGTGCTGGAACTCGCCACCGGATCCGGCAAAACGGCCGTCGCCGCCTGCCTGATCCACCAACTCGCCCTCCCCGCGCTCTTCTTCGTCCACACCCGCGACCTGCTCCACCAAACACACGATTTTCTGGAAGAACACCTCGGCACCGCCATCGGCCGCGTCGGCGACGGCACCATTGACCTGAAACCCGTCACCGTGGCCACCGTTCAGACCTGCGCGCGCGCACTCGGCGTCAAGGCGCCCAAGGACACCGACGAGGAGGGCCCCGACGAAGATCCGACGGACATCCGCGGCGCTCAGGAGACGCTGGCCGCCTACATCCGGAAAGTGCCCGTCGTGTTTTTTGACGAGTGCCACCACCTGCCCGCCGAAATGTTTTACGGCGTCGCCATGGAGACCCACGGCGCCCGGTACCGCTACGGGCTGAGCGCCACGCCCTACCGCACCGACCGCCAGGACCTCCTGCTCGAGGCCGCCCTCGGACCGAAACTCTATCGCGCCAATGCCTCGGTGCTCATAGACAAGGGTTATCTTGTCCCCCCTGTCATCCGGTTTCTCGCCGCACCCGTCGTCAAGGTGACCGGAAAAACACCCGACTACAAGGCGGTCGTGGACCAGTGCATCGTGGACAACGACGCACGCCACCGCCTCATCGCCGCCGAGGCGCGAAAACTGGCCAAGAAAGGCCGCAGCGTCCTCATCCTCGTCTCCCAGGTCCGCCACGGCGAGGCCCTGCGCGAGCACCTGCCCGAGGCCCCCCTCGTTCAGGGATCCGACCCCGCCACGGCCCGGCAAAAAGTTTTTCGCGCCCTCCAGCGCAAAACCACCCCCGTCGTCATCGCCACCACCCTCGCCGACGAAGGCCTCGACATTCCCACCCTCGACGCCGTCATCCTCGCCAGCGGCGGCAAGAGCGAAACCCGCGCCCTCCAACGCATCGGCCGCGCCCTGCGCACCGCGCCCAAAAAACAGGCCGCACTCATCATCGATTTCTTCGACAACGCCCCCTTCCTCAAAGAACACGCCCTGCGCCGCCTCGAAATCTTCGAGTCCGAACCCCGCTTCAAAGTCGAAACCGTCGGCTTCCAACCCTGAGCACCCGGCCCGACCGCGCGCGGGGTCGCGGGCTGCTGATGGCGGGGCTGAGGGCTTGGGTGAACAGGTTTGACTTTTCCGCCGGTTCTTGCTGTGCCCTTGAGCAACCTCCGGCCTGAGGGTTTGCGGAACGATGCGGATCGGTGTGACATGTTGGGGCCTGCGGATGCTGACGGTGGCGGCAGTAGTGGGTTTTTGTGGCGTGTGCTGGGGTGTGCGCCCGGGCGAAGCGTGGGTTGCGCGGGCGGGCGAGGCCGACGCGGGGCGCAGGAGCGCCATGGGAGGCGCCGGCGGCCGCGAGGTGCGCGTCATGGAGGTGACAGCCTACTGCAAATGCGGCGAGTGCAACGGCTACACGCGGGGAAGTTGGAAGTTTCTCAAACTCGACCGTTGGAATCGCTATGTGAATTACGGCGCGCATAAGGGGCGACGATATACGGGCAAAACGGCGAGCGGGGGGAAACTGGTGGAGCCGCGGCCGGGGCTGGTGTCGCGGGAGACGGCGCAAAAACCTTGGAAACTGCCGTTGCGCCTCCTTGGGGCGCCGCTGGGGGCGGCATCGGCGCGCGACGGAACGATTGCCGCAGACACGGATTATTATCCGTTTGGCACGCGGATGTATGTTCCGGGTTGGGGCTGGGGGGTCGTGTCGGACCGCGGCGGGGCAATCAAAGGGCCGGATCGAATTGATATCTTTTACAAAAGCCACCGCCGCGCCAACGAATGGGGTCGCCGGCGCGTCGAGGTGACCGTGGAGCGGCGGTAGGGATGATACGCGCGGCCCCGTCAGACTGCCCCGATCGCAGTGCGACAGGGCGGGGGTTGGTTTGCTGCTCTACGCGAAGCCGGGACGGCGCAACCGGACGCCCGCTGCATGCCGCGGGGGGTTGAACGCGGTCGGCCAAGGCCGGCCGCTCAGCGTGGCCCAAAGGCCGCCTCGGACAACGCGGGGGTATGGCCTCCGCTTCCGCGCGAAGGTCGGGCGGCTGATCCGGACGCCCGCTGCATGCCGCGGGCAGACCTCGCGCCGGCCGCGCGAGGCCGGTCGCTTAGCGTGGCCCGATGGCCGCCTCGGAAGCCGCGGCGAGCGCCGCGATGTCCATCAGTCCGTATGCGTGGGCGAGAATCTTGAGCGGGTGGATGGTCGGTTTCTCGCTGCCCTGTTCCATCTGCATCTTGCAGGTCGAGCATTCGCTCATGCCCAGCGTCACATCCGGACGCCGCAACTCCTCGATGAGGCCGGCGCCGGCGGCCATCGAGGTGTCAAAGTTTTCCTTTTTCATCCCGTAGGTCCCGGCAATGCCGCAACAGCCGCGGTGGATTTCGCGCACGCTGACGCCCGGCACCTGGCGCACAACATCCACCCCCGGCACGCCCACATGAAGCGCCTTGAGGTGGCACGGCGCGTGGTAGCCGAACGCAACCGGCACCGGCCGCTTGAAATCCTTTTTCAATGCGCCCTCGCGGTCGAGTTCCCGCAGATACTCCATGGCGTCGCGGGTCGCCCGGGCCAGCGCCCGCGTCTCCTCCGTGTCAATGAAATACAGATATTCCTCTTTCAGCGACAGGGTGGCCGTCGGCTCGCTGGTCAGCACGGTCCAGCCGTCGGCGATCCAGCGGCGCAGCGCCTCCACATTGCGCCGGATGGCGCGCCGCGCCACCTCGACCGAGCCGTAATCCATCGCGGGCATTCCGCACCCCGCCTGTCCGCGCGGCACGACCACCTCCACGCCGTTGTGGTTCATCACGCGCACAAAGGCCTCGGCCAGTTCCGGGTCGTTGTAGTTGGCAAACAAGTCCACGAAATACACGACTCGCCGACCCGAGGGCTGCGCCGGCACATAGCGCTCGTCTGCGTAAGAGAGGAACGGCCGCGACGCGAACTGCGGCAGCGTGCGCCGCCGGTCGATCCCGATGGTTTTCTCCATTGCCCACCGCACCAGCGGGTTGCGCGCCGCCCAATTGGCCAGCGGCGCAATCAGGCAGTTGAGTTTCGAGATCGTTTCCGCATGCACCAGAAATTGATTGGTCAGCGTCTGCCCGTGTTCACGCACCCAGGCGGCTTTCGCCTCGAGCATCATCATCGGAATGTTCACATGGCTCGGACACTCGAGGAAGCAGGCCTTGCAGTTCACGCACTTGTCCGCGATGCGCTTGAATTCGTCGGTCGCCACCCAGTCTTCGTCCACGCGTCCGTTCATGAGCAGCCGCATCAGGTTGCCCTTGGCCCGCGGGCTGGCCGCCTCGTCGCCCGTCGCCTTGAAAATCGGGCACATGGTGACAATGGTTTCAATGGCGCGGCACTCGCCGCACCCGTTGCAGGCCTCGCTCTCGCGCTCGAGTTCGCCCGGCCGCCAAACCAGGTTGCGCGGCAGGTCCTTTTGCGCGTACCCCGCCCCGTGCCGCAGATTGTTGCGCACGAGGTGCGGGTCGGTGTTGTACACGATTTTGCCGGTGTTTAGAATGAGACGCGGGTCAAACAGATCCTTGACCTCATGGAACACCCGGTAGAGTTCCGGCCCGAACTGTTTGACCAGAAACTGCGTCCGGCTGAGGCCATCGCCATGCTCGCCCGAGATGGAACCGCCCAGCGACAGGAGCAGATCGTAAGTCTCCTCCGCGATCCGCTCCATCTTCTCGAGATCCTCCGGCTTTGTCAGGTCCAGGTAGGGCCGCGTGTGGAGGACGCCCGCCCCCGCGTGCGCGTAGGTCGCGTAGTCCACCCCATATTTGGCAAAAATGCGCTCCTTGCCCTCGACATACTCGGCCAGCCGCGCCGGCGGCACCGACGCGTCCTCGATGAAACCCACGGGGTGTTTGTCGTGATATTTTGCGTACAGCAGCGGCTCGCCGGACTTGCGGATCCGCCACAGGGCCGCCTGTTTTTCCGGATCAATGGCCAGGTCGCAGCCCGTGGCCAGTTCCTGCCGCGTGACCACATCGTCCATCACGGCGCGCAGTTTGCGTTCCACCTCGGCCGGGTCGGCGCCTTCCGCCTCGACCATCAGCACAGCACCCACGCCCTCCGGCAGGTACTGCTCGTAGCCGAAGCCCGCGCGGCGCGCGAGATCCACGATGTTGTGGTCGAGCAATTCGCACGCATACGGCCGGTGCTCGAGCACCGCCGGCACCGCGCGCGTGGCCGCGAGCGTCGTCGGAAAATGAAGCAGCACCAGCCCGCGCGCGGCGGGTATGTCCACGATGCGCAACTTCGCCGCCGTCACCACCGCCAGCGTCCCCTCGCTCCCGCACACGACCTTGGTCAAATCGATCGTGCCGTCCGTCACCACGCCGTGCAGCAGGTAGCCGCTGCGGTGGCGGTTCAGGTGGTGAGGCCACTTCTCCTCGATCAGCGCGGCGTGCTCCGTGCACAAGCGCCGAAGTCCCTCGTAGATGCGCGCCTCCAGTGTGTCACGGGCCGCGAGGGCGCGGTACTCGTCCGAGTCCAAAGCCATCGGCCGCAGCGTGACGCGCTCGCCGTTGGACAGCACGCAATCGAGTTCGAGGATGTGGTCGCGGAAATGCCCGTAGTAGAGCGAATGGGCACCCGTGGAATTATTGGCCACCACGCCGCCCACGACGCACCGCGACCCGGAGGCCGGATCCGGCCCGAGTTTCTTGCCAAAGGGTTTTAGCGCCGAATTGAGCACATCCAGCACCACGCCCGCCTCGGCCCGCACCCAGTTCTCTTCCGGGCAGATCTCGAGGATGCGGTTCAAATGGCGCGAGAGATCGAAGATGATCGCGCGGCCCAGCGCCTCGCCGGCAAGGCCCGTGCCTCCGCCGCGCGGGATGACCGGCACGCCGTGCTCGTACGCCAGCCGCAAAAGGGTGGACACCTCGTCCGCCGACCGCGGGAACACCACGCCCAGCGGGTCAATCTCATAGATGGAAGCGTCGGTCGCGTAAAGCGCGCGGGTCAGGCGGTCGGCAAACAGCCCTCCCGTCACGGCGTGGCGCAGCGCGTCGGTGAACGCGAACGGCACTTGGCTGAACGCAGCCGGACCGCCGGGCGGAGGAGGCGGCGCGACCTCCGGCCGGGCCGAAGCCGGAGCATGACCGGGCTCGAGGACAGGGACACTTGGGCTCATTGTCCTTCATGTAGCGCCGCGCCCCGCGCAGGATTCATTGCGCTCCCACAACGGTCAAAAAGCACAACCGCGCAGCACGCAACGGCGCTGCGCGGCGTTTGTCAATCTTAACTGCGGCTGCTGACGGCCCCGCAGGCCGCCCGCAAAATCCGGAAATTAGTACCGGCGCGGCGGAGGCGGAGGGGCCGTTGTCGCGTCGTAATAACCCGCCTGATAGGCCGCCTGCTCCTGCTTGTCCATCTGCTGTCCGATCAGCCCGCCGCCAAGAGCGCCAACGGCACCGCCAATCGCGGCGTTCTGCAGAGCCTTCTTCGGACCCAGCGCCGCGCCAACAGCCGCGCCACCGAGACCACCCAGCACCGCGCCCTGACCCGCGCGCGATTGGGGCATAGCCGGTCCACCCGCCGAATTACAGCCGGTTATCGTCACCAGCGTCGCGGCAACCAGAGTTACAGCGATCACCTGCTTGAACATGTGCATCTCCTTCATGAAATAGGGCGTGCCGCACTTTTTTAGGCGGCTCATTGATCGCGCCGAAAAAAGACCTCTGCACGCTAAAACAAGCAAGCAAAATCTATTCAATGATGTGCACCAAAACAGCAAGGGGTGCGGCGAGAGAACTTCTTTCACCGGGAACAGGAACAGGGAGCAATCGCCGCCAACATACGGTAGAGTTATGAACAAGCCTGCACTAACGGTTCAGGAATGAGCGATTCTCATGCCATCTTTCAGTCCTGCCAACACCTGCACCGAGCAAAAGACTGATTCAGCCACGGTTGCACAATCGTCATGGGCGAGATTTTTACAGGCATCTCGCTGCGGCTCGGCCACTCAACACTACGATTTCTGAACACTCCGATACAAAACGCCCCGGATCGCACGCATGACCTGTTCATGAACCTCGTCGGGTGTCGCCGAAGCATCCACAGGCACCAAACAATCGAAATCCAAGGACTCAAAAATCGCACGCACGCGCTCCTGATAATCGGCACGCTCGAACAAGTTCTGACCGGTCGTGCGGGAGGCCGCGATGCGCCCCAGACCCTGCTGCACCGGAAGACGAAAGTAGAGAATCAGGTCGGGCACCGGCGCAAAACTCTCGTTCTCGCGTCGGATGAAGACGGGGTCAATGCCCAGCGCCCCCTGATAGGCAATGGACGAGATGTAATACCGGTCTATGCAGACGATCGCACCGCGGTCCAGCGCCGGCCGAATATTGCGTTCCACATCGTCGCGGCGGTCGTCGAGAAACAGGCGCAACTCCTCCATCGGATCCACCTGATCGCGTCCCGCCACCATGATTTCCCGCAACCGTCGCCCGTGGGGGCCGTCGGTAGGTTCGCGCAGCAGGACGGCGTCGTAACCCTCTTGTTGAAGCGCCTCGACAGCCCGTCGCGCCTGAGTGGTCTTGCCCGCGCCATCAATTCCCTCAAAGGCAATCAATCGTCCGCCGGCGATGGTTTTCAGGTTCGGAACGGTCATGCGCGCGACATCGGCGCGGCGAAACCCCGATGGCAACCAAGAACCCGCCGGCGCCTCCGGCCGAACGAATAACCAGCGGCGACGCGCATACCAGAGTTTGCCTGCCGGGCACTGCGTCTTCCGGCGGGACAGTACACACGCCGCCTGATCGCGTTGCGGTTCCCCAAGCGCCAGCCGCGCAAGCGGACGGGCGCTCCCGCCGGGGCGCCTCGCGAGGTGAAGGCGGCGGAGGACAAAAAACAATCCGGAGGACCTGCGTCCCATGAATGTCACGATGAAGCAACTGCTCGAAGCCGGCGTGCATTTCGGCCACCAAAGCCGCCGCTGGAACCCCAAAATGAAGCCGTACATTTACACCGAGCGCAACGGCATCTATATCATTGACCTCAAGAAAACGCTCAAAATGCTGCGCGACGCCATGAAGTTCGTCCGCGATGCGGTGGCCGACGGCAAAACGGTTCTTTTCGTGGGCACCAAGAAACAGGCCAAGGATTCCATTTACGAGGCCGCCCGCGATTGCAACATGTATTATGTTAACAACCGCTGGCTGGGCGGGACACTCACCAACTTCCGCACCATCCGCCGCAGCGTCCTGCGTCTGATGGAAATCGAGCGCATGGAGGCCGACGGCTCCATCCAGCACTACACGAAAAAGGAGCAGGCCCTGCTGCTCAAAGAAAAGGCCTCCCTCGAGAAGAACCTCGCCGGCGTCAAAAAGATGGAGCGCCTGCCCGATATCGTCTTCGTCGTGGATCCCCACAAAGAGGCCATCGCGGTCCACGAAGCGCGCAAACTCAAAATACCCGTCGTAGCGATCGTGGACACCAACTGCGACCCGGATCAGGTGGACTGGGTCATTCCGGGCAATGACGACGCTATCCGCGCCGTCAAATTGATTGCGCAGAAAATCGCCGAGAGCGTGGCCGAAGGGCTCATGGCACGCGCCGACACCGGCCAGCCCATGCAGGCTGAAGTTCCCGCCGGCCCGCTCACCGTGGACCTCGAAAACCTCGAAATGCGTTACCGCGATGTCGTCCAGCCCAGCGACGAAGACGAGGGCGTGGTTCCCTATTTCGGCGAGCCCATGCCCGAGGAAGAGGAGTTGGCTGCTGCGGAGAAGGCGGAAGAAGACGAGCAGGTCTGATCCCCGCCAACGAGTTTTATTGCGGCGACCGGCGGCATGCAGCCTCCGGTCGCCGTTTGTTTTCCCGGCTGTCAACGGCGCCGCTGCGCAGGCCCGGCAGCCGGCTCAGCCAACGATGAGACGGTCCGGGCTGGCGCGGGCGCTTACGGGCTCGTGCCGGCCGCTGCCGCGCAGGCTTCGATGCGCCGCAGAGTCTCCTCGCGGCCAAGAAACCAGATGACATGAAACAGCGGCGGGCTGGCCGTCCGACCCGTCAGGGCCAGCCGCACCGGTTGGGCGACTTGGCCGAACTTCCGGCCGGCGGCTTCGGTCGGCTCACGCACGGCCTGCTCCACCGCGGCGGCCCACGCGTCCGGCCCGCCGTCCGGCCCGGGCGGGGGCACCCGTTCCCACGCATCGCCGATCAGCCGCCCCGTTGCGCGCAAAGTCTCCGCCTGCTCCGGCGTCGAGACAAATTTTTTCATGGCCTTCGCATCGTATTCCGATGGCGGCTCGAAGAAATAAGCAAGGTTGTCCTCAAACTCGCACAGTGTCCGGGAACGCTCCACAACGAGACCGATGATCCCGCGTACCCAGGCCTCCGGCGCCAGTGCGGCGTTTCGACTGCACGCCGCTGGCCGCTCCGGAAAACCGAACCGCGCAGTCAGGCGCCCGATGACCATCTCTTCCAACGCCGGACGCGGCATGCGCCGGATGTGCGCGCCGTTCATCCACAGCAACTTTTCATGGTCGAATACAGCGGGACTTCGTTTGACCTGATCGAGGGAGAACTTCGCCGCGAGTTCCTCCACCGTCATGACCTCGTCAAACTCCGCCTCGCCCGGCGACCAGCCCAGCAGGGCCAGAAAATTGACGAGGGCTTGCGGCAGGATGCCTTTGTCGCGAAATTCGTTGACCCCCGTCGCGCCGTGGCGTTTGCTCAGTTTCTGCTTGTCCGGCCCGAGGATCAGCGGCAGGTGCGCAAACTGCGGCGGCTCCGCGCCCAGCGCCCGGTAGATGAGCACCTGCTTGGGCGTGTTCGGCACATGGTCCTCGCCCCGGCAGATGTGGGTGATCCCCATGTCAATGTCGTCGGCAACATTTGTAAAGTTATACAACGGCGAACCGTCGCCGCGGGCGATCACAAAGTCGCCGATCGTGTCCGTCTCCACCTCGATCCGGCCGTACACCATATCGTCGAACCCGACCGTTTCGCCCACCGGCGAGCGGAAGCGGATGACCGACGGCAGGCCCTGCGCTGCGTAGCGCTCTGCCTCGCCGGGCTCGAGCATCTCGCGCCGATAGGCGAAGATGGTGCCCGCCGCCCGCGCCTCCGCCCGAAGTTGCTCCAACCGCTCCTTCGGGCAGTGGCACCGGTAGGCGTGGCCCGAAGCCAGCAGCCGCTCGAGGAACGCCCGGTGCAGGTCCGCCCGTTGCGCCTGATACACCGGCGGCTCGTCGGGCTCCAGTCCCAGCCAGGCCAAGGAATCGAGTATCTGACGCGTCGCCTCGGGCGTCGAGCGTTCGAGATCGGTATCCTCGATTCGCAGCAGATAAACACCGCCCGTGTGGCGGGCAAACAGGTAGTTGAAGAGCGCGGCTCGCGCACTGCCCACATGCAGAAAACCGGTCGGGCTCGGGGCAAAGCGCACTCGGATTTGTTGATGCGTCATCAGGTCAGCCTTGAACACGAAATCGCAGAAGGTTTCACACCCGGCCGCCACCGCCGGCGCAAGCAAAGATTCTTTCTGGCCAAACCGGTTTGTTGCATGCGATGAGTCGCTTGGGTCGGCGCGCTGGCGCGCCGGCGCCATCATGTTGCGTGCCCGGAGCGCGCGGGAAAAGAGGATGATATGGATCCGTTGGGCAAGGTGGCGTCGCTGGGAGCCACCAAAAAGGCGATGTCGCTGTTCGAGGAATTCAAGAATTTCGCTTTCAAAGGCAATGTGGTGGATCTTGCCGTCGGCGTGATCATCGGCGGCGCGTTCGGCAAGATCGTGGATTCGCTTGTCAAGAATGTCATCATGCCGCTGGTCGGCCTGATTTTGCCCGGCGAAAAAGGCTACGAAGGCTGGAAACTGGTCATCGGGGAGAAAACCGTCCCCTACGGTTTGTTTCTCGCCGAGGTGGTCAATTTCCTCATTGTGGCCCTCGCGTTGTACATTTTTATTGTGAAATTTCTGGGCCTGCTCATGCGCGCCCGCAAGGCCGAAGCCGAGGCCGCCCCACCGCCTGAGCCGTCGCGGCAGGAGGTCCTGCTCGCCGAGATTCGCGATCTGCTCAAGTCGCAGAAGGCGTGACCCGACGCGTCACGCGCGAGGCTGTTCAGCGGGCAGTGGCCGGCGTAGCGCTCGTCCGCCGTGTCTATTACTTTGATGAATTGTCTTCCACCTCGGACTGGGCGCGCGACCTGGCCATCCGGTCAGGCCCGGATGCCGACTTGCACGGCACGCTCATTGTCGCGGCGCACCAGACCGCCGGCCGAGGTCGCCACGGGCGGCGCTGGTTCGCGCCGCCCGGCACCGCGCTGTTGTTGACCCTGATGTTCGATCCGGCCCGTACCGCCGGCGGCCTGCCCCCCGACGAGGCCGCTGGTCTCGTGGCCATGGCCGGCCCGGTGGCTGTTTGCGAGGCACTGGCCAAAGCCGCCGGCCCCGCAGTCAACGCGCGCATCAAATGGCCCAACGATGTTATGCTGGGCGGGGCCAAGGCGGCCGGGTTGCTCATCGAATTGTCCGCTGTGGCCCGGCGCTTCTTCATAAACCTCGGCATTGGCGTCAATGTGAACCAGCCCAGCGACGCTTTCCCGCCCGATCTCGGCCAGCCGGCGGCGTCACTGCTCACGGCAACCGGCCGGCAGCACGATCCCGGATCTGTGCTCGAGGCCATTCTGAAAGGCCTCGATCGCTACCTGATCCCGGGTGAGTCGGCGCGGGTGGCCGCGCGCATGACTCTGCTGTGCGACACAGTCGGAAAAACCGTTGAGATCCGGACCGCTGACGGCTGGATGACGGGCACGGCCCTCGCCATCACCGACGCCGGCGCGCTTGTTGTGCGCGACGGCACAGGCCGACTGTTCGAGATTCACTCGGCCGAGGTCCGCCATTGCCGACCCGGCTGATTTCTTTCCACACGGGCGCATTATGCCTTTGACTCGGTTCTGACGGGGAGAGTTTACTGTTGGACGGGAGTGCAAAACATTGCCCAGCGACTTTGTCGCACGATAACGGGCAGGGGTGATCTTTCCATGAAATCTTCCATTTCCCTTTTTGGGTGCATGTTGGCCGGCTTTTTACCTGCCGTCGGACTTTGGGCGGCAGTGGTCCCGGATCCGGCCGCCCTGCCCGCAGCAGGCAGTACGGGACGCGTCAAGATCGTCGTCCAGATGGAGGGCCCGGCGGCAGCAGAGGTTTACGCTGCGCACCTTGACCACGCCATGCCCGGCGAACCGGTGAAAACGCGGGCCATAGCCGCCGCGAAATCCCAAGCCGAACGAAACCGGGCTGCCCAGAAGGCGCTGCTCGACCGCCTCAACTCGGACGGAATCGGCCACGACCACATCTATTCCGCGCAAAAAGTGTTCAATGGCGTCGGGCTGTATGTGGACCGCGACCGGGTGAGGGAAATCGCCAAGATGCCCGGCGTCGCCGCCATCCACCCGATGTATGACAAGGTGCTCGAGCACACCGGGAGCGTCCCCCTGATCGGCGCCCCGCCCGTTTGGCTGACCGGAGCAGCAGGTCTCGGCGACAATATCCGCGTGGGCATCATTGACACGGGAATTGACTATCATCACCTCAATTTCGGCGGGCCCGGGACGAACTACGGCGCCAACAACACCTCGATCATTGGCGATGTTCCCTACTTTCCCGGCACCAAGGTGGTCGGAGGCTATGACTTCGCCGGCGACGGTTACGATGCCGGCGGCACTGGGTCCGCGCTGATTCCGCAGCCCGATCCCGATCCGATGGACTGTCAAGGCCACGGCAGCCATGTCGCCGGCACTGTCGGCGGATACGGCGTCACGGCCAGCCACGCCACTTACGCCGGCCCGTGGAACACAACGACCAATTTCAACGCCCTTTTCATCGGCCCGGGCGTAGCCCCGCAATGCGATCTGTATGCTTTGCGCGTGTTCGGCTGCGCAGGCTCTACCAATCTGGTCGTGCCAGCAATTGAGTGGGCCATGGATCCTAACGGCGACGATGTTCTGACTGACCACCTTGATGTGATCAACATGTCGCTCGGCAGTCCGTTTGGCCTCGACGAAGATCCCGACTGCATAGCGGCCAACAATGCGGCAGCGGCCGGGGTGATTGTCGTTTGCTCGGCAGGCAACAGCGGGGATCTGTATTATATCACCGGCAGTCCCGGCACCGCCCGGCGGGCCATCAGCACGGCCGCGTCGGTGGACGCCCGGACTGTGTTCAGTGCCTTTAGAATCGAAGCCCCGGCCGGCATTGCAGGGCAATACCTGTGCGCTAGGGCCCTGTTCGGACCCTCTTACGGGGATGTTTTCCTGACTGGAACAGTGGCCTATCCGGCCACACAAGGGAATGGCTGTGCGGCCTTTGATTCGACGAATGCCGCCCTGATCAACGGCAAGATCGCACTCTTGGACCGCGGATCCTGCACATTTAAAACCAAGGTGCGCAACGCCGAACTTGCCGGGGCGATCGGTGTCATCATTGCCAACAATGTAGCAACCGACCCGTTTGATATGGGTAACGACAGTAATGTGCCTGCCGTTTCCATTCCGTCTATCATGGTCTCGCAGGCAACAGGCAATCTGATCAAATCCAACCTCGCCTCGGGCGTTCAGGTTTTCTTTGATGGCTCCCTGCTCAATTCCTATAAAAACGACCGCGTGGAGGACATAGATACTCTGGGCACCTTCTCGTCGCGTGGCGCGTCTGCCGGCGGCGATCTCCTCAAGCCTGACATTGCGGCTCCGGGCGTCTCCATCTTCTCTACGGCCCATGGAACCGGTTATCAGGGTGCCAGTTTCAATGGCACCTCCATGGCGTCGCCCCATGTGGCCGGTGCCGCTGCGGTGCTACGCGCACGCAACACGACATGGACCGTGGAGCAACTCAAAGCACTGCTGATGAACACGGCCGCCCACGATCTTTTTCAAGGCCCCAATTTTACACCGCCGCGTTATGGAGTGGGCCGCGTTGGCGCAGGCCGGCTCGACCTCGAAAAGGCCGCCCAGTCCAGCCTGATCATGTACGATGCGAACGGCAACGGAGCCGTGAGTGTTTCATTTGGCGAACTGGAGATCGTCAATTCTGTGACACTCCAGCGTCAAGTCCGGGTGGAGAATCTCGGCCCTGCCCCCATGCAAGTAACGCCATCCTATGACCCGATAACTGACATACCGGGCGTGGGTATCCTGCTGTCGCCTTCCACACCGTTCGTTGTGCCGGCAGGCGGGTCAACGACCCTCACAGTACAACTCAACGCAAATCCCGCCCTGATGAAAAACTCGCGCGATGCTACCGTGGCAGCCACCCAAAACTCGACGCCAAGGCACTGGGTCTCCGAAGAATCCGGGCTTCTGAAACTGACTCCGACCTCCGGCCCAGAACTGAGGCTGCCCGTGTATGCTGCGGCACGGCCCGCGTCTGCCATGGCTTCGGATCGCACCATGTTGCTGCTTGATAACAAGACCGGAGTCGAGACGCTGAACTTAGTCGGGACAGGGGTAAACACAGGCGCCAGCCCGCCCAATGACATCCAATCACTGGTCCATTTCTCCGAATTGCAGGAAATCAGCCCAAACGATCCTGATACCACCGGCGAGCAGGACCTTGCCGATCTGAAATATGTGGGAGTCACGACCGATTACCCGGCCCGCGTGGCTGCCGGGGAGGGCGTAGCCAATTCTCTCATCTACTTTGCTTTTGCGACCCACGGCGATTGGACCTCGCTCAACCAAGTGTCATTTAATGTGGAGTTCTATACGGACGGGGACTCAACGCCCGACTACTGGACTTACAGTGAAAGCCGGGGTACCATCTTTGGTCTTAGTAGGGATGATGTCCCGTACAATGTCATCTGGAAACTCAGTGACTGGTCAGGAGTGTTAGGCGGTCCTATCAACTACTACAGCCCGTCCTCTTGGCATACGGCCCTTTATAATTCTAATGTGTGTGTGTTGACCGTGCCGGCTTCCGCCATTGGCCTCAACGCTGGGTCTTCGTCATTCCGCTACCGCGTCTACACCACAAACGCTTATCGCGATGGCGAAGTGGATTCCACACCCTTGCGCTCTTACAATGTCGCGCGGCCGGGGCTGGACTTCACAAACGGCGCTGTCGGGGTCCCCACCTACCTCGACAAACCCGGCAATGCTATCCCCGTCCGGTATGATCGAAATGCTTTCCTCGACGCGGGCTCCAAAGGAATCCTGTTACTTCACCACCACAACACCCGGGGCTCGCGGGCGGAGGTCATCCGCGTAGATGCGCTCGACGCGTGGCGCGAGGATGACTTCCCGACCAACAAGTTATTCCCCCCCGGGTCCACGGACGGCTGGAGCAGTTTCGGCTTCAACAGTCCGCTCGGTTCAGCCATGTATCACGCAGCCACTGGCGCCTACCGCGGATATGTAGCAGCAGACAATACCCGCTTTCGCATTAGCGGAGTGATGGGTAACTTTAATGAGTGGCTCCTTTATTCGCAGATTGGCCCCAATAAGATCGTCCGGGCGAAATACTATATGTACGCCGGCGGCATGGCCAATCCGTCCGACCTGAACCAGATACCGAACATGCGCATGCGTTTGTCCAACCGCTTCGCTGTGAACTCCATGTTGGAAGTGTTCCATCACACCAATGACGATCCTGTCCAGACAGCCATGGATCAGGAACTGAGGCCTTCAACCGTGCCGACCAGTCCATCGGTTTACCGGCTTGACTTTGACCCCATTGATGCGCCCACACTCGTCAATAATTCCGCCTCAGAGGGCGTTCTGCGGGCCTTCGAGACTTACTCCATTCATCCTCAGGACAACGGCTATGTGGCCATGACGGAAAGCGTCATTGGCACTTATCCGGCAACAGCGTTGCCAGTCACTCAACCCCCGGCCAAAACCTATGATCCGCTCGATCTGATTCTGTACAATTCAGCCGAGTTGACTCTGATGAACCTGATACCGGGAGCCGAGGAGGGCCAGTTTGGCTCTCCTGATTTCTCCACTCCTCAGCCGACATACTCAGAGGCGGGCGGGCTGGTCACGATGAGTACAGTCAATGTCCCCACAGACCGCATCGGGATCGCTTCGCGAGAGTTTAACCCTGACCGCAACACAAATAACTATGCGTCGCGTATAAGGGTCGCCCCTGATTCGCTTTACCAGATCCGCTGGCACCTCACCTCAACGCAGCAGGTCAACCGGCAGGCTCAAATTCGTCTCCGAGCCCGCTCCATCAAGTTTGCGTGGAGCCAGAAGTTGGAGATTGGCGGTGCATGGGGAACTGGTGGCGCAGGTCTGTATCCGCTCAACCGCAACAACGCCATTGCTCAAGAATCCTTGCCGGGTATCGGCACTCAAAACCCCGACAAGTACACCACCGACACCCAAGGCGGATGGTACACTCTGATCATGAATACCCCCATGTCGCCGGACATCCGGCCTGAATTCCCGCCGGGAACTCCCCTCTCAACCAGCATGCCGAACATCGCGGCCCAACCGGGTCCCGGTGTCAATACCCGCAGCCGTCGCGACATCTTCCTCGGCTTGGATCTCGTGGATAGCATTTCTGGAGGAGCCGGCCGAAATCTCGAAGAAGGGCAAGTCACGCTGGATCGTGTCGAGATCCGCGCTTTTCCGAATGTCCCTGACTAATACGATCGGCGGGCCTTTGTCCCACCCATGACCTAACGAAACAGCCCGCGGCGGCTGCCCGTGTCAAAACGATACAGACAGCCGCCCGGGCACCGAATTTCGCCGTCACCCCGTTTTATCAACTGTTGCAAAAATTGAACTTGTGCGCCTTGCACCTACTGACAACCCGCGGCACCGTACTTGCTCACTCTTCCCCCGGTAACACGCCGTGGCGGCACAATCGGCTGCCAACCGTTTAACTTGTAGAAGAGAGGGAAGTCGCACAATGGGCAAGGTTATTGGAATTGATTTGGGTACTACCAACAGTTGTGTGGCGGTTATGGAGGGCGGCGAACCCGTCGTCATTCCCAACTCCGAAGGCTCGCGCACGACGCCGTCCATTGTGGCCTTCGCCAAGAACGGGGAACTGCTTGTTGGCGCCACCGCCAAGCGGCAGGCCGTGACTAATCCCGAAAACACCATTTACTCGATCAAGCGCTTTATGGGCCGCCGCTATGACGAGGTCCCGGGAGAAATCAAGCGCGTGCCCTACAAGGTGGTGCGCCGCGACAACGGCGATGTGGCTGTTGATATTCAAGGCAAGCACTATTCCCCGCCCGAAATCTCAGCCCGCATTCTCCAGAAAATGAAGCAAACCGCCGAGGACTATCTGGGTGAGAAGGTCACTCAGGCCGTTATCACCGTCCCGGCCTATTTCAACGACTCGCAACGGCAAGCCACCAAGGACGCCGGACGCATTGCCGGCCTCGAAGTTCTGCGCATTATCAACGAGCCGACTGCAGCCAGTCTGGCCTATGGTTTGGACAAGAAGAAGGATGAGACCATCGCCGTCTACGACCTCGGCGGCGGAACCTTTGACATTTCCATCCTCGAACTCGGCGACGGCGTTTTCGAGGTGAAGTCCACCAACGGTGACACCCACCTTGGCGGCGACGACTTCGACCAGATTCTCGTGGATTATATCGCCGATGAGTTCAAAAAGGAACACGGCATTGATCTGCGCAAGGATCCCATGGCCCTGCAGCGCCTCAAAGAGGCTGCCGAAAAGGCCAAGATCGAACTGTCGAGTTCGATGCAGACCAATATTAACCTGCCGTTCATCACGGCGGATCAGAACGGCCCGAAGCATCTCAACCTCGATCTGACCCGGGCCAAGTTCGAACAACTCATCATGGACCTGGTCGTTCACTCGCTCGAGCCGTGCAAGCAGGCCGTGCAGGACGCCGGCATCAAGATCGAGGATATTGACGAGGTCATTCTCGTCGGTGGTTCCACCCGCATCCCGCTCGTTCAGCAAAAAGTTCGGGAATTCTTCAAAAAAGAGCCCAACAAGAGCGTGAACCCGGACGAGGTGGTGGCCATCGGCGCCGCCATTCAGGGTGGCGTGCTGGGCGGCGAGGTGACGGATGTTCTCCTGCTCGATGTCACCCCGCTGAGCCTCGGCATCGAAACCCTTGGCGGGGTCATGACGACACTCATTCCGCGCAACACGACCATCCCGACCAAGAAGAGCGAGATTTTCTCCACGGCGAGCGACAACCAGCCGGCCGTCTCGATCCATGTGCTGCAGGGTGAGCGGCCCCTCGCGCGCGACAACCGCACGCTGGGCAAGTTCGACCTGGTCGGCATTCCCCCGGCGCCCCGCGGAGTGCCGCAGATCGAGGTGACCTTCGACATTGATGCCAACGGCATCGTCCATGTCAGCGCCAAGGATCTGGGCACCGGCAAGGAGCAGAGCATCAAGATCACGGCCTCCAGCGGCCTCACCGAGGAGGAGATCAAAAAGATGATCCGTGACGCCGAGGAGCACGCCAGCGAGGACGCCGCCAAGCGCGAGGAAATTGCCCTCAAGAATCAGGCGGATAGTCTCGTCTTCGCCACCGAGCGCATGCTCAAGGACCTCGGCGACAAGGTCGAGAGCGCCGACAAACTGGCGATCGAAGACGCCATCGCAGACCTGAAGAAGGCCATCGAGTCCGGCAAAACGGACGACATCAAGGCCGGCATCGAACGGCTCAATCAGGCCAGCCATAAGTTGAGTGAGGCGCTTTATCGTCAGCAGACCGCCGGCGCTGCCACCGCGGGCGCCAGCCGTAGCACCGGCGCCTCGCAGCATTCCGCCTCAGGCGGGCCGGAGGTCGTCGAAGGCGAAATCGTGGACGAGAAGTAATCTCGTGGCGCCCGACGCCGCGGCCGCATCTCGCGCGCGACGCGGCGCAGAGGGCAACAGGCTTAGGGCTCGATGGTCGCCATGTCCCGGCGGACACGGTCAAGCAGGTCTCTGGCTCGATTGTTCGCCGGGTTCAGCCCCAGCACTCGCTCGAGGCGGCGAGCCGCGCCCGCATAGTCGCGGCGTGTCGCTGCGAGAAGAGCCTGCTCGATGAGCAAGTCGGCGTGCTCCGGCGGCAACAACGCCGCGGCGCGGTCAAAGCAAAATCCGGCCGCAGCGTCGTCGCCCGCGGCGCGGTGTATTTGCCCGCGCGCAAGCCACGCCTCGCCAAATTGCGGCCAAAGTGTTGTAGCGCGCGTGACGGCGTCGAGCGCCCCGCGCAGGTCGCCATCGCGCTGCAAATACGCCGCCAGATTTTTCCATGCGAAGGCGTGATCCGGCTGCCGGCGCACCTCGGCCTCCCACAGCGTGCGCGGGTCGCGAAAATCGGCGGCACGCACCGGCATCAGCCACGCGCCCGCAACGACGAGGCCGGCCGCATATACTGGCGGCACCCACCGCGCCCCGCGCCCCACAAGGCAACCCGCTGCCTGCAACAGCCATGCAAACCCGAACAGCGGCAGAAAGGCGAAACGCCCCGCCCAGAGCGCGCCGAACGGGACAAGATTGAGGTAGGGCATCAGAAACAACCCGATCCAGGCGAGCGCGGCGGCAGCCTCGCGCCGCGCCCGAAGCGCGTCCGCATCGCGCCGGGCGGCCGGCCGTCGCGACCGCATCAGCCAGCCCGCAGCGCCGGCGAGGACGGCTGCTGTCGCCACTCCCGCGGCGCTTGCCGCGGTGGCAGCGGCCGCTTGGCGGGTGGAGGGCTGCTTGAAAAAACTGTAATCCGTCTGCGGTAGCACCGGATAAACGATATGCATGGCATATCGGCCCAGCGTTTCAAAGAAGCCAACGGCCCGCTCACCCTCCGCGAGGCGTCCGCCGGCGGCGCCCGACGGCAGAAGGAAACCGCCAAACAGCGCATGGCCGGCCGCAAGGCGCAGCCCGGCAACAATCACGGCCAGCACGAAAACGGCCGCCGCCCGCCGCCGTCGAAAGCGCGCCGCCCCGCGCCCGCACCAGGCAACGGCCAGCGGCAGCACAAGGACGGCCGGAAACGCGCTTTCTTTGCTCAACAGTGCCGCGCCCAAGCACAACGCGCCCAGCACGAGACGCCATCTGCCGCCACCGCTCCAGCACAGCCACGCGGCCAGAACGCCCGCTGCCGCCAACAGATCCGCCTGACCGACGAACGGCAGCAGGACATCCGCCGACAGCAAATGAGCCAGAGGAACGCACGCATAGAGCACGATCATCCATCCCCGCCGATGCGGTGACCGGACTGCCTGCAGCGTGCACGCAAACAGGGCCGCGCAAATCGCCGCCAGCCCGGCCGTCACGACCGCGTGAATGCGCGTATTCGTCCGGATGGCCAGCGGCGCGGTCGCCCGCCACAGCAGTTTCGGCAGCGGCCGCCACAGACTGTCGCCTGCCTCATCCTGCCAGTGCGGCAGCCGCACGACCTGGGCTGCGCTGCGCGTCGCGTTCTGAGCGGCATAATCGTGCAAATGCGCGATGTCGTCGAGCGACAATTCGCGCACGGCCGCAGGCGCGGTCATCCGCACCACCAGCAACAGTGCCAGAATACCAGTGGTCAACGCCACGACCCATCCGCCCGGTCGGCTCATGCAAGTGATGTGGCCGCGGCTCATAGCAAAAAGCAAAGGCGCCGTGAGCGGTTTGCCTGGCGATCCCGACGACGGTTTTTTCTGGCGCACCCGTTTGGCGGGTGGACGCTGGCGGTATCATGAACAGCATAACCCCAGATCCCGGCCCGCTGCCGCCCCTGTCGGGGATGTTGCGGCTTATCGAGACGGGAATCGCCGAGCGCCAGCATTTGGGCGCGCAGGTTTATGTGTCGCTTCGCGGGCGCGTAGCGGCAGATTTGGCTCTCGGCGAGGCCCAACCCGGCGTGGCGCTGGAACCATCAAGCCTGATGATGTGGCTCTCGGCCTGCAAACCGGTCGCGGCAGTCGCCGTCGGACAGTTGTGGGAGCAGGGACTGCTCGATGTGGACGACCCGGTGGCACGGCATGTTCCCGAGTTTGCAAACAACGGCAAGGAGCGCATCACGCTGCGCCATGTGTTGACGCACATGGGCGGGTTTCGCGCAGCCGCGGCCAACTGGAGCGGCCGCCCGTGGGAGGAAATCATTGCGACAATCTGCGCATCCCGGCCTGAGCCGCGATGGCCGCTCGGATGGAAGGCCGGATACGACGCAGCAGCCGGATGGTTTATGCTGGGCGAGGTCGTGCGGCGGGTGTCGGGAGTGCCTTTCTGCCGCTACGCACGCGAGCGCATTTTCGAACCGCTCGGCATGGCGGATTCATGGATCGGCATTCCGCCGGATCGGATTGCGCAGTACGGGTCGCGCATCGCCCCCATGTTCGACACGCGCGGGTCGCATCCCACGGCGCAGACCTTTGCCGGCAACCAACCGGAGCAAATCAGCGCGTGCCTGCCGGGAGCCAACGGGCGCGGGCCAGCCCGGGAATTGGGGCGCTTTTACGAGATGCTCCTGGGACGCGGCACGCTCGACGGCGTGCGCTTGCTGGCGCCGCCCACGGTGGACGCCCTCACTTCGCGCCACCGCGCGGGAATGTTTGATCATTCGTTTCAGCACGAGGTGGATTGGGGTCTCGGATTTCTGATCAACTCAGCCCATTACGGCGCTGGCACGGTGCCGTACGGCTACGGGCCCCACGCGCGGCCGCGGGCTTTTGGCCACAGCGGCAATCAATCCTCGGTGGCTTTTGCAGACCCCGAGATCGGGCTCGTGGCGGTGGTTTTGCTCAACGGCATGCCGGGCGAGGCGCGCCATCAGGCGAGGATGCGGGCCTTGCTGGCCGCGCTTTACGAGGATCTTGGCCTTGTGCCAGGCGAGGGCGCCGTGGCCGCGGCGCGCCGGAGCCGCGAGGCAGCCCCGGCCTGAGAGCCGGCTGACACAGGTTTTTCGTCTTGGAAACAGCCCCGCGCAGTGTAGTGGCATGTATCAAGTCACACCGACCCAACCGCGAGGAGACGCGATGAAACTGAGCAAGGCCATGCAGGCCGCCATCAACGAACAGATTCACATGGAATTGGCATCGTCTTACAAATATCTGGGAATGTCCGCGTGGTGCGAGTTCGCCGAGTTTCCGGGCAGCGCGCAGTGGCTGCGCATACAGAGCGCCGAGGAGACGGGCCACGCCATGAGGCTGTACAAGTTCCTCGCCGACCGCGGCGCGCGCATCACCCTGGAGGCCCTCCCGGCGCCCCAGCAAAACTATAAGTCGCTCCTCGATGTCTTCCAGAACGCCCTGAAGGCCGAGGAAAGCGTGAGCGAAAGCATCAATAAGTTATACGAACTGTCGCTCAAAGAAAAGGCTTTCTCCACCGCGGCACAGTTGCAGTGGTTCCTGACCGAACAGGTCGAGGAGGAGGCGACATGCCGCAAAATCGTGGCTGTGCTCGAGCGCATCAAAGACGATGTCCCGAGCCTGCTTGAGTACGACCGCTTCCTCGGCTCCCGGTCGGAAGGCGCAGAAGAGGAAGAAGAGTAAATGTAAATCATGAACCGGCGCGGCTCCGCCGGCGGGCTCATCACAACCCGCCGGCGCGCCCGCCGGCCGTGCTTGCACGCCCCGCAGCGCCAGCACCCGAACAGGTAACTGTTGTACAGGCCCGAAAGACCGGGGCCGGCTCTGGGCAAAAGAGGACGGGGTGGACAGGGACATCTGGGCCAAAGGGCGGCGAGGGTGGAGGCACGGCGGGAAGTGACCCGGAAGGATCGTGCCGTTCCGGTCAAAGGTTTGCTGTCAGCCGTTTCGAGCCGCCAACGGGCCGGCATCAGCGGCTCCCGGAGGAGCGGTGAGTGTCAGCCCGCCTCAAGCCAGTCAGGCAAGGTGAGCACCCATGCCCGGATTTCCTCACGGACGCGGCGGTAAATCATCAGGGCTTCGTCGCAGGTTTTTGCGTTTCGGGCGAGCGCGGGCGGGTCATCGAAAGGTTGGTGAATGCGGCGTTTGGCGCCGGGAAACGCGGGGCAGGCCGCATCCGCAGCGGAGCAGACGGTCACGACAAGATCGAACGGTTTGTCTGGCAACTCGTCGAGCGTCTTGGAGTGGTGGCCGGAAATGTCCACGCCGGCTTCGCCCATGACCTGCACGGCCAGAGGGTTCAGTCCGTGGGCCATGGTGCCCGCCGAAAACACCTCGATCGTAGCGCCGTGAAGGTGGCGCGTCCACCCCTCGGCCATCTGGCTGCGACACGAGTTGCCCGTACAAAGGAAGAGCACACACCACGGCGGGCGGGGCATCTGGATCAGACCCAGTTCAGATTCCAGCGCAGGATGTGAAGCACCCCGACGCCGATGAACACGATCGCCGTCACACGCCGGGCCGCGGCCTCAAACTGCGTGACTTTGTTGAATGTTTTCCCGAGCGCGTTGGCTCCAAGCGCGACGGCCAAGGCAAACCCCGCGACCGGCAAGGCCGTGGCAACGCCGTAAGCGGTGGGGAGCATCATCACCGACTGATGTTGCAGAGAAAGCGGGATGAGACTGCCGAAAAACAAGCCCGCCGAAACAGGGCAAAATGCCATGGCAAAAACGAATCCCAGGATCGCCGGCCCCAGCGCGCCCGCCCGTTCGGCCAGTTTCCGGGCCGCTTCGCTGCCGATGCCAAAGGAAAAAGAGACTGGCAGCAGCCCCGCCAGCAGCAATCCCATGACGATCAGCAAAGGCCCAAACACGACATTCATCACCCGCTGTATGCCGGTGGCTGCGTCGAAAACCTGCAACAGGCCCCAGACGAGCAGGGCACCGAGCAGCACATAGGCCGCGGCGCGCCCCGCCATGTAGAGCAGCCCGGCAAGGAATACACGCCGCGTGTCGCCCACATGGCGGCTCACATAGGTGATGGCGGCAATGTTCGAAGCGAGGGGGCAGGGGCTGATCGCCGTCAGCAGCCCCAGCCAGAAAGCCGATGCCAACCCCAGCAAAATCGTGTCCATCAGCAGGCTCGTCCTACCTCAGGTAGGATCCGACCTCCGATACGATATGCTTTTCAAAATCCTGTTGGTTGCCAAGCAATTCCCAAACCTTTGGCAGGTTCTTCCACCGCGTCTGCTTGCCATTTTTCACTTCGACAACAACAACGGATTTGGTGAACAACTGGTAATCTTTCATGAAGTGCTCGTTGCCGCGCACATCGGCATTCACCGGCTGCCACACGATCCGGCCGCTGGCCGCCTCCTCCGCGAAAGCGGAACGCAGCGCGCTCTCGGTGTACTTTTCAATCTTCACGCACGACGGACACCGCGGACCGCCGTGGATGTAATACACGATCACGCGGTCGGGCGAACCTCCGGGAGCCGGGACGACCCCGTCCGGGTCGGCGGGGGGCGCCAACCGGTTCTCCAACTGTGCTTTGGCTGCGGATGTCTGCGCGTCGCCGGTGCGCCCGCTGCCCTTCGGCCCACCCGGGACGCTCCTGCCCGTGCGAGGTTGCGCGGCCGGCGCCACCGGTTCCGCCTGCAACACCGCTGTCGCAGCCAAGCAATAAACCATAAAAAGGACTGTCATCCGCCTGCGCATGTTGCCACCTTTCCGGGACCTGAATTGAGTACCTTGCGATTCCTCCGCGCCGCCGCTCTCCCGCATGCCCCTGCAGCGTCCCCGTGGGCCGCGCGGGACCACCCACAGAGAAGATTGTCACGGCACTTGACGCACTGGCAGCGGCCCAAAAGTTTCAACTCTCCTGCCGTCACGCCAGCATCTTTTTTATTTCTTCGACCGGCGGCACCTTGCCCATGCAGGCAACCTTGCCGTCAATCACCAGCGCCGGAGTCGTCATGACGCCATAGGCGAGGATCTGGTTGATGTCGCTGACTTTTTCCAACTCATAGGTCAGCCCGGCAGCCTTGGCGGCCTCCTCAGCGTTGCGGGCCAATTGGGCGCACTTCGCGCAGCCGGTGCCAAGAATTGCGATTTTCTTCATTCAGTGATCTCCTTTGAGCGATACCGGTTAGTCAAAGATTTCCATAGATGAGACCGCACAAGGTGCTGAGCACCACAACGAGTGTGACAAACACGATCGTCTTGCCGGTTCCCATGATCCTGCACAGAACCAGCATGCTGGGCAGTGACAGGGCCGGGCCGGCCAGCAGAAGGGCGAGCGCAGGGCCTTTGCCCATGCCCGAACCCATCAGCCCCTGCATGATGGGAACTTCCGTCAGCGTGGCAAAGTACATGAAAGCGCCCGCAACGGACGCAAAGAAATTGGCGGCAAGCGAATTGCCGCCGACCGCGCGCTCCACCCAAGCCGTAGGAATCAACCCTTCGTGGCCGGGGCGCCCAAGCAAAAGCCCCGCCACAAGCACACCGCCCAGCAGCAATGGAATAATCTGCTTGGCATATCCCCATGTCAGACGACCCCATTCCGCCAGTTCGCCTTCTGGCTCCATAGTGACCATCGCAAGGCCGACCGTGCCCGCCAGAAACGCCACCATCGGCTCGCCGGGAAACGCCAGCGCGGCAGCCGCCACTAGCGCCGCGCTCGCAACCACCTTCCATGGCCGCGCACCAAACCAGACAACAAGTGTCACGGCGAACACCGTCGCCGCGCCCGCTGTCAGCAGCCATTTCGAGGCGTAAATGGCATGCCACACGCCGCTGGCCGAGTCAGGCTTGCCCCAATTGGCAAAGACGAGGATGGCCACCATGGAAGCAAAATATAAGATGACCTGATGCAAGGGACGCGCGGCGGGCGGCTCCGGAAGAAGCAGCGCAGCAGCGACCTTGCCGTCTTCCTCACGCCGGTAGATCCAGTGCATGAGCAAACCGACGAGGATGCTGAAGATGACGGCCCCTGCCGTGCGCGCGACGCCGATCTCAAGGCCAAGGATGCGCGCCGTCAGGATGATGGCCAGCACATTGATGGCCGGCCCGGCATAGAGAAAGGCCGCAGCCGGACCCAGTCCGGCACCCATCCGGTAGATGCCGGCGAACAACGGCAGGATCGTGCACGAGCACACGGCCAGTACGCTGCCCGACACCGAGGCGACGCCGTACGCCAAGACTTTGGGCGCACGCGGGCCAAGATATTTCATGACCGAAGCCTGGCTCACAAACGCCCCGATCGCACCCGCAATGAAAAACGCCGGCAGCAGGCACAGCACGACATGCTCGCGCGCATACCATTTCACCAAATGCAGCGACTCCATCACGGCGTTGTCAAAGCGCGGAGTGCCAACAGGCAGATGAAAGGCCGCAAGAAAAACCGCGAGAATGGCCGCAAGAGGTTTCCACTCGATGGCTGCGATCAGACTGCGCACGGCGGTCCGGCTGTCCGTGGGGCCAGCCGCTCGGACGGAGGCTGCAGCGGACCCCGGCGAGGATAACTGGTCACTCACGACAACGCCTCAATGGTCCGTCTTGCGCCAGCACATGCCGCCTGCTCCACGCAGGCAAAAATGTCGAGCACGCACGGAGTCAGCAGCGAGTAAAAAACTTGCGTGCCCTGGCGACGGTCCCGAATAAGCCCCGCCGAGCGAAGCACGGCCAAATGTTTCGAAACCGTCGAAATGTCCGATCCGACCTCGCGCTGAAGGTCGCAAACACATCGCTCTCCCCCTCCGAGGCATTCAAGGATGTGCAGCCGCGTCGGATGCGCCATGGCTTTCAGGATGGCGGTGCGGGCGAGCAGGCGTTCGAGCGTCTTTTGATCCATCATCCACTGGGCAGTCTACTTGGCAATTTGGCCAAATATTCAAAAAGGCCGGCGACTCACCCCAAAGCGCCAAACAAAAACCCGCAAAGCGTGCTCATGATGACGACCAGCGCGACGAAGACGAGTGTCTTGCGTGTGCCGACAATGCCGCGCAACACCATCATGCCGGGCAGTGACAAAGCCGGGCCTGCCAACAGCAGGGTCAGCGCCGGGCCTTTGCCCATGCCTGCCCCCATGAGCCCTTGAAGGATGGGGACCTCGGTGCAGGTGGCGAAATACATGAGGGCGCCCGCAACCGAAGCGAAAAAACAGGCGGGGAGCGAGTTGCCCCCCACGGCACGCTCCACCCAGACGCCCGGAATGAGCCCCTCATGCCCCGGCCGTCCGAGCAACACGCCGGCCAAAAACACGCCTGCAAAAAGCGGCGGCACGATTTCCTTCGTAAACGCCCAAGTATGCCGACCCCACACCGCAAGGTCGCCGCTGCCCGTCTTCATCGTCAGGCCCAGTCCGGCGATGCCGACCACAAACGCGATCTCGGGATGGCGGGGCGCCGCCATAGACGCTGCGGCAACCGCCGCACACACACCCGCCACAACCGCCGGACGCGCACCATACCAGACCACCAAGGCCAGCGCGAGCACACCGGCCGCCGCGCCGGTCAGATACCACTTTACGGGCCACGATCCCTCGGCACAACCATCGCCCGAAGCCCCCTCGCCCAGACTGGCAAAGATTAGAATGCCCACCAAAGCCGACAAACAGATAACAACCTGACTCAGCGGGCGCGCGGGCGGGCCTGTCTGGGGCATGGCCGCGGCAGGCATCTCCCCGTCCGGACCCTGCCGCCGGAAAATCGCATGCATCATCAGGCCAATCACAATGCTGAACACAATGGCGGCGGTCGCGCGCGCCACCCCCATCTCCATGCCGAGGACGCGTGCCGTCAGGATGACGGCCATCACATTGATCGCCGGACCCGCATACAGAAAAGTCGAGGCGGGCCCCAGTCCGCCGCCCGCGCGGTAGATGCTCGCGAAAAGCGGCAGAATCGTGCAGGAACAAACCGCCAGCACCGAGCCCGAAACGGAGGCGGTGCCGTAGGCCACGGGTTTCGGCGCGCGCGGCCCCAGATACCGGAGGACGGAATCGCGCCGCACAAGCGCCCCAATGCCGCCCGCAATGAACAACGCCGGCACCAGACACATGATGACATGCTCGCGAGCATAGGTGCGCACCAAATGAAGCCCCTCCAGCACCGCGCCGTCAAATCGGGCCGTTCCGACCGGCAAGAAATAACCGGCCACAAACAGACCCACGATGAGTAACAATGCCCGCCACTCAATGGAGACAGCCAGTTGGCGAAACAGCGTGCGGAAAGGCGCCATACAAACTCTCTGCTTTATTTCCCCCCGGCGGAGCAAGCACGGACGCAATCCCATCGGCTCGGTCCGTCGGCTTGCCGCCGGCGGTCTTCAGGTTCGCAGGGCCACCTTTGCCTCTTGGCCGTATGCGCCCGTCAAAAACCTTGCCCGTCGGCGCTCGCCGGTGAATGCCCATGCTGTCGGGCTATTATTGAGGAACATACTGGCTAATTGGAACGGTGGCGGTACTCAATGATTCCTCGGCTCGCGTTTTTTGCTGGCTTGGTGGCTGGCCTGACACTCGCAACGGTCTCACCAGCGCAGTATGTGGCGGATACGGGTCGGCGCGAGGAAGCCCCTACGCTGTCGCCCTCGGCAATGACCACGACGGTTTCGGCTGCCGCACAGGAACCTGCCATGCCGCTGCGCGCGGAGGACAACTCCAACCCGGCCCTCGAGCAGGCTCTTAACGCCAGCGGGGTCGGCCGGGTGGCTGTCCAGTCGGACGGCGTGAACCAGACGCTGCGGACCTTCGCGCGGGTGCGGCTGCATGCGATCACGGGCAAAAAGAGCCTCGGCGGTCAGGATCCGCTGTTTACGATCCTGTCCATGGCCTATCAGCCCGAGCGCTGGATGGATGTGCCGCTGCTCATGGTCGAGGACAAGCGCCTCGCGGCGCTGTTCGGCCTCAACCCCGACAAGCGCCACCGGGTGAGTCCCGTGTGGGTCATGCGTACCCCGGCCGTCCAGCGGGTGGTCATGGCCGGCCTCACGGGCGGCGAGGAGGCGGACAAGAGCATGGGGTTGGACGCCCCGACGCGCAAGGCACTCGACCGGTTCCGGTTCCACTTGGTATCCTTTTACAATTTGAGATCCGACCTCAAAACGGTCCCGCTGCCCGACCAGCCCGACCGCTGGGTCTCGGCGGCGCTCATTCGCAACCCGTCGCTGGCCGGCGACCCGAAGGTTGAGTCCCAACTCGCGCGCGTGGACCGATCCGCTGGCGCGTATGCCGCAGCGGTGGCCTTGGACGACGCCTTGGCGGCAGCATTCACCGCGGGCGCCGACGCGTCAGCCGTGGCCGCGGCAGCCAACCGGCTCACAGCCGCGTTGGATGGCGTGCCGGGCGCGATGGCCCCGCACCTGCGCCGGCTGGACTACATCAACACGGTGTATCATCCCTTTGCCAAGGCCGCCTGGCTTTTTGGTGCGGCGTTTCTGGCATTTCTGGTATTCCTCTGGACCGTCAAGCGCAGCCCGGACGGGGGCGTGACGACCGAGGCCGCAGCCGCGCAGCCTGTTGCCGAGCAGCAACCGGCGCGTGCGGATGCGCCGCCCGTGCTGGCGCTGGCCGCGGCGGGCGTCGCGGCGTCGCCGATGGCCGCGGGACCCGTGGTGCTGAGGTCTTCACATGGCGCTGGCGATCCGTTGGCCGGGATATCGCCCAACGCGGTGCGAGGCTCGCGCGCGGCGTGGGGCGTGGCTTTCTCGCTCTACACGGTGGCCACCGTGGCCATGATTGTTGCCCTTGGAATCCGGTTCGTGTTGGGCGGCCGAATGCCTGTGTCCAATCTTTACGAGTCCGTTGTCTTTGCCATGGGCGCCTTTGGCGTCGTAGGGCTGGTGTTCGAGGCGATCTACCGGCAGGGGTGGATCGGTTGCGCGAGTGCTTTCACGGGGTGGCTGCTCATGACACTGGCCAACGGGCTTCCCCTGCACATGCGCAAGGTGGATCCGCTCGTGGCAGTGCTCGACTCGCCGTGGCTCAACTACCATGTCACCTCGCTGCTGGTGAGTTACGCCCTGTTCCTCGCTGCGTTCCTGTTCAGCGTGCTCTACCTGTTCAAAGATTTTACAGGAAATAAGGCGGGCGTCCTGCCGCGCAAAGAAGTGTTCGAGTACCTGACCTACCGCTCGATTCAAGTCGGCTGGCCTCTGCTGACGATCGGCATCCTGCTCGGGGCCGTGTGGGCCAACACGGCTTGGGGCAATGCCTGGAGTTGGGATCCCAAAGAGACCTGGGCGCTCATCACCTGGCTGACCTACACGGTTTATCTGCACTTTCGCATGATCCTTGGGTGGGCCGGACGGCGCAGCATCATCGCCTCGATGGTCGGATTCGCCATGGTCCTGCTCACCTACTTCGGCGTTTCGTTCCTGCCGGGGCTCTCGGGCGGCATGCATTCGTACGCGGAGCCCATCTCGCGCTGATGCGTTGCCGCTTGCGCGTGCGTAGCGCCGGCCGGTAAGGAACGCCCCATGAGCAATCGCGCGTCTGTCGGCTGGGACGCCCACCGCCTCCTCTTGCTGCTTGTGGCACTTGCCCTCGCGGTGCTCGCGCCGCGGATGGCTCGCGCCGACGACGAGGAGGCGCTCATCCCGCCCGACTCGTCGTACTTCGCGCGCCGGGTGCTGAAGACCGCGCCGATCCTGAGTCTGTCGCACAAAATCACGACTACTATTCAAGGCATTACCTTTGATTCGAATTACGACAACGGCAGCCTTGCAGGCGTGGCGTCGGCGGGAACCAATATCTTTAACTGCACGATCTATGTCGAGCCCGGCGAACTCGGCAACCGCCAGTACCAGTTCCGCTTCCGCATGACCGGCGTGGCCGGCCGGTCCGTGACCCTCAACATTGATCACACCCAGAACCGCCGTCCGGTCATCAGCATCAACGGCGGGCCATTCCGCCGCACCACCGCAGCAGAGGCTCCCACTTTGACACAATTGGTGTTCACTTTTGGAGCCTCGGAAAACACGGCCGAAGTGGCGTTCTTCTTCCCGCTGGGGTATCAGGAAATCCATGACCGGGTGTCGGCGCTCGTGGCAGCAGGCACGGGCGGCACCACAGAAATCTTGGGCAAGAGTTTCCAAAACCGAGATCTCTGGCTCGTCACGGTGACCGACCCGGCGACCACCGACACGGGCAAGCGGCGCGTGTGGGTCCACGCTCGGGCCCACGCGGGCGAAGTGACGGCCTCGCACACCATGCTGGGCATCCTCGAAAAGGCGTTGGAAAACTCCGAGACAGGTCGGCGTCTGCGGCGCTATTGCATCTTCAATGTGGTGCCCACCCAAAATGTGGACGGAGTTTTCCTCGGACTGACACGCTGGGACTCCCAAGGCATTGATCCCGAACGGCAGTGGCCCAATCCGTACCGCATTCCGGAGGTAGGCTTGATCAAAGACAAGGTGGACGCCTTCATGGCCGGTCCCAACCCCATCGAGGTAGCCCTCAACTTGCACTCCACGGTCGGCGACTACGCCGACACCTTCTTTTTCAAGCATATCCGGCCGAGCGTGACGGCGAATTTCGAGGTCATCCAGCAGCGCTACATTGACGCTCTCAATAATGCGACCCCGCTGTTCGAGAATCTCGCGCCGCAAACAAGCCAGTTGAGTCCCAACCTGTTCATTGAATCGTATTTCTGGAACAATTGGGGCGAGGCCGTGATGGCCATGACCCATGAAGGGCACTACTACGAACGGGTCAATTCGACAGCCTACCTTACGGATGCCGACTATGTGGCGCTGGGCCGCGCAATGGCCGAGGCCATGATCGAGTACTTCGCGCTTCCGCCCTTGCCCTCGGCCGTCGGGGAGTGGGCGCAATACTAACCGCGCTTGATTGCCCGGCGCACCACGGGCATGGCTATGCGGCAATGATCCACGAGGCCACGACATGAGAACGGCCATCCTCGCGCGGCTGGCTCAAGCCATACCCACGCTGCTCGGGGTGACGATCCTTGTCTTCCTTTTTCTTTCCCTCACGGGCGACCCCGTGCGCCAGATGCTGGGGCCGGAGGCGACGCCAGAGGAAATTCGCCTGCTCCGGACGGAACTGCGGCTCGACCGGCCCCTGCCGGAGCGCTATGTCCATTGGTTGGGTGGCGTCCTGCGCGGCGACTTCGGACGCAGTTACACCACCAAGCGGCCGGTGGCCGCTACGATCTCCCAACGCCTGCCGGCGACGGTGGAACTGGCGGTGATTGTCATGTTCGTGGCAACGACGCTGGCCGTCATTGTCGCGGTGCTCTCCGCGCGACGGCCCGGAGGGCTCTTCGACTCTTGCGCCCGGTCCGTTATCTTCGTCTTTCTCGCCATGCCGTCCTTTTGGCTGGGGATCGAACTCATCATCCTGTTTTCGCGTCATCTCGGGTGGTTCCCGCCCGCAGGCCGGTCGGATGTGCCGTTGACGGCGCCGGGAGGTCTTCGCGCCCATTTTGCACACCTTGTTCTGCCTGCCCTGACCCTGGGGATCGGCACGGCGGCCGCGCTGACTCGAGTGTTGCGGGCGGCCTTGCTGGAGGTGCTGGGCTCCGACTATGTCCGGACGGCGCGCGCCAAAGGTTTGGGCGAGCGGGCTGTGCTCCTGCGCCATGCGCTCCGCAACGCGCTGATCCCCTTCATCACTCTGTCGGGCCTGACGGTGGCCGCCCTGCTCGAGGGAAGCATCATCACCGAGACAGTGTTCCAGTATCCGGGCATCGGCCTGCTCATGGTGGACGCCATCAAACAGCGTGACGCGCCCATGGCGATGGCAGGCGTGCTGTTGGCGGCTGTGCTCTATGTGACCATCAATTTGTTTGTGGACATGCTTTATGTGGCAGCCGATCCGCGCGTGCGCGTCGGGGGGAAGGCCTCCGCGTGAGGGAGTTGCTGCTGAGCCTCGGGCTGGCTTGGCGGCGGCTGCGGCGCGATCGCGCAGCCGTCGCCGGGCTGATCATCGTCGCGTTGCTCGCTGCCACCGCGCTCCTTTCGCTCTTCGTCGCCCCGTGGGAGCGCGTGATCGCCCAAGATCTCCTCCACGCGCTGGAACCGCCCAGCGCCCGCCACTGGTTCGGCACAGACTATCTCGGTCGCGATGTCTTCCTGCGCGTGCTTTACGGGTCGCGTATCTCGCTGACCGTCGGCCTCGTCGTGGTGGCCATCGGCATGAGCATCGGCCTCGTGCTGGGCACTTCCTCGGGCTACTTCGGCGGCTGGTGGGACGCCCTCGTCATGCGCGTGACGGATGTCATGCTGGCCTTCCCGTTTCTCCTCCTGGCCATCGCCGTGACCGCCGTGCTGGGACCATCGCTGCACAACACGATTCTTGCGCTGGGATTTGCGTCGTTCCCCGCTTACACGCGGCTGGTACGCGGGCAGGTGCTGGCCCTGCGGGAAGAAACCTACATTGAGGCGGCGCGTGTGGCCGGCGCAGGCCATACGCGCATTATGTGGCGCCACATCATCCCAAATCTCGCCGGCACACTGATCGTGTACGGCACGCTGCGCATCTCGACGGCGATCCTCGCCGAGGCGGGGCTGAGTTACCTTGGCCTCGGCGCGCAGCCCCCTCAGCCAACTTGGGGCAACATGTTGAGCGACGGGCGCGACTACATTCTGTTTTACACCTGGCTGCCGCTCTTCCCCGGCCTCGCCATCCTGCTCACAGTCGCCGGTTTCAACCTCCTCGGCGACGGCCTGCGCGACGCCCTCGACCCAAAGTCAGGGCGACACTAAGGGCGGGGGCG
>JAOAAY010000022.1:19767-53923 GCA_026418615.1 Candidatus Sumerlaeaceae bacterium | reverse complement strand
GATTGAAACGCGTGCTAGCATGCCATCATGTTATCATGTTAGGTCGCCGCGCGCGCGCGCGGCGGGGATTGAAACTTTTGTCGGTTGTTATTGAAATAGGTGGCGGTCAGTCGCCGCGCGCGCGGCGGGGATTGAAACACCAGACGGCAACTGATCTGTGACAACCCGCGGCGGGGATTGAAACTGGACGCAGGTGCTTGGAACCGTGTGCAGCACGAGTCGCCGCGCGCGCGCGCGGCGGGGATTAAAACACCTTGCGATCGCCGTGGCTTGGTGGGTTTGGGAGAAGTCGCCGCGTGCGGCGGTGTTTTGCGTGATGGCTTGACAGGTGCGGCGGGTGTGCGCGCACTGGTAGAAGGTACGGTTGTGGCGGGCTGGCGCTCGGTGCCGCCACAGACGGAGGTTTGCATCGTTGAGCCACAGGAACCGGACAGGCATGATCCTCCTCTCGCACGGGTCGTTGCTGTGCGGGGCGGGGCGGACGCTGGAGGAGCATGCGGCGCGGCTGCGACAGACGGAGAATTATGCGGCGATCGAGGTGGGGTACCTGAATTTTTCCGAACCGACCTTCGAGGAGGCGGTCGAAAGGTGCCTGCTGGCGGGGGGGAGGCGGGTCGTGGTGGTGCCGTATTTTCTGGTGGATGGGAAGTTTGCGGCCGAGGTGATTCCGCAGCGCGTGGAGGAGGTGCGGGCGCATTTCCCGAGGCTGGATTTGGTGTTGGCGCGCCCGATTTCGTTTGATTACGCGCTGGCGGACGCGGTGGTCGAGATGGCGGCGCGGGCGCGTCCGCCGGAGCGCTGGCGCGATGACATGTTGGCGGCGCCGCGCTACTGCATTGCGCGGGCGGAGTGTCCGTTGTTTGGGACGCTGGCGTGTCCGCATGCGTCGCCGGAGGTGCGACCGCTGTGAAGGCTGCATTGCTGATTCTGGCGCATGGCAGTCCGCGTCCTGAGGGCAACGATGATGTCTGGCGAGTCGTGGAGGCGGTGAGGGGGCGCGGGTTGTTTGACCGGGTGTCTGCGGGTTTTCTGGAGTGTGCGGAGCCGAACATTCCGCGTGCCATTGACGAGGCGGTGGCCGCGGGGGCGCAGTGTGTGGTGGCGGTGCCTTATTTCCTGCACACGGGCAACCATGTGTGCGAGGATATTCCGTCGCTGCTGGAGGATGCTCAAAAACGGCATCCGGGCGTGGAGTTCCTGTTGGGGCCTTATATTGGCCGCTCGTCGCATGTGACGGAGATTCTGGCGAATCGGGCACGGTCGGCTCTTGCGGGCGACACGCAGGTACGCAAACGCGGGCGCTGAGGAGCAGGCCGGGGCGCGACGCCGGCAGTGGCTTGGCGCGTGGGGGGGTGGGGCGCGACGCCTGCGGTTTTGCCCGATCGGGAGCGGTTGCCGGCACGGGAAAGGATCTGCACCATGGGGCTTGCGTTTGAGGCACGGCTTTCGCTGTAAGAGGTGTCTATGATGATTCGCAACGGGTTGGTTGGGCTTGTCGCCATCGGGCTGATTGGGATGTGCGCGGTCGGTTTTTCTCAGGCGGCGGCACCAGCGGGCACGCCGGCTCCGGCGCGCACGCCTGCGCCGACGCCGCGCCGTGACAGGTCGGTGGGCATTACGGATCCGAACAATTATTCGCGTGAGCGCTTGTCGCGCAGCACGCCGACGCCGCGGCCGACCGCGAAACCGCAAACGCAGGCCGGGGCTGGGGCCACAACGGCTCCTGCGGGGCGCCGGGAGGCGCGGCCTGCCGGTGGGAAACCGGCCGGCGGGGGCGCAGCGGCCGCGCCGGCTGTGACGGGCCATGTGAAAGAGGTCACGAAGGGCATGATTGAGGCCATTCGGACGCGCAAAGTGGAGTACAACGAGGAAGAACTGGCGGATGAGCCCGGCGTGGTGATCCTGAATCCGCGCAAACTCCAGCCGTCGGGTCCGGCGATTCTGCGCGGGGGGTCGGGCGGCGCTGCCGAGGATCTCGGTGTGCCCGCAAAACCTCTTTGAGCGGCGCGATCTGTGACGGCAGGGCGACGGCCGGAGTCGGACTGGACGGTTTCGTACTTTGGGCGTGTGTACGGCGAGGTTTATCGGCGGCATTTGCTGTCGCCGGAGCGCACGCGTCAGGAGGCGGAGTTCGCAAAAAGGGTTTTGGGGCTGACCCCGGGCGGGCGCGTCCTTGACCTTGCGGCCGGTTTTGGCCGGCATGCGCGTTTGCTGGCGCGGGAGTATTGGGTGGTGGCGCTCGATCGAAACCGCGAGTACCTTGCCACGGCCCGAAAGGGGCTGCGCGGAGCGCCCGGTCGGCGCCTGGCGCCGGTTGCGGCGGATATGCGCGCGCTCCCGTTTGGGGCGGCGGGGTTTGACGCGGTTCTTCTGTTATTCAACAGTTTCGGTTACTTTCACGCAGAGCCCTGCGACGATACGCCGGCGGCGGGCATTTCGCACCGCGAGGTGTGGCGTCTTCCGCGGGTGTTTTACGAGCGCAACCTTGTGGGTGCGGATCACGGCGTGTATCGGCTGGGTGCGTTGGGCCGGGCGGCGGAGGCGAGAGCGGGCGCGAGCGCGTCGGCGACAGCCGATCCGAATATGATAATCTTGGACGGTGCGGCGCGTGTTTTGCGGCCGGGCGGAGGTTTTCTGATGGAGCAGCCGAATCCGCGCCCGGTCCTTGCGGCGGTGGCCGAACATCCGCGGCGTCATTTTTCCGTTGGGCGTTTCAGCGTGGAGGAGGAGTTTCGCTACGATCCGGCGCGGCGGGTGTTGGAGAATCGGACGGTATTCCGCGGGCCGGATATCACCGAGACGGCGCAATACCGGCTGCGATTGTACACGCGCGACGAACTTGTGCGGGCGCTGCGCCAGCGGGGCTTGCGGGTGGTGGCGGTCTATGGCGGTTATGACGGGGAGCGCTACCGGGCGGGCGACTCCGAATGCATCCTGGTGCACGCCGTGCGGCGGTGACGGTTGGGTTCAGTCGGAGGGGGCCCTCGTGTCGCGAGCCTCGCGACGGAGTACATCGTAGCCGACAAGTTCGATGTCCAGAGCCTTGATGGCGGCCTTGACGCGCGGATCGCACAAAGCGTCGGCCTCGGCCTGCCGGTGGCGTGCCATGGCGGTCAGTCCGTGCGGGTTCAAATCGCGCAGCACGGCCATTTCAGGCGTATCCGTCCCGACATGAAACACGGACAAGTACAGGCCGGGAGATGCCAGGGCGGTCAGAGCATCCAGCAGGGCGTCGGTTTTCCGCCCGGGGGCGATACTGTACACATCCGGGCCGGGCATTTCCCCGAGTGATTGGGACAAGCAGAGGTCGTGATCGCGGGCGATGCGCTCGAGCCGCATGCGGAGTTCCAGCGTGGATGCGGCCGTGCCCATGTGAGTGTCGAGATAGGAAATGCGCAATCCGTGGTTGAGGAGGCGGTCGAGTTGGGCGCGCAGTTCGGCTTCGGCCTCGTCGGGGTCGCAGCCGTGAGCCATCAGTTCGGCGCGGGTGCCGAAGAAGCAGCCGCGCGCATCCACGAGTGACGGCACATCGCGCGGCGGAAGCACGGGGCCCCAGCGATAGGGCGTCCATTCGCAGTTGAGGCAGGTGTGCAATCCGACGCTGACCTCGGGATGACGCGCCAGGATCTCGGCCGCCTCATGCAGCCAGGGAGTGACGGCCATCACGCTGACGGCTGTGGCCATGCCCGCGTCGAGGACTCGCTCCACGGCCATGTTGGCTGCGTGGCAGAATCCGGCGTCGTCGAGGCGGATGATGAGGCGGGGTCGGTTTGGAAACGGGAGGTGTCGGGTCATACGGGTCAGCGCACGATGCAAGGGCCGCGGGGTCAATGCCTATGCTCCGATCGCTCCATAGCACGGACGCGTTCGAGGTTGATTATGGCTCATAGAGGCTGCGACAACGGCAGAAGGCGGCCATAGTCTGGAGGTGGGGCATGTCGAAAAATCGGTTTATGTGCGGATGGCTGATGCTGGCCGCGATGGTCGTTTTGTCGCGTGCGGCTTGTGCCCAATGGGAGACGATTCAGCCGGGTTTCGAGTACCGGAAATTCACGCTGTCGGGACCGGTTGAGGCTTTTGTTGTGCGGATGGATGTCAGTAACACGACGGCCCAGCAAAACAACGCGATCGACAGCATGATCGCCCAAGGTCAGTTCTATAAGACAGGTCTTCCCAACGGCGGTCGGGAAACAGTTTCTTCCATGGTCAACCGTTACAATGACTCCGTCGGGTATTACTGGCAGACTTGGGGGATGCGCAACCGGATCCTATGCGCGATCAACGGCGACTATTGGGAACGCGAAACTTACCCGAGCGGCCCTTACACGGGGCGCCCGGAGAGCGGTCAGGTGCAAGGCGGCTGGTTTTGCCGTCGTTATGATGAGTTTTCCGGCGGAAGCGGGTTTCTGTACTCGGTTTGGGGGGTGCCGGCCATTGGCGGCGATGTAGTCAATGGCGGGGGTGCGGCGCCGCAGAAAGTGATCTTCGCGGATTCGAGCGAGGTGAACCTGCCGAAGGTCAATTTGGAGCGTGGTTCGGACGACCTCGTGCTGTACACGCCGCAGTGGGCCAACTCCACGAAGACGGCATCGGGCGGCGTCGAGGTGGTGATGCGCGTGAACCGGCCCGCGCTGCCGCTGCCGCACGGAACCACTTCCGACTCGTGCGTCGGCACCATCCTCGAGGTTCGCAACGGCACGGGCGATGCTCCCATCCCGTTTGATTGTGCGGTGCTGTCGGGCACAGGCTCGTATGCAGCAACTTTGCTGAGCAAGTGCATGGTTGGGCAGACAATCCGGTTGCGCATGATCGTGCGCGACTACGGTTTTTCCGGCCGGACACCAGTTCATCCTCCGCAAGACTGGACGAAGGCGTACGGCAGCATCGGCGTAGACCGCGAGATGCTGATCGCCAGTCAAATCACCAACCTGCCCTCGCCCGACGCGACGCGTGATCCGCGTACGGGTGTGGCGTTCAACTCGTCGTATGTTTTCTTTGTCGTGGTTGACGGCCGGCGATCTGGCAGCATCGGCATGACCTTTGGCGAACTGGGCCTGTTCATGCGCGATACGCTGGGCGCGACGCACGGCTGTTCGCTCGACGGCGGCGGGTCTTCGGCGATGTGGGTGGAGGGACGGGGCATTGTGAATGTGCCGTCAGATGGCAGCGAGCGAGCCACGGTCAACGGGCTGATGATGGTGGCGGCCCAGCCCCTATCAAAAACCCTGACATTCTCGGGCGGGGCGCCAGTCAAAACGATTGCTTCCACCCCTGTGCGCACCGGCCCCGGTCTCAATTATCCGGTGTTGACCACGGCCGGCGCCAATCAGGCGGGGACGATCACCAGCCATAGCATGAATGGCGCACGGGCGTCGGGGCAAAACTGGTGGTTGTTCTCCTACGGCTCGACCTCGGGCTGGGTAACGGAGTCGTCACTGCAGTCCAATGCAGGCGTCAGCCCGGCCGAGTTTTACCTGAACTGAAAACTCTGATCTGCTTGTCACGGGTTGCGAACGCGGCCGTGCTCGCGTTCCCAGTGCTCCCATGCCGTGGCTGGCGGCGGTTGGGCGCCGGACTGCCCGGCGGCCGCGTCGGCATTGCGGTAGGATTTCGGAATACATCTTTTCAGTGTCGGGTCATAGACCTGCAAGTGGGCGCGCCGGCGAAGTTCTGTGAGCAAGCGTTGGCGCTCCTCGCGAAAACGCTTTTCGAAAAGCAACGCCCGCGCCTCGCGGCGGCCTTCGACATAGAAAACACAGGCGTAGGAACCGGCAATGACCGGCTGGCTGACCTCGCCGGGCTTAAGGTCCGCCACGGCCCGCTGAACGGCCGGCGCGAGTTTATCAAGATCCATGAGTCCCAGGCTCCCGCCGTCCACAGCGGCTCCCGGCACCTTGGAATACTTTTTGACGCCGTCGGGGAACCTCAGCCCTTCGCGCTGAATGCGGCTGAGGAGTTGTTTCACCTCTTCGCGCGCTTGGGTTTCGGCTGCGGCGCCGCTGCCCTCAACAGGCACGCACAAGCGGCGCAGCGACAGGGCAAGGGGTGTGCGTCCCGCTGCGCGTTCGGCGGCCTCAAATCGCTCCACATCGGCATCCGTGATCATGAATCGCGACGCCACGGCACGATAAACGCGAAAGTCCGTCCGGGCGTTTTTCAGAAGGCGTTCCTTGAGGCTGTCGAGGGTCAGGTCGCGGCGGGCCAGTTCCTTCATGAATGCCTCTTGGGACGGGTAGCGCGCGCGCAATTCGGCCACAGTCTCCTGCACTTCCTGCATGAGGTCCTGCTCCGGCTCTTTGCCTAGGTTTTTCTTGGCTTCCTGCAGCAGGAGGGTGCGGTCGAACAATGCCTCGAGGTTTTCCTCGTTCAGGGTCTCGCGCTCGCCCGTCTGGCGCGACCGGCGGTCAAGGAAATCATCCACATCGCTTTGCATGATGATGTCCTCGTTGAGTTTTGCCACGACCCGATCCACCGTTCGCGCGGCTGCGTCAGCCGCAGTGATGCAGGCGGCGACTCCAAATGCTGCGATGGAGGCGACGAGGCGATTCATGGGCGGCCTGTGGCCCGACCTTAGCGGGCTGACGGCCAGTCAATGGGGTAGAAGACCAGCGGCACGGGCAGACAGGATGCGCCCGGCGGCGAGAACACTAATTCGATGGTGTCTGTCTTGCCCTTGGGCACCGGGGGGAAGATCTGGATGACAGATGCCTCTGGTGCGCCGCGCATGAATATCTTTTCGGCGGGGATCTGGACAAGTCCGGCGGGGAAGCGGCCTTTGCTGACGATCATCGCAGCGGCCAAAGCCCAGCACCACTTGTTCTCACTGCGATGGTTCCAGGCGATCAATGCGAGCCCGCGGCCGTCGGACGACTGGCGCTGGAGGCGGATGTTGTACAGTACGCCATAATTGCCTTTGTTCTGTGCCGGGATGGTTGAATCTCCGTCGTGTCCGGTGATCCAACGATCATCCACACCGTCGGCCACGATCAACTGGGCCGGCCCGTTGACCGAGTCGAGAACATAGCCGGGCGCGTTGGCAATGGTGTAATCGCTGAACGGGAAAAAGCCGCGTCCGGCCCCGCTGGCCTTTTTCGTCACGAGCGGTTTTTCGAGGCGCGCGGACGCCACGGGCCCGGAAGTGTCAAGCGTGGTCTGAAGCGTTGTCAGGCGGGCGGGCTGATCAACCTCGAACTCGTAAAATCCATGAACAAGTTCGTCGTAATCCACCGGCACAGCCTCCATGGCCGGGTCAAGGGTTTCACTTCCGCCCGGCGGAATGGTTCGGGGCGGTGGCAATTTCGTTCCGGAGAGAAACTCAACGAGCCCTTCCTTCCCCACAGCGTGATAGTTCTTGCTCGGACCAGCGAAAGCGTAACGGCGGAATTTGAGCGTCATGGGGCGGCTGCCAAGGTTATCAATGACGGCTGTGATCCGTTTGGCCGAGTCGGTCGTGCCATTGACATGGTAAACATACATGCGGACGACGCCGGGTTTGACGGTCTCGCGGGCGCCGATGCCCTCGGGCACGCGGAAATATTCCGGATCGTCCGAGAAGACCATGCACGGCCCTCCGGCCTGCTGAGTGTAGGGGATGCGTGGAAGATTTTCGGAGAGGGAGGTGCCCATGTCCACCGTGGCACCGGCAACCTTGACAGTCCGAATGCGTGCTTCGACTTCCGCCTCAAGCGGCATGGTTGTCTCTCCGCGGCACGGTGCGGCCACCGCGATGATGATGGCGGCTGCCGCCGCTGCGGTCTGACTGTTGAGCCATTTCATGGTTCCTTCCTTTCACCCGGCGGAGTTGTCTCTGTGCTGAGGCTTTGTTCCACATCGCTTACTATGGAGTGGGAGTCCCCGCGCGATGCAAGACTCGTTCGCGGGGGGCTAATCCGCAGTTGCGTGTTTATGTTGACTAATGCGGAACATGCGAATTGGTACCGCCCGCATCACTTTTGACGAAAGCATTGGCAGGAACAGGATACCCATGACAACCGGCTACACCCCCGCTCCCCTGAAACAAATCGAGCCACACGGCGGCGAACTCATCAACCGCGTCCTCGAGGGTGCCGCACGCGACGAGGCGCTGGCGCGCGCCCAATCGCTGCCGCGGCTGACCATCAACGAGTGGGAGGAGTCGGATGTTGAGATCATCGCCGTCGGCGCGCTGTCGCCGCTGCGCGGATTCATGAACCCGGATGACTTTGAGTCGGTGGTCAACGACATGCGGCTGACCAACGGTCTGCCGTGGACGCTGCCGGTTACCCTGTCGGCCAGTGCCGATTTTGCCGGCTCGGTTCGCGAGGGGGACGAGGTGGCGCTGGAATCGGAGAGGGGCCAGTTGCTCGGAATCCTCAAAATTGAGTCCAAATATAAGCACAACAAGTCCAAGGAAGCGCTCAAGGTTTACGGGACTGATGAACTGGCGCATCCGGGGGTGGCGGCGATTTACAAGAAGGGCGAGTATCTGTTAGGCGGGCCCATTGATGTCATTGACCTGCCGCACCACGACGATTTTCTCGATCGGCGACTGACCCCGTCGCAGACGCGCGCCGTGTTTCGCGAGCGCAACTGGCGGCGCGTCGTGGCCTTCCAGACGCGCAATCCCATCCACCGCGCGCACGAGTACATGACCAAGGTTGCGATGGAGATTACCGACGGTCTGCTGCTGCATCCGCTCATGGGCAAGACCAAGGACGACGATGTGTCTCCCGAACTGCGCATGAAGACCTACGAGGTAATGATAGAAAAGTACTATCCAAAGGATCGGGTGCTGCTGGCGGTGAATCCGTCGGCGATGCGCTACGCCGGGCCGCGCGAGGCCATCTTCCACGCCATCCTGCGCAAGAACTACGGGTGCACCCACTTCATCGTGGGGCGCGATCACGCAGGCGTCGGCAATTACTATGGCTCATTCGACGCACATTATATCTTTGACTACTTTGAGCCGGAGGAGATCGGCATTACGCCGCTGTTCTTTGACTACACCTTCTACTGCCGCAAAACGGGGGGAATGGCGAGCGTCAAAACCTCGCCGGGAACCAAGGAGGACTGGGTGACGCTGAGCGGCACCAAGGTGAGAGAGATGCTCAGAGCGGGCGAAATGCCGCCGCCGGAGTTTACGCGTCCGGAGGTGGCCCGGATCCTGATTGAGGGCATGGCCCGGGCCGACACGGGGGCGAACATCTGACACGCAGACGACACGATCCCGAAAAAACATAAAATTTCTGTTGCCAGTCACGGAATAATGTTGTAGGCATGGTTTATGTTTATTGCGTCAAGGGAGGTGAGAAACGACCGGAGGGCAGACAAAACCGGTTGACAGGCCGGTCCCGTCCGGTACAGCGGTTGCTGTGCGAATCACCAAAAGGGTTTAAAGGGAAACCGTTGGAAAACCGACGGGTTTCCCGCAACATCGTGGGTTTTGGTGTTCAATTCAACAAAGTGGTGAAAGCGATGGGATCCAACAAGTTCGAGCAGTACGAAAAGACCCGCCTGCAGGGCGTTGCCCTGCTCAAGCAAAAGCAGCCTGTGGCCAAGGTGGCTGCGGCCGTTGGGGTGTCGCGCCAGACGGTTTACAACTGGATCAAGCGCGGTTTTGGCGAGGATGCCAAGATTAAGCCCGGTGGCCGTCCGCGCAAACTCAACGACAAGCAGCGCGCGAAATTGCGCACCATCCTGGACAAAAGCCCGCGGTCGTTCGGGTTTGCGGCTGACAACTGGACGGGCGAGCGTATCGCGCGCGTGATCCAGAATCAGTTCAATGTCGAGTTCAACCCGAAGTCCATCCCGCAGATGCTTCGCAACTGGGGGTGGGAGTGGCGCAAACCGGCAAAAGGCAAGGCTGTTGCCAAGAAGGCTGCACCGAAGGCGAAGAAGCCGGCCAAAAAGCGCTGACCTGACTTTCAGTTATGGGTTTTTGAGGTCCGGCGTTTGGTGATGCGCAGCCGGAGGGTGCTGATTGTTTTGCCCATGGGGCGGCCGTAGGCGTCCTGTGGGCGTCTGTTTTTATGTCTCCGGCCACGGGCTTGGCCATGCGGCCCGCGCAGTGCGGATCATGGAGGTCTTGCCCGCGTCTGTGCCGCTATGGATCAAGAGCGTCGCTCCGGAATCCTTTTTCCGGCGTGAGTTGCACCGTCCGTTTGAGTACCGGCCAGAGGCTTTTGATTTTGGCGCCGCGCAACAGTCGAACTTTGCCGTGGACTGGCCCAAAACTTTCCGCGAGGCCCGCGCGATGCAAACCTCGGCCATGCGTCGGCTGGCTGCCGAGTCGCGGTTCCTTGAGCAGGAGGGCATCCGGGCGGTTGTGTGTGACATCGCGCCGCCGCCACTGCAGGCTGCCGCCATGGCGGGAATTCCGGGCGTGGCCGTGGCCAACTTCACTTGGATGGATGTTTTTCGCCGTCACGCGTCGGCGCCGGAGGAGCACAGGCTGCTGCGCGATTATGCGGCAGCCCACGCCACGGCGACACTGACACTGCGCACGCCCATGTCGTTCGTCATGCGGGGGCTGCCGCGGGTAACAGATATCCCCTTGATTGCCCCCCGCGGGCGCCCCCAACGAGCCCGTTTGCGCCGCTCTCTCGGCTTGGCGCGCAGCGACAAAGTCGCGCTCGTCTATCTGGGCATTTGGGGTCACCAAGACCTTGATTTCGATCGGCTCAGCGCTCTGCGTGGCGTCACGCTGGTCTCGTTCTTGCCGCTGCCGCCGCCGATCCGCACACTCTCGCCGGATGAGTGGTTGTTCGCGGACGCAGTGGCTTCGGTGGATGCCGTCGTGGCCAAGCCCGGTTACGGCACCATGGCTGCCTGCATGGCCTGTGGGACGCCAGTGGTGTATTATCCGCGCGCGGAATTTGCCGAGTATGCGGTGTTGCGCCGTGGCTTGGAGGATTGGGGCGGCGCGGTGCAGATGACCCGACGGGATCTCATGGCTGGCCGGTGGGGTGCCGCGTTGGACGAAGCCTTTTTACTGCATCCTCCTCGCGTGGATGCGTCGGGTGCACGCAAGGCGGCGCGATTGATTCTGCAGGAGGCCGGCCTGCATGGGGCGTGAGGCCCTCCGGCTACGCTTTTTCATTGTTCGCGGGCCGTATGCGCGGTCACCGTCCCGGGCATGAGTCATGGTTTGGCCAAGGCGAACCCGCCGCGCGCAAGCGTGGTGGTGCTGACTTACAACAGCGCGCCATTCATCGGGCCTTGCCTTGGCAGTCTCGCGCAACTGACCGGCGGGCCAACGGAGATCATCGTCGTAGACAATGACTCGGTTGACGGTTCGCCCGATGCGGCCCGCAAGGCAGCGCAAGCAGCCCGTCTCGACATCCGGTTGATTGAACTCAGGCCAAATCGCGGCTGCGCAGGCGGCAACAATGCTGGCTGGCGAGCCGCCCGCGGCGAATTTATCGTGTTTCTGAATCCCGATACCGAGGTCACTCCGACCTTTGTTGACGCGCTAATTGCTCCGATGCGGTCGGATGCCTCGATTGGGATCACGGGGGCGAAAATTTATTATCCGGGAACGCGCACACTCCAGCATGCCGGCGGCATCATCCATCCGAATGCTATGACTAACCATTACGGAGCAGGGGAAGAGGATACCGGCCAGTACGACACCCCGCGCGACTGTGCCTATGTGACGGGCGCCGGGTTTGCCGTGCGACGCTCCGTGCTCGAGCGTTTGGGCGGCTTCGACGAGGATTTTTATCCGGCCTATTTTGAAGAAACCGATCTGTGCCTGCGTGCCCGGCGGGCGGGATGGAGGGTGGTGTATGTGCCAGAGGCCGTTTTTTACCACCATGAATCGGTGTCGTTAGTCGTCAACAGCCCGCAATTCCGGAGGCTGTACCAGCGAATGCGCATTCTTTACTGCCTGAAAAACTTTTCGCTGGGTGATTGGGTGCGATTTGCGCGGTTCGAAAGATGGTGGATGATGAACGAGCCGGCTGCGCGCGGCCACCGGTTAGAACAGTTTCGCGCCTACGGGGAAGGGCTTTCCTGGTTTATCCGAACGCGGCTGAGGCCGGTCTCGCGCCGCTGGCCGGCCGGCTGAGTGGCAGCCGGGGCATGCCCACACCTTTTTCATTGAAGTTCGAGGGCGGTGGCCGCTTGCCTGTTAGGCGGTCTAAGTAGCAAATTTCATACGACACAGGGTCAGGCAGCCTATGTTCATGATGCGCACTTTTCTGTCGGGAGCACTCCTCAGCGTGAGGTTTTGCCTTTATCTGTGTGCCGTACTGGTGCTGCTGCCCGGATGGGCCGTGTCGCAACCAGCGGACACCCCGACCTCGCCGACCTCGTTTTTGCCTCGCGGTGCGGACACATCGGGCGAGAAAATCGTCGGTCCGTTCACGCTGCCCGCCGGGAAATATGCCGTGTTTCACACATCCCACGGGGACTTCATTGCGGTGTTATTCGAGGACCGGGCACCCAAAACGGTCGCCAATTTTGTCGGTCTTGCAACAGGCACAAAACCTTGGACGCACCCTGTCACTTTGGCCGAGCGACAGGATCCGCTGTATAACAATACACTTATCTACCAGATCGTAGAGGACATCCTGATTCGCGGCGGCGATCCGCTGAACAAGGGCACGGGCGGCCCCGGTTACAACCTTGAGATGGAATCCTCGCCGGATCTGACATTCGAGACGCCGGGCATGCTGGCGATGCAGAAGGCGGGGGCGCAATCCAGCGGCAGCCGCTGGTTCATTTCGTTGACGCTCTTCCCGGATTGGCAGCAGCGCTATGCCATTTTCGGGCGGGTGGTCGGCGGACTCGATGTTGTGCGAGCCATTTCGCGCCGACCGACAAAGCGCCCCACCATCCCGCTGGACCCGACTATCGTGAACTCCATCGAAATCCTTGAGGTTCCGCTCGGTCAACAAGCCAAGGCGGAGTTTTCGGAAGAAGAGGGACGGCGTGTCCTGACCGTGGATCGCAACTTCGCGGAGGCCGTTTCGCACGCAACGCCTGCGGATGGCATGACCACAGACGGAGGCACCACTGCGGAATCAGTCACGACCGCAACGGCTCAAACCACGGGCGAGGCCAGTCCCTGAGCGAGTCCCTGTCAGGGGAAGTGCCCTCGGACGGCTGTCTTGTAGACCGACAACGGGGGTCGGTCGTTTACCACACAGTCGTGGCTGTGCTGCTTGTTAGCGGGCTGGTCTTCCGGTCGCTAATATTGCTGACTGCTCCGGTCATTGATCAGGATCAGGCTCTGCACTGCACGGTGGCCCGGCATGTTCTGGAGGGCCGGTGGGCTTATGAAAACTCCAACGGGTATAACTTTTACTCGCTTCAGGAGAGCGGCCTGAGCCCTTACAATCACCCGCTATTTCATCTGGCTACGGCCGGCGTGGCGATGGTGATCGGCAACATCGAGCAGGCTGCACGATCTGTTTCCTTTGCAGCAGGCCTTGGGGTCATAATCGTTTTATATTTGGCCGCCCGTCTGCTCCTGCCGCCGGTCTTGGCGCTGGTCGTGTTGGGAGTGGTGGCATTGCATCCGGGATTGGCTTATTTGTCCGCGACTGCCTACACGGAAAGCCTTTACCTGTTCTGGCTGAGCGTCGCGGTGTGGTGCCTTGCCGCGCTCTGGCGTGGCGGGCCGTGTTGGAGGCTCGTGACGGGCACCGGCCTAGCCGTGGCTCTGGCGGCGCTGACCAAGCCGGAGGGGGCGCTGCTGGCCCCCTTGTATGCGGTGTTTGTGGCGATTCTCGCAGGGCGCCCATCGGGGGCGTGGCCGCGTCCGTCGTGGCTTCGCGGGGCGCTTGGGTTCCTGGCCGTGCTCGCCCTTGTGCAGGCCGCTCTGTTCCCGTACCGTCTCTATTTCCGCCTCGAAACCGGGCGGTGGAAGCCCGTATCCAAGGGTCTTTACACACTAATCGTTGCCGAGCGCTACCGGTCAGTTAGTCGGCGCGAGGCGTTTTTCGGTCTGAACGCGACGCACACGGACACGGTGCTTGCGGACCGCGTCGGTCGGGAAACGCTGCGCGAGGCGCTGGCTCGCAACCGGCCGTGGCTCGTTCCGACGATGGCACGCAATGCTCTGAAAAATCTCAATCGTGTGGTTTTGCCCGATAAAGAATGGGTGGGGCCGGCACTGTTACTGGCCGGTGCGGTTGCAGCGCTCCGCGGTTGGCGCCGCAAGCATCCGGGGACTGCCCTGCTGGCGGCCTCTGCCGCCCATGGTGCTGTGCAGATGACTGCGTATTCTGTGTTGGTGCCGCATAGCCGCCAAATCGTGACCCTTGTTCCTTCCCTGATTTTTTTCGCGGCAGCCGCTTTGGGGCAGTTCTTTGAGCGTTGCCGACCCATGGTCACGGCTGCGGCAGTGTGGATGGCGCTGGCGACGGTTCATGCGGTGTGGTCGGTGCCCGAACTGATGGCTGACCTACGGGATTCGTATCATCTCCCTGCGGTTGGCGCGTGGCTGCAGGAGAAGACGCCCGGCGACGCTGTCATCATGTGCCATGACCCGGGGGTTGCCTATTACGCTCAGCGCCGGCATGCGATCATGCCCGTGGCTCCCGCGGACGCTCTGCGGGACTACGCCGTCCACCGCGGAGCGAGTTTCGTGGTCGTGGATCTGATTGACGATCGCCGGGGTGCCGACCCGCTTGCGGACGCCGTTGGTTTTTCACGGGAGGCCGAGTTGGATTTTGGCCACGGTGTCGTCCGGATTTACCGCCTCGCTCCGACCCACTGACAGGCTACGATTTCAGACCGCTGCGCGCGATGCCTTCGATAAAGAAGCGCTGCAGGAAGAAGAAGATGATCACAACGGGGAGAATGCAAAAGGTGGACGCGGCCATGAGCAACTGAAACTCGCTGCCGGCCGTACTCGTGAACACCTGCAATCCCACCATCAAGGTCCGCATTTCAGGGCTGGAGGTCACAATAAGCGGCCAGAGGAGAGAATTCCAAGTGCCGATGAAACTGAACAGCCCGCTTGTGATGAGGACCGGCTTGGACAGCGGCACCATGACCAACCACAAGTAGCGCCATCGCCCCGCCCCATCAATTTGCGAAGCATCCCAGAGATCGTCTGGAATCGTCCGGAAAAACTGCCGCATGAGAAAGATGGAAAACACGCTGGCCAGCCACGGAACCACGAGCGCTTCGTAAGTGTCGAGCCACCCGAGTGAGTTCAGGATGATGTACTTGGGAATCAGCAGCACCTCGCCGGGGACCATCATGGTGGCAAGAATGAGGTAGAAAAACAGGCCGCTGCCGTAAAAGCGCATCTTTGCAAACGGATATGCGGCAAGAATGCTGGTGACAAGCGTGCCTGCCGTGGTGAGAATCGTCGTCCAAGTGCTGACAAAGTAATACCGGGTGAAACTGACTTCCGGCTCGTACCATGCCTGCGGGTAGTTTTGCCAGATAAACCGTTGCGGCCACCAGGTGGGCGGATAGGCCATGGCCTCGCGCGCATCCTTGAACGAGGTCATGACCATCCAGTAGAAAGGCAGCAGCATGACCACAGCGAGAGCGATCAGGGCGTGGTAGCCCAACTGGCGCAGAAAAATCTGCCCTTTGCGCCGTACAAGGGCGTACACCGCGATGCAAAACAGGAAAATTATATACGCGTAGACGACGATCAAACTCGCGTCCTCAGCCGATCGGCCGGAAAAGGATGTGGGCCATGATGGTGGAGACGATGACGGCGACGAGTTCGGCCGTCAAGCCCACTGGAATCGTGTGACGCGTGCGTGACACGCCGATGGAACCGAAGTAAACAGCCACAACATAAAAGGTCGTTTCAGTGCTGCCTTGAATGGCCGAGGCCAGGTACCCCGGAAAACTGTCGGGGCCAAGGCGCTGGAACACATCCACCATGATGCCGCGCGCCGCACTGCCACTGAGGGGCTTGACCAGTGTCAGCAGCACCATGTCTGACGGGAAGATGCTCTCAGGGATCAGCAGGTTGATGCCGCGGGCAATGAGTTCCATGGCGCCACTGACCCGGAAGATCGCGATCGCTGCGAGAATGACCACGAGATAGGGAATCACCATGACCGCGACATTGAAGCCCTCTTTCGCGCCCTCGACGAAAACCTCGTAAACCTTCACCTTTTTGACATAGGCGTAAAGCACGATGAACAGGAACACGAAGGGGATAATCCAACTGTTGATCAGGTTCGAATAGACGGTGATCATTGAGCAGTCTCCTCGGCGGAATCTTCAGGCGGAGCGGGTGGGGTATCGGCGCTGAACATCTCGATGATCTTGCAGAGGATGAAGGCCACCAGCGTGCCGCAAGTGGTGGCAACCAGCATGGCAAACATGAATCCTGTGGGATCCGCGGACCCGTTCGACACCCGGTAGCCGATGATGGTTGCCGGCAGCAGTGTCAGGCTCGACACATTGAGGCACAGGAACATGCACATGGCGTTCGAGGCAGTCTTTTTGTCGCCGTTGAGACGCTGGAGTTCCTTCATGGCCTTGATGCCAAGCGGTGTGGCCGCATTGTCGAGGCCAAGGATGTTGGCTGCCATGTTCATGAGCATGGCACCCGCGGCCGGATGGTTGGACGGTACAGATGGGAAGATGAAGCGGAACAGCGGGGCAATGAGACGGGCCAGCAACTGGATCAGTCCGCTGGCTTCCGCAATTTTCATCATGCCGAGCCACAGCGCCATGGTGCCAATGAAGCCCAGCGCAATGCCGACTGCGCCCTGACGCTTGTTGCCAGTCTTGGGATCCTCAAATTCAATTGCCACAGAATTGAATGTAGCCTTGGTGAGGGCTGACCCGGCGTCCGTCAGCGCCAGCAACTTCTTTTCCCATGTATCGTAACGGACAAATTCGGTGACTTCGACGCCATCTACCTTTTTTACGACGGTTTCACCCGTCTGAATCTTGTGCAGGGCCGTGCCGAACGCGAACAGGACGCCCGCTACGACAAGCACTGCCCAGATGTGATTGAGCACTGAAAGTCCCTCTCTCTCCCAAATTGTGAAGGCATTTGCCGCGGAAAATGCTGACGGAGCGCGAATGCAAATTGCAATGCTGCATGCGCAGTGGGCGAATGGCGCGATGCGGGGGCGGGTATGTGCGCTTACCCGCGGCGTCGCCGCGCTAAACCAGACATCCCCCTCGGAGGAGACGACCATGGCCGTGACCGTTGGCCAGCAGGCCCCGGATCTCGAACTGCCGCTTGCCGGCAGCCAGGAAAAGTTCAAGTTGTCGGATTACCGCGGCAAGCAGCCCGTGGTGCTGCTGTTCTTTCCGCTCGCGTGGACAAGCGTCTGCACCGCTGAGATGTGCGAGGTGCGTGACAACTATTCCAAATACACGGATTTGAACGCGAAGGTCGTTGGCATCAGCGTGGACAGCCCGTTCGCGCTGGCAAAGTTTAAGGCCGAGGAAAACTTGCCGTTCGATATGGCCAGCGATTTCAACCGTCAGGCCGTTGAAGCGTATGGGGCCAAGTACGAGGACCTACTAGGCTTCAAGGGTGTCGCCAAGCGCGCGGCGTTTGTGATCGGGAAGGACGGCAAGGTGCTATATGCTCAGGTCAACGAGGATGTGAAACAGTTGCCGGATTTTGCGGCGATTCAGGCGGCGCTGGCGTCGGCCTGACAGCCCGCCACGGCACCGCGGCCTGCGAGGTAACCGGTGGCCCAAGCCCACTGGAAATTGAATCCGCCAATGCGGCCGTCCGCATCGAGGATTTCTCCGCACAGATGGAGTCTGCGCACAAGGCGCGACTCCATCGTGCGGATGTCCACCTCCCGCAGGTCCACGCCGCCGGCAGTGGTCTCGGCGAAGGCGTAACCGCGGTCGGCCGCGACATCAATCGGAAGGGCTGCGAGATGGCTTGCCAGCCGTAGGCGTTGTGAGCGGGTCAAATCGCACAGCCGCAGACCTTCCGGGGCCAAGACGCGGGCTATCCGATCCGGATAAAGCATGGAAACGACCCGCGAGGCCAAAGTTGTCCCATTCGCGGCCATCTGATCCCGAAGGTATTGGTCGGCCGCTGCCTCGTCCCGGAACTGCGGATGCCCCAGTGTCACCGAGTGAGCAGCCCCCGGATTTTCCAACCGGAAGCGCGCGAGGTGGCGCGAGAAATTCATCGGCGCGGGACCGCTCATTCCGAAATGGGTGAATACAGCCGAACCCTGCTGCGATGCAAGAAGCCGGCCGGAACCTGCTCGCAGGTCCAACCGGATGTCACAGGTTATTCCGGACCACTCGGCGAACCGGCCGCCCGGTTCGGGGCCAGGCCGAAGGACCAAGGGCGCCAACGCCGGGGTTGTCGGCACGATGGTGTGCCCCAGTTGCTGGAGCCAAGCGATGCCCGCGCCGTCGCTGCCAGACTTGGGTAGGGAAAGCCCGCCCGTGGCGATGATCACCCGCCGCGCCCGAAGCATGACATGTGCGTCCGATGTTGTGACTCGGAATCCGCCCTCGTCCACCTGAAGACCTGCCACGCGCACGCCCGTGCGCAACTCCACGCCCACTTCTCGCGTTCGGCGCAGGAGCGCATCAAGCACGGTGCGAGCGGAGTCGGACACGGGAAAGTATTTTCCGCTTGCCTCCAGTTTCAGCGCCACGCCGAGGCTGCGCATCCAATCGAGCGTGCGGTGCTCGTCAAAGGCCCGGAGCACATTGCGAATCAGCGGGCGCGGCCCACCCCAATAGTCGTCCTGTGACACATGTTCATTGGTGACATTGCATCGTCCCCCACCGCTCACTAGGATTTTGGCCCCGGGTTTACGCGCACCCTCCAGGAGCACGATCCGCAAACCGGTGTGTGCAGCGGCTTCCCCCGCAAAAATGGCCGCCGCCAGCCCTGCCGCACCTGCGCCTACGATCAGTATGTCCGCGTCCGGCATCATTTCCCGAGATTGTCTTCGCCGGGCCGGTTCGTGCAACCGGCAATCCGCATAACGACATTACGCCGCTTGCATCATCCGGTTTGCGCGTGTGTGATTAATCATCATGAGGATCAGCGGTCGCCGATGGAATGCCATCGTATTTATCGCCGCGCTGTGTGTCTTGATTTTTGAGTCGGCGTGCGGTCGCCGCCGGCAGGCCGGCGCGCCGAAAACAGCGGGGGCCGCGTCATCACAGGTTCTAACCGTCTTACTCGGATCGGAACCCCTGAACATGGACCCTGCGCTTATCAGCGACCCCGAGTCGGCGGCGGTGGCTGCGCAGGTTTACGAAGGGTTGGTGACGCTGGAGCCCGGGACAGTCAGGGTGGCGCCAGCGCTCGCGCAGCGTTGGGAGACATCGGCCGATGGTTTGCGCCTGACTTTCCAACTCAAGGAGGGCGTCTTTTTTCACGACGGAACACCGTGCGACGCGGACGCTGTAAAATTCAGTCTTCTGCGTCAATGCGACCCCAATCATCCCTATCATCTCGGCGGGCGGATGCGTTTTGCGAAACTTCTGTTTGGCGATCCAGCCTCGACCGAGACAGAACTGGTGCGCGATGTGAGTGCGCCCGACAGCCGGACCGTGGTTATCGAACTTGCCCGGCCGTTTTCACCGTTTCTCCGAAATCTCGCGACGGTACAAGCCAGCGTGGTTAGCCCTTCGGCCGTGCAAACCTTGGGCGATGATTTCAATACGACGATGGTGGGCACCGGGCCATTCCGGCTGATGCCGTCGCGGGCGGGTGCGACGGTGCTTGCGCGGAATGAGGCCTACCACGGGCCGGCCGCGCCGTTGAAGGAACTGCGGTTCAAGGTCAGCCGCGACGCAGCCGCGCGCGCTGCAGCCTTGGCCAAAGGCGATGCGGATCTGGCGGCTGGTCTTGACGGCCGGGCCCGTGCGATGCTGGCCGACGCGAAGAATATTTGTATGTCGGATGATCCCGCCATGAATGTCAGTTATCTCGCGCTCAATTGTGCGCGCACGCCGCTGGACAACCGTCTGGTCCGACAGGCGGTTGCAGCCGCGCTCGACGCCACCGTTTTGGTGGAATCAGCGATGGATCGGGCTTTCGTACCGGCTGCCGGCCTGTTGCCTCCGGGCATGACAGGGCACGATCCGGCGCGCCGACCGGCCGTTGGAAACTTAGAGCGGGCGCGCCGACTGCTCGAGGAAGCAGGTTACCCAAACGGCTTCACAGTGACACTTGCCATACAGACGCGCCCGCGCATCTTTTGCACCAACCCGGCGAAACTCGCTGCGAAAATCCGCGAGGACCTTGGGCGTGCCGGCATCTCCGTCCGGATCGAAGAAAAAGACATGAATGCGTTTGCGGATTCTCTGAAAAGGCGCGACTACCAAATGGCGCTCACCGGTTGGGTTGCTGACACGGGCGATCCAGACAACTTCCTTCATCCGATGGTCAGACAGCCCGACAACGATCAAAACTATTCCAGCGACGGAGTGGCACAACTCATGGCTGCTGCCGCCGCGGAACCGGACGAAGTCGCGCGTGCTGAACTTTACCGCAAGGTGGAGGCCCTGGTGCTGGCGGACGCGCCGGTCATCCCGATAAGCCATGCGCGCCACCCGTTTGGAGTGCATGCGCGCGTCAAAGGTTTTAAATTTCCGCCGCTGTTAGTGCCCCGGCTCGCGGGCGTGAGCGCGGAGTAGGATGATGCGGCCTCTCTTCGTGCGGGCGGTCTATGCATCGGCCTGCGTGGTCATCGTGCTCGCTGCCACTCAGGCGTATACTGGTTTTTTTTCGCGGCTGTCTTTCGTGCGCGCGACGCGCGGTCACCAGAGCGAGGCGGAGCACGAGGCGCGGCTGCGGCGTGCGATCGCTCTCGATCCGTCCAACGGTTACGCGTATTTGCGCCTGGCTGCCTTGCAAATCCGCCGCGGGCGGCACGCTGAGGCCTTGGAGACACAGCGGACGGGAATGACGACATTCCGGACGGTGCGCGGATTTGTGCAGCACGGATCCATTTATGAACGGTTGGGCGAACACGGCCAGGCGCGTCAGATCTACCGCATGGTGATGCGGATTGATCCCGGCAACCTTGACGCCCTCGAGCGGCTGGCGGCGATTGCCTTCCGCAACAACGACCCGGTCGCGCTGGAAAACCATTGCTCGCGGATCCTGCAGATCAATCCGGAGAATGTTAACGCGCTCTACCTGCTGGCCCGTGACGCAGAGCGGCAGGGGAACCTGAATGCCGCTTTCAATTATCTCGTCCGCGTCTCCACCATCCTCTCGCGAACCACGGTGCCGGATTCGCGCAAGTTGTTCACGACCAAAGATATTGAAGACAGCCTGCGGGACCTGCGGGCGAAACTGGCGGCATCGTGAACTGGCGCAAAGGCATTTTCTTTCTTTTTGTGGCCGCCTTGGCTGGTGCCGCGATTCTGGAGGCTTGGTCGTGGCGCGGCCACTTGCTGGCCAACAAAGGCTTATACCTGACAAACAATCAGCACTGGGCAGAGGCAGAACGGGTGTTGCGGTCGGCCGAGGCAGCGGGCGAGAGAGAGCGCGCTCAATACCTGTTGGCCCGGCTGGAACTCAACACGGGCAAGCCGGCTGAGGCACTCCGGCGCCTGGAGGGGTTGCGCGGACGCCGCAGCGTGGATGCGGATCGCGGGACGGCACTGTACCTTCTCGGCGAGACGACGGCAGCCTTAGCCGCGTTTCGCGAGGCTGCAGCGGCGGAGCCGGCTGCAGATGGTCTTGCCGCCTTGGCCGCAGCCGCGTTGTCTGACAAGGTGATGGTCCGTGGCTCCGTACCGGAGCCGATCGCGGCACAAGTTGTGGACCGCTTGATGTGGAACGCCATGGCGGGGCGGGTGGCTTTGCGCGAGGGGCGGTACTCCGAATCGGCCAATGCGCTCGAGCGCGCGATCGCATGGGGCGATACCAACCCGGAGACGCCATTTCTCGCGGCCGTGGCAGGGGCGCTTGCCGCGGATTACGCCCGGGCCGAACACCTTGCCGGCCCGCGTATGGCAGACCCTGCGTTTCGGTCGCAGTTGGCCCAGTATTTTGACGGGCTAACCTCCCAGTCCGCCGCTCCGGAATTCTCCCAAACGGCTCTGGCACGGGTGACTTTGCGGCGTTTGAACGCGGTGCGTGCCCGGGGATGGATCGAGACGAGAGGCGCCTTGATGGAGCGTGACACGGCGGACTTGACCGCCGCTCTGTCGCGTCTGGACTCGCTGCTTGAGGACTGGCCCCGCGACTTGCTTCTGCGTATGTGGAGGGCGCAGATTCTGACGGCCTTGGGGCGTGATCGCGAGGCGTTTCTCGCCTACCGCGAATTGCAGCAATCTCAGCCTACTTACGCTGTGGCGCTCAGGATACTGGATCTGGCCGGGCCTGACGAAAAACTCATGGCGGAGGCGGACGAAATCCTCTCGTCAACGGCGGTGGCGGCTGTTGTGCCCCCCGGCAACTTTGTTTCCTCGGGGCCCCTACACCGTGCCGGACTGTTGGCCTTTCTGGAGGACGGCACCGCGGAAGCAACAGTCTCCGTTGCGCAAGCCGGCGAGTATGACCTGTTGGCGGTCGGGCGTGCCGATCCGGCGGCAGGCGTCTGGCCTCGCCTCGATGTTGACATCAACGGGGCACGGGCTGGTTACATCATTGCTGCCAGCGAAGAGTGGGACTGTTTTTCCCTACGGTCCACGCTCCGGTCCGGCGACAACCGCTTGAAATTAATCTATGGAAACGACCGCGAACACCCGTCCCCCATTGGCGAGGACCGCAATTTCTACCTGAGGCAGATTATCCTTGGACGAACCGACTCCAGTTCCGGCAACTGAGCCAGCGCCTCCGCCGGCGAGGCCCCGCGCGGATGTTGTAACGGATATTGCTTTGTATCTTTGGTCCCGGCGGCTCTTCATCGCCAAGATCATGGTGTGTGCCGTGATCCTTTTTACCGTCATCCTACTGGCGATCCCCCGGCGGTACAAGGCCATGGCAACGGTGATCATTGCGCCCCCGCGGTTCAGTTCCGAGGTGCGAGCCGAGCCGCTCAGTGTCACGACGGCACGCAACATTCTGTCCACGGGCGAACTTGCCCAGCAGATCATAGACCGGCTGACAGCGGCTAAGCGCCTTGTGGATCAGGCCGTCAGGAGTGGAGGGGGTGCGAAGGGCATCGAGACACTCGCCGCCATGCCTGCGTCAACCATTGAACAGGTGTACGGGGCAGACAAACCCTTGGCGCGCTACATGGCCGAACTCTCTGTTGCGGAACTCAAGGTTCTGGCAGATATGTCTGCCTCTGATTTGGCCGACATGACAGTGGATGATCTGGGTCGGGCTCTTTCGACGGAGGAAATCGTTGAGAAGAAGACGGCCGCGGACATCAAAGTTTCGCCCCTGATACGGCTGTTTGCCGTGGCGGACTCCGGCGGCTTGGCTCAGATTCTGGCAAATACCTGGGCGGATTTGTTCGAGGCCAAGTACATCAGCCTGACGAGCGAGAAAACGCGGCGCCAATATGACTCGATCCTTATGCTCCAGCGCGACAGCCTGCGCGAGTATGAGGATGTGCAGACCTCGATCGTGCAGTTCAAGGCGCGGCATAATCTTGATTTATACAAGAAACAAATTGACGAGTACACGGCGCGCTATCGCGATTTCACGAATCAGTTGCTCCTTAAGCGCAACGCCATGCTGGCCGAGATGCGCAAACTGACGCGTCAGTACGAAATCTTGGCGGCCCTTCAACAGGATGGCATTTGGGTGGGCACAGTGGATGTGCTCGGCGAAACTCTTGAGCATTCGACAGCGCCCTTGGAGTTCACGCTGCCTCCGCGCGCCGGGTTTGAAGATGCCACAGCGTCTGCGCCTGCCCAGGACGAACCTGTCCTCCAACCGGGCACGCTGGTTGCCGCTACTGCAGTGACCACTGGCGTTGCGGACGCGGGACCGGACGCCCAAACGCTGGCCCTTTACCGCGACCTGCGCAGCAAAGCCATCGAGACGCGCAACAAACTCAGTGATGCGATGGTGGCCATGCGTCAGTTCTACCAACTATTCCCCATCGAACTGATGGAAAGCGAACGCAACCGGCTGCTCAAGGAGTACGAGTCTTTGCTGACGCGCCTGCGCAACAGCGAGGTCCAGTTGGAAGTCCTCAACCGGTCGCTTGCCGAGTTGGAGAATCAGATATCCGATACCAGCAAAACCCTAGTGCTCCGCAAGGAACTGCCTGACCAGTCGGTCGTGGAGGCCATGGCCCGTCCGGAACTCCAGCGCGCCCTGAACGAGCGAGCCTATGTGCACGAGATTGTCAACCCGGGTTGGTCGAAACTGGTTGAGGCGCGTGCCCGCCTGATTGAGGAGCGGGAGATGGCGCGGGCGGAGATCAACCGGCTCAGCGACTACCTGCCCAAAAAAGAGAAGGAACTGCAGGATTTGCAGATCCGACTGTACCGCGGGCGTTTCCGCGAAGCCACGGCCAAAATGAATCTCGAGCAGTGGCAGCGTGCTAACCGTGAACTGTTTGACACTTTCGTCGAAACAAACACCAATGTGCACAACTCCGCGCGCGAAATCGCCCTGTTGCGCGAGGAAGTTCAGCAAATGGAAAGGGACTGTTCGATGACCAAAGCCTTGGCCGACTACTTTCAGCAGCAGTACGATAGCGCGTCGGCCGAGTTGCAGGTGCTGGAAACCCGGCAAAAGGCAGTCCAGAAAAATGTCGATCTGATCTTGGAAAAATTGCAGGCCGCCCAGAGTGCGGTGACAGCGGAAATCAGCGATGTGTCCCTTGCGGCGCGAGCGGTGACGCCCGCGCGCCATTATTTCCCGCCGCGCACCCTGTTGCTGGTGACGCTCACGCTGATGACCTTCCTCGTTCTGACAGGCCTGCTGGCCCGCAACCGGTACATGGAGATCCGCGGGGCTTGAGGTGGCCATGACGGCCCGAGTCGTGCTGTTTGTTGTCCTTGCAGCCGGTTTTACGGCGGGGGTGTTTGCTGTGCCGCGTTTGTCGCGCGAGTTCGCCCGGTTGCTGCCGGACAATTACCGTCAGATAGCCGCGGAGGCGATGGCTCGCGGGGATTTCAGCCGGGCGCGCATGGTAGCCGAGAAGCGGCTCGAGCGCTCGTACTACGACATAGCCGCTCATTATGTGCAGGCCGAAGCCATGGCCCGGCAGGGACAGTTTGCCGAGGCGGCGGATGTGATGAAACTGGTTCTGAAAAAAATCCCTGCGGCGCGCGCCCGCAACCTGCCCGCCTTGGGCTTTGATGAACCCAAGACTCTCGGCCTGTTGGCAGAATACCTTTGGGCGGCTGGCCGGTTCACCGAGGCGGGCGAAATCGCGCGGGCAGCCATTGACAGCGGCTCTGCCATGCAGGCTCGCGAGATTTCCGACGCTGTCACACGGATGCCCCAGTCGCCTGAGGAGGCCGAGGCGGTGGCGCGCCTGGCGATCAAATTGAACCGACGCAAGGAATTCGACCGAGCCATGACGGTCGTGGCCTCTTCCCGCCGCCCTCAGGCGTCGGCCTCACGGGCGCTGTTGGAAGCCTCTTTTTTGGAATGCAATGACCGTGATCTGACCACGGCCGAGGAGTTGCTGCGTGCGGCCGTGGCCCGCCTGCCGGCCGATCCGGCCCCGCGTCTGGCGTTGGCGGCGTTTCTGGAGCGGCGCGGGGCAACGACCGAACCCGCCGCCCTCCGGCGGGAAGCACGACTGACCACCGGAACCCGGTATGTGCCGCCGTCTATGTTTTCCATGGCTCCCGGAGTCACCATCACGAGTGATGTTCTGCTCATGAGCCGCAATGCCGAACTCACGGCGCGCCTCAGCACAGGGGTGTTCCGCGTCACGGATCTGTTGTTTACAGGGCGCGGATCGAGCGCCCTCGGCGTGTATCCGCTGATGGCCGTCAAGGCGGGCGAAACCGAATTGGTTCGAATTTACCTTGACGGTCTGCAGCCAGTCGTGGGCGTGTGGCGGCTCTGGCCCGACGGTGCACCCAAAATGCTCGACCTCAAATTGGAGTTTCTCAATGACGCGTACGATCCGTTCACTCGATCTGACCGCAACATTGCGTTGTCTGATCTTATTCTGTATTAGCAGTGCCCTGCTGCTGATTTGGGCACCGGCGCAAGCCGCCGAATGGAGGTTGGGCGCGGGTGCGACGCCGACATCCCGCAGCGAGCGCAAGGTGGGGCCGGGCGTCACCCATATTCGCGAGCACTACGCGGAAGGCCCCATGGCCGTGAACATCCTCAAGGTGGAACTCACTCATCCCTATGTTCGCGTAGAGACAGAACAGTCGCGCGACCGCATGTTTGCGGGTGAGACTGTGGCCGCCATGGCGGCACGCGAGTCAGCGCCGGGAGCCGTGGTCGTGGGTGCGGTCAATGGCGATTTTTGGAGCAATGAGCCGCGTCCCTTTCGAATGATCGGCCTGAGCGTCTCGGATGGGATGATCTACAGCATGCCGCATTTCCGCACGGTTTTTGCGATGGTTCGGGATGCAGCCCCGTACATCGGGCCCGTTACGATGAGCGTCTCGGTAGAGGCCGACGGGAACATCGTGGCGGTGACTGGGATCAATGACCCTGTTTCAACGCGGGGAGTGCAACTGTACACGCCTCGCTATCAAGGAGCCTACCCCAAGGCATCCGCGCGCCGACTTACGCTGCGCCTGGACGCACCGGAATTCCTGCCCAATCAGCCCGTTTCGGCGACCGTCGTCGGGGAAGCGCCGGTCGCGGACAGCCCGCCAGCGTCGGGGACTTTGCTACTGTGCATCCACCGGGATGCCGCCGAGTCCGCCAAGGTGCTCAAGCGGGGTGCCCGCGTCGTGGTGAAGGCAGTTGTCCCCGAGGTGAATGGGGTCATCGAATACTGCCTCGGCGGGGGGCCGCGGTTAGTTCGCGAGGGACGGGTCTCCAACGAGTGGGAAGCCGAGAAGATGGGCAAGAGTTTCTCGGAAACGCGCCATCCGCGCACGGCCGTCGGCGTGTCGAAAGATGGCCGTACCGTCTACCTGGTGACCATTGATGGAAGGCAGCCGCTGATCAGCGTGGGGGTTTCGCTGGATGAACTGGCGGATTACATGGCCGGTCTTGGATGTCATCATGCTGTAAACCTTGACGGTGGCGGTTCGACAACAATGATTGTGCGCGGGCGCACGGTGAATTCGCCCAGCGACCGGGGCGGTTTGCGGCCTGTGACGAATGGTATTCTGGTGCTCAACACTGCTCCGCCCGGGCCTCTTCACACCATCGAGATCGTCCCGGAGGGCCGGCCGGTTCGTGTTCCGCTGGGGGCGGCGGTCGATTTCGTTGCGGTGGGCTACGACGAGAATTATTCGGAAGTTGGCTTTGCAGGCCACACGCTGAGTTGGAGCACTACGGGGTCCCCGGGCACCATCAGAGGTCAGGGCGAGCGGGCCCGTTTTGTGGCGGCTCGTCAGCCCTCAGCCGGTGTCGTTCGCTTGCAAACCAACCGCGGACCTGCTGCCGAGGTTCCAATCGAGTCCGTGCGTCTTGATTCTTTGACCGTTGAACCCAACCCGGTGGTTCTATCGTCGGGCGAGTCAGAAGTCCTGACGATCCGGGCGGAAACTGCGACCGGGCCGCTTGAACTTGTTCCGGCCATGGTCTCCGTCAAGGTGTCGGACTCCATTGTTTCCGCGTCGGTCCGGACGGTGGAAGGCCGCCGTAAGGGCCGCACATGGCTGACGGTGTCGGCGGGCGATTTTAGTACGACAGTTCCCTGCTTTGTGGATGAGTACCGGAGCGTTAGTATTGAAAACTTTGACGACGCGGCCCGACTAACGCCCCTGTCCGGTGTGAACTTTGACACCAGCGCGACCCGCATCGCTGCTGAAGCACGCGATCGCCGGGAAGGGAGCGGGGCCTTGAAACTCGACTATGCCATGCTCAAGGGCGGCACAACGAAGATTGCGGTGCCTGTCAATGCTGTCATCACGGAGAAGCCCTCGAAATTGGCGCTCTGGATCAGGGGCGACGGCCGCGAGGCCTGGGTGCGTGGCGAACTGGTGGATGCCGAGGGGCAGTCCTTCCTTGTGGATTTTACGGACGGAAGCAAAGGCGTGTACTGGAACGATACTTGGCGACGAGTCTATGTGCCGATGCGGACGGTAACCCCAAAAGCATCGGGGCGGCGTTCGGTGCCCCGATTCCCCGCTACGCTCAAGGAACTCTACATTGCTCAAACGCAAGAGGCGCTGAAAGGGCGGGGCTCGCTGGTGTTTGACGGTTTGGAAGCGCTATATCCGCCAATGCCCTAACCCTGCTGCGAGGCTGCGAAAAGCGGTTGCCACCGAAGTTGCGGCTGTTCCAAAATGGTTTTGGTAGCGGAGCACCCAAGGACCGACAGTCTAGCCAATGAGTGAAGTTCAAGACCCAATCTACGCGGCACAGTGGGCAGCGCAGGTGAGAGAGTTTCTTGTTCGCCACCGGTTATCGGTGACGAATTATGCGCTTGTTGAACAGGCGCTTACGCATAGCAGTTACGCCTTCGAGAACCACCTCCCACACGATAACGAGCGCCTCGAATTCCTTGGAGATGCGGTTCTCGGGCTGCTGGTGTCCGAGTATCTCTATGAGGAGCATCCGCGTGCGCGCGAGGGGGTACTGTCGAAGCAAAAAGCCTCACTGGTCAGCCGCAATGTGTTGGGGCAGCGCGCGCTGACGATGGGGCTGGGTAGTCTCGTGTTGTTAGGCCGGGGAGAGGAACTCAACGGTGGCCGAGATCGAGCCAGCCTATTGGGCTCGGCGCTCGAGGCGCTTGTCGGAGCGCTTTACCTCAATCTGGGATTGGATGGGGTGCGTCCTTTTGTTGTCCGGGAAATCTTTGAGCCAGGGCGTGCGCTTTCCGCCACGGATGAGTTTGGCGATTACAAGTCGCAGTTGCAGGAACTGGTTCAGAAGCACTACCAGACCGTGCCGGAATATGAACTGATCGCGGAGACCGGACCGGATCATAACAAGTATTTCGAGGTGCAGGTTCGTGTGGCGGGTGAGATCCGGGGACGCGGGTCAGGCAGCCGAAAAAAGACAGCCGAGAACCGCGCCGCGATGCAGGCCTACTGGGCGCTTCGTGAGTTGCTTGGCGAATCTCAGGCCTGAACAATCCCAATTCCGTTCCTGCCCGGTTTCGGCTTGAACATCCTCCCGGATGACCGCGTGTTTCATCGAGCACCGATTGACGATCGGTCGCCGCTGTACCCCAATCGCGAATCCATTTTAATGCCGGGAGACCAAGCCCGTTGACCAATCCCGCGAACTACGACCATGTACTGGCCCGCGATATTGAGCGGGTTTTGCTCAGTTCCGAGCATATCTCGCGACGCGTGAAAGAACTTGGCGCGGCGGTTTCTGCGGACTACCGCGACCGCGACCTCGTACTGGTGAACATTCTCAAGGGGGGAATTGTGTTCCTCGCGGACCTGTCGCGGGCCATCACCATCCCGCATTCCTTCGATCTCATTGGAGCGTCCAGTTATCGAGGGTCCATGCGCTCGAGCGGGAAGATCATTATCACCAAAGACCTCGATCTCGACCTGCGCGGAAAGGATGTTCTGCTCGTCGAGGACATCCTCGACACGGGAAAAACGCTCAATCTTGTCCTCGAACTCATCCGGCTGCACGAGCCGGCTTCGCTCGAAATTTGCTGCCTGCTCGATAAGCAGCGGCCGCGCGATCTTAAAATCCCAATCAAGTACACGGGTTTTCACCTGCCGGACGAGTTTGTGGTCGGCTACGGTCTCGACTATCAGGAGCGCTACCGCAACCTCCCGTTTATTGGGGTGCTGAAGCGGGAGGCCATCCGTGATTGATGGCGGACCTTTTGTGCGCCGGCTCTACTTCGTGATCATGCTGTTCGTCATCGCCGGTGCTCTGCCCATGGTGACGGGTTGCGGTCGCGTTCGACTGCGGCCGCTGCGGCAACCAGTACCGGAGTTCACCTCGCCGATTGCTCCGGTGGGCCGTTACAACTTGCAGGCTTCTGAGGTTGTTACCGTTCTCAAACAGCGTCAGAGGAACCTTCGGACTATTCGCGCGAATCTGAACCTTGTGCTGGGCGGCCGTGAGGCGGCCCGCCAACGCTTTGATGTCTCGATGTTTGTGCAACAGCCCAATCGTTTGCGTCTGCGGGGAACTCAGGAACAGGGGACCGTGTTCGATGTCCTCATCAATCGCAACGATGTGCAGGCAGTTGTGTATCCGGAGCGCAGGTACTATCGCGGCACACTCGATCAATTGCGCAGAAATCCGCAGGTGACAGCCGGTATAGACCCCGAGTTATTCTTTGATGTTCTTTCGATGGAGCAACTGCTGCTATCGCGCCACGCAGCGTACCGGCAATTGCCCATGCGCCGTGACCTGAGACATTACGAAGTGCGGTTTGATTACAGCAATGGCACTTCCGAGGTGTTCCGCTTGCGGCAGCAAGATCTGCTTATTGATCGTTACGAGCGGTTCATGGGACGAAATTTGACGGCGGGGGTCACCTTCACGGGTTATCAATTGGCAGACGGGCACTTGGTACCCACTGGGTTCATCGTGGATGTGCCGGCGGCCGGGGGGCAGTTCGGAGCCTCGGTCGTAGAGGCGCGCCCCAATGCGCCGGCCCCCGAGACGGTTTATGATCTGCGGGTTCCGGAAGGCTTCGTGGAAAGGCCGATCTCGCAGTAGGGCGAGTCCGTGATTTGTCATGTTTGTTGATTATGCGAAGATTCACCTGAAGGCGGGCGACGGCGGCGACGGCTGCGTTAGTTTTCTGCGCGAGAAGTATGTGCCCCGCGGTGGTCCCAACGGGGGTGATGGCGGCCGCGGAGGCCACATTTACCTCGTAGCCGATCCGAATCTGGTGACGCTGCTGGACTTCAAGCACCGTTCGAGTTTCAAAACTCGGCGCGGTCAGCACGGTATGGGTAAAAACTGCACCGGCAAAGACGCCGAAGATCTGCGAATCCCGGTGCCTTTGGGAACGACCGTGTCCGATGAGTCGGGTGAAGTGCTGGCGGATCTCACCGTACCGGGTCAGGAGTTTCTTGCCGCTCGCGGCGGGCGCGGCGGGCGTGGAAACCAACATTTTGCCACACCGACCAACAAGGCGCCCCGCAAGTTTGAGTACGGCGAGGCGGGCGAGGAACGAACGCTGATCCTCGAACTCAAAGTCATAGCGGATGTCGGGCTGATTGGGTTGCCAAATGCTGGCAAGTCGTCTCTGCTGGCTGCCCTGACGGCTGCGACCCCTAAAATCGCCCCCTATCCGTTCACGACTGTGCATCCCAATCTTGGCGTCATGGAATTGCCCAACGAGGGGAGGTGCACCTTGGCTGACATCCCGGGGCTCATCGAGGGTGCGCACCGCGGGGCCGGCCTTGGTGATCGGTTTTTGCGTCACATTGAGCGGACGCGACTGCTCGTGCATTTGGTGGCCCCGTCAGATACGGAACCCCGTATTGCCCCCGACGCGCTCACGGAAGCGTTTCGGCTGGTGAACGAGGAACTGCGGCAATACAGCGCCGGCATTGCGTCCCGGCCGCAGATCGTGTGCCTGACCAAATGCGATTTGCTCACGCCCGAAGAGCGAAAAGCGGGACTGCGAGCGTTGCAAGGGGCCGGCACTAATCCCTTGGCGATTTCCGCTGCGACGGGAGAGGGCTTGGAGCGCCTACGAGAAGCCATCCATCTGGCTTTGCATGCCTTGCCGGCGCAACCGTAGCCCGTGCTTGAAGCCACCCTTTGCGGGCGACTCTGCAAGTGGCTGGATCAAAAGCACCGAGTCGGAGCCGGTTCTCCGCGGATGACCGCTCGCGCTCCGTTGCCAAGTGCGTCAATGACTTTACAAGAGAGGCTATAGTCCCAGTCGCTGGCGCAGGGTGGCTTCCATGGCAAGCGGGTCGGGAGCAGTGCCTGTCCAAAGTTTGAATGCCATGGCTCCCTGTCGGGCGAGCATGCCGAGGCCGCCGCGTGCCCGGCAGCCGGCGGCACGGGCTGCACGCATCAGTTCTGTCTCGGCGGGCGTATAAATCACATCGTAGAGATATTGGTCAGGGTGCAGCCAGTCGGCGGGGATGGGGATGCCGGGGGAACTGGCCATGCCGACGGGGGTGGCGTTGACCACCACCTCACAGGAGCGAACAAGGTCGCGGCAGGCAGATGAGTCGAGGCTTGCCGTCTCGACCTCAGCGCCCCGGCATTTTTCGCGCAAATGCGCGGCCAGCGCTTGCGCCTGATCGGCATCGGCGGGACGGTGGACAAGCACAAGGCGGGGGGCGCCGGCGCGATATGCTCCCACGGTCACTGCGCGCGCCGCACCGCCGACGCCAATCAGGCAAACAGCGCGACCTTCGAGGCTGATGTCCTGCTGGATGTCCTCCTGCCAGCCGAACAGGTCGGTGTTGAAGCCGGTCAGCACCCCGCCTGTGCAGGTGACCGTGTTGACAGCACCAATGACCTCAGCCTCGTACTCGATCCGGTCCAGCAGCGGCATGATCGCCTGCTTATGGGGGATCGTGACATTGAAACCCGCAACTCCCAGTGCACGCAAACCATTGACAGCGGCAGGCAGGTTTTCAGGCAGCACATCCCACGGCACATAGACCCAATCGAGGCCAAGGCGACGGAACTCGGCGTTGTGCATCGGAGGACTGAGCGTGTGTTCCACGGGATGGGCGATGACGCCGACGACGCGGGTATGTCCGGTGATCTCTGGCTGTGTCATGGATGGGGTGGTTCCCTTTCGGCGGCCAATTGGCGATTGGCCTCGATAATCAGATCAAGAAATTCCATTGCCGCCTCTGCGTCGGGACGGTCGCTGGCATGGGCGCAGATTCGGCGGACTTCCTCCGCGGCGTTGGCGGGGGCGCAGGCGGCCGCCATTAGCGATAGGAACGGGATATCCGGCGCGGCATCGCCCATGCCGGCCATTCGCGACGGCGGTATGCCGGTGTGTTCGGCCAGCCACTCAATGCCGGTGCCTTTATGGATATGCCGGAAAAGAATGTGAACGCATACGCGCGTGGATTCGACGAGAAATTCATCGCCAAAACGGGCGGCGATGTCGCGCGCCTTTTCGATGATGTCCGTGGGCCGCAGCGGTGGAGTGACGATGAGCGTGATATGAGTGACTTTTCCCGGCTCGAACATGACATGAGGCCCCGTGAGTTCGCGGCGCACCAGATCGTGTATTTCGTCGAGGCGCTCCTGCTCGCGGGCCCCGAAGGCCGGATGAGTGAGTACGGCGTGAGTGGCCGGGTCGAAGAAGACGGCGCCGCCCTCGCACAGGGCGGGCATGTAGCCGCCCGTGGCTTGCATCAGGCATTCGACATAGGGTTGCGGCCGGCCTGTGCAAAAAGTCACTGCCGGAACCAGAGAATCCGTGCGTGACGCGGAGTTGGCATGGCGCAAACGCTCCAAAAGCGTCATGGAAAAATGCGTGGAACTGCCGCCCGAAAGGCAGCCATCAATATCCGCGACAAGCAGGCGGATGGGCTCTTTGAGGCGAAGAGGGGTCATTGGCCTTGATTCGCTCGCAAGTACCCGTGCGGCTTGGACGCAATCATGCCGACGCCGGACTTTCTCTCAGATGGAACTTCACGACGCTCTCGACATGGAATGTCTGGGGAAACATGTCCACGGGTTGCACATCGCCGGCTACATAGCCGGCCTCGGCGAAAGCCACGGCGTCTCGGGCGAGTGTGGCCGGGTTGCACGAGACATAGACAATCAGGGGGGCGCGCAGGCCGAGAATCAGGCGCACGGCCTTTTTCTCCATGCCGCCGCGGGGCGGATCCACGACCACGCGGTCGAAAAGAGGTGCCGTGCCAGTGTGCTCCGCAACGAGTCGGGCGAGCACAGCCGCCATGTCGCCACAATAGAAGGTGCAATTGGCCGCGCCGTTGGCCCGTGCGTTGGCCTGTGCATCGCATACGGCCTCGGGCACCGATTCAATGCCTGTCACCGATGCGCACCTGTCGCTCACATGCAAACCAATGGTGCCTGTTCCGCAGTAGGCGTCCAGCAGGCGCTCGGTTCCGCTGAGATCGGCAAACTCCCGTACCACATTATACAGCAGCCGCGCAGCCGCGGTGTTTGTCTGGAAAAAGGAAAAAGTGGATAGCCGGAACACGCGTTGCCCGATCTGCTCGTCCACGCAGCCATCTCCAAGTTGGAAGACAACTTGTTGCGGCCGTGCCACATCGTTGAGCGCGGTTGTCGTGCCGTAGAGAAAACCGCGGCACTGCGGGAAGTGTGCAAGCAGCC
>JAOAAY010000022.1:0-19757 GCA_026418615.1 Candidatus Sumerlaeaceae bacterium | reverse complement strand
CGGCCGTGCCACATCGTTGAGCGCGGTTGTCGTGCCGTAGAGAAAACCGCGGCACTGCGGGAAGTGTGCAAGCAGCCGTTGACCGAGCGCCTCGGCGCCTGGCCATGGCGGCGCATTCGTGAGCAACGCGCACAGGACTTGGTTGCTGTACAGGCTGTGGCGCAACACCAGATGGCGCAGCAGGCCGCGATGGCGAACCGGGTCGTAGGGCACAAGGGACGGATCTTCGGCCTTAAGGCGATTGAGTTCCGAACGCACCCAACCACAAATGTCGCTGAAAACGGCCGGTGCAATCAGGCAGTCGGGCACATCGAGGACGCGTCGCCAATCGCCCATGCGATGCAGTCCGATCGTGACGCTACCGTCGGCTTCCGCCCCGAACGAGTATTCCATTTTATTGCGGTAGTTCCATTCCGCTGGCGATGGCAGGATGGGACGGATACGCAAAGTCGTTTGACGGCCAATATGGCGCAGCGCCTCGGCCACATGGCGCTCCTTCCACCGCAGTTGCTCCGGGTAGGGAAGGTCCTGCCATTTGCAGCCTCCGCAACGACCGAACAAAGGGCAGGGCGGCGCGCGCCGGACGGACGAAGGTTCCAAGATTTCGATGGCGTCCGCCTCGGCGTATTGGGGTTTGCGGCGGTTCACGCGCGCGCGCACGAGGTCGCCGGGCAGCGCGCCGCCAACAAACAGCACCATGCCGCCCACGCGCGCCACGCCGCGGCCACCGTGGGCCAGCGCCTCGATACGCACCTCGACGACCGAGCCGCGCCGGAGATTTTGCCCGTTGTCATTCACCAGTGACGATCAGGATGGCAGGCGACAGCAATGCCAAGTGCCAAAGACGGCTTGCCATGCTCCGCCTGATCCGGTTCCCTTGGCAGCAGATTTGACATTTGGCGGGAGCCGGCGGCATTGCCTGATCAATTATTTCTTGGAATAGACCTGGGCGGAACGGACACGAAATATGGCATTGTAGATGGCGGAGGGCGCGTCTTGCGGCGAAACCGCTGGCCCACCGAGCCGGAGCGAGGACCCGAAGGAGTGCTGAAACAGGTAGCGGTCCACGCGCGCGAGATGATCGGTGCCGACAAGGTGCTGGCGGTTGGCATGGGCGTTCCGGGTCCCATGAGTTCCCGGCTCGGCATGGTCTTCGAAGCCCCCAATCTTCCGGGCTGGGTAAATGTTCCGGTCCAGAAAATGCTTGAGGATGATCTGGGCCTGCCCGTCCGCCTGAACAACGACGCAAACGCGGCTGCGTGGGGTGAGTTCCGGGCTGGAGCGGGGCGCGGAGCATCCACAATGATTCTTTACACGCTGGGCACGGGCGTGGGCGGCGGCATCATCATCGAGGGGGAACTGCTGTGCGGCCCGGACGACACGGCGGGCGAGTTGGGTCATATTGTTGTGAACCCGGAGGGGCCCCGCTGCGGCTGCGGGAACCGCGGATGCTTGGAGGCTTACGCCAGCGCGACGGCCATTCGGCGCCGCGTGCGCGAGGCGCTGGCTGCGGGCGTCAGGACATCCATCGTCATTCCGGCCGGGGAAGAGGACACTTTTGGCGCGAAACCTGTCTTTGAAGCGGCCGAGCGCGGGGATGTGCTGGCGTCCGAGATCATCGCCGAGGCGGGCCGGATGCTCGGCCTGGCCGCCGCAGGCATGATCAATGCTCTGAATCCCGATGTGATCGCGTACGGCGGTGCCATGTCGCAGGCGGGCGCCATCCTTTTCGACCGGATCATCGGGACGGCCAAGGCGAACTCGTTTGCCAAACCTTTCTCGCGAGTGCGAATCGTGCCGGGCGAACTGGGTAACGACGCGGGGCTGATCGGGGCGGCCGGCCTTGCGATGCGGCTTGCGGGGGGCGAATAGCGCAGGACGCGTGCAGCGTTACGGGCGCAGGATGGGCAGACGCCCGAAATCCCGGCCAAGCACCTCGGCAGGATTCGCCGCGAGCCAGTGCTCAAGGACTGTGGCATACACCGTGCGGAAGTCCGTCGTGAACTTCAGATCTCCCTTGTCGAGGTCAGTCAGCGACGGGCGCCGGCCGGCAAGCCCGGGCGCGACACGGTCGCCGACCAAAAACATCGGCGCGGCCGTCCCGTGATCGGTGCCGCCGCTGCCGTTCTCGGCTACGCGTCGGCCAAACTCGCTGAAGGTCATGATCAGGGTGCGGTCGGCATTTCCCTGAGCGCGCAAGTCGGCGTGAAAGGCAGCCAGACCATTGCCCAGACGCTCGAGCAGGTTGTCATGCGTGCCCTGCTGATTGGCATGCGTGTCGAATCCCGTGAGCGACACATAATAGATTTTGGTGTCTAATCCGCCAGCAATCATCTTGGCAACGGTCTGCAGGCTCTGGCCGAACTGGTCCCGCGGGTAATCTATCTGCGCCCGGTACTGTCGCACGGCCTCGCGGACGCGATCGGAACTGATCACGGCGTCGGCGGCCACCTTGCGCAGGAAGTCCAGCGTATCATTTTGCGGGCGGGTGGCGCCGGCGACAACCCGGAAATTCTCCTGGCGCGCGGCTCCGGCTCCCTCGGCCCAGCCAAACGAGGCCGGGTCCTGAAACGCGACGCCAAAGCCGCGCTGTCCGCCAAAGGCTTGGGGTCGCTCGCCGCCGACGGCTACGCCTGCCACCGGTTCGGCCTCCCCGCTGCAACAGGCGTCGAAATACCGCCCTATCCAGCCCGTCCGCGAATACTTGTCGCTGTCAGTGGCCGTATGCCAGATTTCCATGGACCGGAAGTGGGAACGGTTGGGATTCGGATATCCGACACCTTCGACGACCGAGACCAGCCCGTCGTCATACAATTGCTTGAGCCCTTTGAGGCGGCTGTTGAAGCCCACCGTGTCGTCTATGCGGAGGATTCGGTCTGTTCCGAGCGCCAAACGCGGCCTTGCCTGACGGTAGGCGTCGTCCGTGTATGGTACGAGGGTGTTCAAACCGTCATTGCCGCCGCCCAGTTGGACGACAACCAGGATCCGTCCGTCTTGGAAACCTTTTATACGGGCTTGAGCAGAAGCAGCGACGGCCGTCCGGACGAGGAATGCGGGCATGGCGGCTGAGGCCGCCGCCACGAGTCCGGTGGCGCGAAGGAATTCACGCCGGGTGAAAAGAGGTGATTCGTTCATGCCCTCGATTCTCCTCACAACTCCGTGTTGGAAATTGAATATCTGTCATGGTCGCGGCCTCCGACGGGTCAGCAAACTTGATAGTCCGGCAGGCTGAGCAGGAGTTGAACGACGGCTCGGAGATTCTCCTCCGGGACAGAGGTCACTGCCACGGGTCTGTTGGGACTGCCGCCGCCGGCGAGGATGGCGGCCAGCCGCTCGCGCTGCGTCTCGTCAAGAGGGAAACCCAGAAAATAGGCGGCGAGAGCGTCCACGATTTCAGCGGGCTTCATGCCATGAAAGCGTGCGAAAAATGCCCGAGCCTGAAACAAACCCGCGTTGCGTGTGTCGCTGCGGCCGGTCGTGCGGCGTGAGCGCAGGGCTTCCGCAAATGTGCGGCTGGGGTTGTCGGGGGGCATGGCGTCCTGCCCGGCAGGTCTGTCTTGGTCGCTCACGGCGGCAGCCGATAGCGCGGCGCGGTCACGCATGGTCTCCTCCGCCTGTTGGGGCGTTGTTCCCGCGGCGCCTGCGCCGCGGGGGCGCCCTCCGAAGTCCGGCGCCACACCGCTGACAAAATGGCTCGCGAGATTGCAGCGCACAAGATAAGTATTTGTATTGATCCAAGCCCTGCCGCCATCCCAACCTTTGACATTGGGAGGATAAAAGAGCGCCTGCCCCATGGCCCGCATCGCGAGGGCGACCACTGGCGGGCGCTCAGTGAGGGGAACATCGAGTTGCGCGTGCAGCCCGGCAACGAGTTGGGCGGGGCTTTTAATCTGGGAGAACCGCGCCCGCGATGAGTAAAAGGCTTGCGAGGAAAACATCCGGCGCAGCACGGGCTTGAGTTCATAGCCTCCATCGCGCAGCGTGGCGGCAAGGCCTGTCACGATCTCCGGTTCCGGGTTTTCGTAGGCAAAGTAGGTCCAGAGTTTCCGCGAAATGAACTCGGCGCAGGCCGGGTGCCCGAGCAGGATGTCCACAACATCTTCGCCATCGAAGCGCCCTGTTCGGCCAAGAATGGTTTTGACGCCCGAATCGTGCAAGCGACCGTCAAACGCAAACGCGCCATTGCGGATGGTCCATCCGGTAAACGCTCGCGCCGCCTCGCGAATGTCCTGCTCGGTGTAATGGCCGATTCCGAGCGTGAACAACTCCATGAGTTCGCGTGCCCAGTTTTCATTGGGCCTGCCGCTGCGGTTTTGGATGTTGTCGAGATACCGCAGCATGGCCGGACTTTTGCCCACCTCGATCACGAGCGTGCGAAAATTCCCGGAGGCATGCTGGCGAAGGGTCTGGTTCAGGTGGTGATTGTAGGCTGGCTCGCGGACTTTCTCGGCGGAGGTCGCAAAGTGACCATGCCAGAACAGCGTGAGTTTTTCCTCCAATGGTCGCTGCGTATGGCAAATTCGGTCCAGCCACCACATCTGAAGGCGGCTCATCGCCTCGCGTTCCGAACGCCGCATCTGATTGCGCAGGCTGCGGCGCTCGTCCTCGCTCAGCCCCTGCATTTTTTGTCGCAACTCGCGAAAATCCAACGGCGGCTGGATCCAATCGGGTTCCTTCATGTTCGGCGGGAAACGCTCGTAATCCACCAGAGAAGCGACTGCTTCGTCGGGTTTCATGGCGGCCAGGCGCGCGACGGCAGCCGGCGGAACCCCGAAGCCCGCACGGTTCAGAAGGTGGCGCGCTGAGGCTTCGTCCCATCGAAAAGACGGCGACCGAAACGCGTTATCAAGCAGGCCCATCGCAGACTCTCGCATTTGCCAATACTTGCGGAACATGCTTCATGCAAGAGTCCTGCCTAGGTCGGCGAGTTGGATCCGCGGGCAGTGGGCGTCTGATAAAGCCCAAGTTGTGCCGTGGTCAACGCAACTGTGCCGTGAGCATACGGAGAATCATGCGGCACGAACTCGTCGCGCCAAAACACGCGCCTGTTCGCAAACGAACAGCCAGGGGCGGTTGATAAGGGATCAGGGGGCGAACAAATATTATGCAATTGCGGATATAGAATGCTTCGCCATGCTTTGTGATCGTGTAGAAAAGGTCCATGTGGCTGCAGGACTCACCTATGCCCGCGCTCGGCTCTGGCTGGGTATTGCATCGGTGGGGACGCTCGTTGTGCTCGCGGTCGCCGGATTGGTGCTGCGGCTGCCGGCTCGGATCTCTAGCCTGTTCCCTGAGGGTTGGTTGGGCGACAGTGCGACTCTGCTGCTCTTTCTGCTTGTTTATGTGGCCGTCACTTTCCCCTTCGACTTGATCGGCGGGTGGTTGTTGCCGCGCCGCTATGGCCGGTCCTCGGCTTCTTTTGCTGAATGGTGGGGGGGATGGCTGCGCGGCGTCTTTGTTCAGTTACTGGTTTACATGATTGGCGGGCTATCGCTGGTCGCAGCGGGGCGGCTGGGGGGAACGCCGGGCGGCGTGGCTGTGGTGGGCGCGCTTATGCTCCTACTGATTGCCTTTCAGTGGCGGCTTGCTCGAGTCGTGGGCGGACTCCGCGGCGGTGCCGGCTCCCCGAGTCCGGCTGATGCTCGGACGATGCGCCTTGAGGCGGCTTTGGCGTCAGATCCGGGATTTGTGGGTGGCTGGGTAGGGTTTCCCGGGTGCGAGCGACTCGTGGTGCCTGCTCATTGGGCCGAGGTCCTGCACCCCGACCAGATGGCTGCTCAACTGGTGCGCCGGCGGGTGGCGCTTGAGAGCGGGAGCCGCCGGCGAGGCTTGTGGTTGGCTATCGCTTGGAACTTGACCGGACTTTGGCTATGCAGCCTCATGCCGGGGGCTGGGTTCGGTTCGGTTGAGGACCTGCTCGCGACCACCCTCTGGTTTGTGTTGTGGTCGTTTCTTGGCCTTCTCATCCTGCCCACGCCCAGCCGGGCCGGCGTGTACGAATGCGATCGGGGCGCCCTGACAGCCGGCGTGGCGCGCGGCACTCTGGAGGGGACGATTCGGGCCTTGGATCGCCTGCAAGAAGACGAACCCGGCCGGCCGGCGGGCATCGAGCGCATTTTCCATCCTGTGCCATCCGTGGCCAACCGTTTAGCAGGCTTAGATGCTGCGTCAGCGCCGCGCGGAGCGTGGCATGCAGCGCGGACCACTCTCTATCTGTCCTGGGCCTGCCTTGGCCTGCTTGCCCGTGCCGTGCATTGCAACTGCGGGCGACCGCAACTGTGGGTTCTGTTTCCGGGTGACTGATGGATTGGCCGCACAATCTCAAACATTTCATTGACTCGCCCGCCCGTTTGCGGCGTCTGTTGAACGATGAGTGACAGTGTCCCCTCCGCGCCGGTTGGCCGTCAAAGTCATGTCATCATTGTAGGGGCAGGGCTGGCCGGCTTGGCGTGCGCGCTGGCGCTGCATAAGGCAGGGCGGCGTGTCTTGGTGCTGGAGGCGTCGGACGCCCCCGGCGGGCGTGTCCGGACTGACAAAGTGGACGGGTTTCTTCTCGACCGCGGCTTTCAGGTGCTGTTGACCGCCTATCCGGAGGCTCGGCGGGTTCTGGATTACGATGGTTTGCGCCTGCGTGCCTTTTACCCGGGTGCGCTGGTGCGTTACGGCGGCCGGTTCCACAAACTGGCCGATCCTTGGCGGCGTCCGCGCGATGCGGCCGCGGCGCTTGTGGCTCAGACCGGATCGGTTGCCGACAAACTCCGTGTGGCTGCCCTGCGGCACCGTGTGAGCCGCGGGACGGTTGAATCGCTCTTTAGCAGGCCCGAACGCACGACGATGGAGGCACTGCGTGCCGATGGATTCTCGGATGCTGTCATTCAGCGTTTTTTCCGTCCCTTCCTTGGGGGCGTTTTGCTCGACCCTGACCTTCGCGCGTCCAGCCGCATGTTTGAGTTTGTGTTTCGCATGTTTGCTCAGGGCGATGCGGCGCTGCCGGCAGAGGGCATGGGCGCGATAGCCGGCCAACTGGCGGCGGCGCTGCCGGCGGGCAGCGTACGCACAGGCGCCCGTGTGGTTGCGGTGGACGACACGGGGGTGCGTCTGGCAACGGGCGAGCGGGTGGAAGGCGCGTGCGTGGTCGTGGCGACGGAGGGACCCGAGGCGGCCCGTCTCACCGGCGGCGTCACCGACCCCGGATCTCGTGCGGTGGCCTGCGTCTACTTTGCCGCTGCGGAACCGCCCCTTCGCGAACCCATCCTCGTGCTCAACGGCGAGGGGAGCGGAATTGTCAACAATATGTGCGTTCCGAGCGCGGTGCAGCCCTCGTATGCCCCGTCCGGCGAGGCGCTTGTGTCGGTGAGCGTGCTCGGCATGCCGGCGCAGAGCGACGCCGACCTTGAGAATCTGATCCGCGGCGAAATGGCGGCGTGGTTCGGGGCGGGCGTGTACAAATGGCGCCACTTGCGGACCTATCGCATCGCTCACGCGCAGCCGGACCAGACCCCGCCAGCCCTCGACCCGCCGCAACGGCCTGTGCGCCTGCGCCGCGGCCTGTATGTGTGCGGCGACCACCGAGACAATGCCTCCATCAATGGCGCGCTGGTCTCCGGCCGTCGCGCTGCCGATGCAGTACTCGCCGATGTCACCGACGCTGGCGATCCGGGCTTGTAATGGTCCGGCGCCATCGGTCTCCTGACGGCGACCATGTTTGAGTTCACTGTCACGCATGTTCTGCCGGGCGGATCCGCGCGCACGGGGCGGTTTATGACGCCTCACGGCGCCGTGGAGACGCCCGTCTTCATGCCCGTTGGTACGAAGGGCACGGTCAAGGCGATGACTCCCGACGAGGTGGAATCGCTCGGCGCAGAGATCATCCTGGCGAACACATTTCATCTGCTGCTCCGGCCGGGGGACGAGGTCGTGCGCGACCTCGGCGGACTGCACCGTTTTATGAATTGGCACCGCCCGATCCTCACCGACAGCGGAGGATTCCAAGTTTACTCCCTCGCATCTCTCCGCAAGGTGACCGAGGAGGGCGTGCGCTTCCGGTCGCCGCTCGACGGGACGGAAATCTTCCTGACTCCCGAGCGTTCCATTGCCGTGCAGGAAAACCTTGGGGCGGACATTATCATGTGTTTTGATGAGTGCCCGGCCTTGCCGGCCGACCCCGCGCGCATCCGTCGCTCCGCCGAGATGACGGCGCGCTGGGCGGAACGATGCCTGCAGGCCAAGCGGCGCGAGGATCAGGCGCTGTTCGGCATCGTGCAAGGCGGCGTGTATCCTGAGGAGCGCGAGTGGAGTGCGGCGGCCACGACTCAACTGGGTTTCCCCGGATATGCCATCGGCGGCCTTAGCGTGGGAGAGTCAAAGGCCGACATGGAAACGGCGCTCGAGGTGATGGATCGGTGTCTGCCGCGCGACCGTCCGCGCTATCTGATGGGTGTGGGGACACCCGGGGATTTCTTCCGCGGGGTGGAACGCGGGGTGGACATGTTCGACTGTGTGCTGCCGACGCGCAATGCGCGCAACGGCCGGCTCTACACGAACGAGGGGGCGCTGAACATCCGCAATGCGTCGCACGCGACCGATCCCCGGCCGGTCAGCGAGACTTGCGACTGCTACACCTGCCGGCACTTTTCCCGGGCGTATGTGCGGCACCTCATGATGTCGAATGAAATTTTGGGATCCCGGCTGGCCACCGGACACAACCTGCGCTATTTCCTCTCTCTCATGGCGCAGATCCGCGAAGCGATCCGTTCGGGGACTCTCGCGGACCTCAAGGCGCGAGTGCTCTCGGCGCATCCCGAGGACACTGGCGAATTGACAAATCATAAGATCAACGAAATAGATGATTAACAAGTTATAATGATTTTTGCTCCGGCCCTGTTGAAGCGCCGCCCGGCCGCGCTCCACGCCGCATCGCGTTTTTGGCCCTCCTCGCGCTCGTTTTTTTGGGGGGCTGGCAAGCCATCCAATCTCCCAAAGGGCAAAAACGCCTCGCAAGTTGAGACAAATCAGGCGTTTGCAAAAAAATACGATTTTTGTCTCCAGCGGTGGTTTTTTCTTGCGGATGCTTGGGGGGTTCTGGCAGGAGTTTGGGTGTTCTTGGGGTTAGATGGGGATTCATGGGAAACGGACAGGACCATAACGGCCAAATCGAACTCGACGGTGACTTTTCCGGCAGTGTGCCGGTGAAGGCCGACTCGGCGTTGCGCGTGACGGTTCCTGCCCGGTTCAAGCAGATCCTCGATGCGAAGTGCGGGGACGGTCCGAAGGTGTTGGTCTTGCTGCCGGCACCGGGCAAGGTTCGGGCGCTTCCCTGGCCGGCTTGGTTGAAGGAGAAGGAGCAAATTGACGCTCTGCCGGCTATGGATCCGAACGCGCGCAAGTTGCGCAACCTGGTGTACGGCACGAAGGTCGAGTGCCAGTTGGATTCGCAGAATCGCATTCGCCTGACTCCGGAATTGGCGCGGCTTGCGGGCATTAGCAAGGACTGTGTCTTTGTGGGCAGCCAGCATGAAATGGAGATTTGGGACGCGTCGAGTTGGGCGGCGTTTACGAGTAGCAGTGTCGGGAATCTCGACGACCTGTACGCGGCGGTGTTCCAAGGCATGAAGGGATAACGGTTTTGGTGTGATGCACCGGCCGGTGTTGCTTGGGGAAACCCTCGGGTTGCTCCAACCCCGGCCGGGACAGGTGGCGGTGGACGCCACGGTCGGCTCAGCCGGCCACGCCAAGGTGTTCTGTGAAAAGATTCAACCAGAAGGTTTTCTCCTCGGGATCGACCGAGACCCGCAAGTTGCTGAACTTGCGGCGCGGGAGTTGATGAGCGCAGGTTTCACCCGCGGCAAGCAGTTCGAGATCGAGGTGCGGCGGTTTTCCACCGTGGATGAGGCTCTGGCCCGCCGCCGCATCCCGTCTCTCGATCTGTTTTTGGCAGATCTCGGAGTGCACAGTCTTCATCTCGACTTGGCGGATCGGGGCTTCAGTCTCAAGCGCGACGGGCCGCTCGACATGCGGATGAACCCCGGCGAGGGGTCCGCGCCGAGCGCGGCCGACATCGTCAACGGGGCCGATGAACCCGATCTCGCCCGTATCTTTGCCGAGTACGGCGAAGAGCGGTTTGCGCGACAGGTGGCTCGGGCCGTTGTTAGGGAACGCCAGAGGTGTCCGATCACCACGACCGGGCATCTACGCGAGGTGGTGGCGGCGGCGATCCCCCGCCGGTTTCATCCGCCGCAGGTGGATGTCGCCACGCGGGTGTTTCAGGCGCTGCGGATCGCAGTGAACAACGAACTCGAGGAACTCGACGCGCTTCTTGCGAAATTGCCGGGACTGATGAGCGTCGGCGGCCGGGCCGCCATCATCAGTTTCCACAGTCTCGAAGATCGTCGGGTCAAGGAAGCCTTTCGGCAATTGGCGAGGGTCTGCAAGTGCCCGCCGGAAGCCCCGGTATGCACATGTGGACGCCAGCCGGAGTTTCGGGTGCTGACGGCGAAGCCCATCGCCGCCAGCGCCGCCGAGGTGGCGGTGAATCCGAGGGCGCGAAGCGCACGCCTGAGGGGGATCGAGCGCATCCGGGCGGCACAGTGAACGGGTCGAACACACGAGAGGGAAGGAGGAGCGGCAAGACAGATGGCGCGCAAAGCAACGATGCCGAGACTCACGCCGTGCTTCCCGATAGCACCGCGGCGGGCCTCGCTGACAGACCGTCGCGTAGTGGCGGCCCTGCTTGTCAGTATTGTTTTCGCAGCCTGGGGGGTGGCGCATATCCACCTTCGGTTCGCCATTGACGACATGCGCCTTCAGCATCGCCGCCTGCAGGAGCAATACCGGGGGTTGGAGTTGCGGCGCATGGCGCTGCAGGGCGAAACAGAGCGCATGAGCGAACTGGAGCGGCTGGGCCAATTCGCCCGTTACGAATTGGGCATGGTTGAGCAGGACCCGCGGACGCGTGTCGTGGCGAGTGTGCCAACGGATGTGGCGGCGAAGTATGTTGAGAGCCGTTCCGTGGCCGCGGCGGATCAGGGCGATGCGGCGGATACGCTGATCGGTCGGCTCCCCGATGTGCCGGGGAAGAGCCTGCTGCTGACGCTTGTGGATGTGAATCAGGCCTTTGCAGCCTCGGCGTCTGAAAAAGAATAGAAAGAGATTTGACCGGGGATCCCGACGGGATTGCCCGCAACAGAGTGGTTCTATGCAGATGCGAAAGGAGAAGCATATCGCTTAGAAAGGTTTGACCAGATCGGCAGCCACGCTGACGCTCCGCAGATGCTCCCGCTGACACTTGCTCCCTGCTCCTGCGACCGTTCCCGAGGCTCTTGCTCCCTGCTCCTGAGACCCTGTTGCCTGCGACCTGCTCCCGCGACCGCGTCCCGATGCTGCCGATGCTCCCGGCTCCCGAACCCGTTGAAAAGAAATCGGGGCGAAGTTGCCGCTTCGCCCCGAGTGTTCCGGTTCCCGATCCTTGCCGAAAGTGGTTGGAGGGGTGCCCCACCCATGCTGCCACAATCTGCCGATCTGGTCACTTTTTCATTGTTTACCCATAGACTGTCACTACCGGTATGCGGTAGAGTCAAACGGAAAGTTCCTGTGGATATCCCCGGTGAGCGGGGATTTGCTGTGAAGGGTTGACTGATGCGTGGTTCCCAGTACCGGTGGAGGCTAGCGCTGCTTTATTTCGCGCCCTTTGTGTGCTTCTTCTGCGTGTTCGCGCGTCTCGGCTACCTGCAAGTTGTCCGGCATGAGTACTACAGCAACAAGGCTGCCGAGCAGCACCACATGAAAATCGTGATCACGCCGAGCCGCGGAAAGATCTTCGACCGCAACGGGCACGAACTCGCAGGCGCGACGCTTGTCCAGACCTCCTACATTGATCCGACGCTGATCCGTGAAGAGCATGTCCCGGACTTTTCGCGCGAAGTGGCGAAGGCGTTGAATGTCGATGTCGAGGCGGTCCGCAACAAAATGATGGGGCGCAAACATCTGCCTTTGCTGCGCAAGATGACCCCTGAGCAGGTGGCGGCTCTCAACAAGGTTCGGCGCAAATTTCGCAGGATAGTGCCCACCAATGCGATCTATTACCGGCAGGAGAATAAGCGATACTACACGCGCGACAGTCTCGCGGCTCATGTCATCGGTTTCGCCGGCATGGACAACACGGGTGACAATCTGGGCCTGAGCGGTATTGAGCGTTATTACGACAAGGAGTTACGCGGCAGAACCGAGGAAGTCAAGGCGCGCAAGAATGCCGTGGAGAGCGCCTTGGAACCGGTTGACCCCGAGCGCCTCGCCGCCACCTATGGCCACTCGGTGGTGCTGACCATTGACGAGGCCATTCAGCGCGCCACAGAGGCGGCCCTGGCACGGGGCGTTCAGGAGTCGCAGGCCGATGCCGGCATCGCGACCGTCTACAATGTGAAAACAGGCGAGTTCCTCGCGATGGCTTCCTGCCCGTCCTTTGACCTCAACCAAATCGGTGGAAGTCAGGACTTTCAGCGCAAGAATCGGGTGTTGACGGATGTCATCGAACCCGGATCGGTCATGAAAATCTTTACTTTCGCGGCCCTTTTCGAGGAGGGGAAACTTCAGGCCACAGAGACCGTCAACTGCGAGGGGGGGCGTTGGAGCATTCCCGGCCGCACCATCACCGACTCGAGCACGCGTCTCGGCAGCATTCCGGCTCATGATGTGTTCAAGTTTTCGAGCAATGTGGGCACGGTGAAACTGGCCATCACCCGGCTGACCAACCAGCAGATGTACAATCGGTTTGCGTTGTTTGGATTTGGCCAGCGGACGGGCATTGACCTGCCCGACGAGGAGCCGGGGCTGCTGCGGCCGGTGAGCGAGTGGGACGGCCTGACGCGATCGTCCTTGCCGATGGGTTACGCCCTGCTCGTGTCGGGCGTGCAGGTGACCGCAGCGGCCGCGGCCATTGCTAACGATGGCATCTACATGAAACCCCACATTGTGAAAGAAATCCGCGACTACCGGGGCGAGACGGTGCGGCGCTTTGAGCCTCAGGCTTTGCGGCGGGTCTGCAGTCCGGCGACCTCGCGCAAAATGCTGGAACTCATGGAATTGGTGGTTACCGAAGGTACGGGCAAAGCGGCTGCGTGCGATGATTACCGCGTGGGGGGCAAAACGGGTACGACCAAAAAGCACGACCGCGAGGGCGGCGGCTACACGATGAAGAATTACATCGCGTCGTTTTGCGGTGTCGCGCCCGTGACGCGCCCGGAGATCTGCATTTATGTGTGGATAGACAATCCCCGAGGCGGCAAATATTACGGTGGCGCGGTAGCCGGGCCGGTGTTCCGTGAGATCGCCACGGAAGCGCTCAAAATCCTGCAGGTTCCCGTTTGCCCGCCCCAGCCCAAGCGCAACGCAAAACCCTTGCCCGTCGAACTGGCCAACCTTGAGGGCGGGCTGGAGACGCGGCGCACCACGGCGCCGGCTTCGCTTTTGCTGAGCCGGGCACGCGCCGAGGAGGGGCTGCTGCCGGGCACGATGCCCGACTTGCGAGGACTGACCATGCGAGAGGCCACCCAGCGCCTCATCGCACTCAACATACCGTACCATTTTGATGGCAGCGGCGTGGTCGTAGAGCAAATTCCCCGACCCTACGAAACGGTCGAACCCGGTGATGTTGCAGTGATTTCCTTCCTGCCGGAAGTGGCCGTGGTTCAAAGTTTGGCTGGGTGGGGAGGGGGCGTGTCGGCCGCCGAATCGTCGGGGACGGGACGCATCCGCACTCCGTCGCTCGTTCTCGAGCGCAATAACCGCGCTGTGGAGATCAAGGCGACTGCCGCGCAGGCGTCTGCTCTGGGGTCGGGTGCAGTTCGCTCCCGTCCCGTGGCGCCCCCGACCGCCGAGCCATCCAAGCCGGATCTCGACCCGCGTGTTCAGCGCAAACCTGACTTGGCTTTGGGGCGAAGTGTCTGGGAGGAGTGGAAGCGCGAATCGTCGGCTGGTATTGCCGTCAGCCCGCCCGTTGGCGGTCAGGCTGCAGCGCTCACGGCAGTGCAGGAAGGCGATCCGAGGTCGGCTGACCCGGTGGCGTCTTCGGCGCGCGGCGAGTCTGCCCCCGAGGAGGCCGCGCGCCCGGCCGCGACCACGCGCGCCTCAGAGCGAAGCACGGCCGTACCGATCAACAGTCTTTATGACATGCGCGAGGTGGGAGGGTTGTGACCACAATACCAGAAGGGATACGGATGCGCCTCGACGATTTGTTCCGCGCCGCCGGACTGCCGGTGCCTCCCGATGCTGCCGACATCGAGGTGACTGGAATCACGGATAATTCGCAGCAGGTGGAACCCGGAAATGTTTTTGTGGCGATGCAGGGAACGCATGCGGACAGCCACCTGTTTATTTCGGATGCCATCGAGCGCGGCGCTGTCGGGGTTGTCGTTCAGCAGGACATCCCGGCCTATCGGGGTGCAGTCATCGCACGCGTGCCCGACTCGCGCGATGCCCTGGGGCGGCTTGCCCATGCTTTCGCCGGTTATCCCGCTCGCGATATGCTGATGGTCGGCGTCACCGGCACCAATGGGAAGACAACGACCACTTACCTGATGGAGGCCATCCTGCGCGCTGCAGGACGCCAGCCCGGGGTGGTGGGCACTATTGAATACCGTTACGCCGGTCAGACGGTGGCCGCGGACAACACCACTCCCTCCGCCGTCCGCCTCGCCCGGCTGTTTACGGCCATGCGTGCGACGGGCACCAACGCGGTTGTCATGGAGGTTTCCTCCCACGCCCTCGATCAGAAGCGTGTGGCCGGCATTGAGTTTGACCTCGCCATCTTCACCAATCTCACGCAGGACCATCTCGACTACCACGGAACGATGGAGGCCTACGCCGAGGCCAAGTGGCTGCTCTTTTCGCGATACCTGAAGTCCGGCGCGGGTGCGGCCGTGTTCAATGTGGACGACCCGCAGGGGCGGCTGTTTGCCTCGCGGTTCATTGGCAACAGAAAAACCTTTGCCATGGATGCGGATGAAGCCGATGTCCGGGCGCGCAATCCGGTTTTCAGCCCCTCCGGCACGCGGTTTACCCTGACGGCGGACAACCGCGACTGGTCCGTCCATGCGCAACTGCTTGGACGATTCAATGTGATGAACATTGCGGGCGCGCTGGCCGGCGCGCTGGCGTTGGGCATTCCGCTCGAGACGGCCATCCGGGCTGTCGAGACCGTGCCGACGGTGCGCGGGCGCTTTGAGCAGGTCAACGCAGGCCAGGATTTCCTGGTGATCGTGGACTATGCCCACACGCCCGATGCGCTGGAGCGGGTGCTGACTAATGCGAGAGCCATGGCGCAGGGCCGCCTCATTGTGGTTTTTGGCTGCGGCGGCGACCGCGACCGCACGAAGCGGCCTATCATGGGGCGGATCGCCGCGTCGCTCGGCGACCGTGTGATCTTGACCAACGATAATCCGCGCACCGAGGACCCCCAGAGTATTGCCGACATGGTGTATGCCGGCATTCGCGAAGCAGGCAGTTCTGCTACGGCGGGTGCGAGCGTCATCCTCGACCGCCGCGAAGCCATCGGGGCGGCTATTGCCGAAGCGGCGAGTGGAGATGTCGTCGTGATCGCTGGCAAAGGGCACGAGAACTATCAAATTCTGGGAACCATGAAGACTCACTTTGACGATGTCGAGGTAGCGCGCGAATTTCTGAATAAACGCCTTGCCGGGCCTCAGGCATGACCCGGAGTTTATGCGCGGGCCCCTCGGGCAGGCGCGCGTTTGTGTAACAGGAGATACTGTGGATCTGCTGATTCGCGACATACTGACGGCGACCGGCGGGCGGCTGGAGAGCGGGCATGAAGAGACGCCCGTTCTGCGCATCTCCACCGACACGCGATCCCTCATTCCCGGGGATTGCTTCATCGCGCTGCGTGGTGAGCGGTTTGACGGACACGATTTTGTCGGCGAGGCGATTTTGCGCGGGGCGAGGGCTCTCGTTGTCGAGCGTCCGATGGAGCAGGCTGCCGGCTTGGCCCAGGTTGTCGTGACCGACACTCTGCGCGCGATGGGCGACATCGCCGCGTTCTGGCGACGCCGCATGCGCACGGTGGCCATTTCCATGGTTGTCGGTTCCAACGGCAAAACCACGACCAAGGAAATGGCTGGGCGAGTCGTGGCGGCGGTGCGCCGTACCCTTTGCACGGAGGGAAACCTAAACAATCTCATTGGTGTGCCGCGCATGCTGTTCGAATTGTCGAGCCGCCACGAAGCGGCGGTGCTGGAAGTGGGCATGAACCTGCCGGGCGAGATGGCGCGGCTGGCCCAAATTGTGCACGCCGACTGCATCGCGCTTCTTAACATCCGCGATGCGCACATTGGCAACTTTGGCTCACAGGAGGGGCTGTACGAGGCGAAAGCGGATGCCCTGCGTTTTTCGCCGCGCCATGCACACCTGATTGTGAATGGTGACGACCCGTTGGCGATGCGTGCGGCGCGCGAGCACGGGGGTGGGCGTTGCGTCACGACCTTTGGCCTGTGCGAGGAGGCGGATGTTCGTGCGACGGATCTTGCACCCCTTTCGCCTTTTGGCACCCGCTTTGTCCTGCGCATCCGGGGTGAGCAGGCGTGGCCAGTCGAACTGCGCGCCTTTGGGCGCCACAATGTCCTGAACGCGCTGGCCGCCGCCGCCATCGGGCGGTTCCACGGCGTTTCCGTCGAGGTCATCGCCGTGCAGTTGTCGCTCTTCCATGCTGGGGGCAGCCGCAGCGAAGTCGAGGAGTGGAACAACCTTTACATCATCAAGGATTACTACAACGCCAGCCCGGCCTCGGTCGAGGCGGCGCTGCGGTCGCTCAAAGATTTCAATGTCTCTGGCCGGCGCGTCGTCTTGCTGGCCGACATGCTCGAATTGGGGGCTGACGAGGAGCGCTATCATCGGCGCATGGGCGAGGTCGCCGCCGAGGCGGGCGTGGATATTCTGATGACCGTCGGTGAGCGCGCCGCTTGGATCTCTGAGGCTGCGCGCGCCCGCGGTCTTGCGGCAGAGCATCTGCCGGATCCGTCCGCGGCCGCGGCGCGGCTGGCCGAGGTCCTCCGGCCGGGAGACCTTCTGCTCATGAAAGGATCGCGACTGATGAAACTCGAACAGGTTTACGAGAGGCTGAAAGGATAGGAGCCGCCGGCCGGCAAGCATGATCTACCATCTCGTTGATTTCCTCCACAACCAACGCATTCTCTACATCAACCCGTTCCAGTACGAAACGCTGCGGGCGGGCGTCGCGCTCACGGTGGCCCTGCTCATCTCGCTCGCCGTCGGGCCGCGCACGATCGCCATCCTGCGCCTGCTCAAGGCCGGCCAACCCATCCGCAAAGTCACCATTGCCGGAGCGCCCGATTTGGCCGAAATGCACGGCAAGAAAGCCGGCACGCCCACGATGGGCGGAGTGCTCATCGTCATCTCCCTTGTCGTTCCCGTTTTACTGTTTTGCAATCTCGCCAACCCGCTCGTGTGGCTGCTGCTGTTGGTAACGGCAGGATTTTCCGCGCTCGGCTTCGCCGACGACTTCCTCAAGATCACCAAGCGCAATGCCGACGGTCTTCCGGCGCGACACAAGGTTCTGGGTCAGGTCGTGCTGGGCCTTTTCGTCGGTGTTTACCTGCTGCTCATGGAGCGGTGGGGCCTCGTGATGGTCGAATACACCTACCAGCAAGCCGGTGTGGCGGTGGGGCCTACGCGGGGATATGCCCACCTGCTGGTTCCGTTCGTGAAATGGTTTTATCCGGCTCTCGGCCTCTACTTTGTACTCCACGCCGTGATCGTGCTCACGGCCTCGTCCAACGCCGTGAACCTCACGGACGGCTTGGACGGGTTGGCCATCGGCATCATGGCCATCGTGGCCACCACCTTCGCCATCCTGACCTACATTGCATGCAACCGCGGTCTGGCCAATTACCTGATGCTCCCATATGTGCCACAGGCGCAGGATGTGGTGGTCTTCATGGGCGCGCTGGTCGGCGCGTGCCTCGGGTTCCTCTGGTTCAATGCGTATCCGGCCGACATGTTCATGGGCGACACAGGCTCACTCACGCTCGGCGGCATCATTGGTACGGTGGCGCTCATCTCGAAACAGGAGGTCCTCCTGACCATCGTCGGCGGTATCTTCGTGCTCGAGGCTCTGTCGGTCATCCTGCAAGTCATCTGGTTCCGTGCCACGCGCCGCCGCATCTTCCTCATGTCCCCCCTTCATCACCACTACGAGAAGAAAGGTATGGCCGAGTCCAAAATCATCACCCGCTTCTGGATCGTGAGCGTTCTGATGTCCCTTATCGGCCTGAGCACGCTGAAACTGCGGTGAGGGCACGGGAAGAAAAAAGATTTTTTGCTCGCAGCGTGCAGGCGTACGGCGGCCGGCCGCGCGGAAGGGTTCAGCGTGAAGATAAAAACCTGACAGAAGCGGGGCGAAGCCGAGAATCGCCGGGAGTCCCCCGGCCGTTCCTACCGCCACACAGATTCTTGTCGGACCCGGCATAACCGCAAGTCGCCGGGAAGCCCCTGCCGTTCCTGCCGGTTGTGTCGTCCGGGGCTGAATGCCAGCGTTGCTCCGCGGTGCGGCAAGAGAGGTCGCACGCCCGTTGGGCGCTGTTCGAGCCTGACTGCCGGCGTTGCTCAGCACCGCCGGCGCACCATTGATGGTGACCGTCAGTGTTGTTCGAGCCTGAATGCCGGCGTTGCTCCGCGCCTGAGGGAGTCCGGTTAGGTTGGCTCTGGCCGCTCCCCGCGTAGACCCACGCAATACTCCATCACATCCGGGGTGCGCCATTTGAGCGGGAAATCCTTACACTTCTGCGGTTTCACCGGGTGGACGCGGCACGAGTTGTCCGGCCCGAGAAAAATGCAGGCTTGCTCCGGCCCCGGCTGGTCGCGCAGCCACAGATCGCCCGCCGCGGCGTGCTCGGCGATCTCCGGCGGGCGCGTGTAGAGGCGCTGGAACTCCTCCAGCCCCATGCCAAGATACGCAGCCATCGCCCGCTGCTCCTCGGGCGACACCCGCACAAACCCTTCCCCCCGGCAGCAGTTGCCGCACCGGGCGCAAACAAACTGCGTGAGCGCATACTCCATCATGTGATCTCAACTACTGCCAACCGCCGGCACGCAAGATCAAGACGGGTGATCGCAAACGCCTTCATAATTCCAACATTTAAGAGGACTCTGCGAAAAATTTCGGGGGCGGCTGATGAATTGCGTCCAGGCAAGGAGACCTTTGCGGCCAGGTCGAGTCGTTCAGAGCGTGGCGAACACACAAGCAGACGCGGCATGATGAAATGGTTTTTTGTGGACAATTGTTGTCATGTCATGTGTTTACTGCCATGGCCTGAGAATTGCGGCGAGCCTGTGCGCCATGCAGCATCGCCGGCGCTGGCGAGGCTCCCAAGAGGCCGTTCGGGGGTACAAGTTGGTGCCAGCAACGGTGAGATCGATCACGAGACCATACCCGCAAGGGCTCTGACCTCAAGTCTTGACCAGTGACAACTCCGACAGTCGCCGCGCGCACGAAAATTGATCAACCGTCCCCGAAAATCCGGTCCCCGAAAATCCGAAAGAGGCTGTTTTCCAGCAAATAGGTGGGCGCAGTCGGAAGTGACTTTTGGTTGCGGAAAAAAGAAGGACGCGCGCGAGCAAACCAACGAATCGCTTGAATGTGACATCAAACGGGTGAGATGACTCCTTTGCCGTCAGGATACACCCTGCGGCGCGGATGCTCCTAATCAGGTTGTGGCGGGGAGGCGCAAACC
>JAOAAY010000021.1 GCA_026418615.1 Candidatus Sumerlaeaceae bacterium | reverse complement strand
CGCCGCGTGGAAGCGACGACAAAGGCATTCCTGAGCCATGAAGGGGGCACGAAACACCGCGCTCATGGTCGCAGTTCTCGTGTTCGCGGCTCTCTTGGTATCTGGTTACCGGGCGCAGTTACGGCGCGTGAGCCTCACGCCCAGTCCGGATGCACAGACAGCAGCGCCACTACGGCTGACAAACACCTCGGCGACGCTAACGCTGGCCACGCTGGCAGAAGGCACGCTTTATAGCATTCCGGTTACTCTCCAGAACGACACCCTCACCACGCGCGTTTTCGTAAGCGTTGAGTCATCCTGCGACTGCGCCATGCCCGACGCTGACCTCCCGCTTGTGGTTCCGCCGGGCCACAATGCCGAAATGATCCTGCAGTTGGACACAACGCAGATGCTGGGCTCTTTCGTTCGGAATATCGTCTTGCACGAAGACGACAGTCTCAGGCTTCATACCCTCTCCGTGGCGTATGAGGTCGCCAAGCGTTGAGACTCCCCGCGACGCAGCGGGTTAGGCGGAGTGCCGTCTGGTGACTATGCGGAACTGCTTTCGGCTCGCGCTGGGTGTTCTGCCGCTCGTCATCATTGGCCTGTGGATCGTCGCTGCCGATCCGAGAGTGTTCAGCCTCATCTGGAGTTGGCTTCTCCGCCAACTTTCAACAGAGGAGGGAAAGGCCACTGTTGTCTGGGTGTTGGCCGGATGCTTCGCAATCGCGGTGCTCGGCGCGCGTGCCAGACCGGGCCTCCTGCCTGCGACTCTGCTCGCCGGGATGGTGCTGATCGCCCTGGCGGGCAGCGCTCAACCATCACGGCTCTGGCTCGCCGGAGACCGATTTCTCGCCTTTCAGTCATGCTTGGAGATCCTGACTGTCTCGTCGTTTGTGTGGGTGGCGTCGCGTCGCGGAACGACCCGGCTCCTGCGGTGGACTGTCGCGCTCGTGGGCCTTGTGCTAATGCTTACCGCTCTGCTTCAGGTGTTGGCTTCTTGGGTACTCGACCCCATGCGTCTGCAGCAAAGCGGTTTAATTGCCCACCTGCTGCCCGTGCGTGACGGGAGGGATGCTCATTACGGTCAGGTACGCCTCTCCGGCCTCCTCAACAGCCCTAACGGCGCGGCCATGATTCTGCTTGCTGCTTGGCCATTCTGGATTCCCCAGCGTTGGCGTGGCTGGCCGGGTGTCACCGTTGGACTTGCGCTCGGTTTGACCCTCGTGGTTCTCGCGTTCACCTATTCGCGCAGCGGCTACCTCGGGTTGGCTGTTCAATGGGTAACTGTTCTGCTCGGCACAGCCCTTGTTGCCTCGAGAATTCAAGGCGGCTGGACGGACCGCTTGCGAGCCGTGCGGATACCCTTGGCCGGGTGCGCAATCGTGGCCGTGTGTGTTTTGGGCGCTTTGATTTATCGCCCCGTGGCGGCACGGGTTGGCTCTTGGTCCGTCGAACGGGATGCCTCGTTGGGAAACCGCCTGCAGGCTCTCACCGCAGCGATAGCCATGGTGCGAGAACGGCCGCTGACCGGTTGGGGGTTGCCGAATTACGACATCTTGTACGCTTTTTTCCCGACAGAGAGCCCCGTACCCGCCCTGCCCCGTGCGCATAGTTTTGTTGCGGGGTTTGCAATCGAACACGGGGGCCTTGGCTTGCTCCTGCTGGGCGTGATTGCGGGCCGACTTGCGCTGGTTTGTTTCCGACTCCTTACTCGTCACAAATGCAGAGCATGGCGACATCCGGCGGTGCCTTGTTCACTGGCATGGAGCGGCATGGTCATCCCGCTGATTGTCAACTACGAGATGATCCATCTGCCCGTCCTGTTAGTCATGGCCGCCCTACTCTCCCTGACATGCCGGGTTAGCCTCGCTCCCGTTCTCAGCGGGCACCATCGGCGCGGTTCGCGCCGTCTGCCCCGGCTCGCAACCCTCCTGTCTGTCGGCGCCTTCGCCGGATCTGTGGGCGCGCAGATGATGCCGTTTCCGAAACCGACAGATCTGCTGGCCCGGCGCCTCGAGAAAGAGGCGGAACGCTGGGATGTTCCGGCCGAGTGGTCAATTACCGACACCTCACAAACGCTGACCATCCAGCATGAGCACCCCGGACCAGCCTTGAGGGCAGATGCGACAGCCTTGCGCTTGCTCACCGACGCCACGCGACTCGTTCAGCAGGGAAAGGCCGCTTGGGAACAACTCCTGCCTGTGACCGACTGCACCCAGTGTGCGGGGAAAACGGCCTCTGACGCCGCCATCCCCGACATGACACTTCGCACTGCAGTGACTCGCATTTATCATTATGAGGATTTCGACGCTGCGTGTCGTGTGAGCCGTCTCTTGGGCCAAACCACCGCGTGCTGTCCCCTCCGGTTTGATTGCGGCTCGCCCGGCATGACCGCCTCGGAACTGAATTCGTTTGTGCGCGACAACCTGACAATCATCCCCGTCACCGACCAGCCACCAGAGCCGGGTAGGATGACCGCCACCGACTTAACCATCGCGCGCCGAATTCCCGCACGGGTCGGCGAAATCGCCTATATCCACATGTCCCACGGGAATCTGGCAGCCATAAGCACCTTCCGGCGGGGCCAGACGCAGTTTGTGGCCAGCGTCGTTGTGCGGCGTCCTCATCGTACGATCCGATTGGCGGATGACCCGCTGGCCGTCGGTCTCGCCCGCTGGTTTCAGATTCTCGATAAAAGTCTGAGTTTCATCCGCCCGCACCCCTGAAACCCATGGCGCATGACTTCGCCGGTTGATCAAGTCGGGCATTGACACATCCCGCAACGGTCTAAACTGGCAGGAGTCACTGAATCGAGAAAGACGACGGCAACCATCTATGGGCTGGTTCGACAAAAAAAGTTGGAAACTTCGCCGGAAAATCAAGGACCTGCAGGCGGACCTCAAGGCAGCGGAGGCCGAGGGGAAGTTCGTGGTGGAGGACGGCGTGTTCTTCGCCGAACTCGCGGATATGGGCGAGATGACCATGATGGTTTTCGGCACCACGGACATGCTGGCTGCTCAGGAAGAGAGCGTCATCCGCACCTTCTTCGACCGCAACGGTTTCACGGTCGAGCGCGTCAAAATTGACCGTGCGCACACGGGCCTCGACGACGCGGAAATCCTGCCACCCGAAGAAATGACCCGTGCCATTGGACGCACGCTCAAGGCCAAGGGATACCGCATGGTGGACGATAGCGAGCACGAGGTACGCGCTGATCTGCCCGGCGGGTTATTCCCGCTGAGCGCCTTGGTGCGCGCCATCACCATCCTCTTTTCCGAGCGTGTCCAAGAAATTATTAGCACGACCCGCATCAAAAACAACAAGGAGGGCAACCGGCTCCTCCATTGGCTGCCGAAGATTATCGAGGCGCTGGAACGCAAGGTGGATCGTTCGGTCATCGAGGAGGTCCGCCCCGCTTTTGAGGAGGCTTACGACCAGTTCTACCGCAAGATCATGGTGACCCGGCAGGATTCCGCGCTGGCGCGCCCTTCCGCCGCCGTCACCGAAGCGCCGGGGCAACGGGATGCCCAGATGAGCATCCACCCGCAGCGGGCGGACTCGCCCACTCGCGAGGCAGCACCCGTCCCCACATTCGCCGCGCCGGCGTCGCCCGCTCCGCCCCGACCGCTACGGCCCGCAGAGCCACAGCCCGCTCCGGCGACTGCCGCAGCGCCACACGCCGCGCCCGACGCCAATCTCGCACGCGAGCGGGATTTTGCCGAGGCGCTGGCCCGCATGTACAAATCGCTCATCCGCGCCAACTCCTCGCGGTGCGTCCGCAACGCTCAGGCCTTGCTCGAGGAAATCAACCAGTTCTTTGGCGCCACATCCTCCTGTATCATGGTGAAGGTCACCCAGGGTCACGGCCTGACCATTCACGCCCAAGCCGGCCGAAAGTTGCTCTGGGGAGAGGGCGGCGCCGAAGGCTTTCCCATTTCGGCCTCCATTCTCTCCGCCTGCGTGCGCCAGCGAGCCGTTGTGACCAGCCTCGCTACGGGCGGCGACCCTTCGGCAAGCATGATGGCCTATCAGATAGACTCGACAGCCGCGGCTCCCCTCACCGTAAACGGCGAAATCTGCGGGATTCTCTACCTCGACCGGCGCGGCGGACGACAGCATTTCACGGCGGCCGACGAGGCGTTTCTCGCGCGCGTCGCCTCGGTGTTTGAGGAGTTCCCCGACCTCACCATGGGAATCATGTAACGGCGACTCAAGCGCCGGAACGATACAGACCGTGCTTTAGGATGTAATCCATGACCGCCGCAGGCACGGCGGGGATTTTGTCCGCACCGTCAGCAAGTTGCTGGCGCACACCGCTGCTGCTCACATCCGGCGGTTGCACGCCTACCACCTCAATATTGGACAACCCACGCGGGAGCGTCGGGACGGGCGAACCGGCCCGCGGGAACACCAATGCCGGTGCCAGACGCAGCAGTTCCCGGATGTCTTTCCATTTGGGCAGTTCGGCCAGCACATCCGCACCAAGGAGCAGTCGGAAGCGGGCGTTGCAGTGTCGCCGCCGCAGGGCGCGAACGGTGTCTATCGTATAACTGACTCCAGAAAGCGCCCCCTCAATGTCGCTCACCTCGACCTTGTCGCCTAACGGCTCAAACGCTAGCCGCACCATGGCCATCCGGTCAGCAAAGGGAGCCAATGGCTTGCCAAACGGATGCTGGTATGCCGGCACCACAATAACCCGTTGGACATGGCCTCCGTCCAGCGCCTGACGGCAGATGTCCACATGCGCATCATGGGGCGGATTGAAACTGCCCCCCAGAATCCCGATCGTGTCAGAGGCAGCCGGGGCGGTATCGTGCGGCTGCAAGAACCGCTGCCGCATTAGGTCTTACGGTCCGCGAGATATTCCGTCACCTGCCAGAGAACCTCGCGTAACTTGGCAGGCAGAGGCATCAAAGCCTCCAGCGCTGCCGTCTTGAGTTCGCCGCATACCCGCCGGGCGTCGTCCAAGGCGCCACACCGCTCAAGAATGTTCATGGCCCGGGCCACATCCTCCGGCGTTGTCCGCTCGCGCGGCAGGTCGAGGATGGCCATCAACTCCTCCACTTCGGACTCCCGCGCATGCTCGCAGGCGTAGGCCACAAGGTAACTGCGCTTGCCCTCGCAGATGTCCGAACCCGGCGCCGCACGCCCCTTGCTGGTCGTGAGGTCAATCAAATCATCTTTTATCTGGAACAGAGGCCCTATGAACATGCCGTAGGAGTTGAGCGTTTCTTCCACATCCGGCGGGGCATCCGCCGCAATGGCGCCGGCCACCAGCGGCGCCGCCAGATAATATCCCGTCTTCTCGGTGACAAGGGCCATGTACCTCTCAATGGACAGGCGGCCGGAACGGGCGTTGATATCAAGAGCCTGGCCCCGATGCGTGTGGTCAAGCGTCGCGCTCATCAGCGCGAAAAATCGCACCAACTTCTCCGGCGGGATTTCTCCCACCCCGGTCAACAGCGCCGCAAAAATCTTGGTAAAAAGGTAGTCGCCGATATTGATGGCGTGAGCAAGGCCGAACTTCTTCCACACGGCCGGGCGCCCGCGCCGAAACTCGTCGCAGTCCTCGATGTCATCGTGCACAAGACAAAAATTGTGCATGAATTCAATGGCGGCAGCAAAGGGCATGGCGGACGACATTTTGCCGCCCAGCGTGTGGGCGACGAGCAGGCACAGTAGCGGCCGGAGCCGTTTGCCTCCTGCGGCCTCTCCGTCGAGCCCCAGCGCATACGCAATCCCGTCGTCCAGATTCGGGATCGGATTCTCATGCGGGGCAATCAGGGCGCGCAGGACATGATCCACATCGCGCTGGGCACTTGCGAAAAACTCTTCCAGTTCTGGCGTGAAGCGTTTCATCGTTCATCCACCATTCGGAACATGATGCAACGCTGCAACAGATAAGGTGGAACCGCAAGAAAAGACGCACGGCTGGCACGGTGCCCGTGGCTCGCAGGCGGGCATGCGCTTGCAGCGCTATTTGGCCGCCTGCGGGATCGGTTCGCGGCGCCAGTGCGAGGACATCATTCGAAAGGGACGCGTCCGCGTCAATGGAGTGGTCGTGGATCGCATGGGCGTCAATATTTTACCCGGCACCGATCAGGTGGAATTGGACGGCCAGGTGGTGCACCCTCAAGCGGAGCAACATGTCTACCTGATGCTTCATAAGCCGCCCGGATACATCGTCACGGCACGCGATCAACGCGGCCGCCGCACCGCGAACGAACTGGTGCACGATGCACCGCGGCGTGTGTTTGCCGTCGGGCGGCTCGACCTCGATTCCGAAGGACTGCTCCTCTTCACCAGCGACGGAGACCTGGCCCACCGCCTGATGCATCCCCGCTACCGCGTGGAAAAAGAATATAAGGTCACTGTGGAAGGCGAGGTGACGCAGGCTGCGTGCCGGCGACTCAGGCGCGGGGTCATGGTGCAGGGACGGCCCACACTCCCTGCCCAAGTCCGTATCCTGAGCCGCGAAAACGGCACAACGACCCTCACCATCACCATCTCCGAGGGGCGCAAACGCCAAGTTCGCGAGATGATGCGCCGCGTAGGCCACCCCGTCAAACGCCTCATCCGGATCCGCGAGGGCGCTCTGTTACTGGGCGATTTGCCACCCGGCAAGTGGCGTCTGCTCACAGCGGAGGAAATCGCAAGCCTTCGCAGCGAGGTGCGGCTGCCTAACCCATAAGCCGTTGCCAATCCAAAACATCTACTGAATAAGTAGTGGTTTTGGGCGTTCCTAACGCCAGCATGAGGCTATCCAAAAAAGGCGAGTATGCGGTTCGAGCGATGATCGCTCTCGGATTGGCCCGCGGCGAGTCGCTGACCATCTCCGAAATCGCAGCGGCTCAAGGTCTGCCAAAGAAATTTCTGGAACAAATTATGTTGGCGTTGAAAAGTGCGGGGTTGACCGTCAGTAAGGCGGGGCCGCGCGGCGGGTACGGGTTGGCAAGGCCTGCCTCGGAGATCACGCTAAAGCAGATTTTGGGCGCCGTGGAGGAACCGTTGTCAGGCGGAGCGGTGGTGCGCAATATGAGTGGTGACCATGCCGATCTCGGACGGCTTCAAGCGTTGCTCGAAGATATTCGAATTTACGCCCGACGGCGTCTCGATGGGTTGACACTGCAGGATTTGGCGCAGGAGGGTGTCCCGAGCGAGGACATGCAGGCGCTCATGTGGTACATTTGACGGCGGTATGCAAGTGCGCGGCTGCCGGCATTGCAGCAAACATTGGGTCAAACATATTTCAAGACGGGGAACACGACAATGGCTCGGATTTACGATAGCATCGTGGATACAATCGGAAACACGCCGCTTGTGAGACTGCGAAAGGTGACGCAAGGCTGCAAAGCCACCGTGGTGCTGAAACTCGAGTTTTTCAACCCGCTCTCAAGCGTGAAGGACCGAATCGGTGCCGCCATGATTGACTGGCTGGAGAAGAACAAAGGCATCGAGCCCGGCAAGACGGTTCTGGTGGAGCCGACCAGTGGCAATACTGGGGTTGCGCTGGCCTTTGTGGCTGCGGCACGAGGCTATGATCTGATCCTCACGATGCCGGAAACCATGTCCCTCGAGCGCCGCAAGTTGCTCAAAATACTCGGCGCAAAACTGGTCCTGACCGACGGTGCCAAAGGCATGAAAGGCGCTATAGCCAAGGCCGAGGAACTGGTCAAGACGCTGCCCAATGCCGTGATTCCGCAGCAGTTTGCCAACCCCGCCAATCCGGAAATTCACCGCAAGACGACGGCCGAAGAGATTTGGCGCGACACGGACGGGGCCGTGGACATCCTCATTTCCGGAGTTGGCACCGGCGGCACGATTACCGGCGTTGCCGAAGTGATCAAAAAGCGTAAGCCGTCGTTCAAAGCCATTGCGTTCGAGCCGGCGGGCTCTCCCGTGCTCAGCGGCGGACAGCCCGGCCCACACAAGATTCAGGGGATAGGCGCCGGGTTCGTTCCCGAAATTCTCAACACCAGTATCATTGACGAGATCATTCAGGTCCGCGAGGAGGACGCTGCTGTTTACGCCAAGCGCACGGCTGTGGAGGAGGGGATCCCGCTCGGCATCTCCAGCGGTGCCGCAGTGTGGACGGCGGTGCAAGTGGCCAGCAGACCGGAAAACGAGGGCAAGTTGATCGTAACCATCATCCCCTCCACGGCTGAGCGTTATCTGAGTTCTTGGCTCTACAGCGACATCAGCGTGGAGAGTGATGACATCGAATCACTTGGCAAATCCTGATTCGAGGATCACAAGGGGGGGCTTGAGGTGAGGAAGGATTTCATGGCCAGTCGGCGACCATGGTGGCTGCGCATTCTGCCTCTAGCCGTAATGGCCGTAGGCCTGAGTGGTGCGGTGGGACTGTTCGGGGCTGGGTGCCGCAGCGAGCGCCCCGCCTACGATGTGGTTCGAGTCATGATTCCGCAATTGCGTCCGGATGAAGGCTCAGTCACGCCGGTTGCGCGCATCTCGGGTAGGGCAAGTCAGGTGCTCTCCTTCCCGAATGGCGATGTGGCGTTGGCCGAGCAATACCAGCAGTGGTTCCGCGCCAACGGCTGGACCCGGGCTTCACACCGGCAAGAGGTCAACTCGCTTGAATACATATTTACAAAGGACGATATCATCATGACGATTCGATTCGCCGCGGGCCGTGGGGTCACGATTGAGGGATCGCGCCCGGCCGCAAAGATGGAGGCCCCGGCCGCACCATGAGAATCGAATTCTCGGAGATCTCCAAATCCTTTTCGGCTAACGGCAAGGGTGGCCAGCGCATTCAGGCGTTGTTGCCGGTGAACTTCGTTATCGAGGGGGGTGAGTTTTTTTCGATAATCGGCCCGTCAGGGTGTGGAAAAAGCACGCTCCTCAACATCCTCGCCGGCCTTGAGAGTCCGGACACGGGCTTCGTGACGGTGGATGGCACGAGAGTGGAGCGGCCGGGACCGCAGCGCGCTGTGGTTTTTCAAGAGGCAGGGTTGATGCCGTGGATGACCGTCTCCGCCAATGTCGAGTACGGTCTCAAACTCCAAGGCATTCCGCGCGCAGAACGGCGCGAGCGAGCGATGAAATTTCTCAAAATGGTCCATTTGTCGCGCTATGCGGAGGCGCTGCCCCACCAGTTATCCGGCGGAATGCGTCAGCGCGTCAGCATCGCCCGCGCACTCGCGCTGGAGCCGCGCGTTCTGCTGATGGACGAACCTTTCAGTGCCCTCGACGCTCAAACCCGGGATGTTCTCCACGACGAGTTGCAACGCATTTGGCAGGAAACGCGGACAACAATCGTGTTCGTCACCCACAACATCCGCGAGGCGGTTTACCTCAGCGATCGCATCCTGATCATGACCGCTTCGCCGGGACGCGTCAAACGCATCACCACGGTTCCCTTCGCCCATCCGCGCCAAAAATCCTCCACTGAACTCAGCGCCTTCGCCGCCATGCTTCACGATCAGATTAAGGAAGAAGTGGACAAGGTGGCCGCCACCGAACTTGACCCGGATTGGGATAAACGCCCCGTGCCGGTCGCGCCGCTCCCCTATGGAACTGGAGAGGGCATTTAATCATGGCCGTGCACAGTCGCAAAAGCGGTATTGTCCTGATGGCTGTCATTGGGCTTTGCGCCTTGATGTTCAGCGGTTGTTCCCGGTCCGGAGATTCCTCTCCCGCGACTGCTCCCCGGGGGACTGTCCTGCGCCTCGGTTACTTTCCCAATGTCAGCCATGCTCAAGCGCTTCTCGGCGTGGCCCGCGGGGATTTTGCGCGGGCCCTCGGCGATGGGACCGAACTGCAGACCTCCGTGTTCAATGCCGGCCCGAGTGTCATTGAAGCCCTCTACGCCAATAGACTCGATATCGCATATATTGGCCCTGCGCCAGCCATCAATGGCTTCATCCGCAGTCGCGGCGAGGAAGTGCGCGTCATAGCGGGCGCCGTGGAAAACGGCGTCCTGATTGTCGCTAACAAGAATAGAAACATTCCTTCGCTCGAAGCCTTAAGGGGAAAAACGATTGCCGTCCCCCAAATAGGTAACACGCAGGACATTTCCGCCCGCGCGTTCGTCATCGAAACGCTCAAGACCCGTTTGAAAGACAACGGCGGCGACACACAGGTCATCCCTATCCCCAACCCCGACATCGAGACGCTCATGTCCAAGGACCAATTGGACGCGGCGTGGGTGCCCGAACCGTGGGGATCAAGGCTGGTGGCGTCCGGGTTGGGCACAGTTGTCGCCCACGAGCGCGACCTTTGGCCGGAAAAGCGTTTTTCTCTGACTTGCGTGATCGCCCGGCGCAAGTTCCTCGAGGAAAACCCCGAACTCGTGCGGCGCTTTTTGGAGGCGCATGTAGCCCTCACGCGGGATTTGCAGGCCGACCGCCAGCAGTACGCCCACACGATCAATGAACAACTGAAACGCCTCACGGGAAAAACCTTGGCGGACGAGGTCATCGCCGGAGCCTTGCGAAATGTTGAATTCTCGGTAGAACCGGATGTCCGCACCTTTGACACCTATTTTTCCAAGGGACGACTTCTCGGGATTTTCCCCGGTGATACCTTGGACACAGGGAAACTCATCGACCGCCAGCCCTTGGACGCCGTCCTGAAGCCGCCCACTGCGCGAAACCAGGAGACACCATGAAACGGTTGGTGAGCGACGGCCCGCTGCTTTGGCAACGCATTGGCGTCAAAATCGCGTTTGCCGCATTTGTTGTTGCCCTCTGGGAGGGCGTGGTCCGCATGCAGTTTGTACCCGAGTACCTGTTCCCTGGACCGTTCGCCGTCCTCAGCCGGTTGGCTGCCATGGCATGGGACGGCACGCTGATCGCATCCGTCCAGGCCAGCATGGGACGAATGCTGCTGGGCTACGCGATCTCTGTGGTAGGTGGCCTCGCGATCGGCGTTTTGGCCGCCCGCAGTTGGCTCTTCAAAGAAACTTTCGGGTCCGTCATCCTCGCGTTGCAGTCCCTGCCGAGCATCTGCTGGCTTCCGCTCGCACTCATCTGGGTCGGCCTTGACGAGCGCGCAGTGCTGTTTGTCGTGGTGCTCGGCGCACTCTTCTCCATCGCGACATCCACCGAGGGTGCTATTCGCAATATCCCGCCCATTTACACCAAGGTGGGGCTCGTGCTGGGCGCCCGCGGAATCCGGTTTGCCAAAGATATTCTTTTCTTTGCAGCCCTGCCTGAACTCATAGGGGGCCTGAAAATAGGATGGACCTTTGCTTGGCGCAGTCTCATGGCGGCGGAACTTATCCGTGCCAATGTCAAAGGTGTCGGACACATTCTCGAGGTAGGCCGCAATTACAACGACTCAGCCATGATGCTTGCCGGCATGCTGACCATCCTCGGCATCAGCCTGACGGTGGACATCCTGTTCTTCGGCAACATCGAGCGACGCGTACGACGGCGTTACGGACTGGAAAAGTAATCTCAGGAAGGTTGCTTGCCCACGGAGCCGTCGAACGGGTTGGGCAGTAAGGCAAGCCGTTTTCTGTACTCAGCAACCGGCATGTGCGATTCCAACATGTTCAGTAACAACCCGAGCGGCAAGCCCACAACATTGAAGTAATCGCCGTCAATGCGCTCGATCAGCGCTCGCCCGCGCCCCTGTGCCGCGTAGGCACCTGCCTTGTCCATGGGCTCGCCAGTGTCCACATATTCCTCTATCTCGGCCAGCGTGAGCGCTCGCAAGGTTACGGCTGTGGAAACCGCGTCGAGCATGGCCGAGCGTCCGGACTCGAGCACCGCAACAGCCGTAATGACCTCGTGCGTGCGCCCCTGAATCGCACTCAAAATCCGGATGGCATCTGCCCGATCCGCTGGTTTTGGATAAATCTGGCCGTCGAGCACCACGATCGTATCCGCTGCGATGATGAGCGCCCGCGGGCGGAATTCCGCCACCTTGAGCGCCTTGGCATAAGCGGTCTTCACGGCATACTCGCGGGGCGTGCGGTACGGGATGCTGTCTTCATCAATATCCGCAGCCGCATATTCGCAGGCAAACCCGAGGCGCGTGAGGAGATCCCGGCGACGCGGCGATGCCGACGCCAGCACTAATGGCAGCGCTGTCATCGAAACGCTCACTCCCCTTCCCTGTCGCTGCCGGGCATCATGGTTCGCTCGAGAATCGCCAGCATGGCACCTCCAAGCAAAATGGCCACCAGCGCCAGAGGGAAAACAAGGAGCAGAACCGCGACCGTTTTCTGCCGGGCCAGAACGGTCAGTACAGCAAACAGAAATCCGGCCACGGCATGGCCGCGCAGACTGAGCGGCATTCGCGCCGGGTAACAATTAAAACGCAGCGAACCCAGCGCCGCTCCTGCAATCGCCAAGGCCAGCGCGCTGAGGAAGTGCTCGCCTCCCCCGAGCGCAAAGTAAAAGATGGCCACCGACGCCACCAGCAACAGCACATTGGCCGCCCCATCCAGACCACCTAACAATTTGACCACATTCATCGCCGCCATGATCCACACGACGGTCAGCACGGGGCTCCACGCACCCAATTCAAACGAGCGCTCGCCCACACTGACCACACCAAAACGAACCCCGCCAATCACGACGAGCACGGCGGCGGTCAGTTCCAACAGCGGTTGCACGCGCCGGGCGCGGGCCGCGACACGGTTCAATCGCTCTTTCGCGGCATCCGAAACGGGGCCCTTGCCGGCAAGAACCGACAGAAGCGAAGGCATTAAGAGGGCCGACTGCCCGTGCAGGATCAGTATCAATCCTGCCGAGATCGTTCCCATAATCATCAGCGCGCCGTCCACCGAGTGAAAACGGTCACCCGGCAGAAGACCACCTGCCGCGGCAGCGGTGACAGCCATGCCCAGCAAGACCCCCGCAAACACCGGAAAATCGCCGTGGGAACTCGAGCGCAAACTGACACCGGCAGGCAGGCGCCCTTTCAGCCGTCTCCACGCGTGCCATGACCGGTAGCCGGCCATGATGGCCCCGGCGAACGCAGACAGCCCTACGAGCCCTTCAAGAATGAGCCGACTCATGAGCGCACCTCCAGACGCACCAGACGCCTGATAAGATTGCGCAACACCATGAACCCGCAACGCAACGCGATGCCGCACAGCGTAGCCGCGTCAACCAGAACGATGCCCCGGCTGTAATGTTTCTTGTAAAAAACCCACATGCTGCGGTGGCGTTCCACAGTCATGCGGAACGGCGCACTCCGCGTGGAGCGGCCGACATGGTGCAGCACTTGCGCCTCCGGATAGTAAACCACTTTCCAACCCTTCTGGTGCATCCGATAGCACCAATCCACATCCTCCGCATACATGAAAAAGGCCTCGTCGAGCAGCCCGACCTCCTCGATAGCCTCGCGGCGCGCCATCAGGCAAGCCCCGCTGACCCAGTCCACCTCCCGCGTGTCCGAGTGCCCCGTGTCCGTCATCAGGTACTCCCTTGAATAGGGATTGCGCGGGAAGAGACGCGTGAGAAGCGAGTACCGGTTGAACAGTGCCGTCCGGTACGACGGAAACCGCCGGCATGACAACTGCACCGTGCCGTCTGGGTTTAGCAGTTTCGGCCCCAAAATTCCAACCCGCGGATTGGCATCCATGAAGTCGCACATGCTTTCGAGGGCGCCGTCTGGCACCTCCGTGTCGCTGTTGAGCAAGACAACATACCGGCTTCGCGCAGCCCGGAGGCCGAGGTTGTTTGCCCCGCCAAAACCAAGGTTGCGACCCGGGCAGATAAGCGTCACGGCCGGAAAGCGCTCGCGCACCATGTCCGGGCTGCCGTCTTCCGAGCCATTGTCTACCACGATCACCTCGGCCCAGCCGGCACTTACCGGGGAACGCAAAGAATCGAGGCATGCCGCCAGCAGGTCGCGCGTATTCCAACTCGCGATGATGACGCTGACGCGGGGCGTCATGGCATCCGGTTGCCGCGGCCTGACCACCCGCCGCTACTCCGAGCGGGCGGCGACCACCGCACCGGGCCGGCAAGTGACACAGTCAATCAGCGCCGCTTCGTAATCCGCCGCGACCTTCTGGAATGTGAAATGTTTGGCCGCGTACAGCCGCCCATTCCGGCCCAGCCGGACCCGCAACTCCGGTTCGCGTCGCAGACGCAGGATCAATCCGGCCATTTCGCCCGGATCGCGGCCCGGCGAAACAAGCCCGCAATCGGCTTCCTCAAGGATCTCCCGGATGACCCCTTCCACGCCGGCCACAATGGGACGCTCACTGGCCATGTACTCATAAATTTTGGACGGCGTCGTGATCAGCGTGATGTCGTTCTTAATATAAGTGACGATCAGCGCATCACTGGCGGCAAGAATGGCTGGAACCTTGGCCCGCGGCTGATAGGGGATGATGCGGACATTCGTCAGGTTCCATTCCCGGATGCGTTGTTCCATCATCGGGAGGCAGACCCCTTTCCCAACAAACAGGAACAGAATCTCCGACGCCCGGGACTGAACCTCGCGGGCCGTTTCGAGAATTTGCTCAATCCCCATCAGAAGCCCAAAATTTCCAAGAAACGAAACGACAAACCGGTCTTGGATTCCAAACTCGGCGCGGGTAGCCTCCCTCGGGGCCTTCGTCGAATCATACACCGCCAGATCCACCCAATCAGGCAGCAACACCACCTTGTCGCGGGGCACACCTTTCGCCACAAGATTGCCGGTGAAACCGCGTGTCACCACACCGATTCGGCGCGCGCGGCGGTAAACGGATTTTTCTAACGCACGAGCCAAGGCCACCAAAATCCGGTTTCGGAGCATGCCGACGGCCTCGGCGCAGTCGGGCCAGATGTCGCAGACATCAAACATGAGCGGCAGGCGCCGAAGCCGGCTGACCCAAAGCCCCGCAATACCGTTAGGCAGAGGACTGACCGCCACCATCAAGTCAAACGGACCCGGGACCAACAGCGCCTTCAAACCGCCGGTCACCATAAACGACGCATACATGAGCATGCGCCGCCAGAATGTGTCGGGCTTGCCCGAACCAAAGGTCCAGACTCGGTGCACCACAACGCCGTTCATCACTTCGAATCGGGGCTGGCGCCTGCCAACCTCGCCACTGCGCATGGTGGACGGGTGACAAGGCTGACCCGTGACAAAAACCACCTCATGACCACGCGATACCAAGTGCTCGGCAATCTCCACGGCCCGCGTCGAGGTGCCGACCGTCTCGGGGTAATAGTGTTGGTGCAGAAAAAGGATGCGCATACTCGGAAGCGTTCGGGGGCTGACCCTCTCAGTCAACCCCTGCGCTGCACCGTCGCGCGCGCTTTCTCCAGCAGGCGACGCAACGAATCATCAAGCCCCTCCAGCGCCATGGCCTGCTCCCAAGAAAACCAGGCGATTTCCGTATGCTCTTCCGGACGGCCGCAAGGAGACGGCGCATCGGCAGGGGCCACAAGCAGGTAGCGAATGTCGAGGTGAAGGTGCGCCGGCTCGCCCTTCCGGGCTGGGATTTCGTGGACATCTACATCCAACGGCGCAGGTGCTGATGGATACAGTGCAAGTCCATCAATTCCCGACTCCTCCGTGGCCTCACGCAACGCTACTTCGAACGCGTCCTCGTCGCCCGGTTCGCCATGCCCACCGAATTGCAGCCATCTGCCCAGTTTTCGGTGATAGCCGAGCAGCACACGCCCGCCTGTTGCTTCCACAACCAGCGCGCTGCCAGTGAGGTGGCCCTCCGCAATTGAGCGGTCGAACGGGTGCTCGTATCGCCCGATAAACTCTAAAATCAATTGCCGGTGCTTTTCCTCCGCCCCCATATCCGCTTGATGCGAGCGCAGCGCCCTCGCCAGGCGCTCAAGGCCGCCCCGGGTCATGCGGTTAACACAAGCGGCCCGTTCTCCGTCACGGCCACCGTATGCTCAAAATGCGCAGACAGCGACCCATCGGTCGTCACCACCGTCCAGCCGTCTTCGAGCACCCTCGTCTTCCAATTGCCCACACTGACCATCGGTTCAATGGCCAGCACCAGCCCCGGACACAGGAGCGGGCCCCGTTTGGGGAGGCCGAAATTGAAGACAGCAGGCTCCTCATGCACCGCGTGCCCGACACCGTGACCCGCGTACTCGCGGATGACGGAAAATCCATGGGCCTCCACATGCCGCTGAACAGCAACCGAGATGTCTCCCACATAGCGGCCCGGCCGAGCCTGCTTGATCGCCCGTTGCAGAGATTCTTTTGTCACGCGCAACAGCGTTTGCGCTTCATGGCTGATGCGTCCAACCGGCACCGTGACGGCCATGTCAGTATAGAGACCATCATAAAGCAAGACGCAATCAATCGACACGATATCGCCCTCTTGTAGCACTCGGTGGGAGGGAATGCCATGGACGATCTCGGCATTGACCGAGGTACAAATCGAGGCCGGAAAACCGTGATAGCCGAGACACGCCGGTGTGGCGCCGGCCTCCAGAATCAGACGGTGGGCTACCTCATCCAACTCCGCCGTCGTCACGCCCGGACGAACGAGCCCTGCCACATGGTCCACCACGCGCTTAAGGATCGCGCCCCCTGCGCGCATCCGCTTCAATTCCGAAGCACTCTTGAGGACGACGCTTTTCCTCGGCAGAAGCATCCCCACACGCCTTTCCCGCTGGATCGCGCTCTCAGCGCCACCGCGCGAACGAAGTCTTGCGCAGCGCGAAACCTTCGTAATGGCGCATCAAAAGTTGCGACTCTATTTGCTTCAGCGTGTCCAGCAACACACCCACGACGATGATGAGGCCGGTGCCTCCGACGAACGATGCCGCCGCGTAAGGCATGCGGAACGACACCTCGAGAATCTGGGGCAAGACCGCGATGCTGACCAGGAAGATCGCACCCACTGTCGTGATGCGTGTCAGAACATAATCAATATATTCACTGGTTGGTTTGCCCGGGCGGCGGCCGGGGATGAAAGACCCGCCCTTCTTCAAATTGTTCGCCACATCGTCCGGATTGAAAACAACGGCCGTGTAAAAGTAGCAGAAAAACCCGGTCAAAAGCGAAAACGCCACGATGTGCATGTTGAAACTCTTCAACAGCAGAAACGCACCGCCCATGTCAAAACCGGGGTACCAGTACTGAATAAGCGTATAAAGGTTGTAGGGCGACTGGAGAGCGAAAAAATTGCCCAAGAAGCCGCCGCCCGGCTGACCTCCTCCGAGGTAGGAAGCAATGAAACTTGGAAAACTCAGCAACGCCGAGGAGAAAATAACCGGGATGACGCCTGCCGTGTTGACCTTCAAGGGGAGATAATTCGTCCCACCCGACATCACGCGCCGCCCCACGACCCGCTTGGCGTGCTGCATGGGAATACGCCGTGTGCCATCCTGAATCAGGATGATCGCTACCGTCGAGATGACAAACAGCACCACGAGGATAGGAGCCCAAATGTAAGGGGTGTTTCCAGTCCTCATCTGGTTGAGAATCAGAGAGGCATCCGACGGATAGTGCGCCATGATTCCCACAGCGATAATCAACGAGATGCCGTTACCAATCCCCTTGTCGGTGATCCGCTCGCCCAACCACATCACAAAAGCGCAACCGGCGGTCAGGGTCATCATCGTCGTGAAGAGGAATAAACCGGCCAGTTCGCCGCGGAAGTAAGTCAAGTTGTTTTGTAGCAAAACAAGACCGAGACCAAACCCTTGAAACGCACCGAGAAAAATCGTGCCAACGCGCGTCCATCGGTTGATCTTGCGCTGCCCCAAAACCCCCTCCTGCTGCAACTTCTGAAGGCGCGGAATGACAACCGCCAGCACCTGGAGGATGATTGAAACGCTGATATACGGCATGATTCCGAGCGCAAAGACGCTCATCTGCTCGAAAGCCTTGCCGCTAAAAAGGCTGACAACTTGAAAGAGGCCGCTTGCTGCGCGCTGCCGCTCCACAAAATTGGCCAGTTCGCCACGGTCCACAAATGGCACGGGAATATGCGCGCCGAGGCGGTAGATCGCCAAAATAGCCAGCGTATAAAAGACTTTGTCCCTGAGGTCCCTGATCTTTAGAACATTCGCCAGGGCGCCAACATTTTTGATCACGGTCGGTTACCTTTGAATCCCGTTGCTGCGAGTGGCAAAAAGCAACTGCGCAAGAACCGCCAAATCACGCGAGCGGCTAACGCCCAAATCAAGCCCCCTTTTCGGAGGACGGCGAAAGCGTTTCGGCCTTGCCGCCGAGCGCTTCGATGCGCTCCTTGGCGGTCTTGGAGAACATGTGCGCACGAACCGTCAGGGGTTTGGTCAGTTCGCCGTTACCTAATACCTTGACTGTTTCTGCCCGGCCGCGCACCCGACCCGCCTTCTTTAGCGCATCCACATCCACAATGGCGTTGGCCTCGAAACCATCGAGGTCACGCAAGTTGACGACATCAATGCGCTCCCGAAACTTATTGTGAAATCCGCGCTTTGGCAGACGCCGTTGCAGCGGCATCTGACCGCCCTCAAAACCGCCGCCATAGCCCTTGCCGCGACCGCTGCGCGCTTGGGAACCCTTGTTGCCATAGCCCGCTGTCCGGCCCAAGCCGCTGGCCTCACCGCGCCCGCGCCGCTTGCGTTTCTTTGTGCGGCCCGGATCCTTGCCCAATTCGTGAATTCGCATCGTCTTGCCCGCTTCCGTTCGCTCGAATCTGTTTGACCGATCGGCAAGGCTGATCAAGCCTTGCCCACCTTCTCCACTTTGCAAAGATATCCCACCTGACGCAGCATACCCTCGATCTGAGGAGTCAACTCGTGCTCGCGCACCTGATGAAGGTGCGTAAAGCCGAGGGCGCGCAGCGTGCGGCGATGTTGAGACTGGCGGTTAATGCCGCTTTTAATCCAAGTCACTCTCACTTTGTCAGCCATGGTCATCCATTCTCCTCAACCGTGGCAGGACTGTCAGCCGCAGGCACCGCGCCGGCCTCCGGGGCCGGGGCAGGGGCGCTCGACGAGGCACCCTTGAGACTCCGGTCCAGTTCGCCCGGGTCTTTCCCGCGCAGTTTCGCAACTCGTTCGGCGCTCTGCAGCGAAGCCAGACCCTGCAGCGTGGCTTTCACCACATTGATCTTGTTGTTCGTTCCGAACGACTTGGTCAGAATGTCCTGAACGCCGGCCAGCGTAAGAACCGCTCGAACCGCAGGACCGGCAATGATGCCGGTACCCTCAGAGGCCGGACGCAACATCACGCGCGCTGCTCCAAACTCGCCCATGACCGCATGGGGAATCGTCCGACCCTTCAGGTTGACGCGGATCAAATGCTTCTTGCCGTCTTCGGCTGCCTTCGAAATCGCCTCGGGTACTTCGTTGGCCTTGCCAAAGCCGACACCCACGACACCGTTTCCGTCGCCGACCACCACAAGAGCCGCAAAACTGAACCGGCGACCGCCCTTCACGACTTTCGCCGTGCGGTTGAGCGTCACCATTTCTTCCCTCAGGTTGAGGCTCTTAGGATCAATCTTCTCTTCCTCATACCAAGGACGGATGACCGGCTCCGGCGCCTCAGTCGTGGGCGACGCATCCGCAACGGTTGACGCCGCGGCGGTCGTGACTTCCTGATCTTCGTTTGTCACTGTTCTGTTACCTGCCGTTTCCTAAAACTCCAGCCCGGCTTCGCGGGCCGCGTCGGCAATAGCCTTGACGATTCCATGATACGGGTACCCGCCACGGTCGAACACCACCTTGACCACGCCAGCCGCCTTGGCCTTCTCGGCGATCTCGCGCCCGATGGCCTTGCCGTTGGCAATGTTGGCGAAAGACTTTCCTGTCGCCTTGCGCGCCTTGGTGTTCGTCGTGGCAAACGCCAGCGTGTGGCCCGCCGTGTCGTCCACTACCTGAACATATAGATGCTTCAGCGTCTTGTGGACGCTCAGACGCGGACGCTCGGCCGTGCCCTTGACTTTGCGCCGGATGCGCAACCGGCGCCGGGCCAATGCTTTTGTCTTCTGTGCCGTCAGCATGATCCGTGCTCCTTACTTTGCGCCGGTCTTGCCGACCTTGCGGCGCACATACTCACCCACATACCGGATGCCCTTGCCCTTGTACGGTTCAGGCGGGCGGAACTTGCGTATTTCGGCAGCCACCTGCCCGACGCGCTGCTTGTCGCAGCCGCTGACAATGATTGTGGTCGGCTTCGGCACCTCAATCTTGATACCCGGCGGAGTCGGGTAGATCACCGCGTGCGAGAAGCCCAGTTGCATCGAGAGATTGGTTCCCTCCAGCGCGGCACGGTAACCCACGCCTTGAATCTCCAACTCCTTCGAGAAGCCCTCCGTGACGCCTCGCACCATGTTCGACAGCAGGCGCTGCGCCAAACCATGAAAGGCCTTGGCGTGACGATCGTCACCGTGGCGCTCGACAACAAGCGACTTGTTCGGCTCCTGCTTCACCGTCACACGCGACGGCACAGTCATGCTCAACTGGCCCTTCGGGCCTTTCACATGCACCTCGCCGCGGTCAATCTTGACCTCCACGCCAGCGGGCACTGCCACCGGTATTTTGCCTATCCGACTCATCGTTCTCTCAATCCGTAAAACATATCCCTGTCCGGCCTGACCGCCAGAGCAGCCGCACCGTTACCACACATTGCAAAGTACTTCGCCGCCCACATTGCGCTGCCGGCACTGACGGTCGGTCAGCAGGCCGCGACTCGTAGACACAATCGAGATCCCCATGCCGCCGAGAATGCGCCCAATCTCGCCGACTTTCGCATAGCGCCGGATTCCGGGCTTGGAAACCCGCTCCAACCCGTGAATCACGCGCTCGTTGTTGGGTCCGTACTTCAGATAAATTTTGATGGGCGCCTTTTTCTTGCCCTTGGAATTCCAGAAGCAGGCCTTGATAAAGCCTTCTTCCTTGAGAATCCTCGCGATCTCCCAGCGCATCCGGGAATAGGGAATTTCGACCTCTTCCTTGCGCGCCGCGTTGGCGTTGCGAATCCGGGTCAGCATGTCCGCCACGGGATCAGTCACAATCATGGTTTCGCCTGTCTCCCTTGTCCTCGCCGGTTCACCAGGAACTCTTGACCACGCCCGGTATCTGGCCGCGGCTGGCCAGTTCGCGGAAGCAAATGCGGCACAGCCGGAAGTCACGCAGGAACCCCCGCGCCCGGCCGCAGCGCGGGCACCGGTTACGCTGACGCGTGCTAAACTTCGGCTTGATCTTGGCCTTGTGTTCCTTGGCAACCGTACTCATTCGAGTCTCGTCTCCTTACTTTTCCCGGAACGGGAAGCCGAACAGACGCAGCAGTTCGAGCGCCTCTTCGTCGGTCTTCGCCGTCGTCACTGTGGTGATGTTCATACCCCGCACCGCGGGGACCTTATTGAAATCCAGTTCCATAAAAATCAGGTGCTCGCGGATACCCAGCGAGTGATTCCCGCGCCCGTCAAAACTGCGAGTCGGCAGCCCGCGGAAGTCACGGATGCGCGGAATCGCGATCCGGATCAGCCGCTCGAGAAACTCGTACATCCGCGCCCCCCGCAGCGTGACGAAACATCCCACCGACATGCCCTCACGCAACTTAAACGCGCTGATGGACTTGCGGGCTTTGGTCACCCGGGCCTTCTGACCCGTGATGAGGGTCAACTCGGCAGCAGCCGATTCAATGATCTTGGAGTCACGGGCCGCCTCTCCCACGCCCATGTTGACCACGACCTTCTGAAGACGCGGCACCTGAGTCACATTCTTGTAACCGAAGCGCTTCATCATCGCCGGGACAATCTCCTCGCGGTAGCGCCGCTTGAGATTCGGCACATAGTCGCGCAGTTCGGCCTGTTCCTCAGGCGTCAACTCGGCAACGGCCACGGCCGTGCCGCCACCCTGCTCCCCGCCGCCCTTGCCGGGCTTGCCGGGTTTGCCGGGCTGTTTGTCCTTTTTCGTCTCGTCCTTCGCTGCTGCCATTGCCTCTCTATCCTTCCGTCTTGGCGACCGCTTGGTAGGTCGCCCCGCGGGCCGCAGCCCGCGTCATCCGATGGTTGCCCCGCACTTCTTGCAGAAGCGCTGCTTCGTGCCGGTTTTTTCGTCTATCCGAACACCAAAACGCACGCCCCGCTTGCACTTTTCACAATAAATCTGAACATTGGACACATGGATCGGGGCTTCCTTCTCCACGATCCCACCCTGACGCTTCTGGCTGCGCCGCTTCGTGTGGCGCCGGACAACATTCACACCCTCTACCACCACGCGATCCTCGGCGGGCAGGACATACAGCACACGGCTGACCCGTCCCTTGAACTTGCCGGTGGAAACCTCCACCCGGTCGTTTTTCCTGATTCGCAGTGCCATCGTTGCCAGAGTCCTCTCAGATCACTTCCGGTGCCAGCGACACGATTTTCATGAAATTCTTTTTGCGGAGTTCGCGGCCCACAGCCCCGAAAATGCGCGTGCCGACGGGCTCGCCTTGATTGTTGATGATGACGGCCGCGTTGCCATCAAACTTCACAAACGAGCCGTCTTCGCGGCCCAGTTCCTTCGTCGTGCGCACCACGACAGCCTTCACCACACTGCCCTTCTTCACCGTCGCATCGGGCGTCGCCTCGCGCACACTGGCGACGATCACATCGCCGATGCGCGCATAGCGCCGCCGGGTGCCGCCCAACACCTTGAAGCAGCGAATCTTCTTCGCCCCCGTGTTGTCGGCCACATCAAGTATTGTGTATTCCTGAATCATCGCCGTGTCCTCTGAATGCCGTCGCGCGCACACCGCGCGCGCGACAACAAAACCTTTCCCGTCAGATCACTTCGCCCGCTCGAGGATGGCCGCCACGCGCCACCTCTTGAGTTTGCTCAAGGGCCGCGTCTCGACGACCCGCACCGTGTCGCCCTCATGGGCATCGTTGCGCTCATCGTGCGCGTACAGCCGCGAGGTCCGCTTCACATACTTCTTGTAAAGCGGATGCTTGACCAAGCGCTCTACGGCCACGACCACGGTTTTGTTCATCCGCTCGCTGACAACCCGGCCCACGCGAACCTTCCGCGTCCCGCCCGGCGCCTTACTTTTCTGTTCCTTGTCCGTCATCGTCTGCCTGTTCCGTCCTCGACCGGTTCTTCTTTCTGCACCGTCACTTGGCCGGCGCTGCTGCCCGCTTCTCGTCAATCGCCTGCTTCAGCCGGGCGATGTAACGCCTTTGCAGGCGCAATTTGGATGTGTTTTCCAATTCCTTGGTCGTATTGCGAACCCGCAATTCGTAATGCTCGCGCACAGCCTCGGCCAGTTTCTCCTGCAATTCCTGCAGACCCAAGGCCCTGAGTTCCTTACTTCTCATCATCGGCCTTGACCTCCTCACGCTGGATAAAACGCGTTTTCACCGGCAGTTTGTGAGCCGCCAGCGACATCGCCTCGCGCGCAATAGACGCTGTCACACCCTCGAGTTCGAACATAATCCGCCCCGGCTTGACGACCGCCACCCAGTATTCCGGGTTGCCTTTGCCCTTGCCCATGCGGGTCTCCGCCGGCTTGCGCGTAATGGGCTTGTCCGGGAAAATCTTGATCCACAATTTCCCGCCGCGCTTGACATGACGATTGATCGCCACACGGGCCGCCTCGATCTGGCGACTCGTGATCCACCCCGCCTCCAGCGCCTGAAGGCCAAAATGCCCGAAGTTCAGTTCGCTGCCGCGGTACGACACACCCCGGCGGCGACCCTTCTGCTGCTTGCGATGTTTGACTCGTTTCGGTACCAGCATTGTCTGTTACGCTCTGTCTCTACTGACTCAAAAGCCTTCTCGTTACCGGGCTAAGCCGGCGTGCCCTTTTTCACCCGCATCACCAGGACCGCAATCAGCCCGAAATCCACCGATCCAGTCCGGGCGTGATACTCAACCTGCTCCACCTCAATATCCGCCAAGGACATCTCCGGATGTTCCGTGAGATACTCGTTGATCCGTTCCTCGAGCGACACCTCGTCGCCCGCCATCAGGATCTTCACCCTCGCCGTTTCATCTGGCCTGAAGTCCATGGTACCCTCATTCCCCCGCCCCCCACATTGGGCCCTCCAACGCCCTGCCATCAGGCGTTGGCGGAAACCACCGGAGCGGCCTCCTTTTTGTCGAAAACTTCGCCCTTGAAGAGCCAAACCTTGATGCCGATCTGCCCGTACTTTGTCCGCGCCTCGGCCAGACCGTAGTCAATGTCCGCACGGATGGTGTGCAGCGGAACGCGCCCCTCGCGGTACCATTCCGAGCGCGCCATCTCGGCGCCCGCCAGCCGTCCCGAGCACCGGATTTTGATGCCTTGGGCACCTGCCTTAATGGCCGCCAACACGGTCTTCTTCATCGCCCTGCGGAAACTGATGCGCCGCAGCAACTGACTCGCCACATTCTCGGCCACCAACTGGGCATTCAGGTCGGGTTTCTTGATCTCCTCGATCAAGATGCTCACCTGCTTGCCCGTCCGCGCTTCGAGCGACTTGCGCAGCGCCTCAATTTCCTGACCCTTACGCCCGATGATGATGCCGGGGCGTGCCGTGTGAATCGTCACTTTGACGCGGCTCGACGCCCGCTCGATGTCCACCCGCGCCACACCCGCGTGGCTGAAACCCTTTCGGATGCGGTCGCGGATGATCAGGTCCTCGTGCAGATTGTCGCTATAAGCGCGACCCCGCTCATACCAGCGGCTCTCCCACTGCTTGATGACACCGAGGCGAAACGAGATCGGATGTACTTTTTGGCCCATGCGTTTCCTAACCGTCCTATGCTTCGTTCAGGCGAATGGTGATGTGGCAACTGCGCTTGCGGACCCGGACACCGCGCCCCATCGGGGCGGCCCGGAACCGCTTCATCATCCCGGCAACATCGGCAAAGGCATCCGTGATCACCAACTGGTCCGGGTCATCAGCCTTCTTGCGCTCGGCATTGGCGCGGGCACTCTTGAGCACCTGCAGCACCGCCGGAGCCGCGCTCGGCTTATGCGTCAGCGTGAGCAGTTCCATCGCTTCCCGGACACGCTTGCCGCGGATCAAATCGAGCACCAGCCGGGCCTTGCGCGCCGTCATGGGCGCGTTACGGTAACGCGCCTCGCTGACTGCCACATATTTCTTTTGGAACTTCGGTTTGGACATCGTGCTTGCTCCGATCCCCTCTACTTAAGCCCCGCAACCTTGGCCGTTTTGCCGCCATGAGCGCGGAAGGTTCGCGTAGGGGCAAACTCTCCCAACTTGTGACCCACCATGTTCTCGTTGATGAACACGGGGATAAACTGCTTCCCGTTGTGGATCGCGATGGTCAGCCCGACCATGTCAGGCGTCACCGTGGACGCGCGACTCCATGTCTTGATGACCCGCTTGTCGCCCGCCTTCTGGGCCGCAGCGACCTTGGCTTCGAGACTCGGCTCGATGAAAAACCCTTTGCTGATACTGCGCGGCATGGCTTACTTCGCCCCCCGACGCTTAATGATGTGTTTCGAACTCGCTTTGCGCGGTTTGCGCGTCTTGTAACCTTTGGTCAGCCAGCCCCACGGCGAGCACGGATGCCGCCCCCCGGAGGTCTTGCCTTCGCCACCGCCCAGCGGGTGATCCACCGGGTTCATGGCCACACCGCGAACCTCGGGACGCTTGCCGAGCCACCGGCTGCGGCCTGCTTTGCCGATCGAGATGTTCTCGTGTTCCAGATTGCCCACTTGCCCAACGGTTGCACGGCATTCGCGATGGACCAGGCGGACTTCCCCCGATGGCATGCGCAGGGTGACATACTCGCCCTCTTTGGCCAGCAACTGGATGGCCGCACCGGCGCTGCGACCCAACTGGGCGCCTTTTTTCGGCTTCAGTTCCACTGCGTGGATCATCGTGCCGACAGGGATGGACTTCAGCGGCAAGGCATTGCCCGGCTGAATCTCCGCGGCGGGACCGCTCTCCACCACCGCGCCAACCTTCAACCCCACCGGAGCGAGAATGTAACGCTTTTCTCCATCCGGATACTGGATCAGTGCGATGCGGGCCGAGCGGTTCGGATCATACTCAATCGAAGCCACCTTCCCCGGAATGCCATCCTTGTCCCGGCGAAAATCAATGATCCGGTAACGGCGCTTGTGCCCGCCGCCGATCCAACGGCTCGTGATTCGGCCGAGATTGTTGCGGCCGCCCGTTTTCTTGAGCGGAACGCACAGCGACTTCTCCGGCTCCGTGCGCGTGATCTCCTCAAACGAGGAAACCGTCATCGTGCGCCGGCCCGGCGTCGTTGGTTTGTATGATTTCAGTGCCATTTCCTTATTCCGCCTTGCAGGGCCTTACCTCTAAATCACTTCAATTCGCTGGCCTTTTTCGAGGACCACAAACGCCTTCTTCCAGTCGGCGCGGCGCCCCATCGAACGGCCCTGCCTCTTGAACTTGCCTTTGACCTTGATCGTGTTCACCGAAGCCACCTTGACCTTGTAAATGGCTTCAATGGCACGGCGGATCTCGATCTTGTTGGCCCTCGGCGCGACCTTGAACACATACTGCGGGTGATCCTTGCTTTCGCCAAGGATCGTGGCCCGCTCGGTGATCACCGGCCGCTCGATGATGTCGTAAGGGCTTTTCATGTCAGGAGATCCTCCAGCATCTTCACGCTCTTGCTGGTCGTGACAATATAGTCACAGGTCAGCAGTTCGAACACATTGATGTTGTTTAGCGGCAACACCATCGTGTTGGGAACATTGCGCGCCGCGAGCGACAGGTTCTCGTTGCTATCGCCCGTAAGCACGACAACTTTACGCGCATCGGCGATCCCAAGCCGCCCCAGCAGGGAGACAAACTCTTTTGTCTTCGGGGCCGGCAGATCCAACGATTCCAACACTATGATACGATTCTGGTTTCGCAAATCGGAAAGAGCCGAGTACAACGCCAGGCTTTTGACCTTGCGATTGACCTTCTGATGATACGACCGGGGCTGTGGGCCGAAAATGATGGCGCCCCCGCGATAATGCGGCGCTCGGATCGAACCCTGCCGGGCCCGACCGGTGCCCTTCTGCTTGAATGGCTTGCGGCCGCCGCCGCTCACCTGACCGCGCGTCTTGGTGGCGTGGGTGCCTTGGCGCTGATTGGCCGCATAGGCGAGGTAAGTCTGCCGCACGGCATGCTTGTTCGGCTCCGCCGCAAACACCACATCGCTCACTTCGACGGTGCCGGCGTCCGCTCCATTGAGGTTTTTGACTGTCAGCGTTGCCATGGGTGGTTACTTCCCGCCTTTCTTCGACGCCTTGAGCGGGTTCACGGCCCGGGCAGCCAACGCAGCCATACGCTCGGCGCGCGTTGCTTCGAGCATGATCTGCCGCGCGGCTTTCTTGGCCCGCACTGTCGGACGAATCATCACAAACGAGTTCACATGCCCCGGCACACTGCCGCGGACGATCAGCAGGTTGCGCTCAGCATCCGTGCCGACCACAACCAAGTTGACCGCGGTGCAGCGCTCGTTGCCCATGTGACCGGCGGCATGCTTGTTCTTCCAAGTGCGCGAGGGGTAACTCGATGCGCCTTGTGAACCGGCCCGCCGGTGGTACATCGAACCGTGCGTTTCCGGGCCGCGCTTGACATGCCAGCGCTTAATCGGCGAGGCAAACCCGCGGCCCTTGGAAACGCCGACCACATCGACATGGTCGCCTTCCTTGAAAACCGCAACCGTCACCGGCTGGCCAACATCGGGCACTTGGTCGAAACCGTTGTTGTCATCAAAACGAAACTCGCGCACGAACCGGAGCGGGGGCGATCCGGCCTTCTTGAAATGCCCCATCAGCGGCCGTGTCGTATTCTTCTCGCGCTTCGGTCCGAAGCCGAGTTGCACGGCGTTATAGCCGTCGGAATCCACAGTCTTCTTTTGCAGAACCGTGCACGGCCCGGCCTCGATGTAAGTCACGGGCACAAGCCGGCCTTCGCGATCGAAGATCTGCGACATTCCCAGTTTTTTTCCAAGCAATCCCAGAGGCATAACCTTACCTTCTTCGGCTTCCGCCCCCTGCTCGCGCAGAGGCGCAGGCGCCCAACAAACCGTCTCAGGTCAACTTGATCTCGACATGCACACCTGCCGGCAAATCCAACTCCGTCAGGGCATCCAATGTCTTCTGCGTGGGGTCCACGATATCCACAAGGCGCTTATGACGGCGCATTTCGAACTGCTCGCGGCTCTTCTTGTCCACATGCGGAGACCGCAACACCGTGTAGCGCCGGATGCGCGTCGGCAGAGGCACCGGCCCCGCCACTTTGGCACCCGTCCGCTTGGCCGTGTCCACAATCTCCTGCACGCTCGAGTCGAGCAGCCGGTGGTCAAACGCGTTGAGGTTGATTCTGATCCGTTGTCCAGCCATTGTTTTCCTGTAATCGTTTGAAACCGCCGGCCCGGCTCCTCGCCGGACCGGCGGCCCTAGTCTTCATTCGCTACTCAAGAATCTCCGACACCACGCCAGCGCCCACCGTGCGGCCACCTTCACGAATGGCGAAGCGCAGTTCCTTCTCCATGGCGATGGGGGTAATCAACTCGACCTCGACATTCACATTGTCACCCGGCATCACCATCTCGACACCCTCAGGAAGCGTCACCACGCCGGTCACATCCGTCGTGCGGAAGTAGAACTGAGGCCGGTAACCCTTGAAGAATGGCGTGTGCCGCCCACCCTCTTCCTTGGTGAGAATGTAAACACTGGCCTTGAACTTCTTGTGAGGTGTCGTGGAACCGGGTGCCGCCACCACTTGGCCGCGCTCAATGTCCGTACGCTCAATACCGCGCAGCAGAAGGCCAACATTGTCGCCTGCGACGCCCTCGTCGAGCAACTTGCGGAACATTTCCACGCCCGTCACGACGGACTTGCGCGTTTCGGTAAGGCCGATGATCTCGACATTGTCGCCGACCTTGACCTTGCCACGCTCGATGCGGCCCGTGGCCACAGTGCCACGGCCTGAGATCGAGAACACATCCTCCACCGGCATCAGGAACGGCTTGTCCACATCACGCTTCGGCTCCGGAATGAATGTGTCGAGGGCCTCCATCAACTTCCCGATGGACGGCTTGCCGTACTCGGTCGTCTCACCGTTCAGGGCTTGCAGGGCCGAGCCGCGAATGATCGGCGTATCGTCGCCCGGGAACTCATACTTGCTCAGCAACTCGCGAACCTCGAGTTCGACCAGGTCCAGCAACTCCGGATCGTCCACCTGATCGCACTTGTTGAGGTAAACCACAATGTACGGCACACCCACCTGACGGGCGAGCAGAATGTGCTCGCGTGTCTGGGGCATGGGGCCGTCAGTGGCGGCAACCACAAGGATGGCGCCGTCCATCTGGGCGGCACCGGTGATCATGTTCTTGATGTAGTCGGCGTGGCCCGGGCAGTCCACATGCGCGTAGTGGCGCTTCTCGGTCTCATACTCCACATGCGCCGTTGCGATCGTGATACCGCGCGCCTTTTCTTCCGGAGCCTTGTCGATCTCGTCGAAGGCCACGAATTTGCCGAGGTTCTTCTCGGCCTGAGTCTTCGTGATGGCGGCTGTCAGCGTCGTCTTGCCGTGGTCAATATGACCGATCGTGCCGACATTGACATGGGGCTTGGTGCGCTCGAACTTTTCCTTGGCCATGGCCTGTTACATTATCCTCCGTGTGATAACCTGTCCGAACCTCATTGCTCGCCTGCGCTACTCTCGGGCCGCCGGCCGGCCGATGCCGGCACGACCGACAGCACTTCCGCCGCGCGCAAGCACGCGACGAAAAACTTTTTTGTTGTCCGCCTCCGGGAAGTGACACCGAGGCCATGACTGATCCGAGCGCCATGCGCGCGAACCGTTCATACCCCAAGATCCACTGCAATCGGTCGGCCCGTGCTGGCACCGCCCGCCCTCCGTGACCGGAGGGATCCGGAAGTAGCCCTCGTCTTCCACCCCGCGACAGGGGGAACAGATTTTCGTGAGTGGTACGCCAACCGTTGAGGGTCGCGGATGGCGCCCCGAACCCGCCAGACTGGCCGGGGCCGGGTATGTGAACTGCAAACGCGCAACAGGAGTAACGCGCGTCACCGCCGGTCAACTGCAAACCGCTGAACGCGAACTTTCCCCCTATTACGCCAGACACCCGCTACCGACAACCCGCATTGCTATTCAGCCCCGAAGAAAAAAACTCCACCGCGCCCCGTCTGACAAACCCGGCCGCACCACACTTACAACCGGAAAGGCAAACTGTCAGTTGCCCGTCGCGCGTTGATTGCGCCGTGGCGCCAGATAAATTCCTGTCGCAGTCCCGCCGGACGAAAACACTTGGCGCGCAGTTCCACGCGAAACAACGGCAGGTGCCTGCGATGCGCCTAATCATCGTTGTTTTGCCCGCCCCGGTCACTACGGGCGCCCGTCGGCCGCCGTGTTGGGCAGGGCCGGATACCGCTAAGCCCGCTGCTGCTAAGCCTGCGTACCGGAATCTCCGCGCCGCACCCGACGCGTCTTGTAATACCGTTCGATGGCCTCCATAAGCCCCTCCACAGTGGCTGTCCGCGCCTCCGCGTGAACCTCCAGCCCGGCTTGGCGAATAGCCGCGCTCGTGGCCGGACCAATGCTCGCCACAGCCACTTCGGCGAACAGCCGCGGCAGATCCTCCGTCTTCACGGCCCGGGCCAAATGCTCGAAGGTGGAGGCCGAGGTGAAAGTGACCAAATGCACCCGCCCCTGAGTCAGATTGCGGCGCAGCAAGGCAATTCCTTGACGGTCCGGGACCGTGTCATAAACCGGCAACACCCGAACCAACGCCCCGCGGCGAGTGAGGCCCTCCTCCAGCACCGTACGGGCGGTGGCAGCCCGGGGAATGAGAACGCGCTCATCACGCGCCACCCGGACAGCCTTCAGCAACCCCTCCTGCGTGGTTTGGCGCGCCACAACCTCCGGCCGGACACCATGCTGCGCCAACACCTCGGCCGTTCGTTCGCCTATGGCCGCCACCTGACACCAAGCAAGCCGGCGGGCATCATATCCACACTCGTAAACCCTTTCCATGAACGCCCGGACGCCGTTGGCGCTCGTGAATACGACCCAGTCGTACGCTCCCAGCGCCTCGATCTCGCGCTCAATAACGGGAGACATCTCGCGATGCTGCACCCGGATCGTCGGCGTGACAATCACATCCGCCCCCGCCCGCTGCAGCGATTCCGTGAGCGCCGCGCTTTGATCCGCCGGGCGTGTCACAGCCGCACGCACGCCCCATAGCGGGCGTAATTCAGCCCATCGGATCAAGGGGCGCAGGTCCACCACCGGGCCGATCACCGCCACGGCCGGTGGGCCGAAATTCAACCGCTGCGCCTCCGCCACCACGCCACTAAGCGTCGAGACCAGAGTCTCCTGCTCAGGCAGCGTCCCCCAGCGGATCAGAGCCACCGGCGTATCGGGGTCACGACCGCGCCCGACCAATTCCCGCACCACCGACGGAAGGTTGAGCGCCCCCATGAGCAGCACCACCGTTTCCTCCGTCCGCGCCAGCAAATCCCACTCCGGCGAGGACTCGTCAGGATCCGGTGTCTCATGCCCCGATGCGACATGAAACGACGAACTGACCAATCGCTGCGTCACCGGAATGCCGGCATAAGCCGGTACGGCGATGGCGCTCGTCACACCGGGCACCACTTCAAAAGCCACCCGCGCGCGTGCCAAATGAATAGCCTCCTCCCCACCCCGGCCAAAGACAAACGGATCGCCTCCCTTCAACCGCACCACACACAGGCCCTCTCGCGCCTTCTCCACAAGCAGGTCGTTGATTTCCTCCTGCGTCATGGTCGGGCGGCCGGGTTGCTTGCCCGCATAAATCATTTGAGCCTCCGCCCGCGCGTGGACGAGCAGCGATTCGTTCACCAGATGATCGTAGATCACCACATCGGCCTCAGCCAGACACCGCGCGCCTTTGAGCGTCAGCAGCCCGGCATCGCCCGGCCCCGCGCCCACCAGATAAACCTTGCCCTTCCTCGCCGCCATGCCACCGCACCTTCGAGAACCGCAGGAAAGTTACAAGTCCTTTCCGGCCACACTGGCGCCTGCTCATTCCAAGATGGCATGGCCAGAGGCAGGGTTGGCCGGCCAAGCATGGACCCATCGCGGACGGAACGGCCGATGATGGATAGGCGCGATCCGGGTGTTCATCGGCTCATACCCCATGATTTTTGCAAGGCGGCTCGTGGTGACACGGCAAGTTATTGAAAAGTATCAGGTTTTCATTTACCTCGCAGCCATCGGCGGCGGCCTCTGCGCAGGGGCATGGACGCCAGAGCACATGGCTAAAGGGAAGGGTCTGCTGTGGCCTGTGCTAGCCTTGCTGCTATACTCAACTTTTACCCAGGTGCCACTGGCGCACCTGCGCGAAGCCGTAGCCGACGGGCGTTTCACCTTGGCGGCCGTCCTCGGCAACTTTCTGCTCGTCCCGGCCGCCGTGTGGGTGCTCATCCATTTTCTTCCGTCCGACCCCGCCGTCCGCCTTGGAGTGCTGCTCGTGCTGTTAGTGCCCTGCACCGACTGGTTCATTACCTTTTCGCACCTCGGCGGCGGCGACACGCGACATGCGATCGCCTTTTCGCCCGTCAGCCTGCTGCTGCAGATTGTTCTGCTCCCGCTCTATCTCTGGCTGTTTCTCGGCAAAGAGTCTGTCGTCGCCATGGCCAGCGGAGACATGGTGACGGCTTTCGCCGGGCTGATCTTGTTGCCGCTACTGGCGGCCTACCTCACCGAGCGTTGGAGCGACCGAACTCCGGCGCGCCTCGCCGTGCGTGAGGCCCTCGCCTGGTTGCCGGTCCCGCTGTTGGCCCTCGTCGTCTTTCTCATCGCCGCCACTCAAGTGCAACTGGTCACGGCCTCGCTGCCGGTGCTTGGACACCTTGGGCTTGTCTACACGGTTTACCTAGCCCTCGCAGCCCTCATGGCGCGAATGCTCACGCGGCTGTTCCGTTTGCCCTCGCGACAGGGCCGCGTGCTGGCCTTCAGCCTTGGTACCCGAAATTCATTTGTCGTCCTGCCCCTCGCGCTCGCACTTCCCACGCCCAATGCCTTGGCCGTCGTGGCAATCGTGTTTCAATCACTCGTCGAACTCATCGGGATGGCCGCCTACCTTTGGTTGGTGCCGCGGTGGTTTTCCGCTGATCAGAATCACCCGAGGTAGCACCGATTCGCCTCCAGAGCACTCTCGTGGTTGCAAACTCTGGAACAACCGCGATGCAGGCACCGAGCGGCACTATCGGGCGCTCGTGCGTGCAGTGTTAGTGAACAAATGTCCACCTGCGCCACGCATGGGCCAAAATTCGCCCGATTAGGGTTGCAGCACGATATTACGGTTCTGCCGGAGGACAAGTAGCGCGGCGAGCGGGAAGTCTTGGATCTCGTATTCCGTCACATCGGTGCCCACAAGTTTGGGGCTAAGGGCGCGGGTTTCTTCAGGGGTGACCAGAGAGGCGCTCGGATCAGTCAGCCATGGCGGGATCCGCACAAAGACTCGGGCGCGTTCGATCGGCTGCCACCGGGTGCCAGCGGCGTCGCAAGCATGGTCACGATTGACCAAAACCACAACGACCGCATGCGTTCCGGCATAAAGTGTTCGCGGCATCAGCCATGCGGGGGCGCAAGTCGTGATCGGATCGGTGATGGCGCCCGGGCCGATCGCAGGCCATGCGTGGCTAAGCAACGGGTCAAGGGACCGCGCCATGGCGTTCAGGCGGCGCAGTTCGGCCAGCATGGCTTCAGCCTCGGGCTCGCCTGTGCCGCAGCCCCGGTACTCACCATAAGGTGTAAACCACCAGTAACTGATGCCCTTGGCGCCGGCGGCAAGGGCGTGAAAGAACTCAATGCGCTTTTCCTCGGGCGTGCCGTAGCGAAAGCGCCGGTTGGCCTCCACATGGCTGACACAATTTAGAATGACATGAGTGGGGCGCGGACTCGCCGCCCAGCGCGCAACCTCGGCGCAGGCGTAAACAAACAACGGTGTCGTGTTGCGGCCCAGATAGCCCGGATGACGCCAGTAAGCGTCCACCAGACGCCCCTGATAATAAGGGTCGAGGGCGAGGATGTCGGCGATAGACCCGTAAGTCCACCAATTCTCCGGCTTGCAGGTCAGGTCCACATTGAGCAGCGAGAGCGAACGCGGGTCCATCCGCAACCATCGGTCCCGCCGCGACACAAGTCCCTGAGCGTACGACCCAACGCGTCGTGACCCGGGCAGCGAGTCCAAAAACGAGTCCTGCACATCAGGCTCGTCCAGGAGGAACCGCGCATACACAGCCGGGTGGCCTGTTGTGGTCGGGTTCGGTTCGCGAGAGTTTACCCGAAGGCCCTGCGCCGTGGCGATGGGAAACGCATCTGGCGAGTCTACAAAATGCATGCCCATCGCTGTGTTAAACAGATTCGCGGCAAAGGCGGCCAGGGTATCGCTCGTGCGGTCGGCTTCTGTCGCTCCGTTGTTGCGGTAGCCCCACATGCCAAGGCAGAAAAAGGCATCGCGCGCGCGAAGCGTGGTGGCCGCTTGAAGGCCTTGGCGCGTGCGCGCCGTAACCAGATGAAAGGAGCCATGCGGCCACGGCGGGTTAAGCGGTACTTCCACGGGCAACACACCGCGAAAACTGCGAGTGGGCAAGGACTTGCCCAGTGCTGCGGGAGCGCCATCCAGCCCTAACCCGGCCAAGTCAAAATCGCGCCCGTCGCTCCGGCGCAAATAGACGAACAGACAATCCCCCGCATCGCTGAACGAGGCAAAACTGACGCGCAACGCTGGAGCCGTCGTGATGGGAATGTCCACACTCACCGACCCCGCGCGATCGTCGCCGGCGACAGTCAACCTCACGCTTCTGACGCGGGGAACGGAGCGCAGTCGTACCGAGACCTCGCTCCAGCCGCCGGGTTCCAATACGCGCGGATAGGCACTGTACCAGACCGGGTCGCCCAAGGCTTCCAGTCGCGCGCGCAGCGCCGACGGGGTGGTCGTCTCGGGATTCAGCGCATACGAGGCGGCACGCACCCCGTCCACTTCCCTAAACGCCGGAAGAATGTGCTCGGTCAGCGCTAAGCCGTTGAGCCTGACACTCGTCACCGTGACCGGCGTATCCTTGGCATTGCCCAGTACGAGACGGAGCGTCGCGCCCAACGATGGCCGGGGCTGAGGCGCGGCAAACTCATACTTCATCTCCCAGCCGTCATAAATATATGGGAGCAGGTGAGGAAACTCCTCGTCGGCGACGCATCCCGCACTAACCAACCTCAACGCGGCGGCCCATGCCGGCCCGGGCAAAATACTGAGGAGCAGCAGCGCGGTACAGGCTGGACGAAGCAGCGCCATGACAGCGGCAGCGAGCACCCGAAGGGCATTCGTGTCAAACATGTTCGTGCCCGCCGCCGTTGCTTTTTCGCTTGGACTCCAACGGAACCTTCCGTAGCCGAACATCTCATGCGACACCTGATGCTTTGGATATTCGCGGCCATGATGCTGCTGGCGGGCGTCAGCCTGCGAACCTGGCGGTTCACGAGCGAACCGCCGGACTACTTCACCGTTACCGCCGACATGTTCCTGCGGATGACCCCGGGCGAGTACCTGACGACAGATCGCGACATTGATCAGTGTCCGCCGCTTTTCTATTTGCTGTATCGCCCGGCCATGGCGGCGGGAGGGCCGCCGTGGCTGCCGCTGGTCACTTCCATCGCACTGGGGTCGCTGGCTCCCGTGATCCTGTTCACCGGCTTACGGCGATCCTACGGGACGCGCACGGCCGCCACCGCGGGACTGCTCCTGACCGTCAATCCGTGGCATGTGGTGTTGTCTCAGGCTCTGATGCCCGCTGCGCTTGGCATCCTGCTCATCTGCGCACTCCTGTACTACTTGTTCCGGAGCGCCGAGAATCCCCGGCCACGCTACTGGATCGCGTACACCGTTTTACTGACTCTCTTGCTCTACTCCCATCCGGGGGCGCCGCATGTGGCCTTTGTTCTGTGGCTTGTTCATCTGGCAGCCGTTTTCCTCTTCCGGAATCGCGAGGAGCAACGCCGTGTGCGCCTATCTGCGCGCATCGCGCAGGTTTGGGGCTATTACGCCATCGCGCTGCTGGCCAGTCTGCCTTGGATCGTGCGGATGGATGGGCGGGTACCGTGGCATGTGCCGTACACGGACTTTGAACAGGCGCTGGATCCTTTCGTGACAACCCTGTTTTTCGGCCCGGCGGAGGGGCTGCACTGGGTTTGGCGCGCGGCCCAGATCGTTTTGGTCGTGGCCTTGATACCGCCGCTGATCAAGTCGGTGCGAACTGGAAAATTCCCAGATTTTGTTCCGCTGTTTACGCTGCTCGCGGCGTTCCTCGTTTTGTTTGGCTACGGCCAGATGGAGCGCATGCGCCTGCTGCCTGAGCGCGATGCGGCGCTGCTTCTGCCATTTTTTACCCTGCTGATGGCGAACCTTATCGCCCACTGCAACCGCTATGTGGCAACGGTTTTGACAGCAGCATTTCTGATTGTCTCATTTGCCGCCACCCAGCGCCAGTACGGCACGAACCATAACCTTGACTGGGACGCTATCGCGGCCGCCGTGGAAAGCAACGCGAAGACGACCGACTCCATCGTCTTCTGGCCCGACTTCACCGTGCGCTTCGGGCAGTATCTGTTTCGCGACCGCGTACCCGTTCTCACCGCCGGCGAAATCATGAACAAGTGGGCCGAGACGCCGCCGGACCACGGCGCCATCTTCGTGATCACCCAGTATCCGCTCAAGTCCCGCCACCTGTACACCTTCCCGGGCGCGCTGCGCCACAACTCGCAGTCGCGAACCCTGTGGAACCATGGCCGCAACACAGTCATTCAGGCGGAAAACATCAACTGGCGTAACTTGAAATTATGGTACGACGACCCGGACACGCTTAACATCCTTGATCAGCCCACTTCCGACACGATGTTCCTGTTCGCGGCGGACAGCCGCGTTTACCGAGACGACAATCAGTTTTACTACGACGACCCGGCGCTGTGCTACGATCCCGACGGCCGGCGCGTGGTCTGGATGCGCAGCGAGCGCGCCGACCTGCGACTGCCCGTGACGCTCGCCCCGGGCAGTTATGTGCTGCGTCTGCATTGCTCGCCCGTCCTCGACCAGCCCGAGTTTGACCTGCCGGCAACACGCAAGGTCACCGTGCGTCTGCGCACGGGCGAAGAGCGGACCCAGATGATCGTCGACGGGGAAACCACGCTGCGCCTGCCAGTCACTTTCGATGTGGAGGCCCGGTCTCTTCCAGTGCACATCGAGGCCGCCCCCGTGTTGCGTACGAGCCGCCCGCGCCGCATGACATTCGGATTAAAAATTTACTCTATCGCCATTGACCAGGAATTGCCGGTCGGCGAGCCGCTGCTGTAACGCCGCAGGTCCGGTCAGCCGGCCGCCGGCGAAGTATCGGTGCTGGCGACCCCGGCGGTCGAGGCCTGAAGAGGAAGGACAATCGTAAAGGTTGTTCCCCGTCCCTCTTCGCTTTCCAGTTTCAGTTCTCCGCCCATGTCTTCGATATATTTCTTGGTCATCGGAAGACCAAGACCCGTGCCTTTGGACCCTTTCGTGGAAAAGAACGGCTGGAAGATTTTGGCAATTTTGTCCTTGGGGATCCCTTTGCCGTTGTCCTCGACCTTGATGTGAATGGCTCCGTTCACCACCGCCGTGCTGAGAGTGATTTTGCCGCCGAATCCCTCGAATGCGTCAATGGAATTGCTGACAAGGTTCATGATGGCCTTGTTGAGACCATCCGGGTCTATCATGCGCATGGGCACATCGTCGGACAGGTTCACCTCAAACTCGACATTCTTGTCCATGGCATCCTGCATGAAGGTCGCCACGGTGTCGTTGATGACGGAATTGACATTCGCCTCGACAAGTTCCGGCCGCGTCTGGCGCGAGTAGTCGAGCATTTCCTGCGTGAGTTTCTGCATCCGCTCGATGCCACGGCGCACCACCGGCCAGTAAGATGCGATCTCCTCGGCGGCCTCGCGCTGGATGGCGCTGTCCATCAGTTCAATGCCGCCCCGCGCCAACTGAAGGATGTTTTTGATGTTGTGCGCCAAACCGGCAATGGTCTGCCCCACCGCCGCAAGACGCTCCTTGTTCACATTCTCCTGAAAGAGCGCCATGTTATCCAGCGACATGGCGATGTCGTTGGCGAACGACGACGCAAACGCCAGATCGTCATCCGTGAAAACCCTCACGGACTCCTTCGTATCAACAAACAATACGCCCAACATTTTCTTGCCAGAGAGCAACGGCACGCACATGGCCGAACGGATGTCGTGGGCGAGGATGGATTCGCTGCTCGAAAAGCGCGAGTCGATCTTGGCGTCGCGGCTCAGGATCGCGACACGGTCTTCAATGCACTTCTGGATGATCGTCCGGCTGATCGTCAGTTCGTTGCCGCTGTCCGGATCGCGGAACCGCACATGCGCCGGTTCGGGCCACGAGTCCGGACCGTCCATGGTCAGGATCACGCCGCGGTCAGCCGGCATCACATCGAAAAGCAGTTCCATGGCTTTCGCCATGATCTCCTCTCGCGTCGTCGAAGCATGCAGCGCTTCGCTCAACTTGTAAAGCGTGACCAGCCGCTCATTGGCCTTGAGAAGGGTGTCGAGGTCGTGACCTTTCAGGAAATTGAGTTTGCTCGTGGTCAGCCCCGCACCCTCGACATTCAATTGGGTCGCAAGAATGACACTCGAACTGCTCTCGTCGCCAACCAGAGCCACGCTTCCGGAACCAACCTTGCCCGTGGACGACGACTCTTTGCGGGACAGGAAAACCTCGGGGGGAGATGTGGAGAAAACAAAATCCGCGCGGCCGAATGTCACGGTGTCGCCATCCGCAAGGCGCCGGGGCTGCGACAGCCGCTCACCATTGACAAAAGTTCCGTTGCTCGACCCCAGATCGGTCAGGTAATAGCCGTCAGGCCGGCATTCGAGGCGCGCATGAAAGCGCGACACGGATTCCAGCAGCAACGACAAGTCGTTGTTGGGGTGTCGCCCGACGGTAGTCGTCGACGGCCGCAACTCGAAATGCGTCTGACTTAATCCCAAATCGGCGTTCGGGTAAAGATAGGCGCTCATAACCTTCCGTAAGACCATTTCGTATGACTGAAAGTGTTCAGCGGCAACAAGTTTTCTCCAGTTTCAGTGGTCAGACCGGCGTGCCCGGTTGAGCCGGATCGGGATGGGATGCTGCTGTCGAAGGCAGCGGCGAGTCCGCCGATGCTTGGATTCGAGGAATGGCTTGACTGTCAAGCGCGTCAAGCGCCCGCCGTGCCTCACGGATCATGGTCAAAATCACGGCCCGATTGCGGACAAACCGCTTCGTCCGAAAAACAGTGCGCGGCTTCTCGCCACGCCCGACAGCGGCAATGATCTCCATGGCTGCGCCACGGGTCTTCGATTCCAAAATCGAGCGAATCGGGACGGTGCGGACAACCCACTGGCGGCGCATGATGTAAAGGTTATGGGTGTCAATACCCAGTTGACGGTAGAAGAACAGGCGTGCGGCCCACAAAACGAGCAACACTCCTCCCGCCACAACCCATGGCCGGTAGGCGGATAATTCAGAAACCCATAAAGCCTCGTGGCCGGCGGCCAAAAACGCTGCCAAACCGGCAAGGCTGAAGACAAACGATTTCACTCCATCTCCCGGACTACGCACCGGGAACAGGGCTGGGCGGCGGCGAGTGCTGACCTCCCGCAGGCGACGCGCCGCGATGGCGGGGATCCCGCTGTAAACGGCAAGGCGCTCGACATGATGATAGCCCTCAAACTGGGAATCCGTGATGCGCATGCACCTGCGCCACGGCTCCAACAGGCGCCGCACCTCGTAAATATAGATTGTCCGCGTCGTGCCGTGCCGCCCCTCGAACCGATGCTGCACATGATCAATGAGAATTTCATCCGCATCTGCCCATCTCAGCGGACGGGACTTGTGAAACGGATACCAGCGGTAGATGGACTCCGGCGTTATGACCAGCCGCTCGAAACCCGTTATCAACCAGACCAGCAGCGGCACCGACAACACCCAGGCAGCCCAGACGGCATGGCGAACCGTCACCTGATGTGTTTCCAACCATGGCCAAATCAGTCGGTAATAGGGCTCGATTTTCGGCGGCACTGGAAATGTCGGCAACACGGACAGCAACCACGGCACAGTCCACACCACGAGGAGAAGCGCAAGCGGCACGCCCACTCGCCACGCGGGTTTGCGGAAAACATAGCGGACTCGCTCGGTCATAACCAATCCCCCTGCAATATTCGCAGGCCGCAGACAGTATTGTCCCCTCGGTCATGACAACAACCGAGTTGAATCTCGTCGGGCGTTTGCGGGAAGTCGAAGCCCGGTTTCGCGAAGTCGAGGCGCGACTGAGCGATCCGGCCGTCATCAGCGATCCCGCAGAACTCCGGCATCAGTCAAAACTGCACAACGACCTTGGGAAGGTTGTCACCAAGTATCATGAGTTAACCGAGACCGAATCGCGACTCGCTGAAGCGCGCGAATTGTCGGGCGACCCGGATCCGGAGATCGCCCAATTGGCACGGATCGAAATGGAACAACTTGAGCAGGACCGCGCGCGTCTCATGCGCGACTTGCAGGTCCTGCTTCTCCCCCAGGATCCTCTGGACGAGCGCAACACGATCGTCGAAATCCGTGCCGGCACGGGTGGCGAGGAAGCCGCCCTGTTCGCCTACGACTTGTTGAGAATGTACACGAAGTATGCCGAGCGGCAGGGATGGCGAGTTGAGATTCTCAGTTCCAGCGAGACCGGACTGAATGGACTCAAAGAGGTCATTTTTTCTGTGGAAGGTGAGCGGGTTTATAGCCGCCTCAAATATGAAGCCGGCACGCATCGGGTTCAGCGCGTGCCCGAAACCGAAGCCCAAGGAAGGATTCACACAAGTGCGGCAACCGTCGCAGTCCTGCCGGAGGCTGAGGAAGTGGATATTGTGATTCGTCCGGAGGACTTGCGAATTGATGTCTTCCGCAGCGGGGGACCCGGCGGACAAAGCGTCAACACCACAGATAGCGCCGTCCGCGTGACGCACCTGCCGACCAATCTGGTCGTCTCGTGCCAGGACGAAAAATCCCAGCATAAGAACAAAGCCAAGGCGCTCAAAGTTCTTCGAGCCCGCCTGCTTGAATTGGAGACCACCCGTCAGCAGGCCGAGATTGCTGCCACCCGTCGAAAGATGGTGGGCACGGGCGACCGCAGCGAGCGAATCCGTACCTACAATTTCCCCCAAAACCGCCTCACGGATCACCGCATCAATCTGACCCTCTATTCGCTCGACCGGATCATGGAAGGCGACCTGGACGCGGTGATCGAACCCCTGATGCTCGAGGATCAGACCCGGCGTTTACAGAACCTCGAGTAATGGCAGTCAGCGGCACGCATTTTGCCCCGCTTTGCCTGCAGGTGCGGTTGGTGGTCGAAAATTGGTCAACAGGGTCCACCAACTGACAGTGCGATTTTGTTTCCATAGCAGTATTGGCTTGCCCTAACGCTTCCGATTGACGACGATGCGGGGGTCTGGGTGAAGCAAGCCCTTGCAGTCATGCATGACCGGCCCTGCGTCGGCACAAAAGCGAATGTCGGCAGGAGGTGCGATGCGAAACTACGCAGGCCGCATTGCCGCTTTGTTGGCGGTGCTCGTGGTGCTTGTCGCCATTGGTGTATGGAACCGTCTGGCCGACGAACCGCCCAATGAGCACACCGCCTCGCGCAGCCTCGTTCAGCGCTTGTTCGGCTGGGGGGTCAAGCGAAGCGGCTTGGAGAGCGATTTTCTCAGTGTCCCACCGCCCTTACGCTCGAGGAAGCCAACTGCCGGAAACGCGCCGGCCGAAACCCCCAAGCCTGATTATTCGGCAGGGCTGGCCGGCCGGGTGAAAAATGAACTGGGTCAGCCCGTTGCAGACGCCCGCATAACCGTGCGTGCCACTGCCAGCGGTTTTGACAAGACGGTGACCACCAACAAGGACGGGGCCTTCCGCATGGATGGCATTCCGCCGGGAACCAATGACATCCTGTGCGTCCACCCGAAGTTCGTCACATTGATCAGGCCCAATTTTACATTCCAGACGGCAACGGTGGCGGAAGCCGACTTTGTCCTGCCGCTGGGCGCCACGATCAAAGGCGAGGTGGTGGATGAGGAACAAAAGCCTCTGGCCGACGCGCAAATCCGCGCCCGCCGCCGCAAAATGGAGATGCTAACAGGCGGCGGCAATGTCTTCCTCGATGATGCCACCTATAAGACCCGCCCATCGGGCAAGGACGGCAAATTTCAAGTCGAGGGCGTCGCTCTCGGCGAAAATGTCTTCGATGTTCACAAACCCGGGTATGAACTGCTCTCGCAAGTGATCCTTGTCGAGCCGGACAAGGCAGCCAACCCGGTCAAGTTTATCCTGAAGAAAACGGGTAAAATCGCCGGGCGCGTTTTGAACGAGGACAGCCAGCCTGTCGCCAATGTCGCGGTCACCCTGATCCGCTATAAGCCGTTCGGCGGTGAAAGTCACCCCATTGAACCCGGCAAGTACAAGGTTGCGACCAATGAGGACGGCCGATTCGAGTTCACGAAACTCTTTAATGAGGGTTTCTACGATCTGCAACTGGAGCACGAGGCTTACGCGTTGGGCGTCGTCCCGTTGGTGGCCGTTGGCAGCGACCAAGTGGCCTGCGTCCTTGAAAAGGGGGGAACCATCGAGGGGGTGGCCCAGTTCATTGATCAAGCCACAACCCCCGCAGTCGTACAAATCGCAGTCGAGTCGGTGATCAAAGACACGACGGTCACACGGCGTGCCCTTCCCGACGGATCCGGGGCTTTCCGCTTCGAGCACCTACCCTACGGAACTTACCGAATCTTCGCGGACCAGTCGGGATTTGTCAGTGAGCCAAAGGATGGCTTGAAGGTGGGACGCAACGAATCACCCAAAGACCTCGTCGTGGACATCTATCGAGCCACGCGCGTGGAGGGCCGCGTGGTCAGCGCGGAGGACCAGCAGGGCATCGCGGGGGCCACGGTCACCATCGAAGCCACCTACGGCACGGACAAGAGACGAAACCGCAAGTTCCAATCGAAATCCGATCAGCACGGTCAGTTCCAGTTCGACCGTCTGCCGGGCGGCTTACATGTCGCAGTGGCTGACGCCAAAGGCTTCGTGAAGACAGCCACGGGCACATCGGCGCAAACATTCAGCGTGGAACCCGGCGAGCGAAAGTCGGATGTGGTTTTGCGGCTGTACCGCGGCGGCACCGTGGAAGGGGTTGTTCGTGACGCCAACGGCCAGACCGTCCCCGGCGCCAAAGTCCAACTCTACATGGCCCCAACTATGGCCACACGACGCGTGGATGTGAAAAACCTCAACGCGACCACCGATGCCAATGGCTATTTCCGAATCGCTGGCATTGATGTAGGCGAGCGCATCCAGTTCTATGCGAGCGCGGTCAAGGCTGGTTGGGCCAAATCGCGCAGCCGCATCATTGACCTTACTGCCGAGCAACCCTCCGCCACGACAGAGATCAACTTGGTCGCGGGCGCAACGATTTCTGGCAAGGTGACCGATCTCGCCGACTTCCCGATCCCCGGCACGGAGGTGCGCTACGAATCGTTCGAGTTTCCGGGGGATCCGTCGTCATCTGAGACCATCGTGCACACGGCTCCGGACGGCACTTACATGCTGACCGGTTGCCCACCGGGTAACGCCGCCCTGAAAGTCTCCCGTTCAGGCTATGTGGAGCAAATCCGGCGTATTGCCACCATGGACCGCAAGTCGCGCGCCGGCGAGGACTTCAAGTTGCAGTCGGGCCTGACCATCACGGGCCGCGTCGTGACCCTGAAGGGCAAACCCATTCCCAATGCCCGAGTTCAGGCCTTCGGAATCGAAGGAGCAGCCGGTCGCGATCAGGCCATGACCGATTCCGAGGGGAACTTTCGTCTGGCCAACTTAGGCCAGGGGCGCTTCCGCCTTCAGGCAGATTTCAAACTGAGCACTCCCGACGGCGAGCAGCAATACCGCTTCGAACTCGCTGCGGTCAAATCAGGCCAGCAAGGGGTCGAGTTGGAGTGCGATGTGGATAACACGGCGTCGGGGGTGGTTGAATCCGAGGCGCGCAAGCGAATCAATGATTTTACTGTTGTGCTTAGGTCGCGCACTGATCTGTCGCCGCGCCAGACCTTCGAGTTCAATCTGCAGCGGTCGAGCAAGTCCACGGGCGGGTTGCTGCGGTTGGTCAATGTGCCGAGGGGGGTCTATTCGCTGGAGGTAGCCGCTAGCGGTTACGAACCTTTCCGCGATAATAATGTGTACCTGGGACCCGGAACACGCACAGAACTTCCGACAATCCGCCTGCGTGCCGCCGGGGGCATCACCGGCACGGTGTTGTCCTCCTCCAACCGCCGACCGGTCAACGGCGTGCGGGTTCGGGTGTTTGAGCAACCCAAAAAGCAGGAGACCAAGGGTGCCGCACTGGCCACGGTGACTACCGATTATGCGGGGCGCTTCAAGATCAACTCGATCGGGCAAGGCACCTATAGGCTTGACATGGATCATCCGGCGTATGAACCGGCGAAACTCGACGGTGTGCGCGTGTCGCGCCGGTCTTCGACGGATGTCGGCGAGGTTTTCCTCGAGGCTGGCGGAACCATACAGGGCTCCGTGACTGATGAGTACGGCGATCCGGTGCCGGGCATCACCGTGCTGGTCAGCGGACTGATGCCGGATAAAACCGTGACAACCGATGCGGCAGGCAATTTCCTGATTCAGGGCGTGCGCCCCGGCCCGTGGCCGATCGTGGCCAAGGGAACCCTGCGAAACCGCCGCGTTTACACCTTCACCAATGTGGTCGTGGAGGCGGAGCGCTCCCAAACCGTGGACTTCCGGCTGGAATTGACCGCCACCCTCGACGGCCTCGTCACGACGCGCGACGCCGGAGTCGTGCGGTCCGGCCGCGTTCAAATCCATCCGTTTGATGAGAACGCGAATGTACTCGAGGATGTGCATTATGACGCCACGATCTCAGCCCACCGTTACGCCATCAGTGCCGTGCCCCCGGGCAACTATCTCCTTTGGGCATCAGGGCTGGGCATGGCCGGCACATACAAGTTGTGGCAGTCCATTTACCTCAATCGGGGCCAGAACACCGAGAATCTCACGGTCTCAGGCGGCGCTATTTCCGGACGGGTCGTCGGGGCCGGCGGGGAGGGCGTCGCCAGTGTGCAGATGCAATTGCGCCCCATCTTCAGCGGTTTGAGGCTGCCGCAGTCGCTGTATAATTCTTTGATCAGCGTCGTGTACACCAACCGCAACGGCGAGTTTGTGTTCCCTTACCTTGGCGCGGGCACTTTCCAGATGCTCTACCTCGATCCGGTGCGACTGCCCGGTGGGCAATGGGTAGCCCAGCCGCCGGTCTATGTCGGACCGGATCAAATCGTCGGGGGAAATATAATACGCGTCGGGAATTAGATAGCGTGACGGCACGCGTGCGCCCGTAGCTCAGTTGGATAGAGCGTTGGCCTCCGGAGCCAAAGGTCACAGGTTCGAATCCTGTCGGGCGCGCCAGTTATTTCGTTGTCAATGCGGCCAAACCTTGGGCAATCAAACCGGCCAACGGCGGAAAAAAGAAACTGCTCACCAGCCGCACAACCGTGATGCGCCAACCGAGAAGACCTATCTCAACCGGCAACAGCGAAACATGCCACAGCAGCCCGGCAGTCAAAAAAGCCACAATGGTGCCGATACCCGCACCCGATTTGACAAGAACGGCGCCGAAGGTAGCCTGAATAACCGGCCCGCCCGGAAACAGGCCTCCAGCCACCGTTCCCACCAGCAGCCCCCGCCAACCTGCCCGGCCGCCAGCCCACTCCAAAAACAATTCCCGCGGAATCAACAGCGGCAGCGTGCCCATGATGACAAACCCGAATACGAGCATTGGCGCCACCTGGAGTAAGGAAAGAAGACCGTGCCGCGCACCTTGCAGCGGCAAGTCGGCGCCCCGGCGAGCAGCAAGCACTACGAGGATTCCAGCCAAAACGCCCATCGTTAAAGTGGACCAAAACATGCCCGCCTGCGCTCCTTTGCCCCGCCTCGGTATCTGCCCAGTCATAGGGCCACCTTGACGCTGCAGCCGGGCGGCTATCAACCCTCGAAACAAGCCGTCACAGGGTCAGTTACCCGCGTAACGCGGACTGCGAATAATGTCACCGTTGGAGACGGTGCCGTTGGTCGCATCGTAATGGATGTCGGCCGCAAGGTCGAGACGGTCGCCGTCCGGCCCCGCCCCTGCCAGCACCCAGGTGCCATAAATGGCTTTTTTCTGGGCAATGACCGGCGGCGGCGTCGGCTCGGTCACTCTGGTAAACCAGTCGAAGTTCGTGTAAAAATAGCGCACGAAAAACGGACGCCACGACTCGGAGGTCATGGCGGACGCCGCAAACGGATCCGCAAACAGGCTGGTGACATAGGCGACGGGTGTCGTCAGGGCTTCATAGAGAAATTTGTGGGCCGGCGCGCCGATGCCATTCGTCTGCGGGTTCTGAATGCCGCCGCCAGCCAGGAGCACGCCGTTGAGCGGATAATAGTTATAATCCGTAGCATACGCTTCGATGCCCGCGGCAAGACTTCGCATATCAGCCTTTGCGCGGCTGACCTTGGCCCGTGTCTGCGCCTCGAGGAAATTCGGCACGGCGATGGCGGCCAAAATGGCGATAATCGCCACCACGATGAGCAGTTCGATCAGAGTGAAACCGCGCTTCAGGGCAACCGGAGGGGCGGCGCACCCGGCCCGGTGCGCCGCCCATGGCTTACTTCTCAACGGCAGCCGCCTCCGCAGACTCATTCTGTCTGGCTTTCAGATACTGGTTATAGCGACCGCGCGGTGTGTAATGAGTGTGGAGCAGTTTGTGCGACCGATGCCCCAAGGGCGTACCCAGGAATTCGGCGTACAATTGCTGGACATACGGGTTGTCGTGGCTTTTTCGCCGCGGCTTGCCTGCGTCTTCCGCATAAATGGCTTTCATGCGCGCTTCGCGCACCGCCCGATTCGACGGCCGCGGCTGCCCGCCGCCATTGATGCAGCCGCCCGGACAGCCCATGATTTCAATGAAGTGGTACGGTGAGGTGCCGTCGGCAACCTGCCGCATGAGTCGCTTGGCGCCCATGAGCCCGCTCGTCACTGCCACGCGCACCGTCACCCCCTCGAGATACGCGTACTCGGGCTTGGCGCCCTCGATCGTCAGACTCGCCTCTTTCACCTGGCTTAATCCGCGCACGGGTGTGATGTTGAGGCTCTCAAAGGGGATTTCCCGGCCCGTCACGATTTCATAGACCGTGCGCAGCGCCGCCTCCATCACGCCGCCCGTGGCTCCAAAAATGTCCGCAGCACCGGTGGAAAAGCCCAGCGGCGCGTCAAACGGCATGTCGTCCAGCGCACAGAAGTCAATGCCGGCATCCCGGATCATGCGAGCCAGTTCCCGTGTCGTCAACACCGCGTCCACCGTGGGCATGCCGTCGAGCAGCATCTCCGGACGCGTGATCTCGAACTTCTTCGCCGTGCAGGGCATAATCGAGACGACATAGATGTCCTCGGGCGCTACGCCAATTTTCTTCGCGTAATAGGTTTTCGCGAGCGCGCCAAGCATCATATGGGGTGACTTGCAGGTGGAGATGTGGTCGAGCGTCTGGGGGAACTCATGCTCAACATATTTGATCCATCCGGGCGAGCACGAGGTCACAAGCGGCAGGGCGCCCGGCTGGCCTGTCTTGAGCGCCGCCTCGGCCCGTTGCAGAAATTCGCTGCCTTCCTCGATGATGGTCAGGTCTGCGGCAAAGTTTGTATCGAAGACATCGTCAAACCCCAGTTCCCGCAGCGCCGCTGCCATCTTTCCGGTGACGATCGTGCCGGGCGGCAAGCCGAATTCCTCGCCCAAGGCCACGCGGACGGCCGGCGCCGTTTGCACAATCACGCGCTTCTTCGGGTCGAACAGGGCCTGCCAGACCTGCGCCGTGTCATCCTTCGCCCCAAGGGCCGAGACCGGGCAGGCCATGATGCACTGGCCGCAATTGGTGCAGTTGACCGAACTGAGCGGAAGTTCGTCTGCCGGCCCAATCACCGACTTGAACCCCCGCTTCTGGACATTGAGCACGCCCACGCCCTGCACCTGATTGCAAACGGTAATGCAGCGCCGGCACAGGATGCACTTGGACGAATCGCGCATGACCGAAGGGCTTGAGTGGTCCACAAAGGTTTTGGACTTTTCGCCCTCGAACCGGAAATCGGTGATCTGAATGATCTCGCCCAGTCGCTGAAACTCGCAATTCTGGTTGCGGAAGCAACTCAGACAGTTGCGCGGGTGGTCGGAGAGCATCAGTTCGTACAACATTTTACGGGCTTTGCGCACTTTGTCGGTGTTCGTGCGCACCTTCATGCCCTCGCGCACCTGAACCATGCACGACGCCTGAAGCGTGCGCGCCCCTTCGATCTCCACCACGCAAATGCGACAGGCCCCCACCTGATGGACATCTTCCAGATAGCACAGACTCGGGATCAGGATGTTATTTTGCTTGGCCGCCTCGAGGACCGACAGGCCCTCCTCGACGGCGAATTGTTTGCCGTTGATCGTGATGTTTACCACGGTTCTACCTCCTGTCGCAGCGCAGGCAGCGCATGGCTTCGGCGATGGCGTTCAGTTTATGGAAGCCGACGGCGACTTCCTCGTTGGTGTGCTTGCGGGTTTCGGGGTCGCGGAATCGCATCGGGAAACGCTCGTGCTCCGCGACATCCTTCTCGTCCGACGGCTTGGGGATCTCGATCTCTTCCCCCGTGTTGAGTATGCCGGAACCGCCCAGATAGCGGTCAATCGCCCGGGCGGCCTGCTTCCCGTCAGCAATGGCACGGATCACCACATCAGGCCCCCGCACAACATCTCCGCCGGCAAACACGCCGGGGATCGAGGTCATCATCGTCTGGTAATCCACCACCAGCGTCCCCCACCGCGTCATTTTGACCTCTTCCTGCTCAATGAACGGCAGGTCGGAGTGTTGGCTGATGGCCGGGATGATCGTGTCGGCTTCGACCACAAATTCCGAGTTGGGCACGACCCGCGGCTTGCGCCGGCCCGAATCGTCGAACCCGCGCAGTTCCATACGCACGCAGCGAACACCAGTTACGGCACCGTTGCCCTCGAATGCCACGGGCGAGACCAGTTGCTTGATCTCAATCCCTTCCTCCAGCGCTTCTTTGATCTCGCGCGCGTCGGCCGGCATGTCCTCGATCAGACGCCGGTATAGGATGGTCACCTTCTCCGCCCCCAGACGCACGGCCGTCCGAGCGGCATCGAAGGCTGTGCTGCCGCCCCCGATGACTGCCACACGCTTGCCGATGGTCACGGGTCGCCCGAGATTGACCTCCTTGAGGAACGATAGGCCGTGGATGACACCCTCCTTGTCCTCCCCGGGCAGATCTGCACGGTTGGGAAACTGAGTGCCAGTAGCCACATACACCGCATTGTGGCGCGCCCGAAGGTCGTCAAATTTGATGTCGCGTCCGACCTCGCAGTTGAGTTCGATCTTCACCCCCACCTGCTCGATCATCCGGATTTCCTTCGCCAGAATCTCGCGCGGCAGGCGGTATTGCGGGATGCCCGACGCCAGCATGCCGCCGGCAACGGGCAGAGCCTCGTAAACCGTGACCCCGTAACCGAGGCGGGCCAGATAATAGGCCGCCGTCAGCCCCGACGGCCCGGCTCCAATAACTCCCACCGACTCGGACTTCTTCGGGAACACGAGGTCCATGTGAGGTTCCTCATTGGCGAAGAAGTAGTCCGCCGCATAGCGCTTGAGGTCGCAGATGGCCACCGGCTCATCAAGTTGGGCCCGGCGGCATTTGCTCTCGCACGGATGGGTGCACACGCGCCCGCAGATGGCAGGAAAAGGATTGTCCTTGCGGACAAGGAAATAGGCGTCACGCGGACGCCCCGCAGCAATCAGAGCCACATAACCCGGAACATTGACGCCCGCCGGACAGGCGTTTTGGCAAGGCGACAGGAACAGGTCGCCGCAGACACCCGCACGGCAATATTTTTCATTGATATGCTCTTCATACTCGTTGCGGAAATAACGGATGGTGCTCATCACGGGGTTACCGGCCGTCTGCCCAAGACCGCAGGTGGATGTCTGGCGGCATGTCTCAGCCAGTTCCTGCAAAATCTCGACATCGCCCTGCTGCCCCTGGCCGGCCTTGATCCGGTCAAGAATCTCCAGCATGCGCTTCGTGCCGATGCGGCACGGAACACACTTGCCGCAGGACTCATCCTGCACAAAGTCGAGGAAAAACCGGGCAATGTCCACCATGCAGGTGTCCTCGTCCATCACAATGAGGCCGCCCGATCCCATGATTGTGCCCAGGTGAACCAGCGAATCGTAATCGATCGGTGTGTTGAGGTGCTCGACCGTCAGACAGCCGCCCGACGGCCCGCCCGTCTGCGCGGCTTTGAACGCCTTGCCCTTTTGCATACCGCCGGCGATGTCATAGACGATCTCGCCCAGCGTGATGCCCATCGGCACCTCGATGATCCCCGCGTTTTCCACATCGCCCGCAAGCGCAAAAACCTTTGTGCCCTTGCTCTTCTCCGTACCGATGGACGCAAACCAGTCCGCGCCGCGTGCGATGATCAGCGGCACATTGGCCAGCGTCTCGACATTGTTGATGATGGTCGGTTTCTCGAAAATGCCGGACTCGAACGGAAACGGCGGTTTCTGACGGGGCTCGCCGCGGCGACCCTCAACAGATGCCATCAGCGCTGTCTCCTCCCCGCAGACAAACGCTCCCGCCCCGATGCGTATCTCCACATCGAAGGAAAAGCCGCTGCCGAAGATGTCCGGTCCCAACAGACCCGTCTCGCGAGCCTGTTTCAGCGCCACAGCGAGGCGTTCCACCGCCAGCGGATACTCGGCACGCACATACACAAAACCCTTGGTCGCGCCGATGGCGTATCCCCCGATTAGCATGCCCTCGATGATCGCATGGGGATCGCCCTCGAGCAGCGAACGGTCCATGTAAGCGCCCGGATCGCCCTCATCGGCGTTGCAGACAATGTACTTCTGGTCGCCCGCCGCGTTGCGCCCGGCCTGCCATTTGATCCCGACGGGGAACCCGCCCCCGCCGCGCCCGCGCAGGCCGGATTTCTTCATTTCATCCACCACCTGATCCGGCGTCATCGTCGAGAGCGCCTTGGCGGCGGCATAGTAGCCCCCCGTGGCTATGTAAGCCTCAAGAGAATCGTTTGGCGCAGTCCCACACCGCGCCGTCACCAGCCGCAATTGCCGCTTGAAGTACTCGATGTCGCTGATTTTCGGGATGCGCTGTTCGCGCTCCTTGTCATAATAGCACAGCGACTCGATCACCTGCCCGCGCATGAGATGCTGGTTTACGATGCGGGGCATGTCTTCCGGTTTCAGTTTGACATACAGGATGCCGCCCGGCTGGACGATCAGCGCCGGCCCCAAATGACACGACCCTATGCAGCCCGTCTCGTAGACGGCCGTCTCCTGATCCAGGCCAAACTCCGCAAGCGCCGCCCGCAAAGCCTTTGACACCGCCTTGCAGTTGGCGGACACGCAGCCGGCACCCGCGCAAACCAGCAGCGTATGCCGGAACCTGGCCTGAGACTCGCGGTAAGCCGCCGCGATAGCGTCCAGCGCGGCAAGGGAATCAATTCGTTGCATGGTCCCACTCATGGTCGCCTCCTCCTCTCAGTCGCACATCGCGAGGATGCGGTTGAGTTTATCCGGGCTGACCTGCCGCATGACCTGGTCGTTGACCGTGATGGCCGGGGCCAGTCCGCACGCGCCAATGCAACGCATGACTTCGAGGGAAAACTTGCGGTCCGGCGTCGTGCCCCCAACCTCCACGCCCAGCGTCTGCGACAGGCGTTTGACGATCTCCGCACCGCCACGGACATAACAGGCCGTTCCGAGACACACCCGGATCGTATACTCTCCACGCGGTTGCGTGGTGAAGAAGGAATAAAAGGTTGTTACTCCGTAAACCTCCGAGAGCGGGATGTCCAACCTCTCGGCGACGAACTGCTGGATTTCGATCGGCAAGTAACCGTAAATGCCCTGCACGAGGTGCAGGATTTGGATCAGGCTGCCCGGTTGCCCCTTGAATTCATCAATAACATGGGCAATCCGCTGCAGTTTTTCCTGCTCCGTCTCGTTTGCGCAGCATGCACACTGCGCGACTTCGACTTGCATGGCTGGCCCTTTCGCGGAAGTGGACGCTGGTCTCGTGCAGGCGCGGAGAACCCCGCAGGGGGCTCGGACAGGCGGGATGTCGCGAGACTTCGGAGCGATTGACTACCGAACCGGTCCACATTCTGTGAAAAATTTCACAGATCGGGGGCGCAAGATGCAAGCGAAAAACGCCCATTGACGACCTTTGGGTCATCAATGCCACCAAGCCAACCCCCGTGGCCTGTTCGGACGAATCAGCCCTGCCACTGAACGATTTCGCCCAGCAGCGGGAAAAAGAGCGCGCGGCGGATCGAGGAAACATCGCACCCGTGCAGCGCGGCCAGCAACGCCGCGTAATCGTCAAGTTGTCTTCGGTAGAGGTCTGTTTTACGCCGTAAAAATTCGTCGCGGCCGCTGCCTTCGTGGGCAGAGGTTTTGTAGTCCACGATCCACCGGATACCGTCGCGGTCAACGAAAGTCCGGTCAATGATCCCATTGACAACCCGTCCACCTAACATGCCCGTGATGGGCCACTCGTTGTGGACCTCGGTGTTTTCCGGATCGAAAAAATGACGCGCCTCGGGGTGTTCAAGGGTGGCCTCAAGCGCATCGATGACCCGATCCGCTGCCGCCGACCGTTTTTGGGGATCCAAGACGCCTAACCGGCGCAGGGCGCCGTCAATCTCGGGACGCGCCGCACGGATCCGGTGGCTCCCCCACTGCTCGATTCCATCGTTGCCGATGCGTTGGAGAAATGCATGCACGACCGTGCCCGCGTGTTTCATTTCAGGCGAGGCGTGACGGAGGAAGACTTCGTCTTCTCCTTCATCGCCAGCCGCCGCCGAGGGCGAGGCTCCAAGGTCAAGTCCCTGAGCACCGAACGGGGCGTCTGGAATCTCCGGCATTACGGGGGCCGCCGAGACCCGGGTTAGCAGCGTGGGCACGCGCTCGTAAGTCTCCTCACCCTCGGCGGCGGCGACCTCCTCTGGCTCTTCTTCGCCGAAAACCGCCTCGATTGCCTGGACTAATTGCTTTTTCAGCGGGGCAAAATGCTTTTCGTATTCCTCCGCAACCTCCGGCCACAAATGGCGCAGGAAAGAGTTGTGCCACGGCTTCTTGAGAACCGGGGAATTCGTCTTCGAGTCAAATTTCCAAGAGATGTGGCCAATCAGATGAAGTTCCTCGCGCGCGCGGGTGCAGGCCACATACAAAAGACGAAGCGATTCATAGTCATCCTTTTGCTTGGCAAGTTTTTTCAGCCATTCGCCGATTTCGCTGGGTTCCTCCCCAGCAGCGTCGATAGGAGCCAGCATCAGGAGGCGCTCTTCGCCATCCAGCCCCTCCACTTCTGCCCACCGGAGTAACTGGTTCCCGCCGCTGCGGACTCCCCGCCCCATTCCCGGCAGAATAACTGAATCAAACTCAAGCCCCTTCGCCTGATGGATCGTCATGATTTGCAGCGACTCGTCGGCATCCGCGGCGGGTGGCGCATAAAGGTTGGACATGGCTTCCTCAAACGCCTCGAAGTCCGGCAGATCGCCGGCCTCCTCGTGCTGCTCGAGCAGGTCGAAGTACTCCCGCGCCTCCTCCAACTGGGTTTGCGTGAGCCCGCAAGCCGGCGCCCCCAGCCCAAGCCAAGTGCTCTCCACCAGATCGCGAAGCCCGCTGCAGCGGCCCGCAGCGGCGATCGCCGATGCAAGCACAGGCCGAATGCGCTCCAGCCTCGCGCGCCCATCATCAGACAAACGAGCGACCGCCGCAGAATCGTTGATCGCCTCCCAGACCGTGGTCTGACTGGCCTTACCGTGATCGTCCCCGGCCAGTGCATAAAGATCCCGCAGCGTTAACCCTGTCTCTTATACACATCT
>JAOAAY010000001.1:257875-272738 GCA_026418615.1 Candidatus Sumerlaeaceae bacterium | reverse complement strand
GGCCAGGATGGCCACCAAGCCCCGCCGCAGATCGTCCATCACTCCCCGCCGGAGACCGTCCACCCCCGGAAAATCCCTTAACGGCTCGCAATAGTCTGCTGCCATCAAGATTTCGAGCACGGGCGACGGACGGCCGCAGCCTGTAGGGTGATAGGCCACGGCGTCAAGCACTTCCGGATCGGTCACGCCAAGTGACTCGCGAGCCCACTGGGCAGCGGCCGGGCCGTGCAGCAGTGACGGGTAAGTCTCCGCCCACCCGTCAACGGGATAGCCGGACCGTGCCGCAAGGGCCGCCTGCTGCTCGCGCGGCAGGCATTTCGCCGCATCGTGCAGCAGGGCCGCTTGGGCGCACTTTGCCGCGTCGTGCCTGTGGCGCACCGCCAACGACACGGCCAATTGCGTCACCCCCAGCGTGTGGCTGAAACGGTGCGCATCCAGCATGCCAGCAACATGGCGCGTGATGGAGTCGAAAATACCCGTTTGACCGGCCCTCATGGCGAAGATTGGACGGAACCTGCCGGACGGCGGTTGTCGAACTATTTGTACAACTTCTGCAAAGCCCTATTTGTCGGGTCTCGCCTGCAACGAGTCCTTGCGTGCATGCCGTTGCGACGCCATGACGCTCGCCGCGATGCCAACAACCAGTCTTTTAGCAACCACCGGTGCCATGATTCCCATCTTCCTGATGGGATTGGTAGGTTTTGTCAGCCGCCGCCTGCGCATCGTCACGGGTCATGGTGTCAAGCAGATTGCGCGCCTTGTGGTGGACTTCATCCTGCCCGGGGCGTTGTTCCACGCCACTTATACGCAGTACACGCGAGATCGCCTGCCGTCGCTAGCCATCATCGGGGTGGCCCAGTTTGGATTTTTTGCCGTTGCCCTGACGGCCACATTGCTCGCGCACCGACTCGTCCGCGCGCGCAGCCATGCGGGAACCGCCGTGTGTCTGACAGCGGCTCAGAACAATGTTTATCTCCCAATTCCCGTGGCCGCGGCGCTTCTCCCGGCGGCGGAGAATGTCCAGGCTCAGTTCTTCATCGGGTGTTTCGTACTGTTTGTAAATCCTATCCTGTGGGCCTTAGGGCCGAAGATGCTGGCGTGGGAGGCAGGCGTTCGGGTGGAGCCGCTGGCACTCTTGCGTTCCGTGGTCACCTCACCGCTTCTGTTGGCCGTTGTTGCCGGCATAGCCGTGAAAGAACTCTGCACGATGGCAGGTATCGGACTACCCCGGCCATTGACCGCCTTCACGAAACTCTGCCTCGAAGCCATGGTCCCGTTCGCGACGATTGTGCTGGGCGGAGTGCTGGCCGAGGCCCGATGGTCTCAGGATTTCGACCCGCGCGGGCTTGCTGTCGTGATCGTGGTGAAACTGCTGCTCATCCCCGCCCTGACCCTCGGCGCTCTGCGACTGACCGGGCTGGCGGATCCGTTGCTCGCGTTTGTGATTTTGCTACAGGCCACCATGCCGCCGGCCACCAACATCAGTCTCGTGGCGAAACGCTTTGGGGGCAACGCCAGCCTCGTCGCTGTCAGTCTGTTTGTCACCTACCTGCTCGCGATGTTGACGATACCGTTCTGGTTATCGCTCCACCGCTGACCCGGCTCGCGTCAGGGCCGAGGCTCCTCCTCGTCTTCGTCTTCCTCGTAAATGTATTCCTCCTCATACTCGTCGAGGTCGGGTTCGCTGGAAATCAATTTGTCCAAGGATAAAGAACCTGCCCCCGAGCAGAGCAGACCAAATGCCACGAGCAAGAGAACCATGTGATACTCAAAGCCTGGCGCGGGAACCCCACCGGCCGTGTGATTGATCCAAAAGCCGTTCTTCCCGCTCACAAGGGCAATGGCCGCGGCAATGTTGATCATGAGCGGGATCATGGCCACGCGCACGAGGAGTCCCACGACACAAAGGCCACCGGCAATGACCTCTGTCCAAGCGCTGGCCTGTGACAACCAGATCTTGTACTCGAGGGGCATCCACTCGTACTGCAGCATCTCGACTACTTGCGTGGCCCACGCATCCGGCCCGGCCCAGCCGAGAGGCGGATAGGCATACAACTTGTCCAGCCCGTGGGGTATGAAGACGCCCGCGAGGGCAGCGCGGCAAAAAAAAGCCGCCCAATTGCGATGGGTGCGGATCAACGGCATGGACCTACGCGCCCTCCCTTAGACGAGGTTGTGCAGCAGCACTCTTGGCTGCCTCGCGGGTTTTTGTGTCGCCACAAATGCGGTCGCCCGCAAGGCGAAACTCGCGGCACGGCTCTAATCCGAGTGAGCCCCGACACTCGCCCCTGCATGCGGCTCCCGGCGCTCCAGAGCCAAATGCGCGATCGCAAGGACCAAGGCCAACACTGCAAGAAATGCCGAGAACAAGTAAAGATTGGCCAAGTCGCCGTGATCCGGCAGGCCAATCCAAGCGGCTGCGCGACTGGCGAAAGAAGCAAGAATACCTCCTGACATCACCTGTCCGCCTGCAAGATTTCCAATCAGGGACGCCATGCCAAAATAAACAAGGGCAAGGAGCGTCTGGGCGCTGGCCTTGTAGTACGGCCCTGCATGTGTGTTCATATAACTCACCGCGCAGGCGAAAAAGACGCCGAAGGTGATGGCGTGAAGGGCGGAGATCATGACGATCTGTTGCGGCGTGTCGGCCGCCCAGACCAAGAGCCAGCGCACAGCCTGAGTGGCAGCAGCGGCGGCCATGAGTCGCATTTCGCCAAATCGGCGGATTAGGCGGTTTGCCGCGAAGAACACGGGAATTTCCAACACAGCGGCAAGGCTGTAGGACATGGCGATTGTCCGATTGTCTGCGCCGAGCCCGGCCATCAGCAAGCCCTGCAGGGCGTAACTGAGCGAGTGGGCAGCCTGATAGAAAAACACCATCATTAAGAAAAGCGCCACCTCCGGACGGCGCATGAAAAAGGTCTGCACCGCAACAAAAGTCGGGCGGTGCGGATTAACATGTCTGCGCTCCGGAAGCCGCGCCGCGATCAGAGCGGCAACAATGGCCGTGGCCAGATAAGCCGGGAACACAAACCAGACTCTTCCACCTGTGAGCCGGTCGGCCACTATACCGGCTGCCATGTTGGCAACCACGAAGCCGAGCGAGCCGTAGGCCCGAATTCCTCCGAAGCGGTGGTGACTGCCCTCGTGCGTAAAGAGCAGCGCATGCTGGAGTTGAAAGACCGGCGTGCTCAAAACTGTGTAAAAGAAATAAACGCTAATCAGTGCAGAAAAATCCCGGATCCCGCCCACGACCGCAAAAAGGAGCCCAGACCCGACAGTGGTCAGGATCAACAGCGTCCTCTTGGAAAACCACACATCGGCCGCGTAGCCCCATGCCTGCTGGAAAAGCAACATGACGAGACCGCCGATAGAAAACACATAACTGATTTGCAGGGGAGTCAGGCCCACCTCGTCGCGAAGATGGAGCACGAAGAAAGGAAGATAGAACCCGATGGGCATCTGCCCAACAAAATAAAGGGCGCGGAAATGCGCATAGCGGACGCCATGGCTCATGAGATTGCAGTCGTCTGTGCTGCCCCTACCGCTTCGCGGGGTTAAGAGAAAAAGCCGGCGGAAGGATCCGCCTTTTTACGACTTGCGGTCTACTGCATGGTGCCGGCAGCGTATTGCACCTGTTCAATGGCTCCCATGACATCGAGTAGAGTCACCGGTTTGCGCAAGATTGAAAAAAAGCCCGCCGCCCCGATTTGCTCGTCCGTGGCATCCGTACCGGTGATGCAGATGACGGGAACCTTTGCGTAAGCGCTTTGCGCGCGCACATGCTTGAGAAAGTCGAAGCCATCCATCTTTGGCATAGAGAGGTCGGCAATGATCACTTCTGGTTGGGATTCCTTCAGCCAGAGCAGAGCCTCGCGTCCGTCGGTGAAGCCATAAACCTTGTGCCCAAGTGTTTTCAAAAACGACTCGACAACAAACAGGGCTTCGGGGTTATCATCCACGATGAGAATACGCATACAGGCCAAACCTCCTACAGGTGAGCCCCACAAACCGACGCCTCAAGAAAACCGCAGTCTGACTTGAATTCGCAAGAACATTTTTTGCAACCCTACCGCCTGAATACTTACCAGGGTGAGCCTGCGAATCAAAAGGGGTGCTTGGCATAAGCAAACGAGTGAAAAGGAGCCAGCGAGCCTTGAATCTTGCATCGGGCTGGGGCGCAGCCCTCATTTTGACCGGGGCGATCATGATAGCCGATACCGGTTTACTACCCGCTCAGCAGCCTCCGGCGTCGGCCGAGGCGGGTCGGGCCGGCGGAGGTAGTCCGCGTCAGCGAACGAATGATCCCGAGGCGGTGGATTTGCTGAGGCGCCTCGAAACGCGCTATGCGGATGTGAGGACGATCCAAGGTCGGTTTCGTCAGATCCGGGTTGACCCGGCTTTTGATGAAAAGGTCGAATCACAGGCAACTTTCTTTGTCCGCAAACCCGACAACTTCCGCGTGGACTATGCACCGCCGCGGGAGTCTACCAACCTGATTGCGGACGGCTATTCTTACCGGTATGTCAAGGACCTCAAGCAAGTGGAGCGCTACCGGTTTCAGAACCGAAAGACGGCCCAAGACCTGAACTTTCTGCTGCTGGGATTTGGAGAGAAGACCGATGAGGTTCTTCGTGTTTTTGCAGCGCAGGTCTTGACCGAGGGCGTGCCCAAAGGAATGAAAGGTATTCAATTGACGCCCCACAATAAGGCGGAGGCTAACTTCGAATACCTGACAATCCTCGTCACGGATGATGAACGCGTTTTGCCGTCGCAGTTCTCGCTGGGTGCTCTGGACGGGTCACGGACGACGGCCAATCTCGATTTGCAGACTCTCGGTTTGAATGTCCCGATTGCTGAGAGCGTGTTTCGACCCAATTGGCCGCGCGATGCACAGATTGTTGACATCCAGTAGCGTTTGTTATGAAGCGGGATAGTAGAGGAAGGGACCAAGAGTCATGCGTATGAGCACAGGGAATGGTCGGCGGGGTGCGTGGGCGGCGGTTTTTGCGCTGGTGGGCGCGATGGCATGCGGTCCGCATCTTCGCGCGGCCATCGTGGAACCGCCAGGTCGCGTGTTGCCAGAGCATATCAAAAGAATTTATATCCGCCAGTTCAAGAATCAATCGCAACTGTTCGGCGCGCAGGCCGACCTGACCCTCTATGTCAACGACGCTTTCATGTCTGACGGCAGACTCGATGTGGTTCCCAACGCGCAGGCTGATGTGCGGCTGGAAGGAACCATCCGGCGGTTCACCGAGTTCACCAACGCAACCGGCGGCGACCGGATCCCGATGTTCAATCAAATGACGATGGAGTGCCGCATCGAGTTGTGGGATCCGTACGATGCCGACCGCGTGGCTCCGATAGCCACCTACACGGTGCCGGCAACAATTCAATATGTAACGGATGACCGGCGCTCCATTGCCGAAACCGACACGGAATCGCGCGACCGTCTGTTGCGGCAGATGGCCAGCAACATCGTGCAAGCCGTCCTGACTGGAAACCCGGATCCACGCAAGCCGTCGGAGGAGAAAGCCATTCGACGCTGGCAGCAGCGCAACAACCCGGCCGAGCGTGAACCCGTTATGACCCATCCCCGGTTCCCCAAGCCGACACCTGCGGGGAAAAAAGTCGATCCGGATAACCAATAGTTGGCCGAAGACGCAGGAGCCTGACCTAAAAACCGTTTGCGACTGAAGCGCACATGACCACGCCCGCCGCCCCCGAAATCTGCTGCGATCTTCACATGCATAGCACGGCCTCTGACGGCACATGTTCGCCCTCGGAACTTGTGGCCGAAGCCATGGCTCTCGGATTGCAGGCTGTCGCGCTGACGGATCACGATACTTTCGGTGGTGTGGCTGCCATGGAGGCCGAGGCTCGCGCAAACGGACTGCGATTTATTCCGGGCATCGAACTGAGCGTCGAGTTGGCCGACGGCGGCGGCATTCACATGCTCGGCTATTGTTTCACTCGCGGCAGGGACATCCTCGAGCGCGAACTGGAGCGTATCATCGCCGGGCGCGAAGCACGCAACCGCCAGATTGTCACACGGCTGTGCGAATTGGGGCTGGAACTGACTTACGACGAAGTGCTGGCCCAGGCAGGCGGGAAAATCATTGGGCGCCCTCACTTCGCAGCCGTCATGGTTCGGCGCGGGTATGTCGCCGAGCCGCGGGAGGCCTTTGACAAGTATCTGGCCAAGGGGAAAGCGGCGTACTTCGACCGCGAGCGGTTCACGGCAGAGCAGGGGATTAGCCTCATTCGCGAGTGCGGCGGTGTGGCTGTGCTGGCGCACCCGTCTCTGCTGACCCTGCCGGCCGGACAAACATTGGATGATGTCATCCGGCACCTGGCAGACTGTGGTTTGGGCGGAATCGAATGTTATTACAGCCTGCACACGCCTGAACAGACTAATACTTACCTGGCCTTTGCGCGCCGTTACGGTCTGGTCGTTACCGGCGGATCTGATTATCACGGCGGACGCAAGCCCGATATTCGCATGGGCTGTGGCAAAGGCGATTTGCGCGTGCCGCTGCGTTGTGCCGACGAACTCGAGGCTCGTGCCGCTCAGGCCGCCTGATCGAGGCCCGAAATCCCGGTCGAACTCAGAGCCCGATGATTCCTGGAGCGCGGCGAGCCAGATCTTCGATCGCGCGCTCAAAGTCATCGGCGGTGGCCAAGTCAAACCATAAACCGGTAATCTCATGAACGCGCACGGGCTGCCCCGCGGTCAGGAGGGCAGAAGCAAGATCTGTCATGTCAAACGGACCGGTGGAAGGGATGTGTCCCAGCGCTTCAGGTGACAGAGCGTACACGCCTGCGTTGATCCAGTAGTCGAAGCGCGGCTTCTCCTCGATGGATATGACCTGCCCATCGGAAACGCTGACGACCCCGTAGGGAATGGGGAGTTCCTGCCGGCGCACAGCCAGCGTCAGCGGCGCGCCCGAGGCTGCGTGCAAATCCAGCAAGGCCCGGTAATCGAGGTCGGTCAAAATATCGCCATTAGTGACCAAAAATGGCGACGACTGGAGCCGGGCAATTCTCGACAGACACCCCGCCGTTCCCAGTTTGACTGGCTCGATGAAATAGTCAATGTTGACGCCGAACTGACTGCCATCGCGGAAATAGGCGCGGATCAGGTCCGCGCCATACTCCAAGGACATGACGATGTCGCCAAAGCCGGCGTCGCGAAGCCGCTCGACGATGAGTTGGGCAATGGGTTTGCGACCGATGGGCAGCAGCGGTTTGGGAATGGAATTGGTGAACGGGCGCAACCGCTTGCCCTCACCGCCAGCCATGATGACGGCGATACTCATCGCACTGCGATCCCCAGGGCGCTCGCGCCGCTCATATATTGTACTCCGCGGGACGGTAGGAACCAAGGTTTTGTCCCACCCAGTCAATCGTCCGCTGCAGGCCTTCGTCGAGCCCCACCGCGGGTTTCCAGCCCAGTTCGTTGCGGGCACGCGTCGCATCGCACACCAGTCGCGTCACCTCGCTCGCCTCGGGGCGAATGCGAGTTGCGTCGAAAATGACCGGCACCTTGCCTCCAACGAGCCGAATGATTCGGTCGGCCAGATCGCCGATGGAAATCTCCTCGCCGCTGCCGATGTTGAAGGTGCGCCCCTCGATGCCCGGGGTCTGGGCGATGCGGATAAAACCCTCCACCGTGTCCGTGACAAAGTTGAGGTCGCGCGTCGGATGCATGGCTCCCAGAAAAACCTGTTTTCTCGTAAGGGCTTGTGTGATGATGGTTGGGATGATGGCCCGCGCAGACTGGCGCGGCCCGTAAGTGTTGAACGGCCGCAAGGTTACGACCGGCAGCCCATAACTGAGATGATACGCCTGCGCGAGTTTGTCGCAGGCGATTTTGCTGGCAGCATAGGGGGACTGGGCTTCGAGCGGATGGTTCTCATCAATGGGCACACGCTGCGCCGTTCCGTACACCTCGCTGCTGCTGGTTGTAACCAATCGCGCCACGCCGTGGCGCCGGGCGGCGGCCAAAACCCGGAGCATGGCCGTCACATTATTTTCCACCACCTGTTCCGGTCGCATGTAGGAAAAAGGGATGGCGATGATCGCAGCGAGGTGGAACACCACCTCTTGGCCCTCGAACGCCTCGTCAAGGCAGTCGCCGTGGCAAAGGTCGCCCGACACGACCCGCAGGCGCTGCTGATCTTGCAGCGGCAGGCGGTCCAGCAGCCCGCGGCTGCCCGCGGCGTTGTAACGCACAAATGCGGTAACCTCCGCACCCAGGTCCAGCAGGCGTTCCACGAGATGGCTGCCGATGAATCCAGCAGCCCCCGTCACAAGGCATCGCCGGCCTTTCCAGAACTCAGCGGTCATGGGGCACGCTCCTTTCGGCGTTCAGGCAGTATTCTGTATAGGGTTGCGGTTGTTTCGCGCAAGTACGGACTCAGCCCTGTGATGGTCCGCGAAGCCACGGCTTCCAACCCATAGCGGCGGTCGAGCGATGCCAAGACATCACGATCCGTGATGCTCGTGAAAATGTCGTGCCGGCCGAGATTGGCATCAATGACGCCGTCAGCAAGTTGTTTGACAAACGCAAGAGGACCCAGCGGCAGTGAATTTGCGAAACGCAGCCGGTACTCGGCGTGTTGCGCGGGCGTAAACATTCTCGCGTACCACCCAAGGCTTATGGACGGGGCGCTGAAAACGAGGACATCCGTGCGCTCAGCGCGAGCCACCTGCCGATACAGGCAGGTGAAGTGGTCATTGTCCCCGCCCGTGAGGAGGATGGAGCCGTGTGGCATGATAACTTTGGACTCCGGCATGATCAGGGCGCTGTAATGCTCCGCTCCGAAATCGCTGCTGCGGTCGCAGCGGGCTAAATTCGCGACCAACAGCGCGGCCGGCAAAATCCATGACACCCAAGCGGTGCCGGGCCGCTGAAAATGCGGCGCAAAACGGCCGACGCTGCGGGCGGCAACCATCAGGGCCATTCCCGCGCCGGCGCCGGCCACCCAAAGCGGAAACAGAAGATAATCAGCGATATCGGGAATGCTGTAAAGGTAGGCGACAGCGACATTCGGCGCAGCGACCATCATCAGGCTGGCCGCAAACGAGGGCCAGCACCGCGCGAGAAGTACGAGGCCGGCCGCGCCCAGTATTGCGATGACAAGCCCGGCCCATCGTGCGGGCCATTCCGGCCGCGGGGACCACCGCTCGGTCAGCGGATCCCACTCGAGGCTAAAACGGAACGGAAACAGCATGTCGGCCATGCGTCCGGCAAGGTCCACGGACCGAGATGCCGCGAACTGCGCATACTGACGGGGGGTGAATTCTTGCCCGGGTATCGGCCTGAGGAAAAACCTCTCAAAGTACGCTGCCCCGCGCACATGTTCCCAAAAGGCGGCAGGCGTGCGCGGGTCGCCAAAGTTCACCGGAGGCGATGTGCGGGCACGCAACGGAAGATACGCATACAACCCGAGGCATGCAGCGGCGATCATCCATGCTGCAACCGCCTCCAGCCAGCGGCGGACGCGTTGCCACAAATAAGCGCCGGATCCGTTTGCCCCGATGGTTGCGGTGGCCACATGCATCCATGACAGGTAAAGCAATCCGGCAACAAGGCAGACGCTTAGGCGATGATGTGCCAGTCCTAGCCCGCACACAAGTCCAAGCACAGCGAGCGATCGGGGACGCTGATCCGTCAGGTAATGCTGGGCCAAGACAACAAAAATCATCATCAGCAGGAACTGAAGCGCGTAGACCTCCGTCTGCGTCGCCTGATTCCATGTGTCGAAAAGAAATGCGGTTGTAAGACCGCCGGCGACAGAGGTCACGGCGACTGCTCGCGCCTGCCAAAAGGGCAGCAGGCGGCTGATGGCCCGCATCAGGACGAGGCTGGCGGCAGCGCAGGCCAGCGACATGAAGGCCGCGCTGGCCAGTGTTGTGCGGGTGATAACCTCCCCGAAGGGCAGTGCCGTAAAACACTTGAGCAACAGCATGTATAAGGGATATCCGGTGGCGTGGGGCACGCCTAGAACATACGCGGCGGCAGCAAGTTCCGGGCCGTCCCCAAACTGCAGACGCGGGTTGAGAGTCATCAGATAAACCAGAAAAGCCGTAACCGCCACACAGAAGGCCCCTGCGGCCTGCCAGCGCCAGTCGGGCATCGCTTGGCTGGATTTCATTGGGGTTGGGACTGCATCCCGCGAGGCTCGAGACGCAGCAGTGTCACCGTCGTCTCCACCGTGCCGGGGAGCAGGCCGCGCACTCCTTTAGCCGCCACAGGCCGGATGAGATAATGGCGGCTGAGTTCCTGTAGCACCAACGGATCCTCGAGCGTCGTGAACACGGGGACACGCCCCACATTCGCTTCAAGCAAACCCTCCCGCAACTGCTGCGCAAATGACTCTGCCCCCGTAGGCACTGCAGCGGCAAACTTCAGGCCGTAGTCGGCAATTTGTTTGTCCGTGAAGAAACTCGAATACCACGGCCTGTGGACGAAGTTGGAGCCAAAGACGAGAACATCCCGCCGTTCTCTGCGCACAATTTGCCGGTACCAGCAGGTGAAAATGTCGGCATCTCCTGCTGTCATCAGCACGGAGCCCTCCGGCATCAACTCACGCGACTCGGGCAGGATGAAGTAACTGAATTCCTCGGCCTGCGTATCCTTGCTGCGATCGCATCGCGGAAAGTTAACCGCGGCAACAGTCAGCGGCAGCACCACAAGTGCGTAGGCCATCTCCGGCCGCAGAGCGGTCACGGGTTGAACCCGGGCGAGCAGCCGCGCGCCCCCGACGAGTAACCCGATCCACACTGCGCCCCAGCCAAACCAGAACGGAACAAGGCAGTAATCGCCGATATCCGCTATGTTGTATAGCAAAATCATAGACAAATGGAGGGCCGCCAGCGCCAGCGCCACAGCAGCGGGGATCGGAGCCCGGCGTAGCAGTGTCGTGATGCCGACCGCTCCCAAACCCAAGGCCACGACGAGAAGCATACCAAATAAACGCTCGACACCGCCCGACAGCGGCTGGGTGAAAACGCCCGGCCGCACAGGGGAAGGGAAAAAGGCAGGAATCGGGAAGGTCCGCTGGAATGCCGTATCGCTCACGCTGGTCATGGCGACCGGCACGATCTGATCCAAAAACGCGCCCGCAGCCTGCCGGCTCACGAGCGATAGAAATCGCGCATACAGGCCAGGATCAAAAGCCTGTCCCGGCACAGGCTGGAGTATGCGGTACTCCACATAACCGCGGCCCCGGATGTGATCCAGAAAGCCGCGCAGAGACGATGCGTCACCCCAGTTCAGGGGCGGCCGCGCTGCCGCCCGAAGCGGCAAGTACGCGTAAAACGCCAGCGGGACGATCAGGCAAAGGGTTGCCGCTGCGATCTGGCGCCGCGCGGCTTGCGGCTCGCTTCGCCACAGATGCCAGGCAAGGCCTGCAAGCGGCGGCAGTGCCAGGATGGCAAGGCGGTGGTGAGCGAGGCCGAGACCTGCGGCTAACGCGGCCATTGCCAAGGCGCGCGGTTGGCGTTGACCGGCGAGACCTTGCGCGGCGCGCAAAAAGGCCAGCATCAAAAGCAGATGGAACCCGTAAACCTCGGTGACGACGGCATTGTCCCACGCCAGCCGCAAAAAGGCGCAGGTCAGGCCGCCGCATGCCGCCGCAATCAGTGCAGCCTTGCGATCCATGCGCGGCACGGCTGAGGCGAGCAGGTCGTTAACGATCAGCGTTGTCAGCCCTGCCGACGCGCCCATGGCCATGGCGCTCGCGAGTGCCGTGCGGGCGGCCACTTCACCCAGTGGCAACCAAGTGAACGCATTCAGAAGCAGCATGTAAATGGGATATCCGGTCGGATGCGGCACGCCGAGGACGCGTGCGGCGGTTGACAGTTCCATGCCGTCGCCGAAGTGCATCCCGGGCGCCAGTGTGCGCACATACGCGAAAAAGGCCACGGCTGCCGTCAGGATTGCCGCAATGAGTACCGGTCTGTTTGCGGCCGCGAGTTCCGGCGTGGCAGGCTCGAGCCGTGGTTGCGACGCGACCGCCGCCGCGCCCGATCTGTCGGCAGATTTCTGTCTGCGCTTTCGCGTCATGGCGCGGGGAGTAGGACCGCCTCAGCAGGCGGCGCGTCGGCATCATTGACCGAAGCGGGCACGGTAGTGGACGGCACACCTTCCAGCACCCCGGTCGTGGTCGCCGTCGGTGCGGTCGTGACGATATCGGATGTCGGCGGTCCGGTTGTGGTGTCGGCGGCAGTGGACACGCCGTCTGCGGACGTGGTTGTCACTCCATCGGGCCGGGAAACCACATGATCGCCCCAGACGGTAAGTCGTCCGTCCGGCCCGCGGATGGGTCTTGTCCCGGGCGGCGGGATTTGACGGCGGATCAGTTCACCGATCTCCGCCTGTGTGCGCCGCGAGTCGAGCACATAGACATGAGTGGAGAAAAGTTGAGGCGTGTAGCGAAGAACCCAGCCGAGCGGATTCTGGTTATAAATCGGATGCATCATGTTGTCATCGAATATCGGGTAGACAGTCGTATGGAATGAGTCGGTGTACATCCTCATGTGGTAGAAGAAGACCAATTCGGCGAGGATGGAATCGAGTAAATCCCCGCCGCCGTAAGCATCGCTGAGGATGACAATGGTGCCGTTTGGCAGATATTCTTTTGGCGGATAGCCGGGTCTTGGCGGCAGGTACGGCCTCAGAAGTTCGACTTTCCGTCCCGTCCAGTAAGTGAGTTTGACGCAGCCCAAATCGGTGCGATGGCCGTATTGCTCATTGGCCACGACTTTTGTGTCTGGTGATACATGGGCCGCCACAAACTTCGCCGCGTCTTTCTGGTCCCCGAAGGTTTGGCGCTGAAATACCAAAACGGCCGCGCCCAGCAGAGTCATGTAAACAATGGACGCCAGGATGATCAGTGAAAAGCGCAGCCGTTTTTGCAGTGCCGCACAGGCCGCCTCGGCCCACGCACACCCAGCGCCGGCCAACACCAGAAAAGCCGGCAGGACAGGCAGCATGTAGCGGTACTGAAAGGACCCAAATGCTCCGTGCAGAAGGAGGATCGCGATGGCGAACACGCTCCACACGCGCATGAATGCCCCCACGGCCGGCTGCCGGTAATCGAGACGGAAAAGACCCGCCACCGCGAACGCGGCGACAGGGTAAGTGAAATAAAACGGACCGATCAGGACGAAACTTTCGATCAGGTTGATATAGGCCAGTACGGTCGAAATCCACTCACCGGTTGTGCGCTCGCTAAACTGGCCGATATGTTCGAAGCCGTGCCACCAGAGCCAAACCGGCAGGGCGAGCCACGCCAGACTGAACAAGGCCGTCAGCCAAGGAACGGAGCGTGTGCGCTTCGCTGCAGCGCCGACGCACCATAGGAGGGGCAGGAGAATAACAATGCCTTGATATCTCGTCAGCACGGCAAGGGCCCCCAACAGCGAGGCCGTCGCCGTCAACCGGTCCAGTTGGAAACGGTAAGCGCGCGGCTGCCCCGTGGCGCGCAGAATCCACATCGCGCGCACCAACGCCAGCATGCTTGCTGCTGACAGCAGAAGGAACAGCGTATCGGTCATGACATGCAAGGACCAGCGAAGCACGAGAGGGGAGAGCGTATAGAAGAGCGCGGCGAATCGCGCCGCAGAATCATTATACAGCCAGCGTGCCATCAGGTAAACGGGGACAACCGCCAGCGTGCCTGCGGCGACGCTCACGATGCGCCCGGCCAGTTCAAGGTCCAGTCCGGTTTGCGCCACGGCCCAAGCCAGCGCCCCGTAGAGCGGTCCATACAGACCTGCGCGGTTGGAAAACACGGTCAGTTGCAGAATTCCGTCCGTGTATTCCGCGGCGTTCAGATGCAGAAAGCAGCCTTTGGACACCGCATTCAGAAGGACAAACAGAACCAAATAGGCGGCGACGCGCCAGCCGGAGTCGCGGACGGGAGCGGGATTGCCGGGCGACGCCGGAGCCCTGTCAGCGGTGATCAAGGAAACCTCGATATTGGCTCGCCTGCTCAAGAAGCGGTTCGAGCCGCTCCTCCGGAGCCTCCATGCCGGCCATCAGGTCGTCGAGCGCGTTACGCAGCAGTTCGGCGACGCGTCCGATTTCGGAACGGTTCTCGCTGAAAATGTCGCGCCACAGCGCGGGATGTCCGTGGGCGATCCGGGTTGTGTCGCGAAAGCCGTTTCCAATAATTCCGCGGATCAGGTTGCGATCCTCGCCTGAGGCGTCAACCGCGCGAACGAGTGCCACGGCCAGCAAGTGGGGGAGATGCGAGATGAGGGCCACGAGCCGGTCGTGGCGGTCGGGGCGGACGATCACCACACGCGAGTCCAATTCCTGCCAGAAGCGGCAAATGCGGGCGAATGCAGCCAAATCGGTGCGGGGCGTCTTGGTGACAAAACAGGTGCTTCCAGCAAAAAGGTTGGGTCTGGCGTGGCGCACGCCGCTGTGTTCCGAGCCCGCCATCGGGTGCGACCCGACGAAACGCCCGCCGCGCCGCGGGGTAACGGCCTCGCCCGCTGCTGTAATGGAGCCTTTCGTAGAGCCGACATCCGTCACGATTGCACCGTGCTTGGCTGCGCGCATGACCTGAGGGATGATCGAAACGATGTGGCGAACTGGCGTGCAGAGGACAATCAGATCCGCGCGCGAAACACCTTTCACGAGATCCGTGGTAACCGTGTCTACAGCGCCAACAGCCAGTGCGTCGTCGAGATGCTCCTGTGAGCGCCCGATCCCAACGATTTTCTCGCACAACTTGGATTCCTTGCAGGCAAGTCCCAGCGAGCCGCCAAGGAGGCCGACGCCGACGATGGCCAGTTCCCGAAACGCATAGTCGCCCATGATCAGAGAGAGCGGCTCCTACAC
>JAOAAY010000001.1:206866-257865 GCA_026418615.1 Candidatus Sumerlaeaceae bacterium | reverse complement strand
CTCCTACACCGCGCGTCCGACGGCCTCAGCCACCGGCCGGATGTCGCGAATCAATTTCTCGAATTTCTCGAATCGCAGGGTCTGCGCCCCGTCACTCATGGCTTTCTCCGGATTTGGGTGCACTTCCACCAGGAGGCCGTCGCACCCGCATGCCACCGAGGCCAGCGAGAGTTGGATCACATAGCGGAAATCGCCCGCGGCGTGGCTGGGATCCACAAAAATCGGCAGGTGGGTCTCGCGCTGCAGCACGGCTACCGCGGCAATGTCGAGCGTGTTGCGAGTGGCCGTCTCAAAAGTCCGGATGCCGCGCTCCACCAAAATAACCTCGCGATTGCCTTGGCTCATGATGTATTCGGCCGACATCAGCAGTTCCTTGATGGTCTGGCTCATGCCGCGCTTGAGGAAAACCGGTTTGTCGTATTTGCCAACCTCGCGCAACAACTGGAAGTTCTGGGCGTTGCGGGTTCCGATCTGGAACGCGTCCGCATAGCGGTAGACCAGTTCCACATCGCGAGTGTCCATGACTTCGGTGACGATGGGCAGGCCCGTTTCCTCGCGCGCATCGGCCATCATGCGCAGCCCCTCCTCGCCAAGTCCCTGAAAGTCGTATGGCGATGTGCGCGGTTTGAAGGCGCCGCCGCGCAACATCTTCGCGCCTGCTGCCTTGACGGCACGGGCCGTCTCAAAAATCGAAGAATTCGGCTCCACACTGCATGGCCCGGCGACGACGACGATCTCCTTGCCGCCGATCACCACATCGCGCGACATGATGCGTGTTTTTTCCGGTTGGGACTCGCGCGCAGCCAGTTTGTACGGCTTGAGAATCCGGACAAAATCCTCGACGCCCGGAATGGCCCGAAAGGGAATGTTCTCGGCGAGGGCATCGTTGCCGATGCACCCCACGATGGTTCGTTCGGCGCCTCGTGAGATGTGCGCCTGAAGCCCGGCCTGCGTGACAACATCAACGAGGTGCTCGAGTTGCTCCTCGGTTGCGTCCGGCCGCATGATAATGATCATAGTCGTTTCACCCCGCGGGGCCCTTACCCCAGCGGCTCAAAGCGTTGTGGCGGGGCGGGTCGCGCTTCAACAAAAAAGCGGGTGCCGACGCTGCGCCTCAGATGGCGTCCGGGCCCGTTTCGCCTGTGCGAATGCGGACAAGGTGCTCGATGGGCGTCACGACAATTTTGCCGTCACCGATCTTTCCGGTTCGGGCGGTGTTGGCGATGATTCCGACGATCCGCTCGACATCGCCATCGTCTGCGTAAATCTCCACCTTGAGTTTTGGCAGCAGGTCCGCGATGTACTCGCTGCCCTGATAGAGTTCCGAATGGCCCTTTTGACGGCCAAAGCCGCGCACTTCATAAACGGTCATGCCGCTGACATTGGCCGCTAGCAAATCGCTTTGCAGCGGTTCCAACACATGGGGCTTGATGATGCACTCAATCTTTTTCACGGCAGAGATGGTTCCTTCGCAGCGGTAGATGGGGTTGCTCAGCGTGCTGGCGCAAAGCGTGCCAGTTGCGAACTGGGAGCGGCGATGCTGATGCTTTGAACAGACTTGTTTTATGCGGCCGCACCTCAACCTTGACGGGCGGTGCCAATTGACCAGCCTGCGCCAAAAGGGACGGACTGCTCAATAGGCCACATGGAAGCCCGAGTAGGCCTTGGTGGCTGGCTGATACTCGACAGTCACTTCGTCCACTCGGGCAACGGGCGGCCCGATCCAAAGCCGGCGCTCGAGTTCTTTGAGCGCGGCCTCATCGCCCACGGCTTCGAGATCCACGCGACCGTCCGACAGGTTGCGCACCCACCCTCGCAGGCCCAAGGACAAAGCCTCCTGAATGACCCAGTAGCGAAAGCCAACGCCTTGCACGCGACCACTGACGGTGGCGTAAAGAGATAAGGTGGGCGGCTGTTTTTTCCCTGTCATGACGATGCTCAAATCGGTGACTCGGGCACACGCGAATGGCAATCAGTTTTCCCCTTGCGCCCCTGCGCTGAATACATTCGATGGCGTCCGGTCTGCACGAACTGACATGACACGCCCCGACATACCTGCCCTGCTTGTGCTGGAAGACGGTACCGTGTTTCGCGGCCGCTCCTTTGGCGCCACGGGTCAGGCCTGCGGTGAAATCATTTTTCACACGGGCATGACCGGCTATCAAGAGGTTCTGACGGACCCCTCCTATCGCGGCCAAATGGTTGTCATGACCTACCCGCTGATCGGGAATTACGGCGTGAATGAACTCGACCATGAGTCCGCCCGCCCCCATGTGGCCGGTTTTATCGTCAAAGAGGTGTCGCGGATCACTTCCAATTGGCGCAGCGAGGAGCATCTTCACGATTACCTCGCCCGTCATGGTGTGATGGGCATTGAAGGAATTGACACCCGCGCCGCCGTGCTTCATGTGCGCCAGCGGGGCGCCATGCGCGCGGTCATCTCCACCCAGACTGACGATGTGGCTGCCCTTCAGGCTGTCGCTCTCGCCAGCCCGACGATGGAAGGGCTCAATCTCGTGGATGATGTCACTGTATCCGAGCCCTACGAGCACCGTCTGCATCCGGCGCTGGCGGATCTCAACGCCACCTTGGGGGGCGCAGCCGCCGAGTCCATGAAAGGGTTGGCTGGCTCAGGCGAGGGGCCGCTCGTAGTGGCATACGACTTCGGCGTAAAGAGGAATATCCTCGATCTGCTTCTGGCGCAAGGCTTCCGGGTGCTCGTCGTTCCCGCCCGCACAACGGCCGAGGAAGTGTTGTCACACAAACCCGACGGGGTGTTTCTCTCGAACGGTCCGGGCGACCCGGCGGCACTGCCGGGCATCGTGAACGAGGTCAGAAAACTGTTGGGGGCCGTGCCCATGTTCGGCATCTGCCTCGGGCATCAGATCCTCGGCTTGGCCTCAGGCGGAACCACCTTCAAACTCAAGTTCGGCCATCATGGCGCAAACCACCCCGTGCGCGACGAGAAAACGAAGCGCGTAGAGATCACTTCGCAAAATCACGGCTTCTGCGTGGATATTAACAGTCTCCCCAAAACTTGTGCCATCACCCATGTGAACCTGAACGACAACACCCTCGAGGGGTTTGAGGACGAGAAACAGAAGTTTTTCGCCGTCCAGTATCACCCGGAAGCCGCGCCGGGACCGCATGACTCGGGTTACCTGTTCAGACGCTTCCGGGAGTGGATCGAGCGCGGCTGAGCGCTGAGGCGCTCGCGGCCAGCGCGCCAGTTCCGGGGTCTGGCGCACTGAGATAGCCCCACGAACTCTTGGTGTTGCGCCGTGCCCCCGCACCCTTCAGCAAGTGGGTTTCCAATCTTGCGATTCACCTCTTGGCCTCTGGCTGCTGCGGATCGCACGCGAGGGGTGCCTCGGGAAATCCGAAAGCCGCACGCTGCGGGAAAACACCAAACATCCCGCCTGTGTGGACAAACACGATCTTGTCGGTTTTGCGGAAGCGCCCCTTTCGGATTTCTTCGACGAGGCCGTAAAATGCTTTTCCGGTGTAAACCGGATCGAGCAAGTGGCCCTCCGTCCGGGCTAACAACCGGATGGTCTCCAGTTCGGCTTCATACGGTACGGCGTAGCCCTCCCCAATGTAGCCGTCGAGGAGTTGAATTGGTATTTGATCCGGCTCAAGGCCCAAATGCCAGCGCCGGGCCATCTCTTCGAGGATGGCGCGGATATCACGCTCGAAGGTGGGAATATCATCGCAAACGATGACACCGTAAATCCGGGCCCGATGGTGGCCCGGCAGGGTCGCACCGGCCAACAGGCCCGCCGTGGTTCCGCCTGAACCGGTGGCTGATACAACATGGTCTGGAACAAACCCGCGTTTGCGGCACTGAACGAGCAACTCCTCGTAAGCGCGCACATAGCCCCACGCTCCGATGGCGTTGGAGGCTCCGACCGGGATATAATAAGCCTTCTTGCCTTGCCGGGCATAGTGTTCGGTCAGTTCTGCAACGACTTCCGGACGCCGTGTGGAATAGACCTCAGCGGGCAAGTGCGTAAACCGGGCACCAGCCAGATGATCGAGCAGGTAATTACCGTCCGGCGGGCCCGGCTGGCTTCCACGCAAGATGAGGTGGCATTCCAGGCCGAGGCGCGCGCAGGCAAATGCTGTGGCACGGCAATGATTCGACTGGATGCCGCCAACGGTGATGATGACCTTGGCTTGTCGGGCCACCCCTTCGGCGAGGGCGAACTCCAGTTTGCGAACCTTGTTTCCCGACAGCAAGGTGCCGGTCATATCGTCGCGCTTGATCCAAATTTCCGGACCGCCGAGTTCGCGAGAGAGCCGGGTCAACGGCTCGAGGGGAGTCGGGAGATGGGCGAGACGGATCCTTCTTGGGTGTCTAATCATATGATTGAGGCAAAGCGCTGCCCGTCAGCGGGCTGGAGCGGCGGGCGGCGTCGCGCCACTCAGCGCTCAGCCGGCCTTTTTCACCAACCCGCTCTTCAGCGCGCGGGTGCTGACCCACATCCGCTTCACGCGGCCGTCCACCTCCACCCGAACCCTCTGCAGGTTGGGAAGGAAGCGCCGCTTGGTCTTATTGTTGGCGTGGCTGACATTGTTGCCCACGCGGGGCCGCTTGCCGGTGATTGCGCATTTAGCCATCGTTATCCTCGCAGGCCCGCTGGGGCGGGCAAATCGGTCAGTGAATTGGCGGCCCCGCGCACCACGAGCGGGGCCTCTTTCCGTATCAGACTTGCGGGTTGTTATTCACACGCCCGCGCCCGGGTGTCAGGCCCGGGCTGAGAGTTCCACGGCCTTTTTCGCCCCTTCGCTCATCGAGCCAACAGGAATCAGCGCCGTACCTTTGAGCATGTCGCGGGCGATTTCCTCGTTGGTGCCCGACAGACGGATGACGATCGGCGTGTTCCAATCGGGCATCGTCTTGAGCGCATCGAGGATGCCTTGGGCCACAAGGTCGCATCGCACAATGCCGCCGAAGATGTTGAAAAAGATCGTGTTCACCTTGGGGTCGCGGACGATGAGGCGCAACGCCTCGGCCACCTGCTCGCTTTTCGCCCCTCCGCCAATATCGAGGAAGTTGGCCGGTTCGCCTCCGAAGTGCTTGACAATGTCCATCGTGCCCATGGCCAGTCCGGCGCCGTTGACGATGCAGCCGATTTTGCCCTCCAACTTGACATAATTCAGTTTGAGCCGCCGGGCTTCGCGCTCGAGGGGCGCCTCTTCGGCCTCGTCGCGCAACTCGGCCACTTGCGGGTGGCGGTAGAGCGCATTGTCGTCAAAGTTCATCTTGGCGTCCGCCGCGATGACCTCCCCCGCGCCAGTCACCACAAGCGGGTTGATCTCAGCGAGCGAACAGTCGAGATCGAGGAATGCCTGATACAGCCCGCGGACGATGCCGGAAAAATCCTTCATACCCGACTTGGGGATGCCTGTGAAGAAAGCCATCTCGCGCACCTGAAAATCAGCAAGACCGATGAGGGGATCCACGGGGGAGAAGAGAATTTTCTCGGGTGTCTCGGCGGCCACCTGCTCGATATCCACGCCTCCCGCGGCACTGGCCATGAAGACGGGCATTTTGCGGGCGCGGTCAATGATGACGCCAAGGTAGATCTCGCGGGCAATATCCAGGCCCTGCTCGATGAGCACCTTTTTGACGATCTCGCCCTTGATGTCCATCTTAAGGATGTCCTTGGCGCGGGCGCGCACTTCCTCGGCGGAGTGCGCCAGTTTCACGCCACCCGCCTTGCCGCGCCCGCCCACGAGCACTTGGGCTTTGACGACCATCGGAAAGCCGAGCCCCTCTTTATCGTGGAGTTTCCTTGCTACGCTCTCGGCCCGTGCGGGAGTGGCAGCCACGCCGCCCTTGGGCGTCCGCACGCCATAACTGCGAAGGATTTCCTTGGCCTGGTGCTCATGAATCTTCATCGCTTTTGCCTCTCGTCCTTATCTGGCGAACGACATGACGGGCTGGAAAGACCGCTTGGGCAAGCCGGATATTCGCCCCGAGATGCCCGGGGTAAGATCGTACGGGAGGGGTGTCACTCGTCCCACATGGTGGGAAGCGCATCGAATGCCGTGAAGATGCGCCATCCAGCCATACCAAACATGCGGTTGATTGCGGTGTCGGCACGGGGGGCGATGTCCATGGGCGCGCGTGAGGCCGCGGCGATGCCCCAAGTGTGAGACCCGTCGCGGAACAAAACAATTTCCTCGCGAATCCGGCCGGTGTAAAACGAAACTGAATCCCAAGGAATATCCGTCACAAGTTGGCGTGTCAGACCCAGCCGGTCGCCACCGCCGCGTATGGCCTCGCTGAGGGCTTCTCCTTGAGTCGTGCCGGGATCCGTCAGGGCCAGATAGGCATCCACAATCCGGGAGAGCGAAGCCGTGGTGGCATAGCGGCTCAGACCCTCCTGTCTCAGGGGACCGGCAGGGGCCACATCAAGGTTGCCGCACTGGGGACAGGGCTTTTCGATGGTGGCCGAGGCAAAGCCGTCGTGCCCAAACAAACGCTGACAGGAGGGTCGCAGTTCACCCGGTGGGATCGCCTCGTGGAGCCACCGGGCGGTTTCCGGAGCGGGATGGGAGAGCAGCAGCGTGGCCGCATCGGAGAATGTTACGGTCCAGTCACCGGGCGCCCGACAGACGGCCCTTGTGACCTCATGGGGGACAGCGACCGGCCGATGCCCCCGATTCAGGGCAGCATCCGTCAGGACGGCAAGACCCGCGAGCACACTCGGAGCATCGCCGGTGTGCCCAATGTGCATCCTGACTGCGTCGTTGGAACCCTGCATCACCAATCCTGTCTGGCCGATCAGCCGACTCAAAAATTTCTCCGTGCGGATCTCGACGAGGTCCCGCGCCGCGGGAAATGGCTGGATGGCTCCCAGACACCAAAGAGCCACCAGCGCGGCCGGCGTCCACTTGGCCCATCGCGGCACACCGTAGCGGCGTTCCTGTTGCGACGCGATGGCACACAGCGGAGCGAGTGTCAGCAGGCCGAGCAATGCAGGGCCGTGCAACTGGAATGCCGGGTTGTCCAACACATAACAGGGAGTCATGCCGGCCAGCGCGGCAAGCAACCAAGGCGGGGTTCGCAACAAAGTCTGCCTGACGCACAACCCCGTGATGGCCAGCATGGCGAGCATCAGTCCCGCCGCACCGCGTTCGATCAGAGTCAGAAAGAGCGCGCTGTGGGCGTCCGCATAAGGGTAGGAAATACCTGGAATCCGGAAAAAGGCTGAGTAAAGCAGCGGGAATGTCCCAGCGCCCCATCCAGAAAAAGGCCTCAGGATCAAAAACTCCGCCGAGCCCGCGTAAAGGGCGAGTCGGTTCAAGGCGGACGCGTCAGACACCAGCACCACGGAGGATAGGCGCCTGACAGCATGCGGCGCGATGAGTGCAAGGACGCCAACAGCAAACAGCGCGAAGACCAATCCCAGCCTGCCCGGCCGGTCTGCGGAACGCCGCATACGGTGCCACGCAACGCCGCCCAGCAGCAACATCTGAAGAACCAACCCCACATAGGCCGCGCGGGAATAGGTCAGTAGAAGCGCTGCCGCCACCAGCAACATGCCAGCGATCCTCGCCAACCGCGCTTGCCAAAATCCCTGCGTGAGCAGGTCGCGGCCGAGCCATGCGACCCAGCAGGTCACCAACATGGGCGCAGCCGCATTGGGACCGCCAAACGCATACCCCACACGCACCGTGTCGCCATACACTCCCGTCGCGTCGCGTGGATGAAGAGTGCGCCAGCCTCGGTCCACGGCCAACAACCCGAAGGTGTGGCTGGCGTACTCAACCAGACAGGGAACTGCCACGGCCAAACCGGCGATGATGAGCGCGGTCCGAACCATTTGCTCCAAATCTCCCGGTTTCCACCGCCACACACACCAAACAAACACGAGAGATAGACAGGCGTTCGCCGCCAACAATGATGACCGCGAAGTTAATCCATGGTGGCCGAGTTCAGCCATCACGAACGCGCCCTGAACCATGGTCAAGCCCATCACTGCCCACGCGCCTGCCAAGGCAAGCCTCTGCACTGGACCGAAGGCCCTCAGCCCCACAAAAACCGACAAAACTCCGACAGTCCCCAGAGCAAGCCCGAACCAAAGCGTGCCCGCCTGAGAGCGAATCATTTCCCAGCCCATCAACAAAAGGGTGGATGTTTCGCGGTTAAGTACAATGACCACAAGGGCCAAGAGCGCGACTCGAGCCGTTAGGGATTGATGACCGTCGCCGGGCCATTGGCGCGCTCGGCATGGGGTCAGCATCCACGCCGCCTCCGACGATGGTACCAATACCATGCGACTATGCCGATAAAGCCTGTCACAAGGGTCAGCACACCGCTAACGGTTTGGAGCATGGCCCTGAAGAGGATATGCGCAACATCCTCGGTGCCTGTCTCGCGCGGTGCCGGCCAGCGTCCGGTTCTCAAACCCTTGGTGAGGCTGGAGGCAATCTTCGCAAGGTCGGTTGTCTCCGGCAGAAGTTGGATTGCCTCGACTTGAATGGATTTTTCCACTACCAGCGGTTTGGGACCCAAGTGGGATTCCATGCGGCTGGAAACCTTGCGCGGCAGGGCAAACCCATTGTCCCAAGTCTCGTAATCCTCATATGACAAACGCGACCTCGCTCGAAATGTGTGCGGTTTCGCATCCGACTCGTAGTCATAGGAGGTCGCGCTCCGTGTTTCTGATAAGTGACCCCGGACAAGATGGAACTCAAACCGCTGCAGATGGCGAAACGGCGTTGTGTGCACGACACGGGCCGTAATGCGAAGGTCGTCGCTTCCAGAGCGCTTCACACTCTCAACGGTGAACCCCGGTTCTCTTCCCTGCAGGATGCCAATATCTGCCGAAAAGACTAAATAGCCGGGTATATTGAAAATTGAACCGTTGTCGCGGCTGTTGCCGATGATACCGCCAAAACACCGGTTGGTGCCCCGTGACCAGTACTTGAGCCTGCCGGTTGTTCCGGAGGTTACGACCAAGGTCACACTCCCATCCGTCAACCTCAGGAGTTCCCTGCCGCGAAAATGGTAGTAATCAAAGCGCCCTTGAAACTGATGATTAGGTGACTGTTTCAAGGTCACCCACCCTTTGACATGCAAGTTTGGCAGTTCCCATTTCAGGATGGAGTCAGGCAGCCCATCCACTAAAGGTTGGGCCGCCTGACCACACAAGCAGGACGCGATCATCATTCCGCCGAGGATCCCGGCCCTTACAGGCAAGGAGCCCCTTAGAACACGGAAGCCGGATGTCAGAAAAAGCCAAACCATAAACAATCACATTTTGGCAAAGGATTTTGTCCGCCGGGTGGCACGATTTGCCGGAATGTGCACCAGCGCACCTTTGGCCAATCGCATCCGCCGCGGCAACCCGTTTTCGACTGATTCAATGCGCAGGTGTCCTCAGCCGCTGCCGGAGTCGTCAAAGCAAGGACCGACGCTAACCCCACGGCAAACATCGTTGTATTTCTCATCACCGAGTACCTCCTCCTAACAGGATGTTCGTGTCAGGCCCGCATCGAGCGTGACGCGCGCAATTTCCCCCCCCAAGCAAGTCAAGTGTGATCGTCATCCGAATTCGAGGTGGGGCGCAGCCGGATCGCTCCTCGAAGTGGTGCGGTCACGGCCGGGATCTGACTGGGCGCCGCGGTGCGGATGATGAGATGATCTGAACGGTCAGGCTTTTTTGCGGGTCCGCGAAGACGAGTGATCGCAGGCATGTCTTGCTTGCCGCGAACGATTTAGCCCAGCGGGATGGCTGCCATGCTTCAGAACGGCCAAAGCACGGCGACGCAGGCACGCGCTGTTGGGGCGGGCGAGTGGGCTCTGCTGACGCTCGTGTCGCTTGTTGGGGCGGTGATGCGCATGGCAGGGTTGGCAGGCGTGCCACCCGGCCTCTGGTATGACGAGGCGCGGCTGCTGTTTCAGTGTGCGGCCGTTTTGGAGGAGGGGCGGTGGTCGTGGCTTTTCTTTGATGCAGAGCCGCTGCAGGCGCTTTTTGCACTGCCGTCGTGCGCACTGATCGGAATCTCTGCCGAGGGACTTCGAATGGGCGCTGCTGTGGCCGGGGCGCTGACGGTGCCGGCGTTGTGGTGGTTCGCGCGGCCGCTGTGGGGGCGGCGCGTGGCGCTGGGAGCGGCCCTCATGCTGGCGGTGCTACCGTGGCATGTGATCCTGTCGCGCGTCGGGTTTCGTGCGAGCACGCTGTCGCTGTGTTTCGTACTGACAGCAGGGGCATTTCACCGGGCCGTGGCGGGGCGCGGCCCGGGGTGGTGGGCCGCGGCTGGGGCAGCGGGCGGCGCGGGCATGTGCAGTTACCTGCCGTTTCCGCTGACGGTCGGCGTACTGGCGCTTTATTATTGGACGCGGCGACGGCTGGGCATTGTGGCGAACTGGCGCGGCGCGTGGATCGGGGTGGCGCTGCTGGCGACCGGGTGCATACCGCTTGTACTGGCGTCTGCGGAGCGCCGCAACGCCGTGCATGAGCGGATTGCTTCGGAGCACAACCTTTCGTTAGACAAAATTTGGACATCCGAAGGCCCCTTTGCCAATGCCGCAAAATTGGCGGCCGCGTTTGTGTGGCGCGGCGATCCGAACCCGCGACACGGCGTTCCGGGCGGAGCCCTGCTGCCGAGATGGCTGTTCGTGTTCATGCTGATCGGCCTCTGGCGTGCGCTGCAGCGTCCGCTGAGGCCGCGAAATACGATGACGCTTGCCGCGCTTGGCCTATTCCTGCTGCCAAGCGTGTTTTCCGGCCATGCGCCGCACGCGCTGCGTGCCATCGGTGCAACAGTGCCGGCGGCGCTCTTGGTTGCCGGGGGTGCGGCGTCGGCGTGGGCGTGGGCACGACGGCGGATGGCGGTGATGCGCGGGCAAACAGCAACCCGGGCCGCCGTTGCTTTATGGAGCGTCGCGCTCATGGCAACCGGCATCCACCAGTGCTTTGGAGTTCATGCCCGCAGCCTCGATGTTTGGCGCGAGTATCAGGGCGTGGCCACGCTCGCGGCGCGCGAGGTCAACAACTTGCCGCCCAATGCCACGGTTCTCATGGAGCCCATCGAGTTCGGCGCCATGTCGTTTCGATTCCTGACTCGTGGGCGGGCCAACCGGATCCTCGAGGTCCGGTCACCCGACGACTTCACGCGGTTGGCGCCTGCGTCCGGCCCGCTTTACATGCTCTTCGTCGGTCGCGACCGCTTCGGCGCGGAGTTCCTGCAGGCGTATCCTGCGGCCGTCCGCGAGCGTATCCTCACCGCGCCGGACGGAACGCCCGTCGGGGTGCTGTTCCGCGTTCGATGAGTCTGGGTGCAGACGGAGGATCGAGTGGCCCTGAGTGCAATCGCTGCCGAGGCATTCACCGCACTACTGGTGACGGTTCCAAGCCACCGCGAGCGGGGCGAGGATAACCGGGGCGCCTGCGAGGACTCCGAGCAGTATAGGCACGACGGGAAGGAGGACAAGGCCTGGATCGCCGCGCCCGATGCTGAGCAGGAGCCAGTAGTTTGCGAGCACCGCGACCAGCACGCCTATGGCTGCGGCAACTGCCGCGCTGCCCGGGCCGAGCAGGCCTGAGCCGACGGCACGGAGGAAGGCGCCGACCGTCACCGCACAGATGATCGCCGCCACGAACCACGATAGCAGCGACAGCATGCTGAGAACAAACCGTGTTCCGGCGTCCTCGCCCAGCATGGGAAACGGAATCACGAGCACGGCATTTCCCCCAAGCAGCGTGAAGCATACAGTGTTCCAGACCCCCACGCGGCCGGTCAGAGCCACCGTGATGCTGATGGAACCGCTGGTCCATGCCACGGCGATGGCCGCGACCGGTGTGAATGCAGCCCATACCACCTCGTCGCGCCCGAATCTTTGATACCATTGCGGGATGTTCCCCCACCCGAGCCAGTGCAGGATCAAGGCGGTCAGCAGGGTCGTCGTGACGCAGAGCATGCCCGTCATCGCAAGGAGCGCCGCGGCGCTGATGCGGCGGGATGTCACGGGCCGGGACCAGAGATACAGCGGAGTCGCGAACGGCTGCGCGGATGTCCGAGGCATCACGCCACGGGTGAGGTTGAACGCGGACAACGGTGCTAGGAATGGCCCAAGCAGCACCAGCGCGAACAGCATCTGCGGGCGATTCATCGTGCAAACCGCCGCGGAAGGCAGGACGATCCAGAGGCTTTGGAGCAGCACCAGAAAGACAACGACAATTCTGACGATGGCCGCATGGCGCAGCATCCATTCGTGCCAGAGTTGAGCCCGGAAGGCGGAGTGAAAGCGTGCCCCAAGACCTGTGACTCTGGGCGCCGGGTGTGATGCGCGCCCAAACCGCGTCTGCCACCACACACCGCAGCCGGCCCATGCACCGCCGGAGCGATCGCGCTCCACAACTGCGCGTGACACGCCCCACGCCACAAGCATGACGATCACGCAGGCTGACACGGACAGCGTCTGAGGCAGACGGCTTACTGCAAGCGGCCACAAGTAGAGCAGTGCGATCCCCACCGCGATTCCCGTAAACGCCCGTGTCCACACGAAGCCGACCACGGCCCACACAACGGCCAATGCTGTTGCCGCGGCGGTGGCGCTGAACAGGAGCGCCAACGGGCCAAGAAGCCATACGCCGATAACCAGCGAATGCACCAGCAACGCAGCCGCAGCCGCCGTCACAACACCCGTGATGCCGAGCCCCATTTGAGCCGCCACCAGATAAGCAGTGGATACCCGCAGGCGGAAAAGGTGGCGCGGAAACCCGGGGTTGTCGAGTCCGCGGATGTCAGTCTGCAGCGGCACAATCAGCATGACCGATATCAGGATGGTGACCAGCGCGCTTATGATCTTCAGGCCGTCTATCGCCCGTTGATCGACGGTCACATGAGCGAGTTTTAGGACCATGATGACGATGAAGGGCAGGTATGTCAGCAGCACCGCTGGCGCACGGCGTGCGTAACGCCCGGCGTATTCCCCGAACCTGGCCTTGAGAGGGGAGTCCATTTCACTCCTCCCCGCCGGTGCGTTCGGTGCGGGCGCCGGCGACGCGGGCGACGAAGATGTCCTCGAGGGACGCCGGGCGCACGGCCGTGATGGCTGCGCCCGTGGCCGCGGCGGCGTGTTCGATGTCCTCGCGTCGGCCAGTGCATACGGCGGTCTAGTCGCGCCCGGGGCCCTCGAACCACAGCGCGCCCGCCAGCGCGGGCTGCCCGGCCGGCGGCTCCGCGAAGCGCAGGGCCAGCGGCGAGCCGGCGTCCGACACATAGGTGCCCGCGCCCTGCCGCATCGTCACGACGCCCGCGGCCTCGAGTTCGCGGTACGCCCGCGCCACGGTGTTCGGGTTGATGAGCAGTTGCTCCGCCAGCACCCGGATCGGCGGCAGTTCCTCGCACGGCGCGGACCCCGGAAGGGGGCTGCGCCGGCCGGCCTTAGACCCGCGGTTTGCAGGGCATCAGCCCGCGCGCATGACCATCGGGGGGCTTCCCCGTTCCGGATTCGCTCGGCCCAGACGGTACTGGGGTAATTGCTGAGCAGGAAAAGTTTCTGCCGCATGACTTCCGAGTCGGGTCGGCGAAGCGCTTGCAAGCAGCCGATACGGAAATATGCTGCGCGAGCAATGTGGTCGAGCGTCGGCCAGAGGGGGCGATCGCATTGACGGATGATCTCAGCAAACTGCCTTTCAGCCTCGGCGTAGCGCTTCAGGCGCATGAGGGCCATCCCCCGGCAGTAGGCGAGTGTCCAATGCACCTGATAGAATCGGTCCGGTGGGTACTGGGCCATCAGGGCGGTAGAACTCGCGACGGTATCTTCGAACCGGCGGCTCCATGACAGGGTTTCAACAAACATCAGGTCAGCGATGGCCACAACTTCCGAGGTCACCGCAGCGTCGCGTGCGGACTCAATGACTTGCTGGACCGATTTCCAAGTTTCGGGGGTCTGCTTCGTGCTGGTGTAGTCCATTTGCTGTGCGACTTCAAAAAACGCGCCGGCGGCATGCAGCAGGTTCTCCGATGTGGTCTCGGAGGTGGCGCTTGCCTCTGCAGCGGCAAGGTAGAACTCAACCGCAGCGCGATAATCGTGCTCCCGTTGACGAAGCGCGGCCATTCTCCGCAGGCTCGTGGCCACGATGCGGGGACGGGGGGCCTTGGCTGCGAGCGACGAGACAATCTCCGAGAACTGCTCAAAAGCCGCATCAGCCTTCCCCAACTTGACCAGCAGATGAGCCGCCGATTCCTGAGCGCGCCATCGTGCGCCCGTATCAGCGTGTGCCTGTACAATCTGCTGCAATCTCTCCAATGCCGTAGTGGTTTGTCCGTTCCGATAGAGCTTCATGGCCTCGTCATACGCCTTGGCCGCCTCCTGCTCGGCAACCCACGCCCGATGCTCCACCGATCCGGTTGTCGCGCCAGCCAGCATCCACTCACCGCGCGCAAGGTAACTGGAATCCGGATGCTCACGCCTCAGTCGTTCCACATCTGCCCTTGCCCCCGCGGCATCCTGCATCTTCAATCGGCATCGAGCCATAAGAAAGAGGGCCTCTGGCGCTTCAACGCTATAAACATTCCCCGCGACGGGCTCAAGACTCTGAATAGCCTCAGCAAAACTCCTGTTGACTTCAAACCGTCGCGCAGAAGCGATTGCGCTGGCAGCAGAAGCGGCCGGGACCTGCAGGGTAAGCACGAGATAAAACAGAACTGCAGTTCCAAAGCGCTTGCATGTGACATGCGACAAACAAATGATCATGGGCATCGGCTCCTTTCAAGACCTTGGTCCATAGATAACGCGCTCGTCAAAACCCCATTACTTGCGAACGGTGGAAGTAGACAGTCGCAAGTGATCCGCCGCAGTCTCGAGGCGCCTGCGCAGGGCCTCTGCCTCTGTTATCACATCCCTCTCACCGCTTTGGATGCACAGCGCCTCTGCCAACACTGGAATGTACGGATAGAAATGGCCTGGGTCCTGAAACAATAACTTGCGAACAACGGTCTGCGTTGCAGGGCCGTGCGGCATGTAAACGAGAATCATGCGGAAAAGCGCCTTCTCATCGTCAGAGCAGTCGTCACTAGAGGCAACTTCGGCGATCTTCGTGGCTATCCAACGCTCCAAAATTGAGTCAGGAAAAGCGTCCAATACCCGGTGAAGCAGAATGGGTCTAAGTTTGGACTGATAGATCCTTTCGAATGAGGCCGTCGTTGTCGCATTATTAGCCCAAATCATCATCGCAACAGTGACATTATAAGCACTTGTCTCTGGTCCACCCTGTCCAGATTGGAGACTTGCCGACAAATCCAGCAACCATGATTCAAGAGCAGAAAACTGCGTCGCCGGAAGCGGCTGGACAAGGCCCTGACTCCATTCCAACACGGACGATGTAACATTAAATCGTAAAGACCTCGTTGTCAGCGTGGCTGCCATGCTTGCCCTCTGGGCAAACATATCGGCTCGGCGTACATCGGCACTGGAATGTCCGGCCTCTCGCATGCGTGCCATAAGCGCCTGATCTTGCAGCAAACCCTTTCCAGTACTGTATAAGTACAGCCCTACTCGTCCAATGTCCTCTTTTGAACCGTCAAGCAATGGAACTGTAGTCTCAGCATTTCCGCGTCCCGCTCGGCCGGACAAGGGAGAACCGCTTTCGCCCAACGCGGTCAGAATCGCGCTCTCATCAAGCCCGCCTATGCAACTCAGATAATGGATAAGCGGGGCGGTTGAGAGAGGGTCGTCCAGCCCCCCCTTCACAAGTTGGCATTCGCATGGTTGCAGGTTGAGCGCCCAACTGGTCTCTGAAGCAGCATGGGAAATGCAGGAAAGCAGAAATATCGAAACTACCACTACGGAGTGGGTGAGCGTTCTTGTCATCATTCATTCTCCTCTTGCCTCTCAGCGTTCGCAATTGCAGTAACCAGGCACAGCGCAGGCAGTGGTCTGGCGTGGGTCCGTGATCTTGCAAATCTTGTATATCGGGGTAGAGTAGTAATCGGCGACTTTGGAAAATGGCGTTGGGTCCCACCTCCACCTTGAATACGGGAAACACCCGCGGTATGCACATGTCCAATTCGAGTCGGTGTGTAACTTCTCCTGGAATATACGCAAGTGCATCTTCTTGCATGCTTCCGCCGGTTGAATGACGGTGCGCGAAACAGATCGCTGCTAATTGGCTTGAAAGGTAAGTACGAGGTTTATCTGCTCCTGAAGCCACTCGGCAACCGTTGCGGATATATCGAGGGAGACGGTGAGCAGGTAATCGTCTTTGTACTCAAATCCAGCCCCACATTGGGTCATCTCAGGGCCGGGTCGTTCGACATAGCACTTTTGCCAGTGGGTGGTTCCCATCATGCGTATTTTGCCGCGGCCGATGAGGCAGTCACAGAAGTCTACAATGTGGTCAAACTCGAACTCCCCCTCTGTTGGAGATATAGTCGCGAGTGGCTCGCAGTCGCACGCAACTGGTGTCACAGTGATGGGAACCTGAATGTCTGGGGCCGTTTCAAGGACAGACGCGGTGCATGTTGTGCTGTTCGGAGGGGTTCCTCGCACCACGGTCTGGACAGATGGGTTTTTGACTGTGATTACGAGAGGATACATGCCCGGTGTGGTCCGGTCGAACGCGGGTTCACCCCACTTGTAAGAGACAATCACAGGGTCTCCAAGGTACTCGACGGTTTGAGTGGTGGCACATTCACAGTCAATGTATTCAAGGTTAACGATCTTGTCCGTGTCGCTCGCCTGAACATTGATGCCAAGTTCCTGTGCCCAGTCCGCCGCTGATTTGCTGGAATCGTTGATGCAGCATTGCGGCACTTCGAGTGGTACCGGTTGGTTGCGCCATGTGACGGTGACCGCTATGGGCGTGTGGGCGGTTGGCGTCCCGCAAACCACAGGGCACTCGTGCGGACAGGCTGCATCGACGAGACGGGCCGAAAGGAGGAAAAAACAGTAGACGCTAGGCGACCACGGCTGCTCGCCGAATTCAAAGCATCTCTTGGCGCAGACGGCTCGCGCCGGTTTTTGCACCGGCAAGAACGCGGACTATGCTCATGCGCGCTGCAATCGGGGGGGGGGAGGGGGATACATAAAAACCTTGGTCCTCCTTCCAATGGTGACTTCGTCTATTTACCCGGCGTTTTGGGGAAAACAAAAGAAAAATGCTAACGATGCGCATTTGCGAAGAGGTGCCAATGCACACGGTGAAATGACTCGATTGCCGGATGTGAGAACCGGCCGGCACAGCCCCCGGGAGGGGCGGCGCCGGCCGGCGGGTGGATTGCTTGAATCCGGGTTACTGGTTTACTCGGCGGGCGGGCCGTCGGCCGTGTATTGAGCGACCATGTCGCCGACCTCAGTGGTGGAGTAGCCCATTTTTCCGGCAGCAAGACTCTTGAGTTTCCTGCCGGTGACATACATGATGGCTTTTTCGATGGCCGCGGCAGCGTCGGTCTCGCCAAGGGTTTCGAGCATCATCTGGCCGGCGCCGATGGCGGCGAGGGGGTTGATAACATTCTTTCCCGTGTACTTGGGCGCGCTTCCGCCGATGGGCTCGAACATCGAAACGCCGCCCGGGTCGGGGTTGATGTTGCCGCCGGCGGCGATGCCCATGCCGCCCTGAATCATGGCGCCAAGGTCGGTGATGATGTCGCCGAACATGTTGCCGGTCACGATGACATCAAACCATTCGGGGTTTTTGACCATCCACATGGTTGTGGCGTCCACATGGGCGTAGTCGCGCTTGATGTCCGGGTAATCCTTTTGCCCCATCTCGTGGAACGCGCGCTCCCACAAGCCGTAGAGGTGCGTCAGGACATTGGTTTTGCCGCACAGCGTGAGCGTCTTCTTCTTGTTGCGCTTGCGCGTGTACTCGAAAGCGTATTTGAGGCATCGGTCCACACCGAAGCGCGAATAGATGGCGGTCTGGGTCGCCACCTCGTTGGGTGTGCCGTAGTGCATGACGCCGCCCATGCCGCAGTACAGGTCCTGCGTGTTTTCGCGGACGACGACAAAATCAATGTCTTCGGGACCCTTGTCTTTGATTGGAGTCTCGACTCCGGGATAGAGTTTGACCGGGCGGAGGTTGATATACTGGTCGAGCGCAAACCGCGCCTTGAGCAAAATGCCCTTTTCGAGGATGCCAGGGGCCACATCGGGATGGCCAATGGCGCCGAGGTAAATGGCGTCAAACTGGCGCAGTTCCTCGACGGCGGAGTCGGGCAGTGTCTCGCCGGTTCGCTTATAGCGCTCGCCGCCAAAGTCGAACTCGGTGCACTCGAGTTTGAAACCGAACTTGTTTTGCGCGGCATTGAGGACCTTGAGGCCCTCGCGCACAACTTCAGGGCCGGTGCCGTCGCCGCCCATGACGGCGATCTTGTAGGTGCGGGTCTTGCTCATCGGGCTTTGGGTGCTCCTTTGGAATGACAGGGGGTCACGACAAGGGGGGCGGGGGGGCATGTCAAAGCGAAAAGGCGCGGGGTGCGCCGCAATCGGCGCGGGCGCAGATCGCGGACGATTCAACTGCCAGCGAAAGCGATCCGGCGGGGGAGTGCCACCGAATCGCTGCCGGAGGGGTGCGCCAGCGGCCGCTGAGGTGCAGCGACGCGCCAGCCTCATCGCACGAGATGGAGAAATCCACGACGCCGAAATGCGTGGGCGCGCGGCTCACACTGATACGGCTGCCGGGTGCAAACCATGCCCCGGGCAACAGCGGCGTGATGACAAGGGTTTGCCCTTTTTCCTGCAGCAGAAGGCCGCGCAGGAAAAGCAGCCACTCGGCGGAGGCGCACAGGTCGTGACCGTCGCCTGCACAGCCCCCGCCCGTGCGTGGATGCACGGCTGAGGGCCAACAGGAGGTGGGGCTGGCGAGCGCGAGAACCTCCTCTGCCGTACGCAGGGATGTCGCCTGCCCCGCCAGCAGCAGGCAGTGGGCAGTCCGCAAGTTTTGCGCGGGCTGCAAGCCGCTGGGCGCGGGCGGCGCGGTCGCGGCCTCGCGCAGTGCCGCCTCCAACCACGGTGCAGCGGTTGGCGAGTAAAGTTGCAGCGGGTAGAGCGCACACAGATTCGCGCGCGCAAGCGGCGAAAAAGGACGGTTGGGTGCTGCTCCCAGAAGGCGGTCGGCGCGATGTTCGACATCGCGATTTACCGCTTCGGCAATGTCACGCGCGTACGCTGCGGCAGCGGCCGCAAGCAGATCGTGTTCCGCGTATCGGTCGAGGTCACGGGCCATGTCGGCGGAATCTTGCATAGCGCGCAGCGACCAAAAATTGTCACAGTAAAAAAAGTCGTTCGGCGCGCCTTCCTCCGGTGGGAACCCGGCAGGCAGGAGGCCGCGCGGCTTGCGGGGCGTGATCGTGATGTCGTGGCGCTTTTTCTCGATCCAGACGGCGCCGCGCTCGGCTGCGCGAAAAATGTCCTCGAGGAAGCGGCGATCGCCGCTCAAACGCCAGTGCTCGGCCAGCGCTGTGATGACCCGACCGTTGGCGTCCCATTCGCCCAGTCGCCCGCAGAAATAGCCGTTTTGCCACTGAAGCGCTGTCAATGCCCGGAGCAAATCGGAGGCGCGTCCGTGATGTCCCGCCGCGTCGAGCGCCCGCGCCACACTGGTGGCCCGCGACAAGCGGATGCCGCCTTCCCCCAAGGGAGCGTGCTCCAATTGCCGTACCCCTGCGCGGGCCAACAGGTGCGCGCGGCTGGCGTCGAAGCAGGCCTGCCAGCGCGGGTCTGGCAGTGCGACGCTCATCCCCGCCGCGATCTCAGCCTGCCAGTCGTCCCGTCTGGCGGCCCGCATCGCCCGCACGCTGGAGGGCGTGAATTCATGGAATGCGAAAAAGCGCGGGTTGAGGGGGGCGGCCGTCATGACGGCGAACCGCTCCGCCGTCGCGCCGGGCCCGATCCGCAAGCGGAACCCGGATGCGCCCGTGGCAAGCCCCGCCTCGCAATGAACCTGTGTTTCATCCAAACCTTTTGCGATATGCAGGGCCACATCCCCGCGGGCACGACCCGACGCCAGCGCATAGTCGGGGCGCTGCGGCAGATACAGCATCAGATTCTCGCCAGCGAGCCAGAACCCCTTGCTATTATAGGCAAGGGTTCGCAACAGGCTGATGCCTTCCGGATTCCAGGGACGGATGGCGAAAATCAAATCCACGACGCAGTCGGTTTGATCGCCATTGCAGACGCTGGCGGAGTGGACGATCAGGCTTTGGTCGTCGGATCGTAGCATTTCCGAGCGCAGCGCGACCCTGAGTAGTCCCAGCGTAAACCGGGTTTCCACGGCTGGCGCCTGGGAGTCGAAACACTGAGTGACTGCCTCGTCTGGGAGGCGCGCCGGACTGACGAGGTGGCCGTTCACCCGCAGCCATGTTTCGAGTGTCCACCCGTTTTCCCACGGCATGACAGCGCCGCACGGGTCAACGAGTGCGGCTCGCGGGCCTGCGGGGTTGCCGATCACTGTCCAATTACGCCGCGTCGTGTTGGCAAGGATAGGTCCCAACGGATTGTAGGCCAGCGACTCGGGGTCCATCTGCCGCACCATCCAATACGGCCAAAACCAGTTGGGGTGTGCCGCGACGGCGCGACTGCCCAGTGCGCCTCGCAACATTTGACGCGCCATGGCGACTGCGTCCGCTGGCGTCACCGTCACCTCGCTTGGGCGGTCGAGACGCCGCAGCGCATCGGCGAAACCCTCGGCGCCATCCGTGTCACTGTGCCGGCGGAGCAAATCAAGAATATGTCGGATGAGGAACATGGGAGCGGGTTCCAACGGGTTGCGGCTACATGGGCGCGCGCGCCTTCATTCGGGCAACGACCACGGGCGTGCGTTCAGTGTGGACAAACGCGCCGGGGACCCCTGACATGCCCCGAGCATCGCACGATCTGGTTGCGTGGAGCCTCATGCGGATAGCCTTCTTTACCAATAACTACACACCTTTTGTGGGCGGCGTTCCCGTGGCCATCGAGTCGCTGGCCAAAAGTCTCCGCCGCCTCGGCCATCGCGTGTTCATCTTTGCGCCCGATTATGACGAGCCTGCGCCCGAGGATCCGGATGTATTTCGCACGCTGTCCATCAAGCACTTCAACCAGACGGGGTTCTCCCTTCCCTTGCCGTTGGCCCTCGAGGTGCAAATGCAGTTTGCCGAACTGGAGGCCGAGGTGGTGCATGTTCACCACCCGTTTATTCTTGGACAGACCGGCATGCATCTGGCCCAAGCCCACGATCTGCCGGTCGTGTTTACCTATCATACGCAGTACGAGCGCTACACGCACTATCTGCCGTTTGGCGAGCGCATGGTGGCAGACCTGGCCATCAGCCTGAGCGCGCGGTTTGCCAACTGTTGCGATGCGATCATTGCGCCCTCCACGGATATGCGCAACACGCTGCTTGAGCGCGGCGTGGAAGCGCCCATCCATGTCATCCCCACGGGCGTGGATGTCGTACGGTTTCGCGGCGGCAACCCCGGCTGGCTGCGTGCGCGATACGGCCTGCCGGCTGGCGACCCGCTGGTTGTGTTCGTCAGCCGCCTCGCCCGGGAAAAGAATGTCGGCTTCATCCTCGAGGCGTTTGGACATGTGGCCGTCTCCCACGCCGGCGCGCGTCTGGTGATGGTTGGCTCCGGCGACGAAGAGGAGGCATTGCGGCGCCAGGCGCAGGACATGGGTTTGGGCGCGCGGGTGACATTCGCGGGCACGCTCACCGGCGAGGAACTCGTCTCGGCTTATCGCGCGGCCGATGTGTTCGTCTTCGCTTCGACCTCCGAGACTCAGGGCCTTGTCGTGCTGGAGGCCATGGCGGCCGGGGCGCCCGTCGTGGCCATGGACGCGCCCGGAGTTCGCGATGTCGTGCGGACGGGCGAAAACGGTTTTCTTGTGCCGGAGGGCGATGCGGGTGGCTTCGCGGCGCGGATTTTGGAGGTGTTGGGCGACGGGGCGCTGCGTGCCCGGTTGTCCGCAGGCGCCCTGCGTACTGCGCGCAGTATGTCTATTGAAAATACGGCGATTCGCGTCCAAGACTTATACGCGCAGGTCATTCGCAATCCCCGGGTGGGCGCAAAAGAGCACTTTATTCTTTTGCAAGAACTGCTCGATTACCAATTCAAACGCCTCGCCGAGGGCATTGATGAGTTGATGCCGTAAAAGGCAGGCCGACCGGCGGGTGCCTGCGATACTTCGGCCGGGCACAATAATCCACCCGCCAAGCCGCAAGACCCCTATGCTAATACGGCGGACGCGCGGTTACTCCGTCACAGCCACCTCGGCGGGATCGAGCGCCAGCATCAGGCCGTGACCCCTGACGGTTCGAATCAGAGCGTCCACCGTTTCATCGTCTCCGTCTCCGGCCAAGGCCCGCAGGATCGCTGCTTTGTGGAAGACGATCTGCTGCGGCTCCACCTTGGCGTCGGGCCAGAGATGTTCGTCAATGTCTCGATAAGCCACCACGCGGCCGGCAGCCTGCGCCAGCAGCACCAATAACTGGTACGGCAGCGGCGGCAAGAAGACCGTGCGGCCACGGAAGCGGACTTGCCCGGGGCTGTCGGTCCGGATTTCCAACACCGGCCGTGCCTCGCCCTGTGCCGGGGGCTTATCCACCTCGCGATTGCTGATCATGCCCGGGCGCATTGAATGTTCTGGCGGCTCCAATGCGCGTCGAGCCGCGTCGAGAAGCCTTGCGGCCAGCGTAGCCGGCAGGATTTGCTCCAACACAGTGCGGCTGCTATCCGCCACAGCCGCTGCTGAATCATATCCTTCGCGAACCAGTGCCGCGATATGCATTCGAGTCAAACCGCTCACGCCGAGCGAGGCCAGCGCTACGCCCGAGTCTTCCACCCCTTCCGGCAGGCGCGCTGCCACGCGCGCGATGCGCATTCGTGTTTCCTCGCGTGCCCCGAGGGTCGCCGCGCACGCCGCCAGGGCTTGTGCCAACCAGCCGAGGTGTGCAGCGAGGCTGGCCATCGTGCCAGCATAAAGGCGTAGCCGCTCCTCGATGTCGCGTGTTGGCTCGTGCGAAATCCAAGCCTCAGCGACAAAAGTTTTCTTGAGTGCTTCGGCGTCTGCCTGCGCGAAGCCTCCGCTGGGAGTGAGCAGGCGGTTGAGGGGTGCCGGCATGGCGCCGGGCTCCAAGTCCGCGCGTGCCGCCAGCATCCGCGGAAAAACATGGCCGGCGGCCTCGCGCTCGGTCAGGCCGAGGGGAAAGTCGCGGCCGTCGGGGGTGAAGGCGCACACGGCGATGACCTCGAATGGTGTGCAAGCAGCGGCACGCGGGCAGGAGCAGAACTCATGGAACAGGGCGGCTGTGCCCGGCTGTAGTCCGTAAGCGGCTGCCGTCTCGCCCAGTCCAGTCGCTCGCAGAGCACCGCGAGAATCCGTTGCGACAAGGTGCCCTTTTTCCAGCGTCTCAACGGCGCGTGCCATCGTCTCGTCGAAGCGTTGCGGCTCGGCGCACCATGCTGAGAAATGCGCGTAGGTCCGGCGGAGGAACGATGCCGCCGCGGCGGGTGTCGCAGCAATTCCTGTCGCCACGGCATCGAGAATCATGGCTTGCGCAGTCGGATCGTCTGCGCGCGGCTCGATGGGTTCCGGGTCGCCGTGGACATATTCCCGCATCAGCCGATGCGCCTCCGCCGCCGTCGCAGCGATGAGGATGCTGCGTCCGAACGGCTGGCCGTTTGCGTAGCGCCCGGCGCGGCCGCCTTGATTGCGAAATCGTTGGCGGGTGAGAGGCACCAGCACGGGGGCTCCCGTGAGCGTGTCGCACCCCACCATGGCGGGCACGCTGATGACATTACGCGCCGCGAGATTCACGCCCTGTGCCAGCGTGGAGGTGGCGACGAGTACCGGCACGCGGCCGGCGTCGAACTCGCGCTCGATCATTCGGCGCAGATCGTGCGGCAGGTCGGCGTTGTGAAATGCCACGCCCGCAGCAAGGCACTCAGCCATGAGTTCCCGCGAATGACTGTCCTCCGCGGTGTCGAGGGTACGCGCCGCCTCCTGCGCGGACGGCAGCCCCAGCGCACGACCGAGCCGGAAGGCCCACGCGCGCGACAAATGTTTCGTTGGTACAAACACCAGCGTCGGCTCGCGCTGGGCGGCAAAGGCGCGCGTCAACGCCTCCACGGTGGGGTAGTGGAAATCGTCTTCGGGGCCGGGCGCGGCATGCACTGCAGCGGTCAGCAGCGCCTCGGTATCCTCCCGGCCGGAATTCATTTCGCGAAAACGAAAGACGCCATCCGCCGCGCACAACACGCCCTCGCGCAATTCCACGGGGCGTTCGCGCCAGACAAAGAAGTCGCTTTTCAGCCACGCGCCAAGGCGCGCATTCTCGCTGAGCACCGCCGAGAGGCCCAGCACCTGCACGGGGTGACCGCAGGCCAGCAGTTTCGTCAACAGCAGGTCCACCAGCGCGCCGCGCTCGCGGTCGCCCAGCAACTGGAGTTCGTCCACTGCCACCAGCCCTAGCACGGGCAGCAGGGCGGGCGACTGAGCGAGAAAGGCGCGCAGTTTTTCATACACAATGACGGCCAGGTCGAACTGTCCGGCCGCAATGGCGGCGTCATGAGCCGTGCGCTCGCGTGTCGCCACCGCCACCCGCCAGCCCAGCGGCGCGTAAGTACGCTCCAGCCGCGCGAATTGTTCCTCGGCGAGGGCGCGCGTCGGGACGAGGAACAGGGCACGGCGGCCGCGCGCGATATGCCGCGCGGCAGCCATTTCGGCGACGAAGGTTTTTCCCGATGATGTCGGCGCAAATACCAGCAGATTCTCGCCGCGCAGCAGCCCGGTCTCTGTCAGGACTCGCGCCTGCAGCGGCAGCAGTTCCGGTCCCATCGCCGCGCGCCAAACCGCAACCAGTTCCGGCGCAAAGCCGTGCGCGATGAGATGGCCCGTGTCCAGATGATCCGCACTCGCGGGAAGGTTTGTAAAATAAAATGATGGTATATGCTGGCGGGGCTGCGCACTCATGGCTAAAAGTGCGTTAGCATGGGGCTGTGACAGAGGGGGTCAGGGGAAATCTGTAACCGGAGGTTCAAAGGAAACGGCCCGCCGGGACTTCCTGGCGGGCCGTTCTGCTTGAAGAGTGATGGATACTGAAATCAGCCGTTTGGATCGAGCGAGATGTCCGCGGGCGGACGGGTACGGACTTCCGAGAAATTCTGGCTACGCCAGATATTACCCAAAGAGACCGTCCCATTCGTCGGATCGTACACGCGCGAGGCCTGCAGTGTGGTGTTGCCACCGTTGTACCAGTTACGGTCAGGCCCAATTGAGCACATGCGCCATGCGCCATAGAAATCCGCGTATCCACGCGTCACATAACTGCCGAGCACATTGACGCCGCGCAACGGATTCGGGCTCAAGAAGTTGTAGGTAAAGGCCTGCTGGTCGAAGTCAATGGTCTGAAAACTGTCGGTCTGCGTGAACGGATCACGAATCCAGCAATTCGTGATGTAGGACACCGGAGTCGTCAGACCCGGCCGAACACCTCCCGGAGCACTTGCATCGGCCCGCCCGGGGTGGGGAATCCCCGATGTACTCGTACTCATGCCGGGATACTGCGGATCCCCGCGCGGGACGCTCCAATCCAGCGGAATCTGATTGTAGTCCACCGCGTAGGCTTCAATGGCGGTGGCGATGCTCCGAAGGTCCGCTTTAACTCGCGAAACCTTCGACCGCGTCTGTGCTTCGAGGAAGTTTGGCACCGCAATCGCCGCAAGAATTGCAATGATCGCGACAACGATCAGCAATTCGATGAGCGTAAATCCTTTTTTCACTAACATGTCACCTCCCTAAAGTGGACTGATGCGGCTTTCCTCTGGCAGCGGTTTCCGCTTCTTGCAACGAAAAACCGTCAGGTGTGCCTCCAAAGATCGTGGGGCAACTGCTCAAAACGAACCGGAGTTCCGGCAACTCTGGCGGTTTTTGTCGCTGGTTGCGTGCGGGCATTTTGGAAAATAGAACGGACGGCGAACCGGTCAGGTTCGACCGCGCGCAAGTCTCACCAGACGCTCCGCGCCTTGGCTGTATCCGCGAGCAAAGGCTGGGCGGATGCCCCTGGCGCGAGGCCGCCTCACGACGCCGTGGCGGGCAAGAGTCTTCGCGCATTCCGGACCATCTTGAATTCAGTTTGGCAGCGAGCGGATTGTCGCGCTGTGACGCTCGGTCCGCCTCGTCCGCGGTTTCCCGGTTTCCCCGCCGGATTGTGTTGCCCGGAGTCAGGGATTTTCCTTGAACTCTTCCGCCACGACGACCTCGCGGCCGCGCTCACTGCTGAGATAAATGGCATCAATGAGCCGCTGGATGTTGAGCGACTCTTCCGGTTTTACGAGCACTTCGGCCTCGCCACGAATGGATGCGATCCAGTGTTTCATTTCCTCCTCATAAACATCCACTTCCGGCAGAGCGCTGGGTCGGATGTCCACCAGGGCTTCGTCGCGCGCGGTCAGGATTTCCAGCGGCGCCCCCTCATTGCAGAAGGGGCGAAACTGTGCGCCGCCACGGTCGCCAAGAATGACTTGCGCATAGGATTCATGCACCGGCAGGTGAGCCGCCCAACTGGCCTCGAGGAGCAGCGCGCTGCCATCGGCAAACTTGACAAATCCGCAAGCGAAATCCTCGACATCGTACTCCTCGCGTTTGTAGTCCCCCCAATTGCTGTAAAAATCCGGCCGGTTTCCGAACTTGGTGAAAACGCTGCCCGTGACCGTCGTGGGAACCGGGCTGCCCATAAGCCAAATGATAAGGTCGAGGGTGTGGACGCCGATATCAATGAGCGGGCCGCCGCCGGATTTGCTTTTGATATGAAATTCCCCCCAGCCGGGCACCCCCCGTCTCCGCAGGGCGTGAGATCGTCCAAAGTAAATTTGACCGAGGTCGCCCGCCGCAATGAGCCGCTTGAGGAATCGGGCGGCGGGCTGGAAACGCATGTGATGGCCCACCGTGAGCAGGCGCCCTGTCCGGCGGGCTGTGTCGAGCATACGCGCCGCTTCACGGGCGTTCATGGCAATCGGCTTTTCTGTCAGGACATGGAAACCCGCCTCGAGGGCCTTCACCGTGGGCTCGCAATGCGCGTAATTGGGGGTGCAGACGGAGACCGCGTCGAGTTTCTCGGAAGCGAGCATCTGCACATAGTCCTCGTAGGCGCGTGGCAGTTCGTACTTCGTGGCAAAACTCCGCGCCCGTTCGAGTGATATGTCCGCGCACGCCACCACCTCCACCCCTTTGATGGCGCGGTAGGCTTTTATATGAATCGCTGCGATGGCGCCGCAGCCGATGATCCCGATCCGAATGGTCATAAGTGTGGATGCCTTTTTGATGAACTGATGTGCGCCCATCGGGACGCGGTTTGTCGCCTCAACATTCCCTACACGGCTGGTGCGGGAAGGGGAATCAAGGGAAGAGGCGGTCGGACGGGGCGTGAACTTCTCATCGTGAAGGTGCGGAGTCGTGGACGGCATGAGGCGGGGCAGGCGGTCGCGTGGGTGGCATTTCAGTTGCCTTCGGCCTCGCGGGCAGGCATTATGAATTTGGTGCCATATTCCAATCGCCGCCTTGGTTTTGCGATGCGATGGTCATGAGGACGGCGCGGTGGATTCAGAATCCGGAATGAGCAAGAGCGATTCCCCGTGGGAAAAGCCGGTGGGCGGCGAGGATGAAACACGCGTGCTCGGATCCGGACCTTCGGGGTCGGCGCCCTCGATCGGCGGAATGCGTCTCGTGCGCCTGCTGGGTTCGGGCGGCATGGGCGAGGTTTGGCTGGCTCATGATCCGCAACTGGATCGCCAGGTGGCCGTTAAAACCTTGCGCCGCGAGTTGAGCCATGACCCGGCCAGCAAGGCGCGCTTTCTGCGCGAAGCGCGGGCCGTGGCGAGGCTCAATGACCCAAACATCATCCAAATTCATCAGGTGGGAGAGCAGGACGAAGCGCTCTACCTCGTCATGGAATTTGTGGACGGCGAAGCGCTCTCGACCCGCCTCAGCCGGGAGGGGCCGTTGCCGCTGCCAGTGGCCGTGGACATTGCCCGTCAGGTGGCTCGCGGGCTCGCCCATGCGCTGGCTAACGGGGTGATCCACCGCGATGTCAAACCGGGCAACATTTTGCTGGACAAGTCCGGGCGCGCAAAGATTGCCGACTTCGGCCTCGCCAAACTGGCCGAGGCGGACAGCCAGATGACGACCTCTGGAACCACACTCGGAACCCCGCACTACATATCGCCAGAGGCTGCCCGGGGCCACGCGGTAGACTTTCGAGCGGACATTTATTCCCTTGGCATCACTTTCTATCATATGTTGACGGGCACCCCGCCGTTTACGGCGCCGACGCCGGGTGCCGTCTTGGTGAAGCAGATCCAGGAGCCGCTGCCCGAGCCGGCTGAACTTCGCGAACTGGCCGGCGGCGCCGTCATGGCTGTGATCCGGCGCATGGCCGCGAAGGATCCGGCGGACAGATTTGCGAGTTATCAAGAACTCGACGCTGCTCTCCAAACGCTGCTCCCGCCGGATTCGCCTGCCGTCCTGATCCGGCCTGCAGGAGCGGGCCCGACCATCGGCGAGATTGGCGGCGAGAGCGCGGCCACCGGGCCAAAAGTCCAAGCCGGAAAATCGCATGACCCAACGGACGATGATCCGCAGGAAGCCGCCCGCGCGACCTACGACTTACCGGTTACGCGCCAACCACACCGTGGAGCGCGTCGCAGCGGAACAATCGTTGCGTTGGGTGCCGCCGTATTGGTTGTGGCGGGAGTGGGCATTAGCCTGGTTGAGCGCAAGCAGGTGGCTCCCGCGGTTCAATCGGCAACGCAGACACCGGTGCCGGTCACTCCCTCACCCATGCCACCGCAGAGTCCCGTCACGGCAACCGCGGAGAATGCAGGCGCAGGCGAGTCTGATACCGGCCGCAGGCTTCAGCGCCCGCGGGGGACTGTCCCAGTCGCTGACATGCGCGAGATGGTGGGAGAACGGTTTGACTTCGAGAGTGCCTGCGAGCGGATTGACCGTGCGCTTGCCGACGCAAATCTGCAACCCCGCCGGCGCGAGGAACTACAGCGCATGCGCGATATGGTTGCGCGCTTCGCAGAACTTCGGGCGGAGGTGACGAAGCGTGCTATGAAACCGGGCGCTAAACTGATGTTGGTTGATCCCGAGCATGGCCGGCTGACGATGACCACAGCGGACTCGACATCCTTTGTTTTCCGCGATGTGCGGGGCGAGGTTGTCCGCAAGGAGTGGAGCGATCTGCGCCCATCGGAGGTCATGGAAATAGTCCAGCAGTTGATGGGGCCCGGGGAGATGACAGAAACGGTAAACGAATTATATGATTTCATGCAGGGCGGCGGGCTTGCGAACCGGCAACGCCGGTTGGTGTCTCCGGAACAGCGAGTTGCCGCGCCGCCTCCGGCGACGGACAGCAGCCAGCGTGCGGTCACCGTTCCGCCCCCCGGCCCGCGTGTGGCCGCACCGCCGCGACGACCGCTACCGGAGCCTACCCCCGCGCCCGTGCTGCCGCCCCGTTGATCATCGAAACCTACAACATCCAGCCTCGGCGTCAGCGATTCTTGAAACCGATGCTGACACGCGCTGAGTTGATGCCCATGGTGGAATTGGAAAAGATTTGCTTCCCGCCGCCAGATAACTACGATCTGCGCACTCTCCAAAATTTCGTCAGCCTCAACGGTGCCGGGTTGCTCCGCTGGTATCCCGACTCTCCTGCGGGCGCCGGCGCGCCTCCGCCATTGGTGGCGTTTCATTTGTTCGACTGTTTTACGGCAGAACTCATCACGCTGGATGTCCATCCCGACTGGCGCCGGCAGGGGATCGGGTCGGCTCTGCTCAGCCGGTCGTTGGCCAAACTGCGATCGCTGGGACATGCCACGGTGACCTGCCAGATCGCCGTGGACAATGCGGCCAGTCTGGCACTGCACGCGAAATTCGGTTTCACGCCAGTCGGAAAAATCATAGGTTATTATGGCAGCGGGCGCGACGCGATACACCTTGCCGCGCGCCTGTGAGGACTGCGGCTCAGGCGATGTGCTCGAGGACCATGGCGATGCCCTGACCGACGCCGATGCACATCGTGCACAGGGCGTAGCGCTGCCGGGTGCGGCGCAACTGGTGTGTGGCGGTGACCACCAAGCGCGCTCCGCTCATTCCCAGCGGATGCCCGAGGGCGATGGCGCCGCCTTGCGGGTTGAGCCGCGGGTCGTCGTCAGCAAGCCCTAACTGACGCGTGCAGGCGAGGGCCTGAACGGCAAACGCCTCATTCAACTCGATGATTTGCATGTCGTCGAGTGTCAGGCCGAGCCGGGCCAGTAACTTCCGCGTGGCGGGTACCGGTCCGATGCCCATGGTGCGCGGCGGAACGCCGGCCACGGCAGCGCCCACGACTCGGACCAAAGGCTTCAGGCCGAACCGGGCGGCGGCACTCTCCGAGGCCAGCAGCACGGCTGCCGCACCGTCGTTCACGCCAGAGGCGTTGCCGGCGGTGACTGTTCCTGTCGGGCGAACGATGGGCTTGAGTTGCGCCAGTTTTTCGAGCGTCGTCTCGCGCGGGTGTTCGTCGAGTTCCACGCTGAGGGGGTCGCCTTTGCGCTGCGGAATAAGCACCGGGACCATTTCTTCGGCCATGCGGCCGTCAGCGCGCGCGGCCGCGCACTTTTGCTGGCTCCAAAGCGCAAACTTGTCCTGATCCTCACGGGAAATTTTGTGTTCCTCGGTCAGATTTTCGGCCGTTTCAGGCATGGCGTCGGTGCCGAAAAGTTGTTTCATGCGGGGGTTAACAAAGCGCCAGCCGATCGTGGTGTCGTAGATTTCCGCGTTGCGCGAGAATGGCTCGGTGGCTTTTGCGAGCACAAACGGAGCACGCGACATGCTCTCGACACCGCCCGCGATGATGATCTCGGCCTCGCCGGCCGCAATGGCGCGGGCTCCCTGTGCCACGGCATCCATGCCGGAACCGCACAAACGATTGACTGTACAGCCGGGGACGGATTCCGGCAAACCTGCCAGCAGCAGTGCCATGCGAGCGACATTGCGGTTGTCCTCGCCGGCTTGATTGGCGCAGCCCATGATGACATCGTCGAGCGCCGGCCAGTCTACATCGGGATTGCGCTCTGTGAGTGCGTGGATGGGTACGGCCGCCAAGTCGTCGGCACGCACGCTGGCAAGGCAGCCGCCGTAGCGGCCGATCGGCGTGCGCACGGCATCGCAGATGAACACATCCCTCATGATGATCCCCCGCTTGTTACCTGATTTGTTCGACAGCGGCCAATTCGGTCCGCATATCGCGTATTTTTGCGAATGCGCCTTGCAGCACTTCGACGAGGCGTCCGATCTCCGCTTCGGTCATGGGTGTGGAGATGGTGGCGGAACCGGAATTGATGAGCATGACGCCGTTGGCGAAGCAGTGGTCGAGCATGGCCTGAATGAGGCGTGTTTCTTCGGCCGTAGGCAGGGCCTGCCGGTAGTTGTCGGGCGGTTCGGGCTTCATGTGAATGCGAAGCATGGACCCGGCGCCGGTGACGCATGCGGGGATTCCGATTTCAGCAATGAGTGCGGCAATCTGTTCCCGGGCCAGGGCTGCCAACCGGTTCACATGGGCAACGGCATCGTGGTCGAACAACCGCATGGCGGTCAGGCCGGCTGTCATCGTGACGGGATTGGCCGAGAAGGTCCCGGAATGCGGGAAGAGCACCTTGGCAGCCAGAGGATTCAAGACCTCCATCACATCGTCGCGGCCTGCAATGGCGCCTACGGGAAAGCCGCCGCCAATCATTTTGCCGAGCGCTGTCAGGTCGGGCTTCACGGCATACCATTGCTGCGCGCCGCCGTACTCGCTGCGGAAAGTAATGACCTCATCGAAAACCAGCAGGGCGCCGTTGCGGCGTGTCCAACGGTAAAGCGTCTCGATGAATTCAGGCCGGGCGGGGGAAAGGCATACCCGGTGCGGGAGGGGATCCACCAGTACGCATGCGATCTGTTGCGCATGGCGGTCGAGGATGGCCTCGGCCCGCTGGGGATCGTTAAAAGGAATGACAACCACATCATCCAGCGCGCTCTGGGGTGTCCCATAGGTGACCGGCACACTGCGCGGCGCGTCAATGTCACCCCAATTGGCGGGCTGGGCGGTCTGGCTGACCTCCGCGTAATCGTAAAGGCCGTGGTAACTGCCCTCGACCTTGGCAATCATGGGGCGCCCTGTAAAAGCGCGAGCCGCCTTGAGGCAGCAGATGATGCCCTCGGTGCCGGAGTTGACAAATCGTATCTTGTCAAAACTCGCAGCGCGCGACACCATATGCTCGGCGAACTCGACCTCCACCTCCGTGGCGAAGGTAAACGCGGTGCCGCGAGCGACCTGCGCCTGCACGGCGGCCACAATGGCCGGATGGGCGTGGCCGTGAATGAGAGCGGCCATGTTGTTGGCGAAATCGATCCGGCGGACGCCCTCAATGTCTGTCACATAACATCCCTCGCCCTTGGCCACATAAAAGGGATGCGGGCGCCGGAGCACGGCGTTGCGACTGACACCCCCGGGCATCACGCGCAGGGCGCGCTCGTAGATTTGCTGGCTGCGGGTAGGTTGACCGCTCATGATTGTCCTTTCGTGGCATCGGCAAGAGGTGCGGCTGTCAGGCGACGCACTTGCTCAAGGGTGACGCCCGGCGCGATATCGCGCACGACGAGCCCCGCGGGGGTCACCTCAATGACGGCAAGGTTCGTGTAAATGCGGTTCACACAGCGGCGCCCTGTCAGCGGATAGGTACACTGCTCAACGATTTTTGCCGCGCCCGTCTTGGTTGTATGTTCCATGACGACATATACAGCCTTGACTCCGGCCACGAGATCCATGGCGCCGCCCACGGCGGGGATCGCATCGGCTTCGCCCGTGGACCAGTTGGCAAGGTCTCCCTGCGCGGACACTTGCATGGCGCCGAGCACGCAAATGTCAATGTGCCCGCCCCGGATCATCACGAAACTGTCCGCGTGATGAAAGAATGCCGAGCCGGGGATGGCGGTGACCGGCTTCTTGCCGGCATTGATGAGTTCGGGGTCTTCCTGCCCCGGGGGTGGGGGTGGCCCAACGCCCAGCAGGCCGTTTTCCGTGTGAAAAATGACCTCACGGCCCTCGGGCACGAACCGCGCCACAAGTTCCGGAATGCCGATGCCAAGATTTACATAGGCCCCGTCGGGGATGTCGGCTGCCACGCGTCGGGCCATGTCTTCGCGCGACCAGCCGGCCGGGGCGGTCTGCTGCTGGCTCACGGATAACACCGTCCTTCCTGAACAAGAACCGATTCGTGCGCGGGATTGGGAACCACGACCAGTCTGTCTACAAATATTCCGGGGGTCACGACCGCCTCGGGGTCAATGCCGCCCGGCTCGACGATCTGTTTCACCTGAACAATGGCGCGCCGTGCGGCCGTGCACATGATCGGGCCGAAATTGCGCGCCGTGCCGTGGTACACCAGATTGCCGTAACGGTCTGCGCGCTCCGCCTTGACAAGGGCAAAGTCCGCGGTCAGCCCCCGCTCCATCACATATTCGCGTCCGTCAAAAGTGCGCGTTTCCTTGCCTTCGGCCAGGACGGTCCCGACGGCTGTCTGGGTGTAAAACGCAGGGATGCCTGCTCCGCCGCAGCGTATGCGCTCGGCCAGTGTCCCCTGCGGAACCAATTCGAGTTGGATCTTCCCCGCGCGGTACAGTTCCGGAAAAACCATGGAATTCGCGCTTCGGGGGTACGAGCAGACCACCTTTGCGACCTGCCCGTTGGCAATCAGCGCAGCAAGGCCCACCCGACCGCTACCCGTGTTGTTGCTGATAATGGTCAGGTTGCGCGCCCCGTGGTCAATGAGCGCATGAATGAGTTCGATGGGACTTCCCGCCTCTCCGAACCCGCCGATCATGATGGTGGCGCCGTCGGGGATGTCGGCCACTGCCGCCGCCGGCGATTCCACCTGTTTGTTGATCATTGCTGGCCGTTCGCCCCGTCAGTCGCCGCACTCACGGCCTCTTGTGCCCGGTGTTTGGCCTGCATGCTGGCAAGATAATCTTCGATGGCACGCAACTCGTCTTCGAAGAAGAACTTGTCCGTATCAAACGGCACGAGGTGATCAATGCGTGCCTCCTTCTCGTCATACTTGGCGAGGAACACGCGATCCATCCATTCCATGTTTCGCGACTCGTTGAACTTGAGCGCGAAGACGGTTTCGCCGCCGACAATGGCCGTCCCGAGGATGGAGCATTTGCCGGCGGAGGTGGTCATCGTGATATAGCGCGACGGCCGGTTGATGGACGAAAGCGAGCGATAGATGCGGCTGAACACGCGATTGATGTCGGCCAGCGGCGCCGTGAAGTAATGATGTTCGCCCGTGCAACGCGCGCAGTACATCGAGTGAAAACCCACATGCAGCGTGGCGAAGATGTTCCCCAAATCAATCCAGTTTTGGGCCGTCCGCTCGACATCCACGCGGCCGGACTCATCCTTGAAGAGGCTGATATGGTTCATGATGGGGCTCTGGCTGCGGACGACGACGCCATGGCGCTGCAAGCGCCGGATGGCTGCCACTGTGCTCGGGTTGAGCACTTCGCGCGGCGTGGAGAAATGGGCCATCCAGGCGAGTTGCACCCCGTTGTCATGCATTTTGTCGAACAGGGCCAGCATGGAGTCGTACTTGCGGCTGAGAATCATCTCAGGCCGGAATGTCAGGGCGCGAGACCCGAGCCGGACTGTGCGCACATGAAGCAGTTGCGGATCCTCGAGGATGGGCTCCACATAGCGGCGCAGCCGCTCCACCGTGATGTAGCCGGCGTCGCCACCCGTGATGAGCAGGTCCGTGACCTCGGGATGAAGCCGCAGGTAGGCATGTACCTGGTCAATGTCCTCCTGCGAGAACATGTCTTCGTCGCCGCGCACCTGAGCATGGCGGAAACAGTAAGTGCAGAATGAAAAACAATTTTGCGTGGTCTTGTCAAAGACCAACTGGCACTGCGGGTATTTGTGCTGGCTTCCCTCGAGCACATCAATGCCGCCGTCGCACTCCTGAATCCACGGCTTGTTGAGCAATTGCTTGCCGTCGTGGGGATTGGTCTCGATCATGTAGTCCCTGACCACCTTCGCCCGCGCTTCAGGAGTCGGCGCCGCCAGATAGGCTTTGCGGATGTCGGGACGAATCATGTCCGGCTGCGGGAAAACGAGATGGTAAAGCGAGTCCGTCTCGTACTTGTCCCAATTGATCGCGTTCAAAACATGGCGGGTGACTTGAAAGCGGTACACCTCGATGAACAACTCGCGCTCCGGAATGCGGTCGAGGTGGATTCCGTTGTCCTCGAGGATTTTTACCACATCGCGGAAGCCCTCGAGGCCTCCAAAGTACTCCCGCCCGTGAAACATGAACGGCCGGGTTTCCTTGAAGCCCGAATACTGCGGATAAGCCGCGTGCAGGCGGCTCAGCAGGCCCGGGGGAAGTAAATTTTCGGTCTGGATGACCTTGCGGGTCTCTGTGGAGTATCCGTAGCGGTCAAACATCCGCTCAATGTCGGCAGGGGTCACATGTGCCGAGATTTTATCCGGCAGGGCGACAACAGCCGCAGAACTGGTCATGGTCGTTTCACTCCGATTTACGCATCCCGCTGGCCGGGCGCATGGGTGCCTCGCATGCTTTCAGGGCAGCGCAACGCACGCATGGCCACCATGCTGGTTACCATTGGCCGCGGAGACCGTTTGTCATCAGAACAAGGTGCCGCGCGGCGTTCGGCAAGAAAAAACCGGCTGGTTACCTCGAAGGGGTGTGGGATGGTTGCTGAAAAAACTTGACCAATTCAGTCTTATTTTGTCATCAAGCCGCTTGTGTACACGGTTCGCTCACTCTTGGCGCAAGTCGTTGCATCAGCCTGCCTGCTGTTGGCTGCAGTAACTGGTTCGCTCCCGATCCCCGTTTGCGCGCAGGGGATTCGCGCGGACAAGTCGTGCTGTCAGGGCGCAGGGTGCTCGTGTGCTGCGGTTGGCGTTTGTTGTAGGACCTGCTCGTCAGAACACTCGGACAATCCGACTCCGCTTCACGGAACGGCGGACTGCGAAATGCTGCAGAGGCTGCCACACTTGGCTCCCAGCGGTCCTCAGATGCAGACAATTTCTGCTGCGGGCGTGCTGCATACCGTGGCATGGCCGTCCGTGCTGTGCGCCATCCAGGTATCCCCAAGTCTTGTGGATGCCAAGATCCACGGGCCACCAATCCGCCGGCATCAGGTGAACAGCGTTTTGAGGATTTAAGACTTCCCGCCAATAGCGGCACGCCATAGGCATGCCGCCCGCGTGCTGGGCGTGAGTTCATGACCACGCGCGCACGGATCTTCCTGATTCTGTGTTAACCGTTTTCCTTCCGTTGGTTCCGAGGGCATGCGATGAATCCTCAGATCGATCTCAGTCGGCTGGGAAGCGGCGGGGTTGTGGCCGATGCCCCCCAATCCGTCCAGTCTGTAACCGTCTCACCGCCACGGCGGCTCGTCTCGCGTTATGTGCTGCCCGCAGCACTGCTGACAGGGTTCGCTGTGTTGGCCGGCTACAGTGTCCGGGAGAGTCTGCAACCAGCCGTTGCCGTTCGCCTCGTGCTGCCGGTTGCGGTCGAAACACAGACCACGGACACCGCAGCGGCGAACGAACCCGCCCAAGTCCTGTTTGAGGCGCCCGGATGGATCGAGCCGGCTCCCTATCCGGTCTTTATAACCGCGCAGACTCCCGGCACGGTGGCCCGGCTCCATGTGTTGGAGGGGCAGAGGGTGGCGTCCGGCACGCTGGTCGCCGAACTGGTGGACACTGATGCACAATTGAAAGTGCGCGAGGCCGAGGCGGAAGTGGCCTTGAAGCGCGCTCAGGCCGAGGCTGCACGCGCGCACTGGGACAATCCGACGGATCTGGTCGAAGCGGTGCGCACGGCGCGCGCGAAACTTGATACCCTGATGGCTTCGCGTGCCCGTATGGGACACGCCAACACGATCGCGCGGCGGCAGGCTCAGATTGATTTGTCGCTCAGCCGCAGCGGAGCCGGGGGCACCTTTTCGGCCGAAAAAGCGGAATTGGAAGCGCGCGCGGCTGAACTGGCTTTGCAGGAATTGGATGCCGAAATCCGTGCCACCTCGGCCACGCTGGCGGCCGCTGAGGAACGCCTTGCCCTACGCATTGAGGACCGCAACAGATTGTTAGTGGCTGAGGCTGAACTGGCCCGCGCTGAAGCGGCTCTCGCACAGGCTCGTTACGACCTCAGTCTTCGCCGGATCGTGGCGCCTGCAGACGGTGTCATTATGCGGCTGTACACGGCGGAGGGTGCGGGGCTGATGCCCGATGTCGAGGGAGGCATGCGTATTGCCTCGCTCTACGATCCGCTTCGTCTGCAGGTGCGCGCGGATGTTCCCCTGATATCGGCCCCTTTGGCCCGGCCGGGGATCGAGGCGGAGGTGCTGATTGACGGCCTGCCGGGGCGGCCGTTTCGCGGCCGGCTCAACCGCATCGTTCATGAAGCGGATATCCAGAAAAATACTTTGCCTGTCAAGGTGGACATCCTTGATCCCGAACCGGTCCTGAAACCCGAGATGATTGTTCGGCTCCGGTTCCATGCACGCCCGAATGAGCCGGCGCATGGCGCAGCCGGGACGACACCTGCGACGGTCAGCCGGGTGATGGTACCCGAAGAAGTGGTCTTGGGCCAAGGAACGGAATCCTTTGTGTGGGTGCTCGGATCGGACCGTCGGGCGCGGCTGCGGCCGGTGACTCTCGGGGGACATCGGCAAGGCCCCTTGCGCGAGGTCGCCACCGGACTGTCGTTCACGGACCGCCTGATTATTGCGACGAACGGCCAACTCACGGACGGCGCGCGCGTGCGCGTCGTGGAGGACTGACCGAGATGAAACGATTAGAATCCCCACCGCCTGAGATCGAACTCCGCGATGTGACAAAATCCTATCGCAAAGGCGACAACCTGATCACGCCACTGGAGCGGCTGAACTTGACGATTGCCGCGGGCGAATTCGTGGCGCTGATGGGGCCGTCCGGGTCGGGCAAGACAACGCTACTCAATCTGATTGCTGGAATTGACCATGCCACTTCGGGGGAGGTCGTCGTAGCGGGCACCCATCTGCGCGGCATGAGCCGATGGAAACTGGCACGCTGGCGTGCCCGCCATGTCGGCTACATTTTCCAATTGTATCACCTGATCCCCGTCCTGACGGCATACGAAAATGTGGAACTGCCGCTGCTGCTTCTCCCTCTGTCGCGGCGCGAGCGACGCCAGCGAGTCGTCACCGCTCTCGAAGCGGTAGGCCTGCTGGACCGGCATGACCATTACCCGCGGCAACTGTCCGGTGGACAGGAGCAACGGGTGGCGATTGCACGGGCCATCGTGACGGATCCCAAAATTATCGTGGCGGACGAGCCCACAGGCGATCTCGACCGCGAGAGTGCGGCCGCGGTGCTGTTGCTGCTTCAGCGGCTCAACCGTGAATTGGGCAAGACGATGGTGATGGTCACCCATGACCCGCACGCTGCGGCCGCCGCGCGGAGGGTTGTGCATCTCGACAAAGGTGTCATCTGCGACACTGCAACGGAGTTGGAAGAGGTGGTGTCATGATTGCAGGGGTCCTTCGCTATGTCATGCGTACGATCCTGCGCCACCGGTTGCGCAGCGCCCTGACCCTGCTCGGCATTGCTACAGCCATGTTTTTATTTTGCTTTGTGGAAGGTTTGCAGGATGGCGTACGCGCTGCGACCGAAGGCGAGGCCGCAAAAAACCGTCTGATCGTTTATCAGAAAAACCGATTCTGTCCGGCGACAAGCGTGCTTCCCGAGCGCTACGGCGATGCGATCGCAAGCATTCCCGGGGTGCGGCAGGTGATTCCGGTCAAGATATTCGTAAACAACTGCCGCGCCAGTCTGGATGCCGTGACTTTCCGCGGCGTGCCGCCGGAGACGCTCGCCTCGGGGGAGGGGGCACCGCGAGTCATCGAGGGCGATGGGCGCGCGCCCTTGGAGCGGTTCGATGCGGCCTTGATCGGGCACCGCCTGGCAAAACGGCGCGGCCTCAAGGTGGGCGATCGGTTGAAGGTGTCCAACCTTGAGGTGGGAGTAGCCGGCATTTATGAGTCGGACATTCCCGGGGACGACAGCATGGGTTATGTCGGGCTTCGCTTTCTCCAGCAAAGCCGGAGCGGAGAGGCGGGTTTGGGACGCGTCACGCAGTTTGATGTGCTCATCGAGGATCCGTCGCGGACCGACGAAATCATTGCGGCCATAGACGACCGATTTCGGAGTGATGAGGTGCCGACGATGACCAAGACCCACAAAGCGCACATTGCTTCCGCGACCGGCGACCTGCTCGGAATAATCGGCTTCACCCGTTATCTCGGCATCCTTTGCGTGGGGCTGGTGCTCGCTCTGACTGCAAATACGGTTTATGTGATGGCCCACGAGCGGGTGAAGGAGCACGCCGTTTTGCAGACACTCGGTTATCCGGGTCCGGCGCTCTTTGGGATCGTCGTGTTGGAGAGTCTTGTCTTGTCGCTAGGCGGCGGGCTGCTCGGTACCGGACTGGCCGCGCTTGTTTTGCAGTTCGGGCATTTGAGCCTCGGGGCGGAGGGCGTCCAGATGGCTTTTGTTCTCACCCCCTCTGTCGTCGTGGCAGGATTGACAGCGTCGTTGATGACAGGAATCGCCGCAGCGTTTGTGCCGGCGTTGCAGGCAGCCTTGGCGCCCATTCCGAATTCACTCAGGAGGGCCTGAGGTGCGGCTGCTGCCTCTGGAATATGCCACGCGCAATCTGGGTCGCAACCCGGTGCGGACCCTGCTGACATCGCTGGGTGCTGCTGTCGTTGTTTTCATGGTGATCCTGATGGGCGCGTTCGTGGAGACGCTTGGATCCACTTTTCGCCGCACGGGGGATCCCGCCAATGTGATCGTGCTTGGGCTGGGATCTGAGGATTTTCTGGAGCAATCGGAGATTGCAGCCTCCGTGCCGGGCATCTTGGCGGCTTCTGTGCCCGGCATCGCCTCCCATCACGGCATCCCGCTCGTCTCGCCGGAAGTGCATCATGCTGCAGCCATAACCCTTCCCCATGAGAGCGTTCGCCCCGGATCCGACCTCAGGCGGGGATTGATCCGAGGGGTGACGCCGACAGCCTTTCTCGTTCACCGTCAGGTGTTTCTTGATGAGGGCCGTGCGCCGGGGCCGGGACAGGTGATTGCAGGACGGCTTGCGGAGACAAAACTGGGGCTGCCGGCTGGCAGCCTGCATCCCGGGGCCCGCATCATTTTCGAAGGTCGCGAATGGGAGGTGGCCGGGAGGTTCTCGGCCCCGGGGACGGTTTACGAAGCCGAGATTTGGGCGCCGCTCGAGGAGGTGAAAATCGCGGTGAAGCGCAAAACCATTTCCTGTGCGATTGCGCGTGTGGAATCCTCCGATGTGCTGACCGACATCGAGATTTTTACGAAAAGCCGACTTGACCTCGAACTGGCAGCGGTGTCGGAGACGCGCCATTACGCTAAACTGGCCGCCTTTGTCCGCCCGGTTCAGGTCATGGGATGGGCGATGGCAGCGCTCGTCGCGGCGGGGGGGCTGTTTGGGGGGCTCAACACAATGATCGCCGCGATTTCCGGTCGCGTGCGGGAACTGGCCTGCCTCGAAACTCTGGGATTTTCGCGCACGGCTATCGTCATCAGCCTGATGCAGGAAGCGATCCTTCAAGCCGGCAGCGGAGCCTTGTTAGCGGCTGCAGGGGCGACGATGTTTCTCGCGGGGACCACGGTCCGCTTCACCATGGGAGCCATGGCTCTGGATGTGGGGCCGGTCGCACTCGCGGCTGGCGTGGCTGCGGCGCTCACGCTCGCCGTGGCAGGCTCGCTCGTGCCGGCCGTGCGCCTTGTCCGGATGCCCTTAGTGGAATTGCTGAGAAGTTAGATTCTTTGCTTCACGGAGGAGCGATACATGGATAAACAGTTGCGTCCTATTTCGGCAGCACTGGCGTTGCTCGCTGCTCTCGCAGGTTGTGGCGAACAGGCCCCCGCGGGAAAGCAGGCCGCCAGCCCGAAGTCGGCCGGGGCTGGGGTCAAGGAACTGGCCGCCGCGGTTGTCACGGCGCCAGCCCCGGCGAGTGCGGCTGGCGTGGCCGCGGTACGGTCCGCTGCCAAACACGGCGACAGCGTTATCGTGTCCGGGCGGATCAAGGATTTTGTCGAAGGCGCCGCCGTGTTCACCATTGTGGACGGGTCGCTCAAAGACTGCAAGGAACGAGGCGACGGCTGCTCCACACCGTGGGACTACTGCTGCGAACCGACGGATACCCTGACATCAAACACCGCGACTATCAAGATTGTTGGTTCGGACTCAGCGGTCATTCGCGCCGGCGTCAAAGGTGTCGGTGGAATTGACCACCTTGTGGATGTCGCGGCAGAGGGAATTGCGCGCTTTGACCCGCAAGGAAATCTAACGGTCGAAGCGCGCAGGGTTTATGTGGCTCGCCCATAAGGCAAGCGGACTCTCGGCGGAAATCCTGACCTTTGCCATTCATCGGCCATGGGCATGACCCGATCGGCATCTTCCCACAGGTATGCCTGCTTGGGTTCGCATCCGCCGAAGTGGTTGCTCGGTTGATCGTCGCCCCGCGCCCGGCCGCGATGAATCCGGAGCGGACTGTTGTCGCCAACGGCTCGCTCGACCGCCGCGCCTCAGATCGGGTAGGCAGCGCTTCTTTGCATTAATTGGGGCCGGTCGAGAATCTGCCGGTACCCCCGTGCTTTCGATCGGCTGGGGGGCAGATTGCCCCGATAGCGGCCTAGCGTGTGGGCTGGTGAACGGTTGGCTTTCCAATCGGATGACAAAATCCGGCTCAGCCACGGATTATAGATTTCCTACTCAAACAGCCACCACGGAGGGATGTCTCGATCACCAATTCCCCGGATTGCTGATGTGTCCATATCATAATCGCAATACTGGGCAACTCTCCGTAGTAAGGCCAAATATCCGTAAAACTGACCCTCAGCATAATCTAATTCATTTTCGATCGTACTCGGAACCCCCTCGCCCCAACTTCGCGTGAGAATAATTCGACGCAGTTGAACCACGCGCTCGCGAAGGGCATGGATACGGTTGTTCGTCTGCCCGAGGTTGGAGTAGGCCTGCAAGTCATTGACGGCAGCAATAAAGCCTTGCTCGAACACCGAGGATCGGTCTAGTCCGTCAACAAGTTCCTCCTCTAATTCGCTTTGAATTCGCTCAACGATTCGGGGCAGTTTTGACTTCATGGAATTTCCCCTTTGATGCCAGACAGGCATATTGTGGCGCTTTATAACGAACAGTACGCGCAGGGGCGGACAAACGGGGTCACCGAAAATCGTGGTCCCTGGAACGGTGGGGTTGCAGGGGGCTCAGGCTTTGACGGAACCGAGCGTGATGCCGTGGATAAAGTGCTTTTGCATGACGGCATACACGGCAAGGATCGGGATAACCGCAAGGCTGGCACCGGCCATTTGCATGCCGTAATCCACGGTGCCGTAAGCATCCTGCATCGTGGCGAGGCCCAATTGAACGGTTTTCATGGAGTCGCGATTGGTTAGGACAAGTGGATACAGATAACTGTTCCACTGCCAGATGAAACGGAACACCGCCAAGGCTGCCAGAATGGGGCGTGCTGTGGGCAGGATTACGAACCGGTACACGCTGAAATCGCTGGCCCCATCCACGCGCGCCGCATCGAGCAGTTCGTTCGGAATCGACTGCATATACTGGCGCACAAGGAAGATGCCAAAGGCGCTGACCATTCCCGGCACGATCAGCGCCGCGTAAGTGTTATAGAACCCCATTTTGGCAAACATGAAAAAGGTGGGCACCAAGGTGACGGGATACGGAATCATGATCGTTGCGACCAGGACAGCGAACAGGGGCCCGCGCAGTGGAAAATCGAATTTTGCAAAGGCAAAACCTGCAAGGGAGTCGAAGAACAGCCCGAGCATGACCGTCGCAAATGCGACAAATAGACTGTTGACATACCATCGAGGAAATCCGCCCGAAACCCAGTACAGAAGGCGCCCGGACGACAAGACCTCCCAGTTGATCAGGCGCTGATAATTGATTGTCAGACGGTCGAATACTCCGGCCAGGCTCCGCGGGGCAACCGTTCCCGGGATCGCGACCCAGTCTTCGTTCCCTTCAGGCCGAAACCAAACCTCTGCCTTAGTGCCCGACACCGGCCGGATTTGTTGCAGGCCGACAACCTCGAAAATGGCTTCCACCCGGGGATTCTCGGGCGATTTCACATGAAGCGTCAGGATTCGCGCCGGCGCGGATGTGGACTCAGCACCGAGGGAGACATACAATTGGCGGGAAGCAAGGGCTCCGGCTGATTGTTCCGGTGTAAGTTGAGCCTCAACCCATGCCCGTGATGAGTCGCCCAGCGTAAACAAGTCTCCCAACGCTTGCGGCAGGAGTCGGCCACTGCCGACCTCGGCTGTGCCCTTCAGCGAAATGGTGACCATGTAAAAGAAGGGCAGCAAGACAATGAGGGCAAAGAACGACAAAACACAGACCGAAATGGCATGGCGTACGAAAGTGACCTCGCGCACATGACGCGCGTGAGCGTCGGCGAGACGCTCTTCGCTGAGCCGCCGTTTCATCAACAGTTTTTGTCCCCAACCAGTAGCCTTGGGCGCTGCACGATCCTCTTGTGGTCCCCTTGCGGCCTCATTGCAACCCCTGCGTCAGTTGCCGAACAGGCCCGGGTTATCCCGGACCCACTCGTACAGCCGGCGCACCCCCTCGGCCCAAGTCACCCGCGGCTCCCAGTTTAACTCTGCGCGTGCCCGGGTAATGTCGCTGATGTACACGCGCTGATCGCCCGGCCGCCAGTCTGCGAAATGGGTTTTGATGGTCCGGCCGGTGATCCGCTCGAGGACTCCGACCAAGTCCAGCAGGCTGATGACATTGCGACGGCCACCGCCGATATTGTACACGCGACCTGCCGCCCGGGCGATATTTCTCTCTGCGGCCTCGAAGGCGGCCAGCAGGTCGTCCACATACAGGACATCGCGCACCTGCCGGCCGTCGCCATAAATTTGGATGTCGCGACCTTTGATGGCTGCTATGACAAAGTGCGCCACCCAGCCTTGATCTTCGTTGCCAAACTGGCGGGGGCCGTACTGACAACTCATCCGGAAGACAACGGTCGGAATCCCGTAGATCCGGCTGTAATCCCGCACATACTGGTCGGCGGCCCCTTTCGAGCATCCGTACGGCGAGTGAAAATCAAGAGGCTGATCCTCGGTCACACCGGCAGGCAGACAGAGGTAGTCGTAACGGCCATCGCGCTCGACAATCTGCACCTGTTCCATGCCGCCGTACACTTTATTGGTTGATGTGTAAAAAATCGGCGTTTTCCGACCGGACTCGCGAACGGCCTCCAGCACATTGAGAGTCCCACCGGCATTGATCTCAAAATCCTGCCGCGGCGATTCGACGGATGTCGTCACCGCCACCTGTGCCGCCAGATGGAAGATAGCCGCCGGTTCGTACCGGCCGACAACCCGGGCCACGGCCTCTTGGTCACGGATGTCTCCCTCGACAAACTCAAAATCCGGGCTGTGCAGCGCCCGGAGAAAATCAAGGTTCCTCTCCGACCCGGGCCGCGAGAGATTATCAAAACACACAACAGACTGGCCTTGGGCAAGGCGGGCCGCGGCCAGGTTGCTACCCACAAAGCCGCAGCCACCGGTTATGAGACAGTGAGTCGGAGACATGGGGCCATGATGTCCGGTTCGGCTGGCGGGACTTTCAAGCAGGGAATGTGTCCGTTGGACGGAGCAAGTTCTATTGCCGGCGCTGCGCCTGACTCTGAGTCCGCTTGGTGGCCGGAAGGGATGTCCACAGTTTGTAAGCCATTTCGGTGAACCGCGACTGGGGGAATTGTGTCGGAAAATCCTGCAACAAGGCGGCCGCGTCGTCCGTCCGGTCGAGATCAATGGCCAAAGTGGCGCGGATAACCGTGTAATAATCTTTGTGGGGCGAGTTGGGATAACGAGCGAGGAATTCGGAAATCTTTGAATATGCCTCCTGACGCAAAACCGGGTCGTCGCGATCCACCATCAACGAAACCATTTTGATGAACGCAATGTCCGCGTACCCAGTCTGATTGGAGGGATCAGTCTCAACGATTTTGGCGTATTGGGCTCGTGCCTCTTTTTTGCGACCGCTGCGCAGTTTTTCATCGCCGTCCTTCATCCAGCGCTCAGCATCCTCGCGCGACGGCGGCGTGGCGGCACGGCCGGCGACAGACCCTGCGGCGGTGTCGCGGCTGACCGATCTCCCAGCCTCCGGTGCTGGCGTGGCACTGGTCGTTGGTGCTGACGCGGTAGCGGGTTTAGGAGTGGCTCGTGTTTCAGGCGATGCAGCCGTCCTCGCGGTTGGCGCAGGGGTTGCTGCGCTTCTTGAAGGGGCTGGGGTACTGACGGCTGAGCCTGCCTCGGCAGTAGCGGCATCCCTGCCCGCGGCTGTTTTCCCAGCAGACTGGAGCAAGCGAACCGTAGCAAGCGGATCAGACGAGACAGCCGGTGTCGCCGGTGCTGCGGCTGACGCTGTATCGGGCGTTGATGCTGCCGGTCGAGTTTCAGCCGACGGCTTGGCACTGGTCTTGGATTTTGACTCGACGGCCTCGGTTCTTCCTGACTCCGCCGTACCCTCACGGGTTCGCCTGACATTGATCAGCGGTCGGGGTAAGTCGGCCGTGCCGCCATCAGTCGTCGAGACAGCCTCAGTCGGTGGTGGCGCTTGGGCAACTTCGTACTCCCGTCGAGGTGCCGTAGCGGCCACCGAAAGCGCTGGTTCCCGGCTTACGCTCAAAGTGTAGAAATTCGCGCCCTCAGGCAGTTTGCTGAGGCTCGAGACTTTCGCCGCGGTCTTGACCTTTTCGGCCGAGGCATCCGCTGCCGTGCGCGTCGCTGATCTCGAATCCGGGCTCTGAGACTCTTCGCCGTTTGCTCTGCCATTCCGTGCATGGTTGGCATCGGCAATCGCGGTCTGCGTTTCGCGCTTGTCAGGCTGTGCGGCTGGCGCGGCCGGCACCGACCGAATGGCGCGATCCAGCGTACTGGCAAGGCGTCGCGGATTCACATAACCGACCGAGCGGTCCAGTTCACGCCCCTCTGGGGAAATGGCCACTAGGGTGGGAAAACCCTCGATACCGAATCGCTCCACCATTTCCGGGTGGCGATCGCCATCAATATAAACCTTAACAAACTGATCCAGCCGGTCGTTTATCGAGGGATCGCTAAAGGTGTGGTTCTCGAGTTTCCTACAATTCGGACACCAGTCTGTGGAAAAGTCCGCAATGATGGGCTTTCCCTCTTTTCGGCTGAGTTCGAGAGCCTTGCGGTAGTCGCTCATCCAGCCCGGCGGAGCCGCGCAAACTAGTTTCGCGTGGGAGAAAAACGAGATAAGGATGAGGGAAAGAAACAAGCCACGGGCGAATGGCGTCATTGTGCGAGGATCCATACAGTGCTTATGGGCATAAACAACTCGAGCGTGATGCATTGCATATAAGTTTATAGAAACCAAAGCGCCGTCAAGTGTTCCGAACGAGAGATTTTACGGCACACGACCCCCCCGTTTTTTCAGGGGGCTTCCTGCCGGCTGCGCCAGGCCGCATGTCCGCCGCTGAGATTCATAACGCGCTGGAAGCCCGCCGCAGCCAACATTTCGCAGGCTGCTTGGCTGCGGCCACCACGCTCGCAATAGACAATGATGTCGCGGTCCGCAAAGGGTCGCAGTTCCTCAATGCGTCGGGCAAACTCGGGCAACGGGATCGCGATGGCGCCGGCAATCATGCCCCGCTCCGTTTCGTCCGGATTGCGAACATCCACGAGCGTGAAGTCCTGCCGCTCGAGACGCGACGCAAGTTCCTGACAAGTCACTTGGGGGATAGAGGTATTCACGGCTGACCCTCCGCAATAATGCTCGTAATCGGTAAGTTCCGTGATGGATGGTGTGACACCGCAGAGCGGACACTTCGGATTACGGCGAACCGCCACTTCCCGAAAGCGCATGGCCAGTGCATCGTATAGCAGCAGTCGCCCCAGCAGTGGCTCTCCAATCCCGAGGATCAGTTTGATGGCCTCCGTGGCTTGAACAAGTCCGATAAGCCCCGGCAGTACGCCCATGACGCCGGCTTCGGCGCATGAGGGGACGAGACCCGGCGGCGGCAGTTCCGGAAACAGGCAACGGTAGCACGGTCCGCCGCGCGACGGAGCAAAGACCGACGCCTGCCCCTCGAAACGGTCAATCGCTCCGTAAACCAGCGTTTTGCCCAGCACGACGCAAGCATCGTTAACAACATAACGAGTTGGAAAGTTATCACAGCCATCCACGACAATATCGTAGTCGCGAATCACGGCCAGCGCGTTGGCGGCGCAAACGCGGCTGTCGTGACGGCGGATGGAGACCGTGCTGTTGAGGCTGGCCAGCCGCGCCGCCGCACTCTCGGTCTTCGGCCTGCCGGCTTTTTCCTCGCCATGGAGTACCTGACGGTGCAGATTCGACACCTCCACCGTGTCCGGGTCAGCGACGCCAATGGTGCCGACGCCCGCTGCTGCCAGGTAAAGGAGCGCAGGCGAGCCGAGGCCGCCGGCGCCGACAACCAGAACTCGCGCCTCGCGCAGACGCTCTTGGCCCGTCTCGCCAATGGATGGCAGTATGATTTGCCGTGCGTAGCGTTCCTTCTCCTCGCGGGTTAATCCCATCGCGGCAACGGCTACACCATGCCGCCGGGTTTCATCATTTGTAACCCGGCAGGTACTTTTTCTGCGCCCGGAAGAGTTCCTCGGTCATCTGCTTGATTTCGGCGGGGCTGCATACAGCGGCCGTGAGCGGATCCAGCAGGAGGGCATGCACGGCCGCCTCTTTGCTGCGCTCGATGGCGGCGGTGGCGCCGAGGTCAAACATTCGCATATTGGATGCGCAGATGGCAGCCATCTGAGGCGGCAGTTTGCCGTAAACGGTCGGATTGACTCCGTTACCGTCTATCATGCACGCGACCTCTACGCAGCCGTCGGCGGGCAGATTGGCGATGAGCGGTCCGCCGCCGCGGTGCGAGTTCATCACATTGCCGTGGATTCGCTGCGGGACATTTTTCTCGCGAGCCTCAATGATCCATGAGGCATATTCCCATGTCCGCTTCCATTGAAGGCGCTCGCGGCTGCGCAGGAGCGCGAGGCGATCCGCATCCGACTTCTTTCGCCACGACGGCCAGTTGGCCGCGTAAAAGCCCGACTCCCCGCCGTAGCGCACCGTGCAATAACGCTTCAGCAGGTCGGCGCGCTTGCGGTAGTAGGGCAGGTATTCGCTCAGATGCCCCGACGATTCGGTGACGAATGCACCGAAGTGAAGGCACATATCCTTGCGGACCAAGTCCCACACTTCCGGGTCGTCGCCCGGCCCTCGCCCGGCTGCCAGTTCGGCCGCAAATTGCTTTTTCAGACGCGGGTAAAGGTCGCGGCCCTTGTGGCGCAGGCGCGTAAACCATGCGAGGTGATTGATGCCGGCGCATTCCCAGTCGAGTTCCTCGTACGGCACACCGGCATATTGGGCCAGCAAGTGGCTCGTGCCTTGCACGGAGTGGCACAACCCGACAACCTCCATGCGCGAAACCCGCCCCGCCGCGAGGCACATCATGTTCATGGGATTTGTGTAATTGAGGACTAGAGCCTCAGGACAAAGGTGTTCGGCATCGCGTAGGATGTCGAGCCACACGGGAATGGTGCGCAGTCCCTTGAACAGGCCGCCCGGCCCGATGGTGTCGCCAATGCATTGATCAACACCATACTTGGCCGGAATGTCATTGTCAAAACGCACGCATTCTGTTCCACTCACCTCGACGCAAGAGATGATATAGTGACTGCCGGCCATGACCTTGCGCCGGTCAGTGGATGCCAGCACCTTGACCCTGTCCTCAAGTTCCGCGTCGGCGACCATGCGCTGAGCCAGCCGTGCGGCCACATCGAGGCGCCGCGAATCAATGTCTACCAAGGCAAACTCGAGTGCGGGAAGGCCGCGCATCTCGAGAATATCGCCGAAGAGATGGCGCATGAAAAAACTGCCAGCGCCAAGCATCGTCACTTTCAGCGGGCGCGGAAACTCGCCGGGCAGTCCCGTCTGGGTGTCCGCCTGCCGTGAGTGCTCGGCATGACCTGCGGTCTTTTTCGTCTTCATCGCTTCGATATCCCCTTAAAGTGTTTGGTGATCACCTGTAGGCCAATGTTCAAGAGCGTGCGCTACCCGCGCACAGCATGAGCGTAGTAAGCATTTTTACGGTTTCACGCGATAAAGTTCCGTCGGATTAGGATGAACAAGGGACCGGGTGTGTAGCAGTTTCCCGTGGGGAGTGCGCGGAACCTCCTCGACACGATGCCACTCGATGCGGCACGAGTCACCCATGGCGTACCGCACTCGCTTTTCGATGTCCGCCATGTCACGCGGGATGGGTTCTGTATCGCAGACGAAATAAATGTCGAGTTTGTCGAGAGCGGTCTGTGTGATTTGGTACTCGCGAATCCACAGGGTCGTAAACATGACCTGCCGCAGATACCCGCCATAAACCAGCGCGCCCTGCGGACTGACAAAATAATCGCTGTATCGTCCTTCGATGCCGGCGACAGTGGGAAGCGGGTTGCCGCACGGGCAAGTCCCTTCGGCGACTACGGCCATGTCGCCAATCTCATAACGCACAAGCGGCATCGCGGCATTGCGCACTTGAGTAACCAGAATACGCCCTGTGGTTCCCGGGCGTGCAGGACGCCCCTCCATGTCAACAACTTCAATGTGATTCATGAACGAGAAAACATGGAAGCATCCCTTGGGACATTCCCCGGCCATGGCGCCGACTTCGCGGGAGCCGTATAACTGCCGGACGGGCGCGCAGAACACCTCTTCGATAAACCGGCGCACTTCGGGCAACAGGGTCTCAGCCGTCGAGTAAATGACTTTGGGATGCCACACGCGGCGGTTGCCGTCGCGCACATATCTGGCCATTTCGTACAGGCTGCTTGTGTATCCCTTGATGACCTCCGGCTTGCGGCGATTGATACACTCGAGAAACCGAGCCAAGTCCTCGGCCGTCATTTTGTACGCATTCAGGACATCCGAGTTAGCCAGTGACAGGCGCAGGCGCTTGATCCATGATCGGCGGGCGCCGTAAACCTCGTGGCGCGAGCCCCAGAGGGTCACCCGAGGGGTTGTATGAGGATCCACCCCCAGAAACTCGCGATAAAAATAGTTTTCGGTAACCCAGTTCCATACTTTGAAGCGCTTATCTTGGATGACACGCAGAGGCTGGCCGGTAGAGCCACCACTAAAATTGGCGAACCAAAAGCGTCGGTCCTGATTTTCAGCCAGAAGGTCGGACTCGTTTGCGCGGATGATGGCCTTGGTCAGGATGGGCCAGGCTTCAAGCGGCAGGGGGCGACCGTCCAAGGCGCGGCGGTAGTAAGGCACATGAGCCGCTGCGTCGCTCAGCGCCTTGTCGAGTGCAGTGCTGCCGCCGTCCGGACGCAACGCAAACTGCGCAAGTTCTGACTCTGTCATATTCAAACAGCGGCGGCGGTCAGGCCGTATGGAGAGCCAGTAAAGACCGGTTTTGATCTGGCGAAGACTTCGCCTCATGTGGTTGATTGAATCGGTGAGCGACAGCGGGGCCCGGTCAACACCCTTCTTTACGGTATAAGGCTTGTTCACTTTTCACAACAGTCGAAGCGAATAATCGCTTGCGGCGCGTGCGGTATTGGGCGTCGGGTATGCGCGGCAAAAACCAGTCCCGGAGGACGATCCGCCAGTGACCAAGATCGAGCCCCGACCAGCGGCCGTTTACAACGGCGGAGAGTCGGGCAGTTCAACCCCTTGGACCATCAGCGATGCGGTTCAAACTTACAACATTGATCGCTGGGGGCTTGGGTATTTCTCCATCAACGAACGCGGCAATGTGACCGTAGCGCCGTTGCGCGAAGCCGGAGCGACCATTGACATCATGCAGG
>JAOAAY010000001.1:0-206856 GCA_026418615.1 Candidatus Sumerlaeaceae bacterium | reverse complement strand
GCAGGTCATCGCGGAGGCGCGGGAACAGGGGCTGCACTTTCCGCTCGTCATCCGGTTCCAAGACCTTCTGCGCCATCGGGTGGTCACGCTCAACATGGCATTCCGAAACGCCATCGAGGAAAACCGCTACAGTGGCAATTATTTTGGTGTCTTCCCGATTAAAGTTAATCAGTTGCGCGAGGTTGTGGAGGAGATCCTTGATGCCGGAAGGCCGTTCAATTATGGCATCGAGGCAGGTTCGAAACCCGAACTGTGCGCGGCCCTGGCCATCCACGAAAACCCCGCGTCGCTAATCGTGTGCAACGGTTACAAGGACACCCAGTTCATCCGCATGGCTCTGATGGGTGTCCGGCTCGGCAAGAAGGTCATTCTGGTGGCTGAGAAAGTCGAGGAAGTGAAAGCCATCGTGGCCGTGGCCCGCGAGATGGGCATCGAGCCCTCCATCGGCATTCGTCTGCGGCTCGCGTCAAAGGGCTCTGGCCTGTGGCAATCCTCGACTGGGGAATCGGCTAAGTTTGGCTTGTCCACGATGGATTTGATGGAAGCCGTCGGTTACCTGCGCAGCGTCGGTATGCAGACGGCCCTGCGCCTTGTCCACTTCCACATTGGATCCCAGATCCCCGATATCCTGACCATCAAGCGGGCCACACGCGAGGCCGCGCGCTACTACGCGAAATTGCGCCAGATGGGCATGGACGGTCTGCAATATGTGGATGTTGGGGGAGGGCTGGGCGTGGACTACGACGGTTCACGGACGAGTTTCCACTCCTCCACGAACTACACCCTGGAGGAATACGCCGCAGATATTGTTTACAACCTCATGGATATTTGCGACGAAGAAGGCGTGCCCCATCCCGACATCGTCAGCGAGTCCGGGCGGGCCATCGTGGCGCACCATTCGGTCCTCGTCGTCGAGGCCTTCGGAACCATCGAGAAAACCAAGCAGCGCTACGACCTGTCCGTTCGGCCCGGCGATCACAAATGGATCAAACAACTGGCCGAAATCAAAGAGCGCCTCGCGCTCAACCCCCTCGAGGCGTTGCACGACACCATGCAGATCAAGGCTGATTCGCAGAACGCCTTTGAACTGGGCATCCTGGACCTGACGACCAAGGGGCGCATAGAAACCTTTTATTGGCACATCATCGAGGAGATCGTCGAGATCTACCGACGCCGGGTTGCCGAGGGAGCCGGCGGCGACAAGGAAATGCCCGAGGAAATCGCCGAACTGACCCCCCATTTCGCGGATCAGTACCTGTGCAATTTCTCCGTCTTTCAATCACTGCTCGACCACTGGGCGCTAGGACAAGTCTTTCCGATCATGCCCATCCATCGCCTTGACGAGCCGCCCACGGTGCAGGGGACGATGGCGGATATCACCTGCGATTCCGACGGCAAAGTGTGCCGGTTTGCCGACCTGCGCGATGTGAGGGCGGCATTGCCGGTCCATCCGCTGCGCCCGGGGGAGCCGTACTACATTGGCTTGTTCCTGACGGGCGCCTATCAGGACATCATGGGCGACCTGCACAATCTGTTCGGCCGCGTCAATGAGGCCCATGTCTTTCTCGATCCAGATGAAGAGTCTGGATACTACATCGAGGAGACGATCCCGGGGCATTCCATCGCTCAGGTCCTCGAACTCACCCAATACCATGTGACGGATCTCACCCGACGCATGAAGGCTCAGGTGGACGAGGCCATCAAAGGCGACATCCTGAAGCCCAACGAGGGCATGAGATTTCTCGGCGAGTACGAGCGGGGACTCCAGCAGCCGACTTACTTATCATTCGACTGGGAATCGGGGCACAGTTAACGGTTGTGCGGGGGCCGATGCAGTCGTCGCCCATCGTCGCTTTCCACCGTCGGATTCTGACGCTCCATTAGTGCAGGCAGACCCGGAATGCTGGCCTGCGTAACACCGCAGCCGCGACAGCGGCGCTGTGTGCACCGTTTACGACTACGGAGTGGTCGTTGTTTCGGGTGCCTGTCCGGTTGGGGCTTGCGGTACTGCGGGCGGCGTTACGGCTTCCGCGGCTCCGGGTTCCGGCGTGGCCGCTGGCTCCGGCGTGGCCGCTGGCTCCGGCGTAGGGGCTGACTCCGGCGTGGCTGCCGGTTCGGGCGTTACAGATGGTTCTGTCACTGCAGCCGGTTCAGGAGCGCCGGGTGCCGGCTCGGATGGGGTCGCACCCTCTGTAGGCGTCCCTGCGCTTTCCGGAGCAATCGGCTGCAAAGGCTGGGCTTGAGTCGCCGGGGCTTCTCCGCCGGCAAGAAATTTCTTGGTGACTGCGCTCGTCTGATGCTCACCCCAAAATGTGAGAATGATCGCCATCACAAAGAAAACGATCGCGGTATTGCGAGTCCAGCGTCGCATGGCATTGCCGGCATCGCCGAATCCGAAAGTCTCGCCCAACGCTGAACTTCCTGCGAGGCCCGAAAGTCCGCCACCCTTGCCCTCCTGAGCAAGAATGACAAGAACGAGCAGCACACACACCAGAAAGAACATCACCAAGAAGATGTAAAACAGTATAGTTCCCAGTCCCATGACCTAACCTTTCGACGGCAGCGACCGCGCGCGGGCACGCAGAGCGTCTGCCCCGAACCTTGCGATACAGCGCGCCCCTTGCATTTAGTCCCGACTGCTTGACGGCGCGCTTACGACTGTCTGCGAACAACGGCATGGCGATGGCTGATGCAACATCAAAAAGCCGCTGTCATCGTCTCGCAATATCTTGCCAGCCGCGTGTTATGACTGTGTCTGTTTGACAGGCTTTGCAGAGCACCGCACGGCCTTTCGGCCAAATCCTCAGAACGGGAGACATCTGGATCGCGATGACGCAAAAGACGCCCATCACCGTCGCGCGCGGGGACGGCATCGGCCCCGAAATCATGGACGCAACACTGGCTATTTTGTCGGCTGCAGGCGCGCGCATCGAAATCGAGGAGATCGAAATCGGCGAGAAGGTTTACCTTCGCGGCAATCCCGCCGGCATCGAGCCTAGCGCCTACGAGTCGCTCCGCCGCACCAAGGTGTTCCTCAAGGCACCGATCACCACGCCGCAGGGGGGAGGCTTTAAGAGCCTCAATGTCACCACCCGCAAGGCTTTCGGCCTCTATGCCAATGTCCGCCCGTGCGTGTCTTACCATCCCTTCGTTCCCACCAAGCACCCGGTCCTCGACCTGGTCATCATCCGCGAGAACGAAGAGGATCTTTACGCGGGTATCGAGCACCGCCAGACCCAGCAAGTTTACCAATGTCTAAAACTGATCACGCGGCCGGGATGTGAGAAAATTGTCCGTTACGCCTTCGAATACGCCCGCCTCCACGGGCGCAAAAAGGTGACTTGTTTCACCAAAGACAACATTATGAAACTGACCGATGGCCTGTTCCACAAGGTCTTCGACGAAATCGCGGCCGAGTATCCCGACCTTGAGAACGAGCATTGGATCGTGGACATCGGGGCCGCCAAACTGGCCGACACACCGGAAAACTTTGATGTCATCGTCATGCCGAACCTCTACGGCGACATTTTGTCCGATGTTGCTGCTCAGATTGCGGGATCTGTCGGGCTCGCTGGCTCGGCCAACATCGGGGATCAATGCGCCATGTTTGAGGCCATTCACGGCTCCGCCCCCAAGTACGCAGGGAAGAACATGGCTAATCCGTCGGGTTTGTTCCTTGGCGCTGTGATGATGCTCGTCCACATTGGCCAGCCCGATGTGGCCGAATTGTGCCACAACGCTTGGCTTCGCACCATCGAGGACGGCGTGCATACGCAAGACATCCGGCGCCCGGACGATCCCACCCCCCCCGTGGGCACGCGCGAATTTGCCGAGGCCGTGATTGCCCGTTTGGGCAAGCGCCCCGAAAAACTGAAAGCCGTCTCTTACAAACAAGCGCCGCCTCAGCGACTCAACATCTCGGCCGCGAAGGCCGCCTCCACAGTCCAGGCTAAGACCACCATTGGAGTGGATGTGTTTTTGCACTGGGACAAAGGAACGGCTGATGACCTTGGCGCTGCCCTCAGCCCGCTGGCCGGCCCGGAATTTCAACTGCAGATGCTGAGCAATCGCGGCATGAAGGTTTGGCCGAAGGGGCAGCCTGAGACCTTTTGTACCGATCACTGGCGTTGCCGTTTCGTCGGGGCCAAGGAGGGGACGGAAGTGCGGCATACCGATATCATCGCTTTGTTGAGCCGGGTTGCCGCCGCTGGTTTTGACTTTATCAAAACCGAGAATCTTTGCGCCTTTGATGGTGTGCCGGGATTTTCCGCTGCCCAAGGCGGCTAATCCTGACGCCTGACGGTCAGTCTGGGTGGGCACTTACCCATCAACAATGAAGCGGCCCCGCGGACGAATTCCGCGGGGCCTTGCTTCTCCTAACCTCACGATTAGACCCTCGCAGACCGGTCGTTGCCCGGCCTACCGGTCACGAACTGAATTTTGAGTCGAGTTTCTCTTCCGTTGTCGCCGGCGGAGCACTTACCGGCACAACTTCGCGTTGACTTTTGGGTGCCGTGGCGGCCTTGCCGGCGGGAGCCGGCGCAGAGGACTGCGGTGCGGCTCCCGGACGGACGGGCATGGGCAAATCATCCACGGCTAAGGGATCTCCAGCCGGGGAGGACATACCGCCGGAGGCCGACGCGGCACTCGGCTGCGGGACAGTCGAGTCAGCCGCGTTGGAGGCTGATTGACTCCCAGCCGAGGTTGCCGAAACCTCGAGCGGCTGTGCAGGCGCCGAGGACGGCTCAGTCTTCGGTTCCTTGCGCGCGGCAGCCTGCGCTGTGTCGCGCTCGGGCGTGGAGGTTTTTTTCTTCGTGGCGGAACTCTGGGGTCCCGTCTTGGAACGGTTAGGGGCGGGTCCCAGATTGTACATGTTGCCCGGAGCCACAGAAATGGTGGACGAGGCGGGAGTGCGTGGCGGGGGAGCCGCCATCGCGTCAGGCCCGGCGGCAGCAGGCGCACCAGGAGCAACAGCGCGGGATCGGTTGAGACCGCTGCAACCGGCCACGCTAAGGCACAGCAACGAGAGCATTACGGCCTGAGAGAGTTTCATAACTCGCGGCGCTTCTCCTTTCACATTTTGGGTAAAGCATTGGTAGCCTTGGCCATGTCGAACACAGCCGTCAACTTGTTTCCGCGCAGCCATCATTTTTCCACAGCGACCTGTGGAGAACTCTCGTAGCATCACGGAAAGAGTCTCCAAAGCACCTCGAAGGGCAAAAAGCCAAACAAGCCCCCTCGGTGAGCATGGCGCCACCGAAGGAGACCTTCGACCACGAAATAGGGAGACACTCCGACCCAGACCTCGGCCGGAATGAGGAGAATTGTTCGCGGCAAAAAAGACCCGTCATTTCCCGTCAAGCCTTGGAGGGTACCAAGGAGACCGCCAAAAAACAGAAGATAGACTCCAAGCGCTACTTCAGCCCAGCAACTCCAAGTCATGCAGCGATAGAGATCTATGGGAAGGCGGCCGGCAATTGTGGACTGTGCCTCGCCCGGCAGCAGACCAATCAAAGGGTATAGAACTCGCAACCAGCGCTCCCAGAGTCGGTACTTGCGCAACTCGTCTTGCGTACGAATCTCCTCCAGAACCGACTGCCGGCTGAGCGTCACCACCCGCCGCAACACTTCTCCTTCGGGCCACGGGGCTAACGAATATTCAGTCACCGGACCCCTGTCCTGCCTGTCCACCACCTCGTAGAACCGGCCCCGATACTGAATGGTCACGGGCGCCCGACCGTCGCCTCTGTCCTGATCGCTCAGTTTGCGCGGCACCCACTCCACTCGGGGCCGGCGGGTCCGTAAACGAATTCGCTCCACGCCATCTGATCCCACCTCCATGAGGATCACATCGCCCGGAATCGAGTAATCCGGCGTACCCTGCCCAAGCGCGGGCCAATGGAGCGGGTCGTAACGATCGCCCTCTGAGCGAGTGGTTTTGGCCGCATCGTGGCCGTCAGTTTCCATCATAACTTATATCAAAAACATAAATAAGTGAATAGAATGGCTCACTTTTTTTCTTTACGCGGCGTTTGTCAGTGGTTAGCCCACGACCAACTTTATGATCCAGCGTAAAGTGGAGGACCCGGAATGGCAACCTCACATAGCCAGATGGGCCACGCCTCGAAGTTTCTGGCGGCCTTGTTTTTCAGCGGTGTTTTCGCCGCTCCCTTGTATGCGCAACGACCGGTGGGATGGAGCAGTTCGTGGCAAGCCACCTCTGGTTCACCGACGGTTCATCAAGGTCGCCAATGGTGGTCGCAACCGGCCGGAGACGCGTATCAGGTGCAGTCGGTCTCGCTCGGCCACGGCGGGTATCAATATCCGTCTTTCTCGACGCCCTCCCGGCGCTCCGGCTATTTCCGCCGATCCGCCGAAGCCTCTCGGGCGGCGACAGCGTATTCCTCGCAACAGCGTGTTAGCGCGACTCCGCCAGCAGTCCAGCATACAGTGGCTCAAGCGGGGGCGACCCGCACGGGAGTTTTCGGAGGGCTGAGGCGCTTTTTATCCCGCCGCAGTCAGCCGGCCGCGCCGCCGGCCGCGCCGACCCAGCCAGCCGGGCCGGTCATGGAAGGAACGGCCTCGTGGTACGGTCCGGACTTTCACGGGGGGCCGACAGCCAGCGGGGAACGCTACGACATGTACTCTTTCACCGCAGCGCACCGCACTCTGCCATTTGGCACCTTGGTCAAGGTGACCAATCTTCGCAACGGTCGCGATGTGATCGTGCGGATTAACAATCGAGGCCCTTATATCAAAGGACGCATTATTGATCTTTCCAAGGGCGCTGCGGCTCAGATCGGCATGGTGAGCAGCGGGCTGGCGAGAGTGCGCATGGAGATCATAGGGCGCGAAGGCTAACGCCGGCCTTCGATCGCTTCATTACTGCGGCGGTTGGAGCCTCAAGGCGTCTTGCCGGCTGGCATCGAGTCAGGCGCGTCGTTGTCGTTTGCCACGGCGCTGATCGCTTGGATGACTCCGACAGCCGCTTGATAATATCGGTTCTCCTCCGACGGGGTCAGCAGTCTCTTAGGTTGCTCCGGCAGTCGGGCGTACTCTTGCATGCGCGCGCGCAAATCGAGCGGAAAACTGGCGGCGTGTGCCTCATAAAACGCGATTCCATCGGCGATGATTCGAATGTTGCGTCCGACTTCGCGAGGAGCGGGCGGTTGGGCTGCATGCTGCGTTAGCCATTGCCGAGCCCGCGCTTTGGCATTGGAGGGCAGGCTCATCGCGACTCCCGTTTTTTCCTGAATCACCGAACCGACTGTGATCATGGCCGCCAGAATCGAAATACTAGCAGTTAGCAAAATGGCGAGGCGCAGTGGGCCGGGCACACCGCTATCGCCTCGACGCCGCAAGGCTAAAACCGAAGCCCAAACGGCTGTTCCGGCAGCCGCCAACTGGATCAGGGCCAACATCAACATTGGCGAGTTATCTCCTCCTATGAGGTTGGCTTGTCCAGCGGTTGCGTCAGGGCTGCGGGGCTGCTTGATCCGCGGAGCGGCTCTTTCATTGCTCTCATGTATTGTTCCACCTTGGCCGGCAGGTCAGGTGACCCTGCATGTTCTCCCACCAATTTTACCAGCGCGCTTCCGACGATCACTCCGTCCGCCAGCCGACCGACTGCAGCCGCTTGGGCTGGAGTGGCAATACCGAAACCGACAGCAATGGGCAGGGTGGTAACGCTGCGCAACTCAGCGAGCGGCTGCTCCAACTCGAAGGTGATGGACTCGCGCGCGCCGGTCACACCCTTTACAGATATGTAATAGACAAATCCGCTGGTTTTTGAGCAAATGAGCCGCTTGCGCTCGAGCGGCGTCGTAGGGGCGACAAGGAACACGAGATCCAAACCTGAGCCGCGAATGATGGCAGCGGCCTCCTCGCCCTCGTCAACGGGGAGGTCAGGGATGAGAAGGGCGTCCGCCCCAGCCGCCGATGCGTCATGGGCGAGTCGCTCGAGGCCGTAGCGGAGAAACGGGTTGTAGGCTCCGAATAAGACGATCGGGACTTGCGACTCGCGGCGAAACTCGCGAACCATTTCGAGCACAGCGGCAAGGGTCGTGCCTTGGAGCAGCGACTCGGCGCACGATGCCTGAATGGTGGGGCCATCGGCGATAGGGTCGCTGAACGGAACGCCCAGTTCGATGATGTCGGCGCCGCCACGCTCCAGCGCCCGAAGCAACCCGACGGTTTCCGACAGCCGCGGGAATCCAGCGGTCAGGTAAGGAATCAACGCCCGTTCGCCTTGGGCATGGGCGCGTTCAAAGGTGAGGGCGATTCTTGATGTCATGGATTGAGCACTACCGCATCGCGACACAGGGCATGCAAGCGTGTAGCAAGACCTTCGGCTGAAAGATGCTGCCCGACGCCGAATCGCCTCTCACAGTTCCCAGCCGCGATTGAGGGATCCGACCACCAAGGTACCAAGCGGTGACACGACATGGCCTCGGGGACCCTCGCGGCTGCCGGCATGGAGAGTGTCCGCCAAGCCAGCCGAGCGAGGGCATGACGCGAACGACGCGGGTTACTTCACCTTGTGGCCGCAGTGGCGGAGAAAGGCGGCAATTTTCTCGCGGTGGTCGCCTTGAATGAGAATGTCGGCATCCTCGACGGTTCCGCCAGCGCCGCAATGCGTTTTGAGGTTCCGGCACAGATCCTGAAGAGCAGCGGGGTTGAGTCCGAGTCGGGAGATGCGCGTCACGGCTTTGCCCCGGCGACCTTTGGTTTCGAGGCGCAGCACTGCGGCGGCTGCATTTGGCGACGCTGGGGGCGCGGCGACACTCTTGGGCGGGGTTGCTTTTCGCAGATCGCCCAAGTCTGTCGAATACACCAAACGCGAAGAGTCAGAGTCAATGTTGCGGCCGTCAGGCTTCATCTTATTCCCCGAAGTATTCGCGTTTGAGTTCGCGAATGCCATCCTTCAGGGTCTCGAAAAACCCTTTTCCCGCACTGATTCGCTCGTTATTGATCTCGGCCAGTTCCCGGAATAACTCGCGCTCGCGTTCGGTCAAGTTGGTGGGTGTCTTGACGACAACATAGATGATCAGATCGCCATGGGTGCGCGCATCCGAGGTGCGCGGCATTCCTTTGCCGCGAATGCGGAAGCGGGTGCCGGTTTGCGTGCCCGGCGGGATGGTGAGCGTCTCCGGACCATAGAAGGTTTGGATCTCCACCTCGTCGCCAAGGGCGGCCTGAGAGAAACTGATGGGCAGGGGCATGATGAGATCGTCGCCCTCGCGCTGAAAACTGTCGTGCGGGCGGACGCTGATTTCGACATAGAGATTTCCGCGCGGCCCGTTGCGTGGCCCGGCTTCGCCCTCCCCAGACACGCGAACAAGGGTGCCGTTGTCCACGCCCTTGGGGATCCGCACTTTGACACGGCTCTTCACATTGACACGCCCGCGACCGAGGCAGGTCGCGCAGGGATTGTCCACCACCTCGCCGGTCCCGTCGCAGCGGCTGCACGATGTGGTAATGCTGAAGAATCCCTGCTGCATGCGCACGGCGCCGTGGCCTTGGCACTGGGGACAGCGCACGCTGTGAGTCCCCGGTTTGGCACCCGTGCCATGACAGTCTTCACAGGCCTCGAGGCGGGTCAGGGCGAGTTCCACTTCTTTGCCGTGAACGGCATCCTCGAGGTCAATGGTGACGGAAACCTTCAGATCGCGACCGGGTTCCGGCCCCCGACGACGCCGCCCGCGGCCGCCACCCCCCGCGGCGCCAAACATTCCGCCAAAAAACGACCCGAGAATATCCTCAAAGTCCGCAAAATGGGTGAAGTTTTCGTAAGAGAAGCCGCCGCGCCCGAACTTCACGCCCTCATGGCCGAATCGGTCATAGTTGGAGCGCTTTTCCGGATCGCTGAGAACCTCGTAGGCCTCGCAGGCTTCCTTGAACCGGGCTTCGGCCTCGGGATTGTTGGGATTCTTATCTGGGTGGTACTGTTTGGCAACGCGGCGGTACGCCTTCTTGATCTCGTCAAGCGAGGCATTGCGGGAAACACCCAGTATTTCGTAGTAGTCGCGTTTGGCCATGGAATCTGTCGGAGAGAACCTAAACTCCGATGAGCCTCATAAGCGGCCGTTCTTTCGTTTATTCAAGATCCACCGTTGCGACGGAGGTTGACGACGAAGGGGTGCATGGAGCACCCTGTATGCCGGATGGTAATCACATATGGCACCGACACTGGAGCAGGCACTAAAAGAACGCACCGGTGAAGCCGCCGTAGAATTAGTGGACGCGCTGGATCGCGGCCGCGTTCGCTGCCACGCATGCGGTCACCGCTGTCTGATTGCGCCGGGACGGGCGGGGGTGTGCAAGGTGCGCTTCAACGAGGGTGGCCGCCTGCTCGTACCGCGGGGTTATGTGGCCGGCTTGGCCTGCGATCCGATCGAAAAAAAGCCGTTCTTCCATGTCCTGCCCGGCAGCGAGGCTCTCAGTTTCGGCATGCTGGGCTGCGACTTGCACTGCTCGTACTGTCAGAACTGGGTCACCTCGCAGGCCCTGCGCGATCCCATGGCGATCAGTCCGCCGCGCGATGTCTCGGCCTCACACATTGTGGAGTTGGCAATCCAGCACGGGGCCGAGGTCATCGCCAGCACCTACAATGAGCCGCTCATTACGGCGGAGTGGGCCGTCGAAGTGTTCCGATTGGCAAAGGCTCAGCGTCTTCTGTGCACCTTCGTCTCCAATGGCAACGCCACGGCGCGCGTGCTGGACTACCTGCGCCCATGGATGGACGCTTACAAGGTGGATCTAAAAGGGTTTGACGACGCCAATTATCGCCGGCTGGGCGGCGTTCTGGCGACCGTATGCGATACGATTGTCATGCTGAAGGAGCGGGGGTTCTGGGTCGAGATCGTCACGCTCTTGGTGCCGGGTTTCAACGATAGCCCGCGTGAGATCCGCGAACTGACCCGTTTTGTGGCGTCTGTCTCGGTGGACATTCCGTGGCATGTGACGGCGTTTCACGAGGATTACAAGATGCGCGATCGTCGGCGCACCTCGGCGGACATGCTGGCCGACGCAGCCGCCATCGGGCGTGAGGCGGGGCTGCGGTATGTCTACGCAGGCAACCTTCCGGGCCGCGTGGGGGAACTTGAAAACACACTGTGCCCGCGGTGTTCGCGGACCCTCATCAAGCGGTTTGGCTTCCGGGTATTGTCGAATGAATTGACACGCGACGGAGCCTGCCCGGGGTGCGGCGAGGTCATCCCCGGCATTTGGCGGCGCGGAGGCGCGGCCCGTGTTTGACTTTGGCGGGCACCCCAGCCGGAGTGCCGGGTGTGCCTGACAAATCCCAAGCCATAGATGCAGAGGAACGCGAGTTTCGGTTTTGGCTGCGCGGCGTGGAACGGCGCGCCATCCTGCCGCTGAAGTGGGCGATCCTGATCACGGCGCTCGTCTTTTGGATTCTGAGCAGGCCGAATGCCTGGCCCATGCCGGTGCCCGTATTTGCCCTGTTTGTCTTTTACTCCATGTGGAACCTCGGGCAGAGTTACTTCCTCTATCTGTCTCACATCGGGCTCGGTCAGGTGCGCCCGCTGTGTGTTGCATCCTATTGCGTGGATGTCGTGTTCGTAACCCTGCTGGTTCTGCTCGATTCGCGGGTTTATCCGTCTTACGAGGGCGCCTCGACGGATTTCTATGTATTTTATTTCCTGCTGATTTTGCGCGGATTTGCGCTTTTTCGCACCGCTCGGGCCAACCTGATGGCCAACACGGTCATCGGCGTTATTTTTATCACCAGTGTCATGTGGCAAGAGGCGGCCGTTTCGCCGCATGAGGCGCGCAACAACATGATCCGGATCGTGTTTGTGTGGCTCGTGATCCTCATGTCCTGGTTCATTGTCGAGATCATCAGCCGGCAAAAGGCGGAAATCTTGCGTGCGCGGGAAAATCTGGTGCGGTCGGAGAACCTCGCCGTGTTGGGCCAACTGGCCGCGGGAGTTGCGCACGAGATCAACAACCCGATTGGCATCATTTCCGCTTATGCGGAGTTTCTCAAGCGGGGGGCTGACCCGAGCGATCCGCGAATCGGGGATTTTGAAACAATCCACCGCGAGTCCCAGCGTTGCAAGCAGATCGTCGAGGAATTGCTCAATTACGCGCGTCCGGCCTCGCCTGCCAGCGAATCCGCCGACATGGCCGAATTGAACAACGAGGTGCTGAACTTTTTGTTCCACCGTGCAGACACCAACAAGGTGCGCGTGGAGCGCGTTTTTGCCGACGCCCTACCGCCTGTCCGCATGGACCGCAACCAGATCAAACAAGCATTGCTCAATATTTACATGAATGCCCGCGACGCTTTGGGCGAAAACGGTGGAACCATCCGGGTGGAACTGGAGACGGATCCGGAGCGGGCTGTGGTTCGGCAGAGGGTGTCGGACACGGGCTGCGGAATCAAAAGCGAGGACATCAGCCGTGTGTTTGACCCGTTCTTCACCACTCGCCATACCGGAACGGGACTTGGGCTTTCGATTACGCGTCGGATCATTGAAGCCCATGGGGGCAGTATCGCCATCAGCAGCAAACCGGGACAGGGGACTACGGTCGAGATCAGTCTGCCAGTCGCGGAGAGCGAGGAAGTCTGATTCCGGTCAGCGCGGGGCAAGGTTTGGCGACTCGCGCGCAAACAGTTCGAAGTAGCGAGCCTCCATGACCAGGTCGTTGTGGGACAGGACGGTGTACATAAAAAGATTTGGATGACGGCGGAGCAGGTGCGGCAGTTCATCCTCGCCGGGCTTGGCCTCGGCGCTATGAAACGCGAATTCGGCGAATGCGGCTGGTGTCACGCCGGCGGTGCTCAGGTGGTCGTCGCGGACAACCGCAACAGGCGCGCCGCGCAGGGTGAGTCGGCTCATGAGTTGCAGATTGGCGACCGCGAGATGATCGGTGAAGATGCTGCGCAGGCGTCTGCCGCTGTCGGGCGTCGCAAAGGGCCGTGCCAGTTCGTCCCACTGGGCGTAGGCGGCATCAAACAACCATGCCTCGCGGATCTTCCCGGTCAGTCCGCCGCGCTCGAGAATCATTGCTGTCACCCGGTATCCGCCGCTGTGGGCGCTGAGGATAATGTGCCGGGGGCTGGCCTCGGCCGGTAGTCGGCCGGCTGCCACGAGGCACTGAAGGGCCTCGTCCATGAATGCGGCAAAGCCGCCCGCCTTTTCCAGTTTTCCGCCGCCGCTGTCCGGGGCCATGCGCGGACCCTGCGGCACAATCAGAATCGCGTTGCGTCCGCTGGCCTCCAGTTGCTCGCCCAGCCGGAACTGAACCACGCAACTCGTAGCCGTATTTCCGTGACCATGAAAATGTACGATAAAATCCGGGCTTGTGCCCGGCCGGAATCCGTTGGGAATGCAGAACGCCACGGTCGGGTCATCGTAGTGTCCCTCGCGGGGGAACGACTGGCCGCGGCGGTTGGTAAAGCCCGTCGTGCGACTGTCATCGGGAAAGGGAGCGGTCGCCAGAGGGGCCGTGCCGATCTCCCCCCACGGCCGGGTCTCCCACCGGATTTCGGCTGCCGCCGCAGACCAAGAAGCAAGCCCTGCCATGCACACGATCAGCAGGATCCGCATGGGGTTCATGTATAGTGGACCCGCCGCCCGAAAACGCGATTCTGGATGAGCGTCAAGGCGAGGATGATGCCGAACAAAATATAGGCAATGGCCGACGCGTACCCCATGTCCTTGTCGATGGCGAACGCCACCTTGTAGAGGAAAAACACAAGGGATTCCGTCGTCCGGTCGGGCCCGCCGTTGGGAGTCATGATAAACATGGGCACAAACACTTTGAACGCCCCGATCATCGAGATGATCAGGATGAAAAAGGTTGTCGGCGAGAGCAGCGGCCAGGTGATGTGCCGGAACTGCTGCCAGCGGCTGGCGCCGTCAATTTCCGACGCCTCGTAGTAACTGCGGTCAATGTTCTGCAGGCCGGCGAGAAAGATGACCATGAAATACCCGATGTCGCGCCAGACGGAGGTCAGGATAATAGTAAACATGGCCAGCGACGGACCTGCGAGCAGCGGATGCAATTTGTCTGGCAGGGGAATGCCGAGCGCGCCGCGCAGGAACATTTCGAAAATGCCTCGCGGCTCGCTGAGCCAGCCAAACCCGGGCAGATGGAGCGAGTGAAGGATGTAATTGGCGAGACCAAAACTCTCGTTGAACACATACCGGAAAACAACTGACACCGCGACCCATGTGGTGATGAATGGCAGGAAGTAGATGGTGCGGAACACATTCCGGCCCCGGATGTTGGAGTTCATGACCATCGCCACACCGAGGGCGCCGAGAAGCGTCAACGGAACGCTGTAAATGACATAATTGATTGTGTTATACAGAACTTTGTGGAAAGCCTCGTCGCCGGCCGCCCGTATGTAATTGGCGGCTCCGACCCACCTCACCGTGCTGAAACGCGAAGCCCCCTGCCAGTCCGTGAAGGAAATGATGATGGAGAGCACGACGGGGATGAACCAGAAAACCAGCAGGACAGACGCCGCGGGCAGAAGGTACAGATAGGCCTCGAGATTCTCGCGAACCCGACTGTTGCGGATGCGTCCGACCCCGAAGAGGGCCAATCCCCACAGGGCGATGGCGACCAACGCTGCGTTCACGGTGAAGGATGTGCTCATCTGTCAACCTGCCGCGCGCCAATTTCGCTGCGCGGCCCCGTCATGCAACGGAAAAACCCGCGGTGCGCCCTTTCAGCGCGTGACAAACCAAACGGCGGCGATGGCCGCCAAAGCGACGGCGGCCAGTCCGGCCACCACAGCCGCATGACGCCGAAGGAAGCGATATCCCAAGAGGCGCTGCATGGACAGGCTCAGGACATATCGTTGAAACGCGGGTTCGGTGGCGGCCGCGTCAGCCAATGCCGGCTCGTGAGCGATGGCCAGTGAGAGGTGATGCAGAGCCTGAGCCTTCTGGTCCAGGACTGCGGCGCACCGGGCGAGTCGGTAACGCACCACAGCCGATTCGCCAAACTTCTCGATGGATTGTTCGTAATGCTGGCGGGCGCGTGCCGGCTGGTTCATTTGCTCATAGAGTTCGCCAAGCAACTCGTGGCACTCGCGCTCGAAGCGCTCGAATTGCCCGAGGTGCTGCTCCAGAAGGCGCACGCCGTCAGCGGTGCGTCCGAGGTGGTGAAGCGTGCAAACTTCCGCAACAAGGCATCGGAAAGACGGAGCGGCCGTGCCGTTGCACCGCGTCTCTGCAGCGCGGGCGTCTTGAAACGCGTCCAGCGCCTCCTCGTAGCGTTGCTGCGCGTACAGCCCTTTTCCGAGCAACCAATACATGTCGGCGGTGGGACGCTGCTCGCGCAGCGCGTCCTCGAGGATCGCTACGGACTCGTCGAAACATCCCAGCCGCTGAAGGACTTCAGCGCGTCGCAGCAGAATGGCAAAGTTGGCGGGAAACAACCCCGCGGCCGTCTCCAGCAGTTCGGCCGCAGCCGGTGCATCGGACTGGCGGATCAGAAAATCTGCGAATGCTGCGTAGGCACTGGCCTCGGCGCGAGGTTGCCGGATGACCTGACGATAACACCACCGGGCTTGCGCCGGGTCGCCGTGGGTCTCGCTCAGTTCAGCGCACAACAGCAGTGCGCCGATGTGGTTCGGCTTACGGTGCAGGAAGGCGTCGACCGTGGCCAAGGCCGCACCCGGCTTGTGACGCGCGAGGTAATTGCGTACGAGCAGGCGGGTGATCTCAAAATTGAGCGGCTGGTTGGCCTGCAGCGTTTTCAGATACTGGTACTCGCTCTCGTGCTCGCCCAACTGGCGGTGAACTTGGGATTTGAGCAGGATGACACGGCGGTCGCGCGGGGCGATCTGCAGGGCCCTGCCCGCGCAATAAAGCGCCTGCCTCAACCGTCCGGCCTCCACATAGGCGCGGGCCAGCCAGTAATGGATGCCGACGGACTGGTCGTCGAGGTCGCGGGCGTGGCGCAAATCCGTGATGGCGAGATCCACGCGCCGCTGTTCGAGGTAGGCGCGCCCCCGGTGCATGTACAGTTCCGCATCGCGGATCCCCATCGCGATGGCCTCGGTGACATGCGCCACCACCGCAGCACGGTTGCCTGTCTCGACGCATAATCGCACCAAAGCCACCCAGTCATCCGCGGCGGACGGGTCAATGGCCACTATTTGGCGCAACGCCCGGATGGCCTCCCCGCGCCGATTGGCCTCCTGATGCAAGTCTGCAAGCCGCCGCAAGGTATCAAGATCGTTTGGCCGCTGGCTAAGAATTTGTTGGAAACCGCGCAGTGCCGTTTCCCCATCGCCCAGCATGGCCACCAATGCCGAGTGCTGGCGCAGGGCTTCGATATTGTCGGGATGCTGGGCGAGCACTTCCTCCAACAACGAGCGGGCGCGCCCCAGTTGCCGCTTCTCGACCAGCGCGCAGGCCAGATAAATCTTGTTTTGTGGATCATCCGGCGTCAGGCCAAGGGCCAATTCAAACTGTTCGATGGCGTCATCCACTTGGCCGGCGATCAACAGGGTATAACCGTAATGGCTGTGGTAAGCCGACTCGGTGGGGCAGAGTTCCGCAGCATGGCGGAAAGAAGCCATGCCCTCTGTGCGGCGCCCGAGGTTGACCAGCGCGATACCGCGGTGAAAAAAGGCGTCGGCGTGGCCGGGCTGGCGGCCGATCACATAATCAAAGGACCGCAGCGCCTCCTCAAAGTGGTCGGCCTCCAGCAGGTCAAGCCCCTCCTGAAACACCGACTCCGTTGAGAACAGTTCGAAATCGCCTTGACCAGCCATGATAGGGCACTTTACCCGCGAGCCGCCCGCAGGTTCAACGCCATTTCGCGCCGCCTCGGTGCATGGCGTGGATGATAAGCGTTTCGATGAGATCACAAAAGTCCATGCCGTAGGCCTGCGCCTGCTGCGGCAGCAGCGATGTCGCGGTCAATCCCGGGATGGTATTGGTCTCCAAAAGCACCGGCTCGGCGTTATCGCCCGGCGGCACGATGGCGTCCGTTCGCGATACGCCGGCGCACCCGAGCACGCGGTGGGCGCGAATGGCCGCATCCTGGATGCGGGCTATGACCTTGGGTGACAGCCGCGCCGGGGTAATTTCTTCGGATTTGCCCGGCACATACTTGGCCGTGTAATCAAAATATTCGGATTCGACTGGCCGGATCTCTGTCGGCGGAAGGGCGATCGTCTCGATGCCATTTTCGGTGACCCGGTCTATAACGCCGCATGACACTTCGATGCCCACGATGCGTTGCTCGCAAAGCGCCGTGTCGTCCACTGCCAAAGCCGCCTCCACCGCCACCTGAAGTTCGATGGCGTTGTGGGCCAGCGAAATGCCCACGCTCGACCCGCCGCGGACAGGCTTCACAAAGACGGGAAACGCCAGGGTTGAGTCTTCCGTGGCGCCCGGTCGCCCGCGACCGGCCAGGAAACTCCGCGCTGTACGCAGTCCGTCGCGACGGTACGCCTCGAGCGTCAACTGTTTATCAAATGCCGTGGCCGAGGCGAGAATGCCGGACCCCGTGTATGCAACACCTGCCGTCTCGAGCAGACCTTGAATGCGGCCGTCTTCCCCAAATTGGCCATGAATGGCAATGAAGACACAGTCCACGCGCTCCCGGAGCATCCGGGTGACCGCCTCGCCAAGATCGCAGGCGTGGCTGGCAGCCGAACCGCCGCGGACCGCGTCAAAAAACGACTCCAGCGCGGATCTGCGATCGCCGCCGTTGGTCAGGCGATCGCCGACAATCCAGCGTCCCTCGCGCGTGATGACAACCGGCCGGGCGTCGTTTGTGTCCGTCCGGATGTGGCGGCACACCTCCCGACCTGAATTAAGCGAAACCTCGTACTCCGTCGAGGGTCCGCCGCACACCACCCACACCTTCCGCATGAAACCAGCCATCTCCGCCATGGTGTTGTTCGCTACTCGTCCCTGCAAAAGCGAGCGCAAGACCTAACCGGAACGCCATGCCTTGGACAAACGCAACCGCGAACAAAGAGACCGTCCGCGTGGCAGCATTTCAAGGAGCGTTCAAACGGTGCTCGCGCATGATTCGGAGGTGTGTGAGTCATCTGATTCCGGCAGCCGGATCTCGGGGGATTGGCTCGTGATCATGTCCGTTTTGGCCTTTGTGTGGGGAGGGTGCTGGCCAAGGCGTGCCGTTTAATCAGTAATTCGGCCATGGGCCAGACCAACAATTGCTGCCACTTTGAGCGGGTTGAATTTGTCGGCCGCCGGCGTGACTTAAACCGGCTGGGCGAGTTGTGGCACAAATGTGTCGCGGGTGAAGACGGTTCGGGCAAGCCGCTACCGCAGGCTTTTGTCCTGATTGGTGAGCCGGGCTTTGGCAAGTCGCGCTGTGGGGCGGAGTCTGCCACTGTTTGCCAAGATGCCGGTTGCGCAGGCCCCAATCCCGATGGTCACGCCTTGCAAGTCTGCTATCATGCGCGGGGCTTTTGCGCGGGTTTGGGTCTCAAGCCGGCTGCGCAAAGTCAAAGGATATTATGCGAGTTAGTCAAGTGTTTTCTACCTTGTCCTAGCAGTGTTTAAGGATTTGGCAAGCGGGGGAGTTGGGAACGCGGCTGCCGATTCGGATTCGAGTTGAACGCGGAAGGAGTGTGCCGCAGTATAGCCGCATGGGAGACCGTGTGAGGGTTGGGAAAACCACTGCGGCGTTAATCCTCTATGGGGCGACGCTATGTTTTTCCGGATGCGGCGACCGGGTACAACCACTGGTCGTGAGCGGTCGTGTGGAAATGGACACGGTCCGGATCGGCTCGAAGATCGGGGGGCGCGTGGCTGCCGTGAACGCCGAGGAAGGCGACTGGGTCGAAGCGGGCGCAGTTGTCTTGGCCTTGGACGACCGGGAATTGAAGGCCCAGCACAGCGAGGCTGAGGCCGCCGCGGCGCAGGCTCAGGCTCAACTGGACCTATTGTTAGCGGGTTCGCGACCTGAGGACATTGCGCGGGCGGAGGCTGTGGTGCGGGCGCGTCAGGCCGAACTCGACTTGCGTCGCAAGGGTTTCCGGGATGAGGAAGTGAGGCAGGCCGAGGCCCAGGTGGTTTCCGCGGAAAGCGATCTGGAACTGGCCAGAAAAGAACTGGAACGAACCGAGTCGCTGCATAAGACGGGAACAGTAGATCAACGGGAACTGGACCGGAAACGATCGCTGTTCGAGACGGCCCGGGCAGCGGTCGAGGTGGCGCGCCAGCGGGCGTCTCTCTACCGAAGCGGATCGCGCCCGGAGGAGATCGCCATGGCGGAGGCGCAATTGGCACAGGCATCAGCCGATTTGGAGCGGCTTCGCAATGGTCCGAGAGCGGAGGAAATAGCGGCGGCTCGTGCTGCCGTTTTGGCGGCGCAGGCGAATGTCGAGCGTATTGATTCCCTGCTGTCCGAAACGCGAATTCTCGCTCCAGCCCGCGCGATGGTTGAAACATTGGATCTCGAACCGGGCGATCTGGTCCGGGCTGGGGAACCGGTCGCCGTAATCCAGTTGGATAAGGCGCCGTACATCCGCTGCTATGTGCCGGAGAACCGCCTTGGGGAGGTCCGGCCGGGGCAAGCGGTCACTGTAACTGTGGACAGTTTTCCCGGACGCCGCTTCGCCGGCCGAGTGCGGCGTGTGAACGCAGAGGCTGAATTCACCCCGCGAAATGTGCAGACTTCGGAGAAACGGTCCGAACTGGTTTTCGAAATGAAGGTGGATGTGACGGGCGACGCCTCCGCGCTTCGTGCCGGCATGTACGCAGATGTGCGCCCGGAGCCGGCGGCCCTGCGATGAGCGGCGGAGAAGGGCCGGCTGTAGTGGCTGACCGGCTGACGCGCCGGTTCGGGCCTCTCACGGCGGTAAATGAGGTGAGTTTTGAAATCGAGCGCGGTGCGATCTTCGGCTTTCTGGGGCCGAACGGCTCCGGTAAATCCACCGTGATCCGCATGCTCTGCGGCCTGCTCGCGCCGAGCAGCGGCGACGGGCGTGTTGACGGCATCGGTGTGCGTCGCGACCCCGAAGGGATCAAGCGCCGGATCGGGTACACCTCGCAAAAGTTCAGCCTGTACGAAGATCTGACGGTAGAGGAAAACCTCGGATTCTTTGGACGCATTTACGGTTTATCTGGCCGGGATATTGGACGCCGGCGCGATGAGGTCATGGACCTTGTCGGCATCCGGGGATACCGCGGCGTTTTGGCCGGGCACCTTTCCGGCGGATGGAAACAGCGGCTCTCGGTGGCATGTGCGCTGCTTCATAAGCCGCGGATTATCTTCCTGGACGAGCCGACCGCCGGCATTGATCCCGTGGCCCGCCGCGAGTTGTGGGATTTGCTTTTTCGTCTGTCGGGGGAAGGGACGACTCTGTTTGTGACAACACATTACATGGACGAGGCGGAGCGTTGCACAGCCGTCGGATACATTTATCTGTCGCGGCTTATCGTTTGCGGCCGCCCGGATGATCTCAAACGCCTGCCCGAGGTGACTCCCGCCGGATTCCGGCGCGTGCATGTCGAATGCGAGGAAAGCCGGCGTGCCCTGGGGCTGCTGCGTGAGCGCGCGGATGTGGCGGACGCCACGCTTTTCGGCCGGGAAATCCATCTTCTGCTGCGGCAGGAAACAGCCGACGCGGATGTGCACGGGCAACTGGAGGCCGCCGGACTGGGTTGTCGCCACATACGCGCCGCGGCTCCGTCGCTGGAGGATGTCTTTGTCATGCTGACCCGCCGGTACGCCGTGACCGAGCCTTCCAACCGTGAGACGGAGGCCGCCCGCTGATGCTCCGGGGGCTGGGGGCAATCATCTATAAAGAGATGATCCAGATGCGTCGCGACCGCAGCACGCGGCTCGTCTTTCTCATTCCGGTCATTCAGACCTTTATCTTTGGTTTTGCGATTGATCTCGACATTCAGAACATCGCCACAGTTGTGGTTGACATGGACCGCAGCGCCGACGGGCGGCGCGTGGTGGAGCGGCTGCACAACACGCGGACTTTCCGCATCATCGGCGAGTCGCGCAGCGTCCGGGAGGCAAAGGAACAGATTGTATCCGGCCGTGCCAAGGTGGCCGTCGTGGTGCCGCCAGATTACTCACGGCGCCTGCTTGCCGGCCAGCAGGCCACGGTGCAGGTGCTCGTGGACGGCTCGGACAGCGTGGTTGCAACCAATGCGGTTCAAACGGCGCGCGCCATCGGTCTGCTCGAAACAGGGCGGCCGGGCCGGCTGGCGCCGCGGGAACAGGCCGTGGATGTGCGGCCGCGCGTGCTGTTCAACCCTGACCTTGTCAGTGCAAACTTTTATGTGCCGGGCTTGATCGGAATCATTCTGCAACTGGTGACTGTTACGCTCACGGCGTTCAGCATTGTGCGCGAGCGCGAGCGCGGTACGCTCGAGCAACTTAGCGTTACGCCCGTTTCGCGGGCATCATTGGTGCTCGGCAAACTGATTCCCTACGCCGTGATCGGCATGATGCAGTCGGTTGTGGTGTTGCTGCTGATGCGGTGGGTGTTTGGTGTGAGGATCGAGGGCGACCTGTTCCTGCTGCTGGCGCTCTCCTCGCTCTTCCTGCTGCCCTCGCTGGCTCTTGGCATTCTGATCTCGACGCTGGCTACCAATCAGGGCGAGGCCATGCAGATCAGTCTGCTGATCATGTTGCCGTCGGTGCTCCTTTCGGGTTTCGCCTTTCCGCGGGAAACCATGCCTCTGCCTATTTACATGATAGGCTTTGGCCTGCCGGTGACCTATTATGTGGAAATCCTGCGCGGGATCATTTTGCGCGGAGCCGGCTTGCAGGCTTTATGGCCTCAGACCATGGCCTTGGCCGGGTTTGCCGTGCTCCTCGTAACGGTGAGTTCCGTCCGTTTCAGGAAGCGCGCCGTCTGACGGCGCTGCTTGTGGTTTTTCGTGTTGAGCGGGGCGGCGCCTTCATGCGGCATGGGCGCATGAGCAGACAGACCGATTTCAAATACGATGTCATGGCCATCGGTGCGCACCCCGACGATGTGGAACACTCGATTGGTGCCACGATGCTTTACCTGCGCGACCAAGGCAAAAAAACCATTGTGGTGCATATGACGCATGGGGAGGCCGGGACCTACGGCAATCGCGAGACGCGCGATGCGGAGGCACGGGCCGCAGCCAACTATATGGGCGCCGACCTCATGTGGCTCGATTTCGAAGACACGCGCATTAGCGACTCGTTCGAGTCGCGGCTGAGATTGATCCGCGCCATTCGCGACATTCGACCCCGGCTGATTCTTTGCCAGTACTACGAGTATCCGCTGATGCATCCCGACCACGAGGCCACCGGCCAGATTGTCCGGGCCGCATTCCGTCTTTGCCGGTTCCGGAACATTGACACGGGTCAGGAACCTTTCTGGATTCCCAACATTGCCTACTACCTGCATCCGTTTGATATAAAACCCACTTTTGTATTTGACGCGACCGCTTACCACGAGCGTTGGCTGGAACTGGCGAATCTCTACGGATCGCAACTCAATGCGATTCCCGGATACCGCGATCGCCTCATGGCGCGGCGTCAGTACGCAGGCAATCTGATTGACGCCCTGTACGGGGAGAGTTTTGTTTGCGACCGGCCCGTTCGGGTAAACGGGTTGGACATGACGCTGTTCTGATGGGTGGCAAGACCATGAGCGAGGTGTGGTCGTGACATATCGGAGACGGATTGGCTGGGCGCTTTTGATGGCCGTCATGGTGCAAACTGGCCTGCCCTCCGGCGCGGAGACCACAGGCCCGGAACAAGCCACCACTGCGACGACACCTGTCGAGATGGTGACAACAGCGGCGGAGACGGCCGAAGAGGATCTAACCACGGCGCCGGTGCGGCATATTGTCCGTATTCCCGAGGGCATGGAGCAGCGTTGGGCGCGGCTGGAGGCTGCGGGGCGTGCGGCCGGGCTCAACGAAGAAGAACTGGCGCGTCTGTTGGATCTGGAGTCGAAGTTATTTCTGGCCCGATCGTCCGGCGATGCTGACGCTGAGCGTCGGGCGGTTGCGGAGCGCCGGGCGTTGTTGACGCCCGCCCGCTGGCGTGCATTGCGCGACGAGTTGCGCCGGCAAACCGTGCCGGATGCAGCGGTTAGCGACGGGACTGCCGGCACCACCGCACCTGCGACAGGATCCACGGACAGCGCTACGACTGCGCCGTAGGCAGTCCCCGGCCCGTTCGGTGACGCAGGAGGCGGTCGTAGATTTCCATCTGATGATCCAGCACCCGTCGGATGTCGAAGTGTTCCATTACACGATGGCGGGCCTGCCGGCCCATTTGCTTCGCTTCGGCGGGATGCCTCAGGATCCATCGGAGACGGTCGGCGAGAGCCGCGGCGTCGCGCGGAGGCACCAGCCATCCGCTGTCACCGTTTACGATTTCCTCCCGGCAGCCGCGAATATTCGAGGCGACGCATGGCAGCGCCATCCCCATGGCTTCCAATAGCGAGACTGGCATTCCCTCCCGATAGGAAGGCAGTGCGAACGAGTCCATGGCGGCCAGCCACGGCGCAGTGTCATCCACCATGCCGGCCCATGTGATCGCTGTGTCGAGTCCCAGCGCGCGGGCGCGCTCCACGATGAGCGCCTTGCCGGCGTCATGCTCGCTGGGTAGGGCGTCGCCCACGACCAGCACGCGAATGTGCGGGGCATCGCCGCGGAGTGCGGCCGCCGCTTCAAACAGTTCTATAAATCCTTTTTCGCGCACAAGCCGGCCGACAATGCCCACCACATGGGCTTCCGCGGGAATCCCGTGTGCCGCGCGAAACGCGGCTCTGTCGGCGTCCGGGAAGCGGGCTGGGTCGAACCGGGCGGTATCAATGCCATTGTAGATGGTTTCAATGTTATCAGGCTTTGCGATGCCGGTGCGGATCGCCTCGGCGCGGTCTTCGTCGCTCACAGTCATGATGAAGTGCCCGCAGAGGGCGCCGAGGCGCTCGAGGCTGATGTGCAGCGCGCGTTTCCATCCGGCCATGTCCGGATGAAAATAAAAACCATGGGCCGTATAGATGATGACTGGCACGCCGGCGAGGCGCGCTGCGATGCGGCCTACCAGTGCCGCGATGGGCGTGTGCACATGGACCACATCAAACCGCTCGCGGCGCAGCAGGCACCATGTCCGCCAAACAGCCGCCGCATGGCTGACCACATTCATGGAGCGCGACACCGGGTTTTCCCGGATGTCGTAGCCTTCGCGGCGGATAGAATCGAACATTGGTCCGCGACTGCAGGTGATGGTTACGCGGCATCCGTGGTCGGTCAGTGCGCGGGCCACGGGCAGTAGAAATTGCCGTACAGTGAAGTCAACGGCGCACATGATGAGCACGCGGTGCGGCGGCGGGGGGGTCTTGCTCATTTCCACGCGTCTGTTGCAATTGCGCGAGGCGCGAAATAGCAAACCAATTGTCGTGGAGACGCAGAGGGGCTCATGGCGCTATTCGTCCGGACCGTCCAACGCAAACTGCTGTTGCTCTTGCTGCTGGTGGGAATCCTGCCGGCAGCGGCCGGGCTGGCGTATCTCTATCTCAATGCTTCAGTCGCCATCGAGGAGGCCTTTGGCGCCTATGCTCAGGAGCGGGCAGAGTCCGCTGCTGTAGCGCTGGATGCCGCCCTGCAGCAGCGTTGCGATGCGCTGACCTCGGCATCCGGATTGATTGCCGCGGGGGCCGCGCCGGAGGAGGCCGTTGCCGTTTGCCGCGGGCTTTTTGATGGCGTTCAGGTCGTTCCGTTGCCCGACGCTCTCCGCCAATGGATCGGTACCGCTCCCGGGAGTCCTACCGAAACTTCCGTGGCGCCGGATTTGCTGTCTCGCGGATCGGTCGGCGTTTTGGAGCCTCCGGTCACACCGCCGACAGAATCGCGACTGGTCATGTTGGTCGCTCCCTCCGTTGATACGACGGCGTGCCTCGTTGCCACTGTTGCGGCGCGACGGTTGTTGGACCCGGTCGTGTCAGCCGGCGCCAGCGGAGAGGCCGGGATCGCGGCCGTCTATTCGGTCTCGAACGGCCTCATTGGCGGCCGTCTGCCAGACGAGCGCCTGAGCGCGGTAGCCAGAGCCAATATCCGCCGCCTAACGGGTGCGGTTTCGGGATGGTTTAAGGTAGATCATGAGCCGAGCGAGCCGCGAGTCATTGGTTTTTCTGCTTTACGCGTCCTGCGCCTGAAGCAAACGGAGCGCAGTTCCACAGCCGACTGGGTCGTGCTCGTCGAGATGGGTCTGGCGGACGCATTCCATGCGCTCGACGCCTTTATTTGGCCGCTTGTCATCTCGGCCGTGCCGCTGTCCGCGCTGCTGATGTTTCTGAGCATTCTTCTGGCTCGCTGGTTCCTTCGCCCGGTTCATCTCCTGCACCGGCAGGCTGAGCGGCTCGGCCGCGGCGATCTCGACGCCTTTGTGGATGTCCGCACGGGGGATGAAATCGAAGATCTGGCGCGCGCGTTCAATGAGATGGCGCGCCGCATCGCCGAGGCGCGCGCGGCCGAGGAAAAGCACCGGCGCGAGATTGAAGACAAGGTGCGCGAGCGCACGGCCGAACTCGAACGCACCCACCGGGAACTCATCCGCACCGAGCGGCTAGTCGCCGCGGGGCGGCTGGCCGGCAACATCGCCCACGAAATCAACAATCCGCTCGGCATCATCAAAAACTATCTGCGTATACTGCGCGAAACGGGCGGCCGCGACCCGGAGGCACTAAAAATTATTGATGAAGAACTCGACCGTGCGGCGCGCACAATCCGTCTTCTCCTCGAACTCCATCAGCCTCAACCGGCCGAGTCGAGGCGGTTCGACATCAACGCGCAGATAGAGTCGCTTGTGACCCTGATCGAGGGAACCCTTTCGCGCCGCCGCATCACGGTCCAACTTAATCTGGCGCCATCCTTGCCGCCGGTTTTTATGCCGCCAGATCACTTCCGCCAGATTCTCATCAACATACTCAAGAACGCCGAGGACGCGTTTGGCGAGGAGGGCGGGCTAATCACCATCACCACTCAACCGGCTGGCGAGCGGGTGGTGGTCATCATCCGCGATACCGGCGTCGGTATCGCGCCGGAACACCTGCCGCGCGTTTTTGAACCGTTTTACACGACCAAGCGCGAAGGGCAGGGCACCGGTCTCGGGTTGCCGGTTACGCTGAGCCTCGTTTCCAACGCGGGTGGCACAATTGAACTCGACAGTCAGCCGGGCCAGGGCACAACGGTCACCTTGACCTTCCCGTCTGTAGCACGAGACGACCGGACCTCCCATGACCCGTCATGACCATGATCTCCTCATAGATGTCCGCGACTTGACCAAGGTTTTCCGCACGCAGCGCGTGCAGGAGGGGATGTGGGGTGCCGTGAAAAGTTTATTCTGGCGGGAGACGCGCGAAACCTTGGCCGTGGACCGGATGACCTTCTCACTGCAGCGGGGGGAGATCGTCGGATACATCGGCGCGAACGGGGCGGGCAAGTCCACGACCATCAAGATGCTCACGGGGATCCTCGTTCCAACCTCGGGAGAAGTTACGGTAGCCGGGTTCGTGCCGTACCGCCAGCGTCGCCAGTATGTGCGAAACATCGGAGTCGTGTTTGGCCAGCGCACGCAATTGTGGTGGGATCTGGCTGTGCTGGAATCGTTCCGCCTGCTGGGCAAAATCTATGAGGTCCCCGAGGCCAGTTTCCGCCAGCGGATGGGGGAGTTGTCCGACCTGCTGGGCCTTGACGAGTTCTTGCACACGCCGGTGCGCAAACTTTCCCTGGGCCAGCGCATGCGTTGCGATCTGGCCGCCTCGCTGCTGCACCGTCCAATGATATTGTTTCTGGACGAGCCGACGATCGGCCTCGATGTTTTGGGAAAGTCGCAAGTGCGGGATTTTCTTCGGGCGCTCAATGAAAAGGAAAAAGTGACCATCCTGCTCACGACGCATGACCTTGCGGAAATCGAAAAGTTGTGCGAACGGATCATCATCATTGATCATGGCCGGAAAGTGTTTGACGGGGCGCTGGATCGCCTGATCGAAACGACCATCCCGCGCAAGCGCATCGTTGTGGATTTCGAGCGCGATCCTCAGCCGGAGGATTTTGCTGAACTCGCCGCGCGAGGCGTCGTGTTCCGGCGTCTGCAGGAATACCGCGGCGAGTTCATTTTCGACCGCCGGGCCGTGGCGGCGGGCGAACTCATCAACAGGATTTCTGCCCGTCATACGATTCGCGACCTGACCATCGAAGAACCGGGCATCGAGGATGTTGTGAAGGACATCTACGCCCAAAGGGGCCTGGCGTCGGCCGGCGGTGCGTTTTCTCTGGAAAACGGGCGGCCGCTTGAGGATGAACAACGCCGGTTGCCCAATGCAACCTGACCGGAGGATAGAGATGCGTCCGTTGCCGAGGCTGATGACAGGGGCAGTGCTGATTGCAGTGGCAGCGTTATGTTTGACTGGTTGCATCCGCCGCATGGCCACGATCACGAGCGATCCGCCGGGGGCGAAATGCTGGATCAATGGTGTCTATCGAGGCGAGACGCCCGTTGAAATTCCGTACAACTGGAACTGGTTTTACGACATCCGGCTGCAGAAGCCCGGTTACGAGGAACTAACGGCGCGCGAACGGTTTTACGCCGCTCCCCAGCATGTCATGCCGCTGGATCTGGCGGCGGAGATGGCGCCGGTGAAAAGCCGCGAGTCCCAGTGGCGCCACTATGTGCTGATTCCCAAACGCGAATTGTAGTGCTGCCGGGGAAAGCCCCTGCCCCTGTCAAAAGGTTACTTTAGCCCGTGGATCCTCATGGAGATGTCCATGGCAGGTGCCGAATGCGTTAGCGCGCCGATGGAGATGCGGTCAATCGGCAGACGGCGGTAGCGGGCAATGTTTTTCAAGGTAATGTTGCCGCTGACTTCGATCAAAGGCACGCGAGTACCCAGAGTGGCAGCCTCTCGTGCCAGAGTTGCCACGGTGGCGCGGATGGTTTGGGGACTCATGTTGTCCAGCATAATAATGTCCGGCTTGAAAGTCAGGGCCTCGCAGGCCTCGTCGCTGGTGCGGGCCTCGATGCAGAGCGGCAAGCGCGGCTTGCGGTCGAAAAAACCGCTTCGGCGCAGGGCCTCGACGGCTGCGGCAACGCCTCCCGCCGCGTCAATGTGATTGTTTTTCAGCATGGCCATGTCGTCGAGGCCAAACCGGTGGTTGACGCCGCCGCCGTGCGCCACAGCCATGCGCTCGAGCGTCCTCAGCAGAGGAGTTGTCTTGCGAGTATCGCAGACGGCCACCCGGGTTTGCGGGCCGAGCAGATCCACAAATTTCCGGGTTAGCGTCGCCACGCCGCTCATTCGCTGGAGAAAATTCAGTGCTACCCGCTCGCCCGTGAAGAGGACCTCCAGCGGCGCTTCCACCTCAGCAAGGTGCTCGCCCGGGGCAAATGAATCTCCGTCGTTCTTGAGCGGGCAGACGCGCGCCCGACGGGAAAGCGTTCGGAAGACGCACTGCAAGATTTCGATTCCGCTCAGAATTCCCGCAGCCTTTGCCAGGACAACGGCCCGTGCCGTCCCGCGCCGTGCGAATGCCGCACTGGTAACATCCCCAGCGCCGATGTCCTCGGCCAGCGCCAATTGGACGATGTCTCTCACCCGCCAGAAGGGTCGCTCGGGTGCGCATGCGGCACCCTTCCGGCGGGGTTTTTTATTGACCGCTGGATCAGGGTTCATGCTTTATAAAGAGGTAAGCGTAGCGGCTGCATTTCAAAGAGAATCAGCAAAGCCGGGGGGCACGCGCGCTCCGGCGCATCAGAGTCGTACAGCGAACGGAGTGATCCCATGACCGACGAGAAACTCCGCATTCTGGCGGTGGACGACGACAATGACATTCTCGAACTTGTCCGTATGACTCTGTCGCCCAAATACGAGGTGCTGACGGTCAACGACCCGGTCACAGCGTGTGACACGCTGGACATCTTCGAGCCTGATCTTGTGGTGCTCGACATCATGATGCCGAAAGTGACCGGTTACCAGATCATCGAGTTTATGAAGAAGAACCCGAAGTTTGCCCAGGTGCTCGTGATCTTCCTGTCCGCCAAGGATACGGCCCGCGACATCAAATATGGTTACAAACTGGGCGCCAACCTATATCTGCCCAAACCGTTCCAACCTGAGCGGTTGATACGCAATGTTGAGTCGCTGCTGTCTCATTACGAGCCGCGCAAGAAGACGCTCTCGATGCGCGATGTTTCCCTGCGCCTGCAGTTGAAACTCTCGTTGGGGGGAAGTGTGCCCCGCCCGCTCGATACCCCGGTCCCCGAGGCCGCGCCGGGCGAGCAGACGCCTTTTCCGAGCCGCTTGCGCCGGCCGCTCGCACAGGAGCACGAGGAGCAGGAACGCAAGAAGTGGATCGGGTGACGGGCGACGCCGACGGCCGCAAACATGTTTATCTGGCCGGAGCCATCGAGTTTGCCCCCGACGGCGGCCGTGCGTGGCGGCGCGACATGGCGGCCTTCTTGCAGGATGAACTCGGCCTCCCCTGTTACGACCCGTGCGTGGAGGAGATGTCGCCCCTGACGCCGGAGGAGCGCGCGGGATTCCGCCACTGGAAGTCCGCCGACCGCCCCCGCTTCTTGCCCGTCATCCGACGGATCATTGACCAGGACCTCGACATGCTGCTGCAGCGCACGCAGTTCGTCGTGTGTCTGTGGGACGAACACGCCCGCGGCGGCGCCGGCACGGCCGGCGAACTCACGCTGGCCTACCGCATGGGCATCCCCGTGTACATGGTCCTCGCCATGCCTCCCGCCTCCGCCAGCAGTTGGATTCTCGGCTGCGCCACGGAGGTCTTCGCAGACTTCGACGCGCTGAAGGCGTACCTGCGCATGCTGCATGACGATTCTTGTTGACGGATCTTGGGGGGGGTAAAGTTCGCTGCAGGTGTGGATGTTCCAAATGCTTCTGCGGAGGATTAAGCAGGAGTACGAGCATGAGGATGTCCCGTTGTTTTGCGGCATTTGCCGTGTGGGCAGTAATGGCATTGCCCAACCATTTGTTTGCGAAGCCAGGGTTGAAATGCTTAAGTGGCGGTGCCTCGAACCTGGGAGCCACTTGTCAACCGCATGGGGTCCCCGATTCAAACGGGAACTGTCCAAGCAGTGGCTCCTACGAATAATACAAGAAATAAGAAGACATGCGGGGTTTGCGCATGGGTATGGTCCAATGCCCAGGGTTGCCCTGATTGCATTGAATCGTGGATTACATGCCGAAATACAGGAAATGTGGTGACAGTGCGTGGCAAATACCTCTGCGAGATGCCGCTTGCTGGAGTCGGCCAAGTAGGCAAGCAATGCGGATGATGGTCGAAAGCCTACGCCTGTCGCGCAGAGTTGCGAAGCGATTAGCAGGCTCTGTGTCTGTTGCGTGGAACGACCATCGCGTTCCGTCTGTGTCGTGTAACCGAGTCAAATCCACCGGCGCTATCCTGTTGATCGTATCCTTTGTGTGTTCCTATGCGGTGACCGGTCATTGCCGCATCACCTCGGGGTCGGTTGCCAACCTGCGGGTGTCTGGGGTGATCGAGACATTGGCCCCGCCCGCTACTGATATGGAGACAAGGGATCTGGCTCTGATTTCCGAGGAGGAAGCCTGCAAACGCCTTGCAGCCTTGTCTGGGGACTCCCGGCAGTTCGAGGCGACGCGTATTGCATTTGCTCGTGCGAGCATGGCCGGGAATCGGGTGCGTGCCTCCTTTGAGTTTGGTTCGGCTCACGGCGTCGTGTGGCTCTTTGTGAATGATGAGGAGAGTCAGTTCGATCGTGAGTACCACCGCCTTGCCGGAAAGTGCCCAGTTCTGGAGGCTCGTGCCAACGAGCCTGGGCGTCGCGCGGTGGCCATGATGGACGATGCTCGCGTGCTATAGGCCTTGCGCCCGACAGAGGATTCGCCGTGCGTCTTGTACATGTATCCACCGCGAAACGATCTCGCACTTGGCGATCCGAATGCCGTCCTGAGCGTGGTATACGAACTACCAGGCCTGATTGAATCAAAGGTCCGTCTTGGGATTTTGGAGATACTCGACGATTTGTTTCATGCGGCCGGTTTGTCCTCCGGTACAGTTGTGGAAAAAGCGCCGCGTGCACGGTATGCCGGACGAATGACGATCAGGTACGACCATTTGCAGCGGCCTGTTCGTTATGAACTTTATATGCCGTTCCCGTCGCGCGGGGAGGTTCTTGCGACGGCGGCAACATTTCGGTACCCGGCTGACGAGCCAACGACATGGGTTCTCGAAGCAGTTGTCCGGCACCTGCAGCCACCGGATTTCACGGAGGATCGTGCCGTGGAGTGGCACTATTGGCTTTCTGCTCTTGAGTCGGGCGATGTGTGGCCACCGGGCGATGACAGGCTAGGCTTGAGAATTGGTGATACAGTCAAGGATAGCCGGACGACTCCTCCAATAGTGTTCAGTCTCGAAACGGCCCGTTTGCCATCAGACGAGGAGATCGCTGCCATTGGGGAGGCTCACCGCCGACTGGACGAAGAACGATCAAGATGGGAGGCGGCGGGAGTCCAAGCCCCTCGTCGGGGCTTAGAACCCCGGCCAGCCCCTTGGTATGTCCGCCCGGCAATCCGTCATGCCTTGGTGGGTCTGGCGTGCGGGGCCTTGCTACTGCTTGCGCTGATTAGGTTGCGGCGGCGTGGATAGCGCGGACTCCAGCAGGACGCGGGCGTTCGTCCGTCGAAGCGGCCGGAGAGTGTTCTGGTGGATGTTGCTCATGACAGGCGTTTTCGTTCTCTCCTTCGGGATTCCCCGGTTGATAGCATGGCGCGTGGCGTATGCCCCGATTGAAGTGAGTGTCGCGGCACTTGATCCAACGCATTTCGACTATGTTGTAGTGGTTGGGCGCGGGCCGGAGAGAATGAGGGCTGACGAAACGACTCTTCCGCTGCGCGGTGGTCGCCTCGCGGTGTACCGCCAGCGGGACGGACGCCTCGAGAAGGAATCCGAAGAATGGGCCTGTCGCACAGAATCCACTGGGCTTCATCCGCCTGTGGCACCGGACCTAAAGACGGTTGAGAAGTTCGTCAACAATCAGAAGCGTCCGTACCTCTTTGGCTATGTTTCCGTGCCATGTGGTTTCTACCGGCTGTACGATGCCAGCACGGAACGGAGGCGCCAGTTCGCCCTGTCGGATTGGCAGCGCGGAGATGGCCAGATCACGCTGGCGAGCCCACAAGTTCTGCGCGTCTTTGCGGTGCCGGGTGACACGAGCGCGACCATGTCATCGGACAGGGTGACATCGGTGGCGGTCATCGCGGCAACGCTTGAAAAGAACGCGTCGATGCTACATGGCTCGCCCACGGTTCACTGGTCCCATCGCGAAAGCAACGGCTGCCTGAATCTGTATGGGTCTGACGCACTCGTCCAGGATTCGGACTGGGCGCAGTTCCTGCGTTTCATCGACACCCGGCGTATTGACACCAAGCGCGTCACGCTTGGCCTTTGCCTGATGGCTTTGGATGACTTATGCGCGTCAGGGACCAAGACCCTGCCCAAACGGCTCAGACTGCGTCAAGAGGGCTCAAATTGGCTGTGTGAGCCTGATGCTTGAGGAGCATGCCCGATGACTTCTCGCAGTTTTACACTCGTTGAACTTCTTGTGGTGGTTGCAATTCTGGTCATCCTGAGCGCTCTTGGGGCTGGGACCTACCAGGAATCGCTCGTCAGAGCCAAGACATCGCGCGTGATTGCGGAGTTTCGCACCTACGCGAGTGCGATTGAAGCGTATCATGTGGATCAGAATGCGTATCCCCGCATGGCCCATTTCCGCTTCTATCGGGACCTCGACTTCGATGTGTTTGAGAAGGTGCCCGTAAACGGTATTCTTTCCCGGTCGCTGACGACACCCGTTGCGTATTTGGTCACCATCAATCGCGCGGATCCGTTTATGGCTGCCATCCTCACGGCGCCACTGGACGAGCGCTTCTATACATATCAGGTTCACAGCGAGTACATGAAACGCTTGTCGGCCTCGAGTTTCTGGCCGCGGGCGGAGAAGTACTTCGGGCCATGGCGACTCGTCTCAGTGGGACCGGACCTGGCCTTCGACCACCGGTTTGCCAACAGTGCGCAGTTGCCCTACGACCCGACGAACGGGCTGTTCTCCATCGGCAACATCATCCGGTCGCCACGCTATGCCGGTCAGGAATGCCCGCCGGTGCCCGATCTCCTCGGCCCTCATTGATGCGGGTCTTGCCCGCAAACCATCACGGCGTTGCCGGTGCCGGTTCCTGAGCCGCGAGAGTTTGAATGAGTCGCGAGAGGTCCTCGCGCTGCGGGGTTAGAAACTTGTCTTTGTTGCTGGCGTAAATATAAACAGTAGACTTGTCGGGATAGCCCAGCAGGATGAGGATAACGCGTTCGTTGCCTTTTTTCATTTCCGCGAGATCGCTGGCAAGGACTCCCGCACGCCGGTTCTCGTTGCGTGCGATGACATCCCACCCCTCCGCGGCCATGGCGTCAAAAACGGCCTTGGCCGTTGCTGGTTTCGGTTCACGGGTCATCTTGATGTCTACGCCGCTCGGCGATTTCAGTGCGAGGACCTGACCATCGGCCAGACTCTCGCCACTCCAGCCCGCAGGGAGCGACAATCGAAGCCGGATGCGATCGCTTGCAATGGAGAAGCCTGATTCGGGCGCCGCAGCAGCCGTTGCAGTCGGCGGCGCCGTCACTGCCGGAGTCGCTGTCGGCGTTGCCGTTGGCGTCGGTGGCGGAGGCGTTGCGGTCGGTTGAGGGGTCGCAGTATCCGTTGGAGCCGAAGCGGGTGTTGGCGTGGCGACCTGTGCAACCTGCGTTGGCTCCGGCAACGGAGGCGCGGGCGTGGCAGCAGGTTTGGAGGGAGCCAGCGGCCGCAAACGGAAACCCTCTCGCGTTAGCGAGTCCACGACCGCCCGCGGAAGTTTAAGAAATATCTCGCTTGAGGTCTCGAGCAAGGCTAAGCCGGGCGTATCGCCCGCCGGTTCATGGAGCACGGCGTAACGAGCACGGCCGGCGGCGGAGGATACAAACGATGTGAGGGTGAGAGCCCCATGTTTCCTCGCGTCAAGTTTCTGCACTTGAGCATCCGGCAATCGGACAACCGATTGAACGGAGTTGGAATCCAACCGCTCGTCCCGAAGGAAATCCACTACGACGCTCTTGTCGGCAGACTCCGCGGTCAGTATTTTGTCCTCTTCGCGGATACTCCAGCCACGGGGAATCTTTGCCTCGAAGCGACCAGCGTCGTTTTTGCGGAATTCGCCTGCAGCGACTTCGTCTGCATAATCGGACTTGGCTGCGGGGGGCGGGGGAGCGCCCGGCGTAGCCTTGCGGGTGGCTAGGTACCAGCCTATGCCCGTGAGGCCAAAAACCAGAACGAGACCGCCGATGACCGGCAAGTAGGGAAACGGTCGGCGTGGTCGTGGTGGCGTGACGACATCGGCGGCAGCGGGTGAAGCAGGGGCACTAACGGGTTGAGCACTCTCTTCGGGCAATGGCTGCTGCGCCGGCGGCCGACTCTCGGCCGCGATTTCGGCAGCAGCAGCGGTGCCGCCAGACATGACCGGGGGCGGCTGGGAAATGGGTGGCGCGGCGGGTCGTGCCTCCGTGGGGCGCTGGACGGCGCGAGCGATTGCGGCTGCACCGGCCGACACGGGCGGGATAGCCGCCCCTCTGTGCTCAACCGGAGTCGGCTCGTCAAGATCTCGGGGTTGAACGGCGGGCCGTCCTGCCGTCTAATTCGGGTAGGACCGCCGCACTGGACGGAGCCGAAACCGTGCCCGTGGGCCTCCCTCCCCCAAAGTCAGGACATCGCCATCTTGCAACGATACCCGCCCTTGAATCAGCCGACCGTTAATAAAAGTTCCGTTGCGGCTGGTGTCGGTCAGGTAGAAGCGCCCGTCCACACAGGCGATGCTGCAGTGGTTGCCCGAGACGACCATGTCGCCCCGCGGATCGAGGGCGACTTCCAAGTCAGCACGGCGTCCCACTCGCGTCAGTTGGTCGCCGAACACGGGGAAAATTTTCCCGGCATCGGCACCGGTCAGAAACTCGAGTTCTGCCATTCGCGGGGGCTCCGGCGGCAACGGCTGTCGCCCCGGCGGAGCCACGCCGAGCCGGAAGATGACTTCCGGCCCATTCTTCCCGAATTGAATATAGTCTTCGCTGCGCAGCGGTTGCGGTTGCGTGATCCGGAACCCGTTTACATAGGTGCCGCCGCGGCTGCCAGCATCTTGAATGTAGAAGGTGTTCTCATCGAGTAGGATCTCCGCATGAACCGATGCGACAGCAAGGTCTTTGTTGGGATCCAACTGAAAATCGCATGACGAGGCGCGCCCCACAGTGATCCGGGCTGCGTCGAAATTCTTCGCCTGCCCGGCGTTCGGGCCAGTCAAATAAACAAGATGGCACTGCATCCGGTGCGCTTATGCCCCCGCCAAATCGTTGAATTGAGGCGCCTGCACTGCCGACGGAAATCCTGATTCGCGCCATAGGGGCAGGAATATCAAGGGCAAACGCGTATGTGGCGGGTGAGGGCATCTACGATGTTGCATCGGAACCTGCCGCTGGAGCAAACTACCGAACGGGTCGCGTCGGCATGACCGACAACGCCGGGACAACGGGAAAGAATTGGCGTGGTGGATTCCATGGGTTTGCTGGCTTTTCTTATGGTTTCGTTTGTGGTGCTGATGACCGCGTACGCGCTTGTGGGTCGGGCACTGCAAAGGATGCTCAACCTTCGGCCGGATGCGCCGGTGCCTGCCCATACGCAGCGCGATGGTCTGGACTACGAGCCGGCGCGCATGTCTTATCTTCTGCCGCAGCACTTTTCGGCGATTGCGGCTGCGGGGCCGATCGTAGGCCCGATCCTCGCCGCGATCTATTTCGGATGGGGGCCTGCGTGGCTGTGGATTCTCCTCGGCTCGGCACTGATTGGCGGCATCCATGATTTTACCGCGCTCGTGGCCAGCGTTCGCCACCGCGGACGCTCGGTGGCGGAAATTGTGCGGCAGTACATGAACCCTCGCGCATATGTTCTGTTCCTGATTTTTGTTTGGTTCGCACTCGTGTATGTCATCGTGGCCTTCACGGATGTCACGGCGGGCACCTTTGTAGCCGAAGCCAGCCGCGAGGGTGGCACGGCATCCGGGCCGGGTGTGGCTTCCTCGTCGAGTCTTTATTTGCTACTCGCCGTGGCGATGGGTTTGGTCCTGCGGTTCACCAATTTGGGGCCTGTGAAGGCGAAGGCGATTTTTCTGCCGCTCGTCTTTGTTGCGATCTGGGCCGGCCCGCACCTTCCCTTGGATTTGCGCCCTTTCGTCGGAGACCGTGCGCAACAGGTGTGGGGGTATATCCTGCTCGGGTACTGCTTTCTTGCGGCGCTGGCGCCAGTCTGGATCCTGCTCCAGCCGCGGGGAGAGTTGGGCGGTTATTTTTTGTACATTGTCATGATTCTCGCGGTCGGAGGCATCGTGGCGGGGAGTCTCGCGGGGGGTATCCCGATCCAGCAGGACTTTTTCCGTGGCTGGTCGTATCAGCATCCGGTACAAGGCGCCCTGCCGCTGTTCCCGATTTTGTTCATAACGGTCGCCTGCGGGGCTTGCTCGGGCTTTCACAGCATCGTGGCAAGCGGGACAACCAGCAAACAGTTGGATCGCGAGACGGACGCCCGCCCGGTCGCCTACGGTGCCATGCTGTTGGAGGGGTTCTTTGCCTGCGTCAGCCTCGCGACTGTGATGATTCTCGCTGGTGGCGACCTGAAGCGCGGTCCCGATTGGATTTATGCCCATGGCATTGCGGATTTTGGCGCGCGGCTGGTCACGCTGACGGGTCTCAACCGCGCCGTGGTGTTCGACTTTCTCTTTCAGTTCGGCCTTCTATGTTTTGCCACTTTTGTCTTTGATACTCTGGATGCCTGCACGAGGCTGGCGCGCTATGTGCTGATGGAACTTTTCGGCTGGACCACCCGCGCCCAAGCCGTGGTGGCGACGGTCGTCTGCCTCGTGATTCCCGTCGTGGCCGTATCGCTGCCGCGCGTAGAATGGGGGGGCAAACCGATGCCTCTCTGGCAAATATTCTGGGGCATCTTCGGCAGCAGCAACCAGTTGCTTGCGGCACTCACTCTGTTGGCTGTCACCGTTTGGTTGGCCCGCAAAGGACTGGCGTGGTGGGTAGCGCTCGTGCCGACCCTCTTCATGATGGTGATGACCTTGTGGAGCCTCGCCTTGGGCGCGCATGCCTACATCGGTTTGTGGCGTTCCGGTCAGACCTTGGAAATCATCCGTCACTTCCAGTTTGGCATCACGGTCATGCTCATCGCTCTGTCGGTGTGGCTGGTCGTGGAGGCGCTGAGGACTTGGCACGCATTCACCCGCCCGCCCGGCGGGGAGAGGTTGCCGTCGGATGCACCTGTCGTGGCCGGACCTGCGGCCGACTAAGGGGCGTCGGGCGACAAAAGAGCGACAACCTCCCGCCCGCTGCGACGAGTGGGAGGTTGTCGGGACCGTCACCAATCAACCCAGTTATGGATCCAATCCTGCACGCCGTGGGCACCCAAGCACCGCGGGGACTGGCAGCGAATGGCGGTATCACCGGGCCATGACGAGTTCCACATCGGCGGCAGCATTCGTGCCAATGGGTTTGAGGTCAAATTGTTCCTGTAATACTTTAAGAACATTCGGGGTGATAAAGGCTGGCAATGCTGGCCCGAGTCGGATGCCTTTGACGCCGAGATGCAGCAAGGTGAGAAGGACGGCCACAGCCTTTTGCTCAAACCAACTGATCACAAGAGTTAGCGGCAAATCGTTCACGCCGCACTCGAAGGCTCTTGCGAGCGCAAGGGCCACTTGTACTGCTCCGTAGGCATCGTTGCATTGCCCCATGTCGAGCAGGCGCGGCACCTCCAAGCCGTTCAATTTGATGGTTCCGTAGTCGTAATCGCGGATCCGGTATTTGCCGCAACCGAGCGTCAGAATCAGGGTGTTGGCAGGGGTGTTTTGGGCGAACTCGGCAAAGTAATTGCGGCCCGGCTCCGCACCGTCGCAGCCGCCAATGACGAAGAATCGGCCGATTTGACCCTTTTTGACGGCATCCACGATTTTGTCAGCCAAGCCGAGGAGAACGGATGCATGAAACCCGATCGTGGATTTCTTCACGGCTGTTGGCTTGAGCGGTCCGATCTGTTGAGCGCGCCGGATGACAGCCGAGAAGTCATTGGTTTTCAGACGCGTCGCGCCCGGTACGGCGGTGGCCCGGGTGGTGTAGAAGCGATCCAGATAGGTATTGGTTGGCCAAGGAATGAGCACACAATTAGTGGTGCCGAGGATGGGTCCGCCGAAGGCTTCGAACTCGTCGCGCTGCTTTTGCCAAGCGCCGCCATAATGCCCCGCAAGGTGTTGGTATTTTCGCAACTCCGGGTACATGTGAGCCGGCAGCATTTCACCATGGGTGTAAACTTTGATGCCGGTGCCCTCGGTCTGCTCGAGCAGGTCTTTGAGATCCACCAAATCATGGCCGGTGACGAGGATGCCCATGCCCTCCTGAATCCCCTCCGTGACCTCGACGGGCGACGGTTGACCCATGACTTTCAGGTGGCCGTCGTTGAGCATCTGCATGACTCGCAGGTTCATCCGGCCACACTCGAGCACCATCTCGAGGAGGGTGGGGATGTCGAAGTTCACATTGGTGACGGTGGCAAACAACGCCTCCTCCATGAAGGCGTCCACCTCCTCATCCACCATGCCCAGCCTGCGCGCGTGGTGAGCATAGGCGGCCATGCCTTTGAGGCCGTACAGCAGGATCTTTTGCAGCGACTCCATGTCGGGGTCCTTGCCGCAGACTCCTATCTCCGTGCAGGCCCGACCGCGGAAAGTTTGTTCGCATTGGTCGCAGTACATCGGACTGCAGAATGGCGTACTCATGGGTTTTCTCTCCTATCTGAGTTCCGAATCATGGGGCGGTGATCCGGCTGTGATGGGGAGGGAGCGTACCGCATCGGTCCGGATTGACGCCTTGACGCCAGTCAAGTTCCGAGACATTGATTTGAACCGCACGGTCGGTGAGCACTTGGCATGGCTCTGAAACGGACACGCGAAATGGGTTCGCAGCAGGCGCCTGACTCGGCGGCGATGGTCGCTGGGCGTTTGGCCTCGCACCCGCTGTTTCGGGGGTGGAGCGGGGCGGACCTGATGCGCGTGGCGGCTATGAGCCGGATCGTGCGTCCGCGCCGTGGAAGCACGCTCTTTTTGGAGGGTGCTGCCTGTGACGCCCTATATCTGCTCACCGAAGGGCGCGTGCAGTTATATCGGATCACGGCGGATGGCCGCGAGGTCGCTTTACATGAGGTGGGGAAAGGGGCCGTGGTCGCCTGTGCGGCGCTTTTTCTCGGCCGGTCCTTTCCGGCCAACGGACGCGTGGTGACACCGGATGCTGAATTGGTTCTTGTGTCCGGAAACACTTTCCTCGACCTGCTTGCGCAGCGGCCGGACTTGTCGCGATGTATGATAGCGTCTTTGGCGATGCGGCTGAGCGAACTGGCCGACCGGCTTGAACAACAAAGCACTCAGCCCGCTCGCCAACGGCTGGTCTCGTGGCTTCTCGATCAACCGTCCATGCGGGGCGCCGACGGATCGCGTACGGTGCGCATTGAGGGAACTAAGCGCGATTTGGCTGCCTCGCTGGGTATGACTCCGGAGACCTTCTCGCGCATGCTGGCTCAGTTGGCAGCCAACGGAGCGATCACGACGCGGGGACGGACAATCACGATCGTTAATCAAAAGCGTCTGGCGGCCGAGGAATAGTACCCACCTGCCGTTCGGGGTTGCCTCGGTCGTGAGGCGGCATCAGTGTGCGCAGTATGAATCGGCCACCTCTCTTCAACGGAGCCATTTGCCATGTTTCATCATTACCTGACCGCCTGCCTGACGGCGGTGACGGTTGCCACTGCCGCAGCGGGATATGCAGTGAGCACTGATACAGGGACTACCACGCCGCCCGACGGCACAGCCAAGCCTCTCCCGCGCAACGCCAAGGGCCCGGTGACGGATGAGGACTTCAAACACCTCTTTGGCGACACGAGCGTGTCGCCGGAGCGCACCGAAGCGTTTTTTCAGGACGAGTTTGTTACCACGCCGCCGGCTTTCGCAGACCTACGGACGACCGAAGCCGTGGCAAAACTGGCGGACGAGCGCGCGCGTCAAGCGGACGCCATCTCTTCGGCCTCGAATGCTCGGTGGCGACAGTCGGCGGGCAAGGTGGAACCGTTCAAGGCCCGGATTCCGGGGGTAAAGGTGCGCCTTGGCAACGAAGTGCTGTTCGACAGTCCGGAACTGTTGGCGCGGCTCAAAGGCAAGCGCATCGGATTGATTACAAATCCCACCGGCATGGACAGTGCTTTCGTCTCGACGATTGATAAACTGGCCAGCCATCCGGACATCAAATTGACGGCTTTGTTTGCTCCAGAACACGGCGTTCGCGGCGCCGAGCGTGCGGGGGAGAAGGTTGAGACACGCGTGGACGAGCGGACGGGAGTCATCGTCTACAGCCTGCACGGGCGCGATAAGAAGGGGCGTCCGCAGAACAAGCCGCGTCCCTCCATGCTCGAGAATGTCGATGTGCTGATGTACGACATACAGGATATCGGCAACCGGTCGTACACTTATCCGGGAACTATGAAACTCTGCATGCAGGCTGCGGCGGAAAACGGCAAGGAGTTCTGGGTGCTCGACCGCCCAAACCCCATGGGCGGCAACCTTGTTTCCGGCAATGTGGCCGACCCGTCGTATGTCACGCTCGTGGCTTGGGCGCCTGTCGCATACTTATACGGCCTGACTCAAGGGGAGTTGGCCGGGTGGCTGAACACCGAGACGGGCATAGGCTGCGATCTGACCGTGGTGCCGATGAAAGGCTGGACTCGCGACATGAAATGGTGGGACACCGGCCTGCCGTGGATCCCGACCTCGACCCACATGCAGGTGCCGGAGGCTTGCTGGTACATTGCGCTCACGGGCACCTTTGGCGAACTCAATGTGATCAACGAGGGCGTGGGCTATCCGCTGCCGTTTGCCTACTTTGGAGCGCCTTGGATTGACCCGGACCGGCTGGCCGCGGAACTCAACCGTGAGGGTCTGCCGGGTCTCGTCTTCCGCCCGGCGTATTTCCGCCCTTACTACCATGTGTTCAAAGATAAAATGTGTGGCGGCGTGCAAATCCACATCACGGACTATGACAAGGTGATGCCAGTCGAGGCCTCCATGCACATCATCGCCGTGATCAACCGGCTGTATCCGGAACAGGAGTTTCTCGACAGCGGCGCCGGGGCGGATCCGGTCAAGCGCCGCAACCGTGTTGCCATGTTCAACAAGGTGATGGGCACAAACAAGGTGCGCGCAGCGCTGAAAGCGGGAAAGAGCGGAGCCGAGGTGAGCGCCATGTGGGCGGCGGAGCGCGACCGCTATGCCAAAGAGCGAGAAAAATATTTCCTGTACAAGTGACGATCCGCACATGACAGAGCCACGGTGGCTGGCATGGGTGAAGGAACTGCACGCGCTCGCCCAAACGGGTTTGCATTACGCAAGCAACGAATACGACCGCGACCGCTACACAGCGGTGCTGCGGATCGCTGCGGAAATGGCCGCCGCCCAGTCGGGCGCGCCGGCGGAGAAGATCCTCGACCTGTTCCGCGTTGATACCGGGTACATCACCCCGAAGGTCGATGTGCGTGTGGTGGTGATGCAGGATTGGCGCATTTTGCTTGTTCAGGAACTGGCCGACGGCGGGAGGTGGACACTGCCGGGCGGCTGGGCTGATGTGAACGCCTCGCCGGCGGAAAACTGTGTGCGGGAGGTTCGCGAGGAGTCAGGCTTCGAGGTGCGTCCTGTGCGGCTGCTGGCCTTGTACGACCGGAGCCTCAGGGGGCATGAACCCCCCATGCCCGTGCATGTCTACAAGATCTATTTTCAGTGCGAGATGACTGGCGGCGAGGCCAGATCCAGCGCCGAGACGGGGCGCGTGGAGTTCTTCGCAGAAGAGGAGATCCCGGTGGACCTGTCTCTTTCCCGGGTGACCCGCGAGCAGATCCATCGGATGTTCGAGTTGGTTCGGCGGCCGGACCTGCCGCCAGACTTTGATTGATGCCGGCGTCCGGCAGGCTGGGAGTGTCATGAGCAAGGCACTGTTTGTAGTGGGCGGTTGGGAGGGACACACACCCCGCGAATCCGCTGCGCTGTTTGCGGGTCGGCTTGCGCAGCATGGGTTCGAGGTGGTCATGTCGGACGCACTCGATTGTTTGGCCGATACTAACCTGATGGCCGCCGTGGCGCTGATTGTTCCGGTGTGGACGATGGGAGTGCTGACACCGGAGCAGGAGCGCGGGCTGCTCGACGCCGTGCGGTCGGGAGCGGGTGTAGGCGGTTGGCACGGCACGATGTGCGACTCTTTCCGCAATAATCCAGAATATCAATGGATGACCGGCGGGCAATGGGTGGCTCACCCGGGCAACTGCATCCCGGTGTACACGGTGCGCCCGACAGATGTGCCGCATCCTGTCACTGCAGGAATCGGCCCGTTCGAGATGCACAACACGGAACAATATTACATGCACACTGACCCGTCCAACACGGTGCTGGCGACCACCGTTTTCGACTGTCCTGATGCGCCAACCGGTCATGGCACGGTCATGCCGGTGGTCTGGACGCGGCGCTGGGGGGCAGGCCGGGTCTTTTATGCGTCGTTTGGCCATACCGTTGCGGACTTTGAGGTGCCCGAGGCTCTGACCATTGTCGAGCGAGGGCTGCTTTGGGCGGCAGGGAGACTGTCATGACACAGGCAACGGGTGTGGGCGTCATTGGCTGCGGGAATATCAGCGCGGTTTACTTGCGAAATCTTCAGCGGTTTCCCTGGCTGCGGTTGGTGGCGTGTGCCGATCTCGACATGGCGCGCGCTGGCGCGGCCGCCAAGGCCTGCGGGGTCGGACGGGCTTGTACGCCAGAGAATCTCCTGACTGATCCGGACATTCAGATTGTTGTGAATCTCACCGTGCCGGCTGCCCACGCCCCGGTTTCCGAGGCGGCTTTGGATGCCGGAAAATCCGTTTATAGCGAGAAGCCGCTTGCCCTGACCCGCAATGACGCCCGCCGGCTGTGTGATGTGGCAAAGTCCCGCAATTTGCGGATCGGCTGCGCCCCGGACACAATCCTGGGCGCCGGTATTCAGTCATGTATCCAATTGATTCATGACGGGGCGATTGGCCGGCCGGTGGCGGCAACGGCCTTCTTCACCTGCCCCGGTCACGAGTCGTGGCACCCCGATCCCGCTTTTTACTATCAACCGGGTGGCGGTCCCATGTTTGACATGGGGCCTTATTATCTGGCGGCACTGGTCGCCATGCTCGGGCCGGTCCGGCGTGTGGCGGGGATGACGGCGCGGGGTCATGCCGAGCGTGTCGTGGGAAGCGGACCGCGCCGGGGTGCCAGCATACCGGTGCAAGTTCCTACACATGTTACGGGCCTGCTGGAACTGGCAGACGGTGTGATCGTCACACTTGTCACGAGTTTCGATGTCCCATTCGCGGATTTGCCGCGTATTGAGGTTTACGGATCGGAAGGCAGCCTGAGCGTGCCGGACCCGAACGGGTTCGGCGGTCCGGTGCGTCTGTGTCGGCGGGGCGAGACTTCTTGGCGAGAAATGCCGCTGACGCACGGTTATTTGGACAATTGGCGCGGACTCGGCGTCGCCGACATGGCGCGCGCGATCGAGACAGGTCGCCAGCACAGGTGCTCGGAGGCGCTTGCACTTCATGTGGTTGATGTGATGCAGGCGTTACACGAGTCTGCTGCGGCGCATCAGTTTGTGGACATCGTTTGCGCGTGCGAGCGGCCGCAGCCATTGCCGCCGGGTCTTGCCGAGGGTGTGCTTGATTAATGTGTTCTCACATCTGATCGGGGTGCTCGATCCCGAGCAAGTCGAGACCCAGTTCCAGAGCCCGCGCTGTAAGGGCGCACAGGGCGAGGCGTCCGGCACGCAGCGGGCCGTCACTGATCAAGACGGGACAATTCTCGTAGAAGGCGCTGAAGCGCGTCGCCAGGTCGTACAGCCATCCGCATAAATGGTGGGGTTTGAGTTCTCGCTCCACCACGGCAAGGACTTCACCCAGCCGCAGGATCTGTCGGGCGAGCACCTGCTCGTGCGGTGTGTCCAAGGATATGGCGGTCGGATTACCCGTGTCGCCCCCTGCCTTGCGGACGATGCTCTTGATGCGGGCGCAAGCGTACTGCATGTAAGGCGCCGTGTTGCCGTCGAGCGCCAGCATCCGGTCCCACGAGAAGACATAGTCGCCGACGCGATCCTTGGCGAGGTCGGCGTATTTCACCGCTCCGATGCCGGCAGCCCTGGCAATGGCGCGGCGCTGCGGCTCGGGGAGTTCAGGGTTTTTCTCGCTGACAATCACAAACGCGCGTTCCTCGGCTTCGTCGAGCAGGTCCTTGAGTTTCACCGTGTCCCCGCTGCGGGTTTTGAACGGTCGCCCGTCCTCGCCCAGCATCGCCCCGAAGGGAGCGAAATCGAGTTCCACGCCATCGGCCCAACCGGCGCGTCGTGCGACAGCAAATACCATGGCGAAATGCTGCGACTGGCGCACATCGTGAGTGTAAATGATGCGCCGCGCGCCAAGTTCCGAAACACGGAACCGGATGGCTGCCAAATCGGTTGTCGCGTAAAGATAACCGCCGCCGGATTTTTGGACGATCAGCGGGGTGTCGTAGCCTTCGACGAAGACGACCACGGCGCCCTCGCTTTCAACGGCGATCCCTTTGGCGCGCAAGTCCTCGACCGCCGGTCCCAACAGCGGATTATAGAACGATTCGCCGCGCTCGTGTTCCCGCCGGAGAAGCACTCCGAGACGCTCGTACAACGGTTGGTAGTGCAGCCGGGTTTCCTCGACGATGCGCTGCCAGGCGGCCAGTTCCTCCGGTTCGCCGCTTTGCAGTCGGACCACGGTGTGGCGGGCCTTGTCCTGAAACGCCGGATCAGAATCAAATCGTTCCTTGGCTTCCCGATAAAAGGTTTCCAGATCAGCGATGTGTGCGTCGGCACCAAGCCCGATTTCGCGCAAATGGGCAATGAGCATCCCGAACTGGGTTCCCCAATCGCCCAAATGGTTCTGGCGGATGACCTCATGGCCAAAGAATTCAATGATGCGGCTGAGTGCGTCGCCGATGACCGTGCTGCGCAAGTGGCCAACATGCATTTGTTTGGCAACATTGGGTCCGGAATAATCAATGACGACCCGAACGGGTGAAGCGGCGCGTTCAACCCCAAGCCGCGGATCTGAGGCCACGGAGGCCAGTTGGGCTGCAAGCCACGCGGGGGAAAGCCGCACATTGATAAATCCGGGGCCGGCGATGCTCACTTCGGAGGCCATGGGGCCGAGGTCGAGTTTTTCGACGATCCGCTGGGCGAGTTCGCGCGGGTTGATCTTGCCGCCCTGTGCTGCGGGGATCTGCTTCGCGAGGCTCATGGCGGCGTTGGACTGGTAATCACCGAAGCGCTCGTTCGTCGCGGGAGTGATGAGCGGGTCGGCGTGCAATCCGGTGGCGGCGTCAATCGCCGCGCGGAAGGCTGAATCGAGGAGGCTGATGATCGTCTTCATGGTTGCCGGAGGTCGAAAGACGGGCTGTGCCGAGTCCGTGTCAACCCTTCGTGGGCCTCTGCAAATTCTCAGGCTCAATGCGGTTTTGAGCCGCGCGATGCGCCCCGCGCGGTTATCCGGGGCAGAATTGCGGAACTGTGAAAAGTCGGTGGTGCCCCACGCGCTTGGGCAGCGACGCGTTATTGTGACACCCTATGAATTTCACGACATCGTCTCATCGGTCCTGCAGGGCGCATGACCCGATTCGAGGCTGAATCACATTGAGTAAGCGATTCGGCGATGGGTACCATGAAGGTGATGTCCTTCCTTTCCCGACTACTGAGCCTTCGCCAATCAGCGGTCGCTGCAGTTTTGTGCTGTGCGACGGCCTTGTCAGCCCAGATTACTGGCGAGACGGAGAGCAACAACACACGCGCGCAAGCCAACGGCCCGGTGGGATACGGTGTCCAGGTGAGCGCGTCCATCAGTTCCGCAAGTGATGTGGATTGGTTTTACTTTGACACGGTATCGTCCGGTTCTGTTGAGGCGGCCGTGTATTACACATCGCCGGATAACTTTAACTGGCGCCTCTACGACAGTGCCGGGACCTATCTGGGCGGCGGCACGGATAGCGGACCTTCGGAGATCGGATCGGTTTCGGTATCTGCCGCGGGGCGCTACTATATTGAGGTCAGCCGCACTGCGGGTACTGGCACCTACCAGTTGTTGGTGACTTTTCCCGACGGCAGCGGGCGCCCGCCGCGACCGATTAACTTGCGCGTCTGGGTGACTGGCAACGCCGCGGACTCACCCACGCAACCGGTCGGCGGGCCCGCAGTGCTTTTGATGGGTGGCGGCTCCGAAGTTGACGCGGCCTTCGTCAACCGCGCCTATCCCATCGCCAACGGTGGCGATGTCGTGGTCATCCGGACAAGCGGCTCCAACGGGTACAACAATTACCTGTATAACCTGACCTCCGGTCCCACGAAGCCGCACTCCGTCGAAACGCTGCTCCTCGATTCGGTCGCCAAGGCTAATTCGGCTTACGCGCAGTGGGTGATTGGCAACGCCGAATTGTTGTGGGTGGCGGGCGGCGATCAGTCCGAGCAATTGAATGCATGGAAGGACACGCTGGCCGAGGACGCCATCCGGCAGGTGTACGACCGCGGTGGAGTTGTCGGCGGGCTTTCGGCGGGCTGTGCGATCATGGGGGAATTCATGTACGATCCCGACGGAGTGACAGCCGTCACGAGTGCCGAGGCGGTCGCCAACCCCTACCGCAGCGGGGTCATCATCTCGGATGGCTTTTTGGATTTGCCGCTGATGGATAATATGATTACCGACACTCATTTTCGGCAGCGCGACCGGATGGGGCGGGCGATGGCATTTATGGCGCGCCTGAGGCAAGACAACCGCACGACAGAGATCGTGTGTGTCGCCGTCAGCGAAAACACGGCCATGTTCATTGATCGCAACCGCGTGGGGTATGTGGATGGCTCCGGCGAGGCCTATGTGCTCCGGGAGGATGCGCAGACCGTCCGGACGCGGGTTGCGGCCGGTCAGACGCTAATCTACTCCGATGTGCTACGGACCTGGGTGGGAAACGGGTACTCGTACGACTTCAAGACCCATACTTGCAGCGTTCCGGCATACCGGCTGTCTGTGAACGGTGACAACACACCGTTTTATTCTTGGGCGGATCCGTACCTGATGCATTTGCCCGTGACGGTCAGCAGATTCCGGCTGGATTGAGGTTTGCCCTCAAAAACCCAAAGCAAGGCGCTGCATGCTCGGACGGCCGGGCTGTGACAGCCGCTGAGGGGCCTAATGGACTGCGGCAGCCTCTGACGGCATGGTGCGGCGTGGCGGGTGTCCCATGAGTGCCGTGCTAAAGTACCGCTCGGCCCGATCGGCCAGCACGGTTGCGATGTTCCCCTTGAATCGTTTCGCAATCTGGCGCGCCGCCCACACATTGGCCCCCGATGAAATTCCGACCAACAGCCCGAAATCCCGGCTCAACTCGCGGGTCGTCTCGATAGCGTCCTCGTCGGTCACTTCAACCACATCATCAATCAGAGAAACATCCAAAATGGCAGGCACGAAGCCGTCGCCAATGCCTTGAATCTGATGCAGTCCCGGCTCATGCCCCAGCAGAGCCGACACATTTTTGGGTTCGACGGCGATCAATTTGACATCGGGTCGGCGCTCTTTCAGGAATGTTCCGACGCCCTGCATCGTGCCGCCACTGCCGATACCCGCGACAAAGCATCCCACCTCACCCGCCATCTGGCTCCAGAGTTCGCTGGCAGTCCCGGTGTAATGCACGCGGGGGTTTTCGGGGTTCTCAAATTGCTGGGGTACAAATACACGCGGATCCTCGGCAGCCATCTGTCGCACCCGCTGCACGGCGCCGAGGATGCTCTCCGAGTCTGGGGTGAGAATCAATTCGGCCCCCAACGCCTCGATCAGTTTCTTACGCTCTTCGCTCATCCCCTCCGGCATGACGATCCGGACTTGATAACCCTTTAGCCGTCCCACGAGCGCCACGCCGATGCCTGTATTGCCTGAAGTTGGCTCCACGATGATCGAGTCGGACTTTAGGCGTCCGTCCCGTTCGGCGCCTTCGAGCATGGCCAGAGCCACTCGGTCTTTGACGCTGCCTCCGGGGTTCAGGAACTCCGCCTTGGCGTAGATGTTCTCTTGGCCGATCCGGACAAGGGGAGTGTTGCCAATCAGGCTGAGGACACTGTCGGTCAGCATGGCGGAAGAGCCTCAGAGCACCATCCGCTCGACCACACCGCGAACCAGTCGCCGGAGTTTCGGTTCGGTTTCATTGGCCACCTTGATGATTTCCTCCAGCAGTGCGGGCTGGAGGGCGTCGGGCAGGCATTCATCGGTGACGGTTGAAATGGCCAGCACCTTCAAGCCTCCATGGACCGCCACAATGACCTCTGGTACGGTGGACATGGTCACGATGTCCGCTCCGATACGCTGAAACATCCGGTATTCGGCGGCCGTCTCAAGGTTTGGCCCAGTGACGGCGACCATCACGCCGCGGTGCACCTGCGGAAGGCGCTCGTCGAGCGCCACCTGCTCGGCAAGGGCGATGAGGTCGCGAGAGTATGGCTCGCTCATGTCGGGAAACCGCGGACCAAGTTCGTCATCGTTTGGGCCGATCAGCGGATTGTCGCCCATCAGATTGATGTGATCCTGCACCAGCACGAGGGACCCCTTTCGGATAAAGGGGTTCATGCTGCCCACGGCATTCATCACGATGAGGGCCTTGACCCCCAGTGCGCGCATCACGCGCACAGGAAAGGTGATCTGCTGCATCGTGTAGCCTTCGTAATAGTGGAACCGCCCCTGCATCATGAAGACGCGTTTGCCGGCAAAGGTGCCGAGGTGTAGGCGTCCGTGGTGCGACTCTACCGTTGAGACCGGGAAATGAGGGATGTCACCGTAATCGATGACCGTGGCATCCGTGACCTCGGAGGCCATGGCCCCCATGCCTGTGCCGAGGATAATGCCCACTTCGGGTTGAATGCTCGTTTGTTTGCGGATGAACGCGGTCGCCTCCGCAATGGTTTCGCGCAACGCCGGCATATCGGATCGCGTACACTCCTTGATGGTATCCTGAATGACAGGGGGCCGGCCTGACGGGGCGGAGTCAATGCTTAGTGGGCTGTTTGCGTGAACGGCACGAACCTTCCAACGCAGTCGTCCATGGCAAGAAACAGCCGGAAAGCCGATCAGAGGGGCAATTCGACCGCATGCTTCCGACTGACAGCGGTTGGATCAAGCCACAGGGGTTCGGAGGGAAGGATGGTACCCGGTACGGGATTCGAACCCGTGATCTTCGCCGTGAGAGGGCGATGTCCTAAACCGCTAGACGAACCGGGCACGGACGGTTTGGGGTACATTGTTTCGGCATCGGTATTCTGCCGGGAGGTCTCAATCGGTCTTGACGGTTGGTATGGGCCGGCGGATTGAGGAGGCGCGTTGAGCATCGTTTCCGCCGACTCGTTGAGGATTGGCGGTTCGCCGCGCCGGGGGCTGCTGTTGGCAGGCGCGCGGGCCGGCCATGCTGCGCCCGGCCGCTGCTGCGGTGGCCGCGCGAGCCATTTCTACTTTGCCCACTGCTGACCCATGATGCCCACGAAACTTCCAGGGATCATTGCCGGCAAGTATGAGTGTATCGCGCTGGTGGGTCGCGGCGGCATGGGCACGGTTTACAAAGCGGTCCAGAAAACCCTTGGCCGCACCGTGGCGGTCAAAATGCTCTCAGAGGAACTCGCGTCGGATATCGAGTTTCGCGCCCGGTTCCGGCAGGAGGCCGAGATTGTCGGCCGCATGAGCCATCCCAATATTGTGGCCGTTTACGACATCGAACCGTACAACCATACATTTTGCATCATTATGGAGTTTGTCGAAGGGGAGAGTCTGCAGGCCAAGATAGACCGCCGGGCGGCCATGTCGGAAACCGAGGTGGTCAGCATTGGAGCCCAGGTCGCGCGGGCGCTGCACTATGCCCATGGTTTCAATGTTGTCCACCGCGACATCAAACCGGATAATATTATTATCACGCCGCAGGGCGTTGCGAAAATCACCGATTTCGGCATCGCGCGGTTCATGGAGTCCAAGTTCAAGACGCAGACGGGCGTCAGTATGGGGACGCCGCGCTTCATGTCGCCCGAGCAGGTGACCGGCAAGGGCGTGGACGGGCAGTCGGATTTGTACTCGCTGGGCGTGTGCCTGTATTACTGCCTTGCCGGCCAGCCGCCGTTTGACGGTGAAAATCCGATTGCTATTGCCACAAAACATCTTTACGAACAGCCGCCGCCCCTCTCGCAGATCAACCCTGCCGTGACCCCGCCCGTTGAGAAGGTCATCATGCGGGCACTCGAGAAAAGCCGCGACCTGCGCTATGCCACCGGCGAACAAATGGCCGAGGCGCTGGAGGCGGCAGTAGAGGGCCGCTCGGCCATCCGGATCAACGGAGGGGTTTCTGCTGCTTCATTTGATCCAACGCGGCGGATGGAATCCTCCTCTGCCATGGTGCCGGTGAGACCGGCTCCGACACCGCCTAAACCTGTGACAGCCGAAATGTCCACGCCGCGTGTCGCCGCCGAAGGCGAGCAGACTCCCGGTCCGACAACCCCGCCACCGCCGCCCGGTACACCGCCTCCCCGCAGGGTTTCCGACATTACAGGCGATTCGAGCGGGGGCCTTGTCCGGTTCGTAGAGTTGTTGCGTCCCATGGCGCGGTGGTGGCCCGCTATCGGCGCCATCGTGATCATCGCGTTGGCATTGGTGTTCGCGGGAGTCAGCAATGGTCTTTGGCGAGAGGACGCTTCGCAAGGAACGCAGGAGGCAGCAGAGGCCGAATACCGCCGCACTTTGTCGCAGGTTTCGGCGTTACGCGCGGAAGGCAAAACACTCCAGGCCCGGGAAGTCCTCGTGGGGTTTGCCGAGTTATATCCCTCGTATGAAAGTGCGAGGGTCGCCGAAGAGATTGACAAGATTACGGCCCAACTGCCGCTCTCGCGGCCCGACTCTTCATTGATTGTAGCGGAGCGGCGCGACCGCCGGGGCAAGGAGTTTTTCAAGGATCCGGAGCGCTATCATCTGGCCCGCGCCTATTTGATTGCGGCCCGCGATTTGTACCGGGGGGCACGCGGATCGTATCCCGATGAGACATTCATTCAATTGCTTGACCGAAATCTTACCGGCACGGCCGCCCTGCGCAGTGCCGATGCGGCGACGAGTGCGGCGCGGCTGGCCGAGATGGCGCGCGAACGCATGGCCCGCCTTGGGGCTGCCCGAGACGGCCAGGTGGAGCGCGATCTGATGACCGCCATTCATCTGGCACCGGACAATTACGCCTATTGGATGGCCTTGGCCGACTACTATCTGTCAACCGGCTACACGGATGACGCCCGTGTGCTGCTTCAACATGTAGAGCGGGCCGCGCCGCAAGCGAGCGAGGAGCGCCGGCGCGCTGGACAGACACTCCGGCAACTGAACGCGTAACGCCCCGCTGAGGGCGCCGGAAATGGCATTTGACTTGAAGGGCAACGGGCGATTGCTCGTTGCCAGTCAACGAAACCCACCTCCAAGGACGGCAAACCTAACATGGTGAAAATGTACTACGAGAAAGACGCCACGCTCAAGCCCCTGCAGGGTAAGACTGTTGCCATTATCGGCTATGGCAGTCAGGGGCACGCACAGGCTCAAAACATGCGTGACAGCGGCGTGAATGTCATCATCGCCGAGTTGCCCGGCGGCACCAATTACGAAATCGCAAAGAGCCACGGTTTCTCGCCGCTGAGCGCCGCTGAGGCCGCCGCCAAGGCCGATGTCATCCAGTTGCTGGTGCCGGACGAGCGCCAACCGGCCGTTTACGAGGAATCCATCCGGCCTCAATTGAAGCCCGGCAAAGCCCTCGTCTGGTCTCACGGTTTCAACATTCACTTTGGCACGATTGTGCCGCCGAAAAATGTGGATGTGTACATGATCGCGCCGAAGGGCCCGGGACATCTCGTGCGCCGGGTCTTTGTGGAGGGCGGCGGCGTCCCGGCCCTGATTGCCATCCATCAGGACTATACGGGCAAAGCCCATGACCTCGCCCTTGCCCACGCCAAGGCTGTCGGGGCCACACGCGCCGGCGTGCTAGAGACAACATTCAAAGAGGAAACCGAAACTGACCTGTTTGGCGAGCAGGTGGTCCTGTGCGGGGGGCTGTGCGAACTGATAGTGCAGGGTTTTAACACGCTGGTTGAGGCGGGTTACCAGCCGGAGATTGCCTATTTTGAATGCTGCCATGAGGTCAAACTGATTGTTGACCTGATTTACGAGAAGGGTCTGGCGAATATGCGCTACTCGATCAGTGACACGGCCGAATACGGCGACTTGACCCGGGGTCCGCGTGTGATCAGCCAATCGGTCAAAGATGAGATGAAACGCATCCTTGGGGAGATCCAGCGCGGCGAGTTTGCCCGCGAATGGATTTTGGAGAATCAGGCGGGGCGGCCCATGTTCAAGGCCTTGCGCCGTCGGGCTGCTGAACTCGAGATCGAGGCCGTTGGCGAGCGCCTGCGCGGCATGATGAGTTGGCTGCAAAAGGGCAAACCGGCCCCCGCAGCCAAAGAACCCGCCAAGAAGGCCGAAAAGCCGTCGAAGGCCTCGAAGAAAAAGAAGTAAAGCGGTTCCCGTTCACGCTTGAGGGGGCTTCGCCATGAGCGGCGGAGCCCCCCATTTTTTTGCAAATTTTGCGCTTGAATATCGAGGACCGATTTGGTGCATATTCGAAGCGAGACGGGAGCAAAGCGGACGCACCAACCGCGTCGCACCAGCGCGGTTCCGCGAGCGAGTCTTCCTCCCCCTTGGGCTCGCACTCCCGTCCTTTTCCTTTTCCTGCAATCCCGCGATCAGGTTTCAAATGGCCACACCACGCGTAGCGCATACGGCGGGCAGGGAACCGGGGGGGTAAAGAGCCGGCTCAGGCGCGCTCGACGAGAACGCGGATCTTGCCCTCGACCTGCGGGTGGATCTGAACGCCCACAGTAAACAGGCCGAGTTGCTTGATGTGCTCCTCCAGAATGATGTGGCGTTTGTCCACATGATATCCTGCAGCAGCGAGGGCCTCGGCGATGTCGTGCTGGGTCACGGAGCCGAAGAGACGCTCGGTTTCGCCGGCTTTGGCTTTCACTGTGACAGTGATCCCCTCGATCTTCTTGGCGAGGGCCTGCGCATCCGCCAGCCTTGCGGCCGCCAGTTCCTGCTGCTTCTTCTTCATTTTCTCGAACCGGTGGCGGTTGGCCGGGGTCGCCTCGGCGGCAAGTCCCTTGGGTGAAAGGAAATTACGAAAATACCCCGGAGCGACTTTGACCACATCTCCCTGACGGCCGAGGTCCTTCACATCGTCAAACAGAATAACTTCCATTACGCTTCCAATTCCCGGCGACAATCAGGCCGCCGAACGCGATTTTGCTCGTTTGTCATACAAGCGAGGCTTTTGGTGTTTCACGGCGAGTTCAAGCAATTCCTCTTGCCATTGCCGGCGTTGCCCAGTGCCCTTGCGCGGGCTCGGAAAAGTGAAGCGCAAGGTCATCACTCGCTCGGTCTGGGTGCTGGCGCTCGCGATTATCGTGTACGCGGCGCTGGTCATCTGGAGTGACTCACGCAAAAACATCGCCACGCTGCAGGCTTTTCCCTGGGTGCAGATGCCGCTGATCCTGGTTTGCGTGACGGTCAATTTTCTTTTGCGCGAACTCAAATGGGACTACTTCCGGCGCGCGGCAGGCATTGCGGTGCCTCGCAGCGGAAGTTTTCTGGTGTTTTTCTCCGGTTATTCCATGTGCATTTCCCCCGGCCGTGTCGGGGAGATTATCAAGCCTTTTATGTACAAGGAGTACTTCGGGCAAAAAATGAGGCGAACCATCCCGCTGGTGTTGTGCGAGAGGGCCTCCGACCTGCTGGGCATGATCGTGTTGGCCGCGGGCGCGGCCGGTTATTTTCTTGCCGGGCGCGTGCAGGGGGCGGACGCCGGCGGCCTTGGAACGGGACTCGTTTTGGGACTGCTGGTTCTGTCAGCGGTATTCATGGCGGCAGTGATCTGGCTGGGCCGCCAGCGGCGCCTGATTCACGCCGTGCTGGAGTGGGCCGGCCGCAGGCCGCGCACCCGGGCTACTGTGGAGAAGTTCAAGGATCTTTATGATGCGACCTACCCGCTCTTGACCGTCCGCAACCTGCTCATCACGACCACCATGGGATCTGTGTCGTGGTTTTTTGAGTGCGTGGCTTTCGATCTCATCCTTGCGGGTGTGGGAGCGCCGCATACCAACCTTGGGCAGGCGGCTTTTGTGTTTTGCATGTCCACGATTTTCGGGGGGCTGCTGTTTTTCCTGCCCGGCGGGTTGGGCGGATTTGAGAGCAGCATGGCTGTGATGCTCACCTATCTGGGGGTGCCTGCGCATCAGGCGACGCCCGCCATCTTCATCGTACGCCTCTCGACCCTCTTCTACGGGGCCTTGCTCGGTTTTGTCTTCATTCTGATTACCTCTGTCCGCTACCATAAACGCATCCGGTGGGATGCGGTCGAGCAGGCCGCGCAGCAATCCGAGGACTGACCTGTCGTTGGGGAAAGAATCCCGTTTTGCATCGTTGCTCATACAAGCAGGGCGTTGATACGGCCGGTCTGTAGGTGTCTGTGCCCTGGCGGGGTTGGTTGGGGCTTGGCTTGGCTCGCCCGGATGATACTATAGGACCGGCTCTGCAATGGGCGGAATCTCGACACCCTCGAGGGCCAGCAGGAACCTTTTCCAATCGAGCCCGCCCGAGTAGCCGCCCAAAGTTCCATCGTGTCGGATGACACGGTGACACGGGATGATGATCGGCAGGGGATTGGCACCATTGGCTGCGCCGACCGCCCGGAAGGCGCGCGGGTCGCCCATGCGGACAGCCACCCACCAGTAACTGCGCGTCTGGCCGTAGGGGATTTGGGAGACCGCGTCCCATACGCGATGCTGAAACGGAGTTCCTTCCGGGGCGAGCGGCAGGTCAAAAGTTTGACGCTTACGGGAAAAATACTCGGCCAATTGAGCGGCGGCCCGGTCGAAGATTGGTGTGTGTTCAGCCGACGGAAAACACTCCGGCGCGTGACCGGCAGGCGGCATGTCGAGTTTCAAGAGGCGTAACGCTGTCAGGCGCCCGTCGCTTGCCACAAGTTCCACTCTTACGGTGGCCGGCCCCGTCGTGGCCGTCTCGGGCACGACAAAAGAGAAACACACGGATTCAATTCGAGTCATAGCCTCGGATCTCTCGGTTTTTCCATCCATCATGCGACCTGATTACGCAACCCGATCAGAAATTCGTGGCGGTGCAAGGGGTGTTGACCTTGTAAACCGGCGTCGGATGCATGGGGCGGTGTAAACAATCCAAGGACGAACCCGTTATGAAATTGTTGGTGACCGGCGGATGCGGATTTATCGGCTCGGAATATGTTCGGCGGCGTGTGACCAGGAATCCCGGCGACCTGATCGTCAACCTGGACGCGCTGACCTATGCCGGTAACCTTGAGAATGTCGCTTCGGTGGCCTCGGCGCCCAACTATATTTTTGTACACGGTGACATTGCCGATGCGAATGTCGTAAACCGGTTGTTCGAAGAGTACCGGTTCGACGCGGTTGTGAACTTTGCCGCCGAATCCCATGTGGACCGATCCATCGAGAATCCGCAGGTGTTTTTGAGGACCAATATTCTCGGCACGCAAACCCTGCTCCACGCAGCACTCAATCATGGCACATCCCGATTCGTTCAGGTCTCCACCGATGAGGTGTACGGCAGCCTGGGGCCTGAGGGTGCGTTCACGGAAGAGACACCGCTGTCTCCGCGCAGTCCGTATTCGGCCAGCAAGGCGGCCGCGGATCACCTCGTGATGGCCTACCATCACACCTACGGTCTTCCCGTATGTATCACGCGCTGCTCGAACAATTACGGGCCGTATCAGTTTCCAGAAAAAATGTTGCCGCTCATGACCATCAACGCCCTCAAAGATGCACCCCTGCCGGTGTACGGCGACGGCATGCAGCGGCGCGAATGGCTCCATGTCAGCGACCACTGTGCTGCCATAGATCTCGTTTTGGAGGGCGGGCGCCCGGGGGAGGTGTACAATGTAGGCGGCGTAAACGAGCGCCCGAATCTCGAGGTGATCCGTGCCCTCCTGAAACAACTGGGCAAGCCGGAGACGCTGATCCGTCATGTCAAGGATCGTCCCGGTCACGACCGGCGGTACGCGCTTGATGCTTCGAAAATCCGCAAAGAACTGGGTTGGGAGCCGGCCATATCATTCGATGACGGCCTGCGCGCGACCGTCCAGTGGTATGTGGACAACCGCGATTGGTGGGAAAAGATCGTCTCGGGCGAGTATCGAACCTATTACGAGCGGATGTACGGCAACCGCTAATGCGCGCAGGCGCGTGCAGGAGTGTCTTGAAGATGGCAAGCCTGACGCGGGACGGCGTGCCGCGACTTGATCACCGATAACCATTGGGCGCTACCGCCGGTTTACCATATGCGCAAATGGCCGCACGCAGAGCGCGACAGGGCACCGTTCTAAATTCGAAGCGTACCGCGGCTTGTCCTCTGATTATATTGTATCTTCAGCCGTGATGCGCATGATTTCCTGCGGGGTGGTCTGGCCGATCAGCACTTTTTCCCACCCATCCATGCGCAAGGTTCGCATGCCCTTTTTCTGGACGGCATGTTTTTTCAATTTTGTGGCCGGTTCGACCCGGATAATCATGTGCCGGATGTCGGGATCGTTGACGAGAATTTCGTGGATGGCGGTTCGACCGCGGTAGCCGCTATTGTTGCAACGGTCACAGCCTTTGCCCTTGTGGAACGGGCGTCCGGCCACTTCCTCGAGCGTCATGCCGAAGCCCAAGACCTCCTCTGCTTTGGGCTCGTACGCCATTTTACAGTAATTGCAAATGCGGCGAACGAGGCGCTGAGCGATGACGGCCTGCAGCGAACTGGCCACGAGGAAGGGCTTGATACCCATGTCAATCAAGCGGGTGCAGGCGCTGGGCGCGTCGTTCGTGTGCAGGGTTGAGAACACGAGGTGACCCGTGAGTGCGGCGCGGATGCCAATCTCGGCGGTTTCCAGGTCGCGCATTTCGCCAACCATGATGACATCCGGCGATTGGCGCAGAATGGAGCGCAGGGCTTGAGCAAAATCCAATCCAACCTCTTTGTTCACCTGCACCTGATTAACGCCGTCGAGCATGTATTCGACCGGATCCTCGACAGTGACGATCTTCGTCTCGGAGTTGTTGATCGTCGCCAGGGCCGAGTAAAGTGTTGTCGTCTTGCCGGAACCCGTGGGGCCCGTCATCAGAATGACCCCGTTGGGGCTTTTGATCAGTTCCTTAAATTTTTTGACCGAGTCGGGCAGGAATCCGACATCCTCCAAACCCATGAGCACGCTGGCTTGGTCGAGGATACGCATGACGATGGATTCTCCGAACACGGTCGGCAACGACGAGACACGGACATCGAGTTTCTTGTCCGGAATGTTCAGTTTGATGCGCCCGTCCAGCGGCACACGCTTTTCGGCAAGGTCCATGCCCGAGAGCACCTTGAGGCGCGAGATGACGGAGTTTTGCCAGCGCTTGGGAGGCGCGGGGACTTCGTGCAGGACACCGTCAATGCGAAACCGGATCGTGATTCCGGCCTTCGTGGGTTCCACATGAATATCTGACGCGCGATCGTGAACGGCCTGCTTGAAAATCAAGTCGACATATTTCACGACCGGGGGCTGGTCCACCTCGGCGTTGCCGGTCAGATCGATATCTGAATAGACATCTTCCTTGCCCTTCGTTTCCTCGGCGATGGCTTCGTCTGCGGCATCTTGGTACAGTTCGGAGATGTCTGAGCCCTCGTACCAGTGCTTAATCAGGCGGTTGATGTCGTCCTCGGAGGCCACGACCGGGACAATCCGTTTTCGGTAAATCCGCTCGAGATCGTCCGTCGTCTGGATGTTCAGGGGATCGGCCAAGGCCACTTCGAGGGTCTCGTCATCGTAAGCCACGGGGAAGACCCGGTACTTGATGGCGTGCTTGGCATCTATTTGCTCGACGAGTTCCTTTGTCGGCTTAAGTTCGCGAAGGTTGACCTTTTTCAGGCCAAGGTTCGCAGCCAGCGCGTCGAGAATGTCGTCCTCGCGGGCCAGCCCTTGGGAGACGACGGCATGCTTGAGGGTCTGCGCCGACTCATCCTGCGGGATGAGGTCGCGAATCATATCTTGGCTGATGAGTCCAGCCTCCTCGAGGATCAGCCCGAGGGTGTGGCTACTCGCAGCGGGTCCGCGTTTCGCGGCTGTGCGCTCGAAATACTTACGCTCGGCTTCGGTGGGCTTTCTGACGGCCATGCTTCACGCCCCCATAGTTGGAAGGTCTCATTATGCGGACACCCGCTCTCTCATACCTGAGTGTATGTCGCCACCGGGGTGCCCCGGCAACGAAAATGTTGCCGGCGGCAAAATGCCCCAACGCATCCAAGACTATTTACGGACGGCGGTAATAAGGCATTCGGTGACAATGAACCGGCGTCGGCCGTTGGCAATGCTGTAAGGGAAGTCCAGGCATGAACTCCACACTGATACTCATCGTGTTGCTCGTTGTGTTGGCAGGCGTCATTTGGGGGGCCGTGCGTCTTCGCGACCGGTTCGAGATACTGGGTGAGTTCATCGATTTCCTGCGCGAGCGCAAACTCTGGTGGATACTGCCGATCCTGATTGTATTTGCTCTGGCTGGCCTCTTTGTCGTTTTCACGACCAGTTCACCGCTTGGCTATGCCATCTATACACTGTTCTGAGCACTGCAGGAGAGGATGATGGCCAAACCGCAAAGCCTTTGGAAACGAATCGAAGCGCGTCTGAAACCCGTGGGCGAGGCGATGGCCCTCGCGTTGTCAGCGGTGGTTTTCGGGTTATTCTATTGGGTCTTGTTTGCCCCAGTGGCTTTGGTGATGAAGGTGCGGGGCAGGCGGTTCCTTCCTCAGTTCACCGGTCATGAACCCACTTTTTTCCTGCCCAAGGATCCCATCGAGCCGACGCTCAAGTGGATGAGCCGCCAGTGGTAAAACAGCCGGGCGCGCGTCAGGCGCCCGGCGTCAGGTGACCCTTCGACTCGAGGTAGTCCAGCAGAGTAGCAACAGCCTCCTCGACACTGATCTCATCGGTCTTTAAGTGCAGTTCGGGACTGGCAGGAGCCTCGTAGGGCGCATCGGGTGAGACCCCGGTAAAGTTTTTGATTTCGCCTCGCATGGCTTTCTCGTACAGGCCCTTCGGGTCGCGCTTGGCACACACCTCGACGGACGCATCCACGAAGACCTCGACAAACTCGCCCGGCTGAAGCAAGGCCCGCACTTTGTCGCGATCCGCACGGTACGGACTGATAAAACTCGTGATGACGATCAGGCCGGCATCCACAAACAGTTTTGCCACCTCGCCGATGCGACGAATGTTCTCCTCACGATCTTCCGGCGAGAACCCAAGATTCTTGTTCAGTCCGTGCCGGATATTGTCGCCGTCGAGCACATAGGCCAGATGTCCCCGTTGAATCAGAACCTGTTCAAGGGCCATGGCGATCGTGCTCTTCCCGCACGCCGACAAACCGGTCAGCCAAATGCAGCACGGTTTTTGCCGCGTCACCGCCATGCGCTCCTCGCGCGTGACATGTCCGGGGTGCCAAGTGATATTCGTCGCAACCTGTCGGGTCATCCTCTACTCCTTTTGTAGTCTTTTTAGGTCAGGGCAGATGACAGCCGACCGCGGCATTCATTCATGCGTCCGTTTTGAGATCAGTCGGGGTGATTTGAGCCGGCGGACGCTGAGGCCGGTGAAGGGCTTTTGTCACTCGGGATTTATTGTTGCGCCACCGGGACGGCGCGGCTGAATGAGCCGCTGGGCTGCACAACTCATGACGACCGATTGGGAATCGCCGAATGATGCGAATGCTCCGGCACCGCGGCTCCCGAAACGGGGGCGCGGGCGTTCGCGGTTGGTCCGTTTGGTGTTTTGGCTGTTAGCAGCGCTTCTGGTGTTGGCAGGTCTCGAGTTAGGCCTGCATGTTTTTTACCTGATTGCCTTTCAGCGCCCGTTTTCGTTTTCCGAGTATGGAGCGGCGATGTCCCGGCTTGCACGCAGCCATGCGGAGGGCACCACAGCCCCCATCGCCGGCGCGGGAGTCATGGTGATCGAGGATCAGAACGCCATCGAGGTCATCCACCCGTATGTCGGTTGGGTGCGAGACCCGAATGCGGGTCCCGGTGTTTCACGGCTCGGCCTGCACGATCCCGAGGTGGATCTACTTGCGCCGCCCCCGCCGGGAGTCATGACCGTTGCGGTGTTTGGGGGCTCGTTTGCACGGCAGTTGACGACCGTTGGGCGTCCGTATCTCGAGGAGGAATTGCGGGCCTCAGGCCGGCTAGTGCGGGTCGTATCGGTGGCGATCGGAGCCTATAAGCAACCGCAGCAACTCAACACGCTCTCGATGCTGCTCTCGCTGGGGGCGCATTTTGATGTCGTGGTAAACTTGGATGGCTTCAACGAAATAGCGCTCGGTCCGGCTGTCAACCTGCCCAAGGGGGTCACGCCGATTTACCCGACTGGGTGGTACTACCGGGTGATGAATCTCTCCGATCGGGTCGCGTTGCGTTCTGCGGGGAAGGTCGAGTTGTTGCGGGACTGGCGCGGGGGCTGGGCTGCCTTGATGGAGAGTTTGCCGGGACGGTGGAGCATCGCTCGATGCGGATTGTGGCGCGCGGTGGACAAGGTGATGCAGCGCGCGATGTTGCTCGAAATTGACCGTGCGGGGCGTGCGGCTGCCTCGGCGCGCACCTATTTGATCTCGGGGCCGGATCTTGTCAGTTCGGCACCGGAAAAACTGTATCCGTTCCTTGCGGATCACTGGGCATCCTGCTCGCTGCAGATGGATGCCTTGTGCCGTCGCGCGGGTGCGGCCTACTTTCACTTCTTGCAACCCAACCAGTACGATGAGGGGTCAAAGACGCTCACCGAGCAAGAGCGCAAGCAGGCGTTCGAGGAGAACAATGCTTGCCGGCCTTCGGTGCTGGCCGGTTACCCGTTGCTTCGAGAGCGCGGCGCTCGTCTGAGCGCTCAGGGGGTGCGTTTCGAGGACTTGTCGATGATTTATCGAGACAAACCTCAAACCCTTTGGGCGGATGTGTGCTGCCACCCCAACCGCGAAGGCTACGAGATTGTGGCTCGGCGGGTCGGCCAACGGATCAGGGAATACATGGACACTGAGCCTTCCGGCGGAAAATGATCGCCCACTCAATCTCCTCTTGATTTTGCCTTCCATCGTGCAATAATGTCTACTGAATCGCCGAAAGGGTGATCGCGTGCTGTTTGACGCGCGGGTTGTCAAACCGTTGCCTTTTCACACGGGCATCAAGCCGCGCGTCAAGTGGCCCGCGAGATTTTTGATGAAGGTGAAGTTGTTATGATCGGGCCACGGCGCGATTTTTTCGCGCAACTTGCCGTCCCGCTGTCGGCGGGGCTTGCGAAGATCGCCGACCCTGCTGCAGGCCAAGCCCCTGAGCCATCGTTGGCCTGGCACGCTGCCAACCGCCTGATGTTCGGGCCCCGTCCCGGGGAAGTGGCTGCCATTGAGCAAATGGGCTATGAGGCCTTTCTCGAGCAGCAGTTGTCTCCGGAAACCATTGACGACTCGGCATGCGATGCCGCCATCGCGGCGCTCAACCCGGTCACCTATGCGGAAACCTGGCAGCAGTTGTACGACCGGCGGGACCTTCCTGATTGGAATGAGGTGTGGCGTCCCTTGCGCGATGTCCAGCATGCCACGGCCATCCGCATGGTGATGTCGAAAAGGCAACTCTACGAGCGTTTAGTGGAATTCTGGCACAACCACTTCAACATCTTCGGTTGGGATTACATTATCAGGTCCATGTTCACCAAGTGGGACCTGACCATTCGACAACATGCTTTGGGCAACTTTCGCGCCTTGCTTGAGGCAACTGCCAAGCACCCGTGCATGCTTTACTACCTCGACAACTACCTGAGCACGAACGCCGGGCCGAACGAGAATTACGCGCGCGAACTGTTCGAACTGCACACGCTCGGGGCGATCCACTACCGGAGCGAGGGCGGTTATGTGGATAATGATGTTTACGAGGCGAGCCGATGCTTTACTGGCTGGACCTTCGAGACGGGCGACAGCGCACCGACCCGCGGCGAGTTCAAATATATTCGGGCTAATCATGACCGCTTTCAGAAAATCGTTTTGGGCCGGGCGATTCCCAATGACCAGGCGGACTTGGTTGATGGGCGCATAGTTCTCGATCTTCTGGCCTATCACCCCGGCACTGCCAAGTTTATCTGCTGGAAACTCTGCCAACGGCTGGTTGACGACAATCCGCCACCGTCGCTCGTAGCCTCTTCGGCTCGCGTTTTTCAGCGGGCGGCTTCCGCCCCGGATCAGATCCGCCAAGTGGTCCGCCACATATGTCGCAGTCCGGAGTTCCAGTCAGCGCGGATACGCAAATTTGTCGGTCCGCAGCCGTCAGCCCCGAGTATAAGAGCGGCTAAATTCAAGCGCCCGCTCGACTGGGCCGTTTCGGTCATGCGGGCGCTTGGCATGGCGTTTCCGCTGCCTGAACCGGATTTTGATTTTACTTGGTATTACGACCCGATGGGAATGCCCATGTTCGGGTGGCGCCCACCGAACGGGCCGCCGGATGTATGGGACGAATGGGCAACCTCAAATAATTTTCTATATCGGCAGAGATTTGTCTTCATCGCTGCCTCCAACTGCCACGATTCTGGCTACACCGGACCGTTTCGGTTCAATAGCCACGAGATCATGCCGCCAACTATCCGGACGCCGCGCCAGATCGCGCAGTTTTGGCTCAATCGCATCCTGCAGCGGCCACCTTCGGAAGCGACTGCTCAGGCAGTGTTGGACTTTGTGGCCGATGGGCGCGGGTATGACATCCCGCTGTCGGCCGAGCAGATCCGCGACAAGGCGCCGGAGACGGCGGCGCTTTGCACCATGACTCCAGAATTTATGCGGCGCTGACGGCTGCCGCGGAAAGGGACGGTTACCCCAATGAGCACCATCCGGCGACGGACATTTCTTCAGGGCTGCTGCGCGGCAATAGCGGCCATGAGCGGCTCGCGATTAGGGAATCTGGTGTTTGCGCAAGGGAGCGGCGGACCCCAGCGCGACATCTTAGTGGTCGTGTTCCTGCGGGGCGGCATGGACGCGCTCAATTTCCTCGTGCCCTACTCGGACGCCAATTACGCGGATGCCCGGCCCAGCCTCCGGTTGACCGCCGCACAAATCCGCGACATTGACGGGTACTTTGGGCTTCATCCGTCGGCTGCTGCGTTGCGTGACCTGTACACCAACCAGCATCTTGCCCTGATTCCTGCAGTGGGATTTCCCGAGGCCAACCGGTCGCATTTTGAGGCGCAGGATTATTACGAGCGCGGACAGTTGAAAGCCTCCACAACAGGGGGTTGGCTCGGCCGGCATCTTGCGACCGTGGCCGGAGGCGATGTTTTTCGGGCCGTCAGTATCGGGTCCAGCGTGGCGGCGTCGCTGGAAGGCCATTTGGACGCCCTCGCTCTGAGCGAAGCGAGCGGTTTTGAGATTGCCGGCTATTGGAATCAGGTGGATGATATACGGATCGCCCTGCGTCGCATGTACGCCTATGACAACCGTTTTGGCGTCGCAGCGCTGCGCACGCTCGATGTTGCCGACATTATCGAAGCCAACCCGCCAGGCGATTATGTGCCCCGCCACGGGGCGGTTTATCCCGATACAGAGTTTGCTCAGCGCCTGGCGTCCATTGCGCAGATCATCCGCATGGATCTGGGGCTGGAAGTGGCCACGGTGGACCTGGGCGGCTGGGACACCCACGAGAATCAGGCATGGTATGGCAACTCCGCCGGCGGGATTTTTGCCGACCTTGTCTCGGAATTATCTGGTGGTCTGAACGCGTTCTGGACCGATCTGCAGGATTATCACGGCCGGCTGACAGTTATGGTCATGTCGGAGTTTGGCCGGCGTTTGCGCGAGAATGCCAATACCGGCACCGATCACGGCCACGGTGGTCTCATGATAATCCTCAGCGCTAACATCGCCCAAAAGAAAGTGTTTGGCGTATGGCCGGGTCTGGCCAATGATCAGTTGTTTGAACGCGTGGACCTCAACGCTACAACAGATTTCCGGACTGTGATTACGGAGGTCATGGCAGCACGACGCGCGCACACGGATGTGGCGAGTCTGTTTCCCGATTTCTCTTATCCGGGGCCGCTCGGGTTGTTTGGCGCGACCGGCAGTTTGGTTGGCACCACCTCGGGGGTCAACGACTGGATGCGATACTGAACGACGCGTCTCAGCCAGTCATGGAATCGGGTGTCAGTACCAGTTTTCCAAAATGTTCGCTGTTGTCCATGCGTTCCTGTGCGGCGCGTGCTTGGGCGAGAGGATAGACTTTATCAATGATCGGCTTGATCCGGCGGGTTTCGGCCAGTTCCACGATGCGGTTCAGTTCGGCGCGCGTACCCATGTAACAGCCGTGAATGGTGATGTTGCGGCCGTAGAGGGCACGCAGGGGGATCGTGACGGCAGGGCCAGTCGTGGCTCCAGCATTGAGGAGACAACCGCCGCGCCGGAGGCACTGCATGCTGGCCTCCCACAGCGCCGGTCCCACATGATCAAACACGACATCGGCGCCGCGCCCTGCGGTCCAATCCATAACGGCCTCAACCATGTTGGCCTTGGTGATATTGAGGGTTTCGTCGGCGTGGAGTTCTGTCCGGGCCCGCCGCAGTTTGTGGTCGCTGCGCGAGGTGGCCATGACGGAGGCGCCGGTCAGTTTGGCCAGTTGAATGGCCGCGATCCCCAAACCACTCCCGCATCCGTTGACAACAACCCGCTGTCCGGGTTCCAAGCGTGCGCGCGTGAGGAGCATGTGGTACGCCGTGAGGAAGGTGAGAGGAATGGCTGCCCACTCGGTGTGGCTGAGGTTGGCCGAGACGGGGATCACATGGCGTGCTTCCGTGACGCAGTACTCGGCGTATCCGCCCTGCACTTGAAAGCCGAAGATGCGGAAGTCCGGGCAGAGGTTTTCATGTCCGGGGTAGAGGTGATCGTATCTTCCGCCGGTCTGGCCGGGCGAGATGATGACCCTGTCTCCGGGTCGCAGACCACTAACGCCCTCGCCGAGTTTGGCAACAATGCCGCAAACATCACTGCCTGAGATATGGGGCATGGGAATTTCCACCCCAAGGCCCTGTCGCATCCAAATGTCGAGATGGTTGAGTGCCACGGCTTTGACTCGGATCAGCACCTCGCCGGGCCCGGGCTTGGGCGTCCGGACGCTGACATACTTGAGTTGTTCGGGACCGCCGTGGTGGCGGAAAATCACGGCTTTCATGCGTTGCTCCGGGATTCTCGATTGGCAGCCGGCATGAGTGTCCATGTTCGATGCGAAATGCAATCAGGGAATCACTCAGCAGGGACCACCATCGCCGGGGGTCAGTGATTATGTTTGAGAACAGCCCTGCGCGTGTCTAATAGTGTTTGCCTCATCATGAAACGGACTTGTGACAACTGCGGGCGCGAGGTTCCCCGAGAGGAGCAAATGTATTCGATCCGCATTGAAATGTTTGCGCGAGCCGAACCGCTTGAGTTCACCTCGGAGGATTTGATGTCCGACCCGGCCGCTGAAATGCGTGAGATCATTGCGGGGTTGGACGCCATTGACCCTCAGGAGGCCATGGATCAGGTCTTCGAGACTTACATGTTTGACCTTTGCACGCCCTGCCGGCGACACATGCATGAGCAGTTCAAGGCAAAAAGCGGCAAGTCTGTGTAGGCGTGAGGATCGCGGAACATTGTTCTTGCGCGTCCGCGGCGGCGAGCCGATACCCGCATGGTTTGTGCCGTTTGGCTAAACTCGAGATCAAGGCCAAGGGTTGCTGATGCAAAAGGTACGCGTAGGCGTGGTGGGCGTTGGCTCGCTGGGGCAGCATCACGCTCGTAACTATGCCACCAACCCGAAATGCGAACTGGTGGGGGTTGCCGACATTGACCCCCGGACGGCCGAGCGCGTCGCACGCCAGTACAAGACGCGTGCCTACACGGATTATCGCCAGTTGTTTGGCCAGGTGGATGCTCTAAGCATCGCCGTCCCGACCATCCATCATCACGCTGTCGCCATGGATTGCCTCAATCAGGGCATCCATCTGCTGGTGGAGAAGCCCATCACGACGACCGTGTCCGAGGCGCACGATTTGATCGAACTCGCCAAGCGCAAGAATTGCGTTTTGCAGGTGGGGCATATCGAGCGCTTCAATACGGCTGTCATGCGCCTCAAGCAACTTGTGACGGAGCCGGCTTTTATCGAGACCCACCGCCTAGGCCCTTACTCCGGGCGGATCGTGGATGTGGGGGTGGTGCTGGATCTGATGATTCATGACCTCGACATCATCCTGCAGATCGTGAACTCGCCCGTGACGCACATAGACGCCGCCGGAGTAGGAATTTACAGCGACAAGGAAGACATTGCCAACGCGCGCATCCATTTCGCCAACGGGTGCATTGCGAATTTGACGGCCAGCCGGGTCACGCCCGTCAAGAAGCGCAAGATCCGCATCTTTCAGAAGGACGCCTACATCTCCGTGGACTATGTCGAGCAGGAACTGGAGTTGTTTCGGCGTGTCCGGACGCGCAATCCGGAGCCGGGAATGCCTGCCGTGACGATCGTACGCACGAAAGAGCGGCTGCCCAAGGAAGAGCCGCTGCGTCTCGAGTTGGATCATTTTGTGGATTGTGTGCGGCGCGGGGCCGAGCCCATGGTCAAGGGCGAGCACGCGCGCGACGCATTGGAACTGGCCGTGGCCGTGTGTGACGAAGTCAAATCGCGCCTCGACCACTTTACCAAAGCGGCGGGCTGACGGGTGATGGCGGACGCTGCGCCGCGCCTATTGTTCGTCGCAGGCGAAAACTCGGGGGATCAGCACGCCGCGCGCCTCATCAGGCATCTGCTCGAGTTGGAGCCGCAGGCACAGTGTTTCGGTTTTGGCGGTGTGGCCATGGAGCGCGCGGGGATGCGGCTGGACGAAAATCTCGCGCAAAAGATGCCCGTCATCGGGCTGAGTCAGGCGTTGAGGCATTACAACCGGCTCAAGGCTCTGCTGGCTCGGGCTGAAGCCACCCTCGACACGGAGCGCCCGGACGCCGTTGTTCTTGTTGATTATCCCGGCTTCAATCTGCGACTCGCTCAGGCCGCCGCACGGCGGGGCATTCCGGTCATCTATTACATTTCCCCCCAGATTTGGGCCTGGCACAAGTCGCGGCTGGCCATCATTGCCAAATCCGTTCGCCTCATGCTTGTGATCCTGCCCTTTGAAGAACGCATTTACCGGCAAGCGGGGGTTCCGGTAACCTATGTGGGGCATCCGCTGGCGGATCATAACGAACCTCTGCGCCCCGCTGCGGAAGTGCGCACCATGTTAGGGATTGCTCCCGAGGCCAAAGTGATTGGTATCCTGCCCGGAAGCCGGGAACCGGAGATCGTTCGCCACCTGGAGGCCATGCTGGGAGCCGCGCGACTCATCGCACGACGCATTCCGGAGTCTGTGTTCGTCTTGCCGAGAGCCGAGACTGTGTCGCGCCCACTGATTGACAAGTATTGTGCGCGATTTCCGGATGTGCCTCTGCGCTTGGCCGAAACCGATCATCGCTCGGTCAGGGCTGCCATGCAGTTTGCCCTCTGCAAGAGCGGTACGAGCACGCTCGAACTGGCATTGCTCGGGGTTCCCATGGTCATCATTTACCGCGTGTCTTGGCTGACGGAATTGATGGCCCGGGCGGTTTTGCGAATTCCTTGGATCGGGTTGGTGAACATCGTCGCAAACGAAGAGGTTGCGCCGGAACTGCTGCAGAGGCGGGCCACGCCTGCGGGCATAGCCCAAGCGGCGCTCGAAATTCTTGAAAACCCAGCGGCCTTGGCCCGACAAAAGGAAAAACTGGGCCGAGTAGCAGCAGCCGTTGGCGGGCCGGGCGCCTCGCGCCGCGCGGCTGAGGCCGTTCTGAGCGTCGTGCGGGGAATCGCCTAAAGGTTAGCCACCCGATCGAGCCGTGCCGTTTGCATGAGTTCTGAGGCCGCCTCGCGCAAAAGCAGTCCGCTTGGCAGCCGTACATCAGGGGCGACCTCCAAAGCCGGCAGGCAGGCGAACGGGCGCTCAAGCAGATGGCGATGAGGGACGGTCAGGTCCGGCGTGTCGTAGGAAAATCTGTCGTAAAGCAGAATGTCGATGTCAATGACTCGCGGACCCCACCGATAGGTGGGCACACGGCCAACGAGGCGCTCGATGGACTTCACAACCCCAAGCAATTCCGTGGTTTGAAGGCGCGTGCAGATTCTCACGGCTGCGTTGAGAAACTCCGGCTGAGCCGTCTCTCCCCAAGGGGGGGTACGGTACACAGACGAGCGAGCCACAATCCGTATGGCGGGGTGTGCGGCCAAATGGTCGCACGCCATGCGAAGTGCCGACAACTTTTCTTGTTCTGACCCCACATTTGAGCCGAGACCCAGAACGGCATCATGCTCAGTCAGGTTGAAATCGGCGTTTGGGGTCATCACGAAGGTTGGCTACATGGCTGGCGCTTCTCCATTTCTCCCCGCGCGACGCGCGTGGATACCCTACCTGTGCCTGCTGCCTGCGACACTGCTGGTGGCGGCGGTGTTGATGGTGCCGATCGGTGAGACATGCATCAATGCGTTCTGCACTTTGGACCGGTATGCGAACCGCACGGGGTTTGCCGGTCTGCGCAATTTTCGCGTCACGCTGGAGGATACGGAATTTCGCTACGCGTTTTGGAACACGATGGTGTGGACCACGGCCGTGGTTGTACTCACGCTTGGAATCTCGCTTGTGGCGAGTCTTTTCCTCAACCGCCGGTTCGTTCTGCGTCCGGTTGCGCGGGCGATCCTGATCCTGCCGTGGGCGTCGTCGCTGGTCATCAGCGCCATCGTGTGGCGCTACATCTTCGACGGTGAAGTGGGACCTGTGAACGCGTGGCTCATTCAGTCTGGTCTCGTAAGCGAGCCTATTTACTGGCTTGCTCAGCGCGACACGAGTTTTCCCGTGATGATCGGCGTCGCGGTATTTGTTTCGATTCCGTTTACAACCACCGTTTTCCTGGCGGGTCTTCAGGCCATCCCGCGCGACCTGTACGAGGCCGCCAAGGTGGACGGAGCCTCGGCCGTTCGTTCGTTTCTCAGCATCACCGTACCTCACCTGCGCGAGGTTTTTGCCATCGCCACGGTGATCAATGTCATCTATGTGTTCAACTCGTTCCCGATTGTCTGGACCATGACGGGCGGCGGGCCGGCGAATACGACGGATATCATCATGACACACCTGTACAAGCGGGCGTTTACCGATAAACAGTTTGCTGTTGCGAGCGCCGAAGCGGTTATCGTGTTCGCGGTGCTGATGGCCTTTAGCGTGACCTATAGCATTTTGCTTAGGCGAAGAGGGGACTGAGCGGTGCGCGGCAGGGCTGGCCTGTGGCGTGGCGTCAACACCGCAGCATTTGTGCTGCCTTTCTGCGCAGTGATTCTGTTTCCGTTTGCGGTCATGCTGAGTGCATCGCTGAAGACCAACATTGAGATTTACTCCGGCGCCGAAGACTTCCGCTGGCTGCCGCGGAATCCGCTATGGAGTAATTTCTGGTCGCTTTGGACGCGCGTGCCATTGATGGGGCGCTATTTTTTGAACTCGGCGATCATCGCCACGGGCGCCACACTGCTGGCCACGGGAGTGTCGCTGCCGGCGGCCTATGCGTTGTCGCGGCTGCAGTTCCGCGGGCGGCGGCTCTTTCTGCAGGGGGTTCTTGTGACGCAGATGTTTTCGCCGATCGTGATCATCATCGGGCTGTACAAATTGTTTGCCGGCACATCCGTGCAATGGTTTTATGAAATATTGGCCGGTGCAGGGCTCGGCTTTCTCATTCCGGCCGGTGCGCCCGAAACGCTGGCAAACAACTTGTTCGGCCTGATACTGGTCAATGCGGCGTTCAATACGGCGTTTGCCATCTGGATGCTATCGGGGTATTTTGCAAGCGTACCGGTGGAGATTGAGGAGGCAGCGTTTGTGGACGGCTGCTCATGGTGGCGAATGGCCGTGCATGTGTTGATGCCCCTCGCGGCACCGGGCATTGTCACGGCAATCATTTTCGTGTTCATCGCATCGTGGAATGAATTTATCTTTGCTTTGACGCTGTTGGCCGCGCCGGAGCGGCGTCCCGTGATCGTGGGGCTCTTTTCGCTGATCGGCATGTACGAGGTTCAGTGGAATCTGGTCATGGCCGCAGCGCTGCTCGCGACGCTGCCGATGGTCGTGCTGTTCTTGCTGGCGGAGCGGCATATTACGACGGGACTGACGGCGGGAGGAATCAGGTAGATGTCTGAGAAGCCGCTGCCCGTGGGCGGACGACTGGGGTTTGCCGGGATTGAGTCCCGGATCTTGCGCCTTCCGCTTTCGAAGCCCCAGCCGAACGGATCAGTGGGGGACCTTGTCGCGGTAGCCGCCGAGGCAGGGTTCAATGGTGTAGCGGTTCCTGTTTACGCGAGCGGGCGCATTTGCTGGCCGAATGAGTCCCACGGACGACGACCGAGGCCTTGGCCTGAAGCCGCACTTGGACTGGGTGATCTGCTGCCGCTGGTGTGCGCGGCCGCCTCACAGGCGGGTTTGCTGGTCTACGGTTGTGCGTCGCTGTTGAATCTGGATGAGTCCCTTGGGGCTGTGCCAAGGCTTTTGCGCCGTTGGCAAGTGGAGACGGAACGGTCACCGGGGTTCAGCGACGGACCGTACTACCTGTGCAGCAACCGTCCGGAGGTGCGCCGGTTTCTCGGTGATGTGATGAGCGCCATGGTCAGCGCTTACCCGGTGGATGGAGTGATACTCGACACCTTTGCGGTGCCGGGCCAATTTTGCGCACCTGCGCAGGCATTATGCCGCTGCGCGGCTTGCAGTTCGGCCGTGGACCGGTCGCTGTTGTTCGATCTACGCAAATTGACTTCGGACCCCGACGACGATCGGTATCGTCGCTGGTCTGAATGGCAGGTTCAGCGGCTCGGTGATTTTCTTTCGGGGCTTATCGGCCGGATGATCGCCGGCCGGCGCGGACTGCGCATCCTGCTCGAGGTCCCGCCGGAAGCCGAGGCTCATCCTGCCATGCGCGAATGGATGGAGCAACGCCTCGTGCATGGCGCCATTTCTCGCGAGGCTTCGTCAGATGCAGCCAGTCAGCATGCGTTGCTGCGGTTCGTCTGTCGTGAGACAGGATGGGATGAGAAAGAATTTCATACGGCGGTGAACTCTCCTCACCCCGAGTCGGACGGCATTGTCATCCGGTGCGCGTCCTGGCCGGACGCCGATGCCTTGGTGCTGTTGCAGTCTGCGTTCGGGCAACCGGCCCGTCCTGCAGAGGGCGATCCGCTGGCCTCGGTTATTGAAATACTGGACAGTGCAGGCCTCCAAGGCAGACGCGGACCCGAGGCAGGAACCTTGCGCCATATTCGCGAGGTGCTCGACTCGACTGACGCGCGTCATCCCGACCTGCTGGCGGATCTTGCATCCGATTGCTGGCATGTTGCGTCGAGCGCCCGCGATGACTTGGCCGCTGTGGCGGGCTCGGCCGCGCGCCTCCTTCAATTGGCTGCCTTGCTCTAAATTGTCAGACAGGCGGGCGGCGCCGGTGCCATTCCGTGGCCTGTTCGTAGGCATGGGCAGCGGCGATGAGCCGGTCCTCCCCGAACGACGGAGCGATCAACTGCAATCCCACGGGAAGATTATCCTCTGTGAACCCGCAAGGGACGGAGATGGCGCAAATGCCCGCCAAATTGACCGAGATGGTAAAAATGTCGCTGAGATACATGGCAAGCGGATCGCTGGTTTTTTCGCCGATGCGAAAGGCCGGTGTGGGGGCGGTGGGGCCTGCAATCACATCGCATTTTTCGAAGGCTGCGTCGAAGTCCCGGCGAATGAGTGTCCGCACTCGAAGCGACTTGAGGTAGAACGCATCATAGTAGCCGGCACTCAGCGCGTAAGTCCCCAGCATGATGCGGCGCTTGACCTCTTCGCCGAAGCCCTGGCTGCGCGTACGGCTGTACATCTCAATGACATTGTCCGCGGGGGCGCGAAATCCGTAATGCACGCCATCGTATCTCGCCAGATTGGAACTGGCCTCAGCGGTGGCACACAAATAGTAAGTGGCAACGGCGTACGGCGAATGGGGCAGTTCCACCTCGACTGTGACGGCGCCCAGTTCCTCGAGTTTGCGGACTGCAGCGGCGACAGCGGCCTGCACCTCGGGATCCGTGCCTTCACCGGAAAACTCCTTGGGTAGCCCGATGCGCAGTCCGCGCACGCCGCGTTGTAGAAACGATGTGTAGTCGGGCGGATCGAAGTGGGCGCTGGTACTGTCGCGGGGGTCGTGGCCGGCAATGGCATTGAGCAACAACGCTGCATCCTCCACATCGCGCGAAATGGGGCCAATTTGGTCGAGAGAGGATGCAAAGGCGACGAGTCCGTAGCGGGAAACGAGTCCGTAGGTAGGCTTGAGGCCGACCACACCGCAAAAACTGGCGGGCTGGCGGATCGAGCCGCCGGTATCGCTGCCAAGGGCACCGGCAGCCATACCGGCGGCAACGGCTGCGGCGCTGCCGCCGCTGGACCCGCCGGGGACGCGCGCCGGATCCCACGGATTAAAGGTTTTCTTGATACCCGAGTTTTCCGTGGAGGAGCCCATGGCAAACTCGTCCATGTTGGTCTTGCCGCAAAACACGGCGCGCTGACCGCGCAGGCGCGTCACAACTGTCGCATCGTATGGTGGAACGAAATTGGCCAGTATTCGCGACGAGCAGGTGGTCAGGACGCCGTTCGTACACATGTTGTCTTTGATGGCGACCGGTACGCCGGCCAGCGGAGGCAGGTCTTCGCCGGCGGAGCGGGCGGCGTCGGCTGCGGCGGCCTGTTCGAGCGCCAGATCGCCGGTCACCGAGACAAATGCCTGAATAGCCGGTTCGACAGTGGCGATGCGGGTCAGGAACGCGCGGGTCAGTTCAACACTGGATACCTCGCGCCGACGAAGCAGGTCGCGCAGTTCGTGGATAGGTTTTGCACAAAGATCAATCATAGCCGTGTTCAGAGAGTTAGGGCGCGGTGGTCTCCGGAGCCGATGGCTGTGGCTGTGCGGCGGCCGGTTTGAGCATCTCCTGAGCCTCAGGCACTGGCGGTTTGGCTGTGGACAGCAGGCCCGTCGTGTTCTTGTCGAGGAATACCGCGGGGGCAAGGATGGGATCCGCTACGAAACGCTGGACGACGGGCGAAGTATCCACCGATATTTGGCGGTCGAGTTCTCCGCTGGCGCTCATGGTCTCCAACTGAGTGGCCATTTGAAGGAACGGACCATTGGGAAACCTCTTGTCGAGATCCCGAAGGAGAGTGAGGGCTTCAGAGGTTTTACCCTCGCGCAGGACCATCTGCCGGGTCAGTTCGTTGGCAAGTTCAGCCGCCAGCCGTGCATCGTCGGTCTGGGCGATGAGGCCCTCGACCACAGCCCTGACACCGGGCAGGTTCCCAATGCCCGAGTAGGCATTGACAAGTTCGCTGGCCAGCGCCAGGCGCTCCTGCGCGTCGAGTTCGCGACGGATAGCAGAGTCGTACTGCCGGGTTGCCTCGTCCAGGATTTTTCGGGCTTCGTCATAATTCTCCATGGCTGCGTGGGTCCCCGCGATTTGCAGCATGAGGGTTCGCTTGTCCGCGTCGTTATCAGCCCGCTGCAACTCTGCGGTAAAAAAGGCAAGTGCGTCGGCGAAGGCCTTGTCCTGCATGTAAGTGCTGGCAATCATGGACCGGTAGAACCGCAGGATTTCCGGCTGAGTGGTGGTATCGCGGAGGCCGAGCAGGATAGTCCGCGCGTCCGTGGTTTTTCCGTCGGTGGCAAGGACCTCTGCACGGGCCACGGTCAGGCTGAGCGACACCCCCTCATCGTCCGCATACCGCTTCTGATACTCATCAATGGTCTTGAGCGCCTCGTCGGTGCGTTTCGACTGGCGGAGCAGAGCGATGGTGCCGCGCAGGGCTGCAACACCGAGCGGATCCTTTTGTGAAACAGTGTCGAGCACGGCTTTGTACTCGGCCAAGGCGTCGTCCACGCGCCGGTCGCTGGCGGCAATCTGGGCCAGCAACATCCGCGCCTGCAAGGCCATGGGGTCGTCGGGGTGTTTCTTGATGAGATCCTTGGCCTCGAGCATGGCGCCGAGCGTGTCGCGCTGCTGGGCGAGTTGCACGGCCTTGCGCATCCGGTCTTCCGGGGTCCGCTTGCTGCAACCCGGTGTCAGCAGAAGTGTAAAGGCTATGATGAAGGCAGCGGCATAAGTGAAACGCATGCGCAGCAAACTCGCTTTCAGTCTGGATTATGGGCCTTGCGGCCAGGTTCATAGGCGAATGCGGCCCGCGTTTGGCCATGTCAAAAGAATAGAACCAGCCCGGCAGGGCGCTTCTTGGGGCGCCGCCCGAGGAATTCGCCCGGCATGAGCAATCGTGGCGACACAAAAGGGCAGTGGGGCTGGCTGCGTCTGCACGCACGATGGCTGCGCACTTGGTTGTCGCGGGCACGCCGCCAGTTTAATGTTCGATATGCCCGCGGTCCTGCCCTGCTGCGGCGCATGGGGATTCCGTTCAGCCCGGTGGACCCGTCACACCGCGGTTTGCTCATCATCCAGATAGACGGCCTCTCCTATAACCGGTTGCTGAAGGCTGTCCGGCGGTTCCAGTTGCCGTATATTCGACGGCTTCTGCGCAAGGGACGGCTGCGCGCGCACCGTTTTCATTCCGAGATTCCGACCTCCACTCCGGCGTTTCAGGGCGGGCTTTTCTACGGCAGCAATGACGAAATCCCCGGCTTTCAGTTTTACGACAAGAAACGCCACCGTTACTACAAGATGGGTTTCACGGAGTGTGCGTTTGAAGTCGAACGGGAGTTTACTTCGCCCGGGCTGCTGCGGGACGGGAGCATTTTCAGCGGCATCTTCAGCGGCGGCGCCGAGGCCCGGCTTTTTGTCTCGTCGAGCCTGCTGGCGCCGAGCCGGTGGCGGTTCGCCCTGCGCACATGGGATGTTCTTTTGCTGACGCTCACGCACCTGACAGTGCTGTTGAAGATCCTGCTGCTTGGTGCCGTGGAACTGGTCCTCGCCGTGGTGGATGTTCTTGCCTTTGTTCTCGCCCGACGAGTGTTGCGGCGCCAGTTGGAGTTCATTGGGGGGCGCCTTGCCCTGTCGGTGATTACGCGGGAACTGATCACGGCCAACGCGGTCATTGATCTGCACCGGCGCGTGCCATGTATTTATATGAACTATTTGGGATATGACGAGCACGCCCACATGCGGGGGCCGGACAGCGCGGTGGCGTACTGGACGCTGCGCGGCATTGACCGGTGCATCCGGCGCGTCGTGACGGCCGCGCGCTACTCCGAGCGCGAGTATGACATTTACATCCTCTCCGATCACGGACAGGAGGCGGTTATTCCGTTCGACGCACTGACGGGCGAATCGCTGGCGGAATTCATTCAGCGGGAGACGGCAGGCCTGCTTGTCGAGAGTTATTCGGCGCTGGAGCAGAAGACGGCGCAATTGCTCCGCAGCGCCGAGGGCATCCGCCAGTTGTCCCGATGGTTGCCGTGGCCGCTTCGCGGTCCCGTGCGCGCCTACGCGGCTTATCTCCTCCGGCGGATCGAACGGGCGCCCGAAACGCAGGATTTGGAGAGTTATCTGGATATCGTGGTTGCCTCCTCGGGGCCGATTGCCTATGTGTATTGGGCGCTGGTTCCGGAGCCGCTGACTGCCGAGGATATCGAAGAGCGTCATCCGGGATTGGTCGAAAAATTGGCGGCTCACCCGGGAGTGGGGTTTGTGTCCATGCGCACGCGGGAGGGCGATGTCGAGGTTCGTGCGCGTTCGGGCCGATGCCTGATCCGCGCCGATGGCTGCGACGCCACGGGGACACTTCCATTCGACGGCAGTCGGGACAGGGACCTGGTGCTTCGCGGCGTGCGTCGGATCACGCTGATGCGGCGCGCCGGGGATCTGTGTGTGTGGGGGGGAAAAGCGCCGGCTGGCAGCGTATCATACAGTTACGAATTCGGGGGCCACAGCGGGTGGACCGACGAAGAAGTTGGTGCCTTCATTCTGGCACCGCCACATATAGATTTCGACTTCGGCCAAATCCGCCGTCATGGCGATTTTTATACCTTTTTCATGCGATACCGCAAAGGTTGGGAAGAGCCGATCCGCGGCGGCGACAGTGCCGGGGACCAAGCCGAAGCGGTTAGTTAAAGTCCGGCCAATTTTCGACGCGGGTCGCGAGGCCCGGTATGGTCACAGGCCAGGTCCCGGTGGCGTCCTGCATACCGGTGAGCACGGCTGCCGCTGCCTGCTGGGAATCGTAATGGCTTGAGAAGGCACAGAAATAGTTGGGCATTCCGGCATGACGGGTGATGTGATACGGACTGCCAAACGAGACATAAACGAGCGGTACGGTGGTGCCGCGGAGTGCGTCCACCAGCAATTTCTGGTTGGTGGAGTAGTCGGGGGTCCAGTTATAGTTGGCTATCACGATCCTGTCGTAGTTTGGCGCGCTGGCTACAATGGCCGCGCGCTGGGACGAACCGATGGTTGTGGAGACCGACTGTGTCGTCAACAGGGGCAACCGTGCCGCCAAGGCGTCGGTAAAGTAAGTACTTGAAAATAAATAAAATATTTGGCCCGAGGCGTTGAGAGTCAGACACAAAACCTTTTGGGTTGCCGTCAGCGGCGTGTCACCCGGGCGCAGGTTGGCGCTGCAAACGGTATTCATTCCGATTTGTCTGGCGACAGCGAGGTGGTCGGGATGGCGCAAAACGGCGGCTGCCTGAGCCGCGGAGACAGTGGTGGATTCGGGCATGCCACACCGGCTTTTGAGGGTCAGGATTCGCCTGACGGACGCATCAATCCGGCTCATCGAAATCATCCCGGAGGTGACGGCGTCACGCAGCCCGGCGTAAGCCTGCGCCATGTTGGACGGCATGAGAATAATGTCCAGCCCCGCCAGAACGCCGATGCGGACAGCGTCATAAGTTGAGGCCGCCTGCAGCAGTCCGGCCATGCCGTAAGAGTCGGAGACAACGGTGCCGCGGAACCCCAGTTGCTGGCGAAGAATGGCTGTCAGGGCCGGTCTCGAAAGTGTCGCCGGCCAGGCGTTCGGGCCGGCTTCAAGGCACGGGTACCAGACATGGGCCGACATGACGAGGTCGCCGGTGCCTTGGTTGATCAGGCTCCTGTAGGGAGCGACATGGCGGTCCAGCAATTCCTCCATGGAGATGTTCACCATGGGGAGGCTGTTGTGCGAGTCGCCCGTGGTGGCTCCATGGCCTGGATAATGTTTGAATGTCGTGAGCAACCCCTGTTCGTTGGCACCTTCGACATAGGCGAGGGCCATTTTCGTGACAAGAACCGGGTCATCGCCGAACGAGCGGATGCCGATGATGGGATTCACCGGCTCGGTGTTGACATCGAGCACGGGCCCAAAACCGATGTGCACCCCCACGGCACGACATTCGCGCGCGGTGGCGCGTCCCTGCTCGCGGGCCAGATCGGTCCGAAGGGTGGCTGCAAGGCCCATATTCATAGGAAACCGTGTGCCGTCCGTGATGCGCGCGCCGGATCCGGCCTCGCAATCTATGGAAAACAGCAGGGGCACGGAGGTCTGCGCCTGAAGCGAATTGACGGCGTTGATGATCGTCGTGGAGGAGTTCGCGAGGAAAATAAATCCGCCCACCTTATAAGTGGACACATTGGTTGCCGCTGACCCGGAGGACCACTGGGGCATGAGCATCTGGCCGATCTTATCGTCGAGGGTCATGGAAGCCAGCAGCGTCTCGACCCAAGTGGTGCTGGGGTCACGCAAACCGGGCCCGGGCGGCACGCTCAGGGGCCAAACGGCGGATAAGGAAGGCCCCAGAGCCCTCTCTTCGCGTGCGGGTTCGGCAATGAGAGATTCGCTGTCCTGACATCGCGCCCCCCCTACACAAAAAAGGACAACGCTAAGGGCCAGCACGGCCCGCAAGACCAGCCCGGCACCCTGAGAAGTCATAACTCCGGAATTCGAGCCGCCCAAGCGCGCACTTGCAAGCCCGATGGAGCCCTTTTACACGGGTGCGTTGGCGTTGGAAGATGCGGGCACGCTTTCGGCGCCGGTTGGTTCGCTTCGCTCGATGGCGTAGTTCTCGACATGCAGCAGGTCGCTCATGCCGATGGTCACCTCGACGCCGTACTTCTCCTGCCAGCGGGTAATGGTGTCCTTATAGTTTTGCTCGATGAAGGCCCGAAGCCTCGGGTTCACGACCACATGAAGCGAGGGCCGCGGCTGAGAGGTTTCGAGGATGTTGACGATGTCGTGCTTGATGTGGAGCCAGATCTGCGACTCATTGAGAACGACACCCGCTCCCTGACAATAGGGGCAGTCCATGAAAAGCGTTTTGCGCAGACTCTGGCGCACCCGTTTGCGGGTCATCTCGACCAGGCCGAACTCGCTGATGCCAGAGACGGAGGTTTTGGACCGGTCGCGCCGCAGGTAGCCCCGGAACTCGTTCAGGAGCGTCTCGCGGTTGCGCGGATCCTTCATGTCAATGAAATCAATGACGATGATGCCGCCAATGTCGCGCAACTTGAGTTCCCGGGCGATGGCCCGCGCGGCTTCCAGGTTTGTCTTCAGGATCATCTTTTCCTGATCGTCCTTGCCGACAAACTTGCCCGTATTGACATCAATCGCCGTAAGGGCCTCGGCCTCGTCGATGATGAGGTAGCCGCCGCTTTTGAGCCAGACTTTGCGTCGCCCGGCTTTCTGAATCTGGCGCTCGACCTGGAACTTGTGAAAGATGTTCTCCGGTTCGTCGTAAACCTTTACCTTGTCAACCAGTTGGGGGATCAGGCTGCGAAGGATCTCCTTCAGGTTCTCCGCCTCTTCGGCGGAGTCGATCAGGATTTCGGAAATGCTTTCGTCGAAAACATCGCGCGCCAAGCGATACAAAATGTTGCTGTCGTCGTAGGCGAGACCGGGAGCGCTGATCTCGGCGTAGCGCTTGTTCACCCGCTCCCATTCCTGAAGCAGGAATTCCACATCGCTGCGGATCTCGCTTTCGTCGCGATCCACGCCGGCAGTGCGGACAATGAATCCCACCTTATCCGCGCCGAGGTCCTGACGAATGTCGCGCAGCAGCCGCTTCAGGCGTTTGCGCTCTTCATAATTTTCGACTTTTCTCGATACCCCCCCTTCCTCCTCGGGAAACGGAAGAAGGACAAGATACCGGCCCGGCAAGGAAATGTAGGTCGTAATCCGGGCCCCTTTCAGGCCGATTTCCTCTTTAATCACCTGCACCATGATCTCGTCGCCCTTTTTCAGGGCCTCGGTGACCGGCAGGACGGCACGCCGCACGGGCTGCGGCGCAGGACGCGGAGCAGGTGGCGGGGGCGCGGTGACCTCGCTCTCGGGCGGAGGCTGCAACTCGGTCTGCGGTTCGGGTTGCGGCTCCGCTGGCGGCAGGTCTTGATGAGTAATAGCCCGCACGGCAGGCGATTCCACTACCGGCGGCATCTCCGCACCGGATTCGACCTCGGGTTGTGCTGGTTCAGGAGCCTGCACTGTTGCCGGCGGTTGCGGGGGAGCAAGAAGGTCGTGATCCGTGATCGCAAAACCAGATGACACCTGTTCCGGTTCCGCCACAGGAGCGGGCTCCTCTGCTTTACGCGAGGCGCGTCGGCGCTTGGGCTTTTCGGTCGCAGGTGGTTCGACAGCCTGGGTCACGGGCTCCGCGCCGATTTCCAGCGTTGCCGGGGGCGTAAGGCTCTCTGCGACAGCAGGCGCCTCGGTGTTCGCGATGGCCTCGGCGGGCTGGCTCACGGCTTTGCGTGCCCGTGTTTTCTTTGCAGGCGCCGGCTCAACCGCTGGTTCTGTCTCGGCCGATTTCGCCGCGCGAGCAGAACGCTTTTTGGGTGTAGTCGGCTGTTCTGCGGCTGCGTCTGCTGTCTTGCGAGCCCGCTTGGGCTTTTCAGCAACCTCTTCCGTTTTGGTTTCAGCCTTGCTCTTGCGGGGCTTGGGCTTTGGCTCGGCTGTTTCGGCAGCAGCCTTTTTTGTGGCACGACTTGGCTTTGATTCCTCTGCAGCGGACTCATCCGAAACCGCCTTGCGTCGAGCGGCATAGTAGGAGCGTCCGCGGCGCCGGATTGACCGCGCCTTGGCGTCTTCAGGGAAGCGCTCATTACCGGGGGCAGGCCCGTCGTAATCCTCGTTCTCGTAATCCACATCGTGAATGGAGCGCGGCGCGCGCGTTTGCTGGTCTTGCCGAACATTTCCGAAGAAATCAGCCTGCGAGTCGCGTTCGCCGGCGGGGCCTGCCGGGTACCGCTGAGTGCGTGCTTTGCGGCGGTTGGTCCCCGGCGTCATGGAGTACGGTGAATACACATCAAACGGATTCGTCGCAGCGCGGGTCCCGTAAGCGGCGCGGTCCACGGGCGGGGCCGTCCACGGCTCGGGGGTGTAGGTAGGCTGCTGGATGGGGGCCGTTTGGCGGTCGCGGTCGCGATTGCGACCACGCCGACGCTTTTTCCGGCGCCGCCCCTGCCCGTCGGCCGAGCCCTGCGCATGCTGCGGCTGCTGGCCGCCAGCGTCGGGTCTGCGATTTTGGTGCATCTGAGCCTGCTGGTCGCCCTGCCGGCGGCGGCCTCCGCGGCGCCCGCGGCGGCGCTTGCGAAATTCGGCGTCCACATCGCCGGGCGTCATCGGAGAACCCGCACTCGCCTGGGCAGGCGGCTGAGCGTCCTGCGGTTCATCACCGAGTTCGTCTTCAGCCTCGGCCGGCGGCGGGACAACGACCTCGACCGCACCCGGTGTGCCGGGCGGGGCGTAGCGCAAATCCATCCGCACATCGTCAAAGTGCAGGAAAGCATTGCGCTCGAGGCCGATGTTAACGAACGCAGCCTTGAGTCCGGGGACTACGCCTTCCACCCGCCCCTTGTATATGTTGTTGAGAATCGTCCGATCGTCTAACGATTCAATGTAAAGTTCGGTTAATTGGTCGTCTTCAAGGATCGCAATACGAAGGTCGCGTTCCTCGACATTGATGAGGACTCGTTTCATCTTAGTTTGCCGGATTGCCCCCGGTATTCTTTGTCTTCGGCATCGTGCTTAGCGCGACACCGGAGCCCGTTTGATCATCTGCAGCCGTCACGGGCATGTTCTGTTCCCGGCGTGCGCCATCTTGACCGTTCGCCTTGGCGGAGCCGGCCCCTGTTTGTCCGGCGTACCCACGGCGTAATGCGCTCACAAAGCGCGTTCGATTTCCAACACGCGCGCCGTTTTTGCGACCTCAGCACCCGGCGTTTCTCCCCGAATCGCCTCACGCGCCTTGTCGCTAAATCACTTGGCTTTCCTTCTTCAACGATCGCTGTGGCTGGAATCAAGCATGAAGATTAGCCGATTCATCCAACTTGTGCCGTCGCTCGTCGAGGGGGACGCCATCTCTGATTACGCGCGACTGGTACGGAAAATTTGCGCAGGGCGTTTTAGAGAAGCGATTATTCTGGCGGCCCGCCGAACAGGTCGGCCCGGATTGCATGAATACCCGATTTCCGATCTCGGTGCGCCCGGGCCGGAGTCTCTTGTCCTGTATCATCACTCGACCGGTGACGAAACGGCCGAAACATTTCTCAGCCTGCGCGGCTGTCTACGGGCTGTCTATTACCACAACATCACGCCGCCAGATTTGCTGCTTGAAGCGCCTGACATGGCCGCCCGGTCCCATCGAGGCTTGCTGCAACTCGACCGGCTGACGGCGGATGTCGGAGCGTGGCTGGCCGCGAGTGAATTCAGCGCGGAAGACTTGCGCTGCCGTGGCGCGAGACAAGTTCAAGTGGTCCCTTACGGCATCTCGCAAGACCGAGCCCGGCTGCTGGCTGCGGCCGCCGTTCGCCGCGGATCAGCCGTGCCTCAAAACATTCTGTTCGTGGGACGCATTGTGCCGCACAAGGCTGTGGACGATGTCGTCCGCGTATTTGCTTTGGTTCAGCAAGCGACGGGCAGCAAGTGCCGGCTGACGATCGTCGGCGGCGCTGGGGAAGCGTCAAATTACAGCGCTCGCGTGCAGGCGTACGCCAAATCGGTGGCCGGCGATTGTGTTGATTTTCTCGGACTCCAAACCGGCCAACATCTTGCGGACGCCTTCGCGCGGGCCGGGGTGTACCTGTCCATGAGTCGCCACGAGGGTTTCGGACTGCCTCTTTGCGAAGCCATGTTCGCCGGCGTTCCCGTAGTGGCCGCCGATCATGGTGCGGTCCGCGAAATCGTTGGCGACGGGGGATTGGTAATCTCAGACGCTGACCTCGCAGTGGTGGCCGAGGCAACGCAGGCCATGATTTTTGACCCCGTACTCAGGGGGAAAATCCTCGAAGCCCAGCAGTTACGCCAAACAATGTTTACGGAAGAGGCGCTGGCTGCGCGCCTCCATGCAGCCCTCGACTCGATCGTAGCCGGTGCATAACCGGCTGGTCAGATCATCTCGACGCAACTGACTTCGGGCACTTCCTCTTTGATGCGCATTTCCAAACCGCCCTTGAGAGTCGCGAGCGAACTCGGGCACCCCACGCATGAACCCACGAGGCGGACATACACAACGCCGTCCTCGACCTTGATCAGTTCGCAGTCTCCGCCGTCAGCCTGGATGAACGGGCGCAACTCGTTGATGATGGCCTGTACGCGGAATTGGACATCGGCATCTGGCGCAGGTGCCGTGTTGCCGGCAGCGGGCGCAGAGGTGTCGGGTGCCGCGTCGGCGGCCGGCTGGTCAGTAAAACGCTTGAACATACCCATGGGCGTTTCCTCCGTTTGCGCGTACCTAAAGGACGCCGCCTGCGGTATTCACGAGGCAGCCTTGGCCAAAACCGACCGGTAAACCTGTTCGAGGCGGCGACACATGGCATCGGAACTGAACATGGTATGTGCCCGCGCCCGGGCGCCCTCGCCCAGCCGCTGCCGCAGCGCGGGATCGCCGAGCAAACGGTTGAGGGCTTCTGCCAGTGCGGCCGGCGACGCCGGAGCGACGCGAAGGCCAGTCACGCCGTCCTCGTTCACAAATCGCACTCCGCTGGGAATGTCAGCGGACACAACCGGCAATCCGCAGGCCATGGCCTCAACCATGCTCAAGCCAAAAGCCTCGGCCCGCAGGTGTGAGGGCATGCAAAAAATATGGGCAGCATACAAGTATTGCACCACTAATTCATTTGGCAAATCGCCAAGGAAATGCACGCGGCCGGCCGTTCCCGTATCGCGTGCGATCACGCGCAGCCGCTCGCCGTCCGGGCCGGTGCCGATGATGACCGCGTGGGCTTGGACATTGGCCATAGCCCTGACGAGGAATTCCAAACCTTTATAATATCGCAACCGGCCAACAAAGATGATCAGCGGAGCGCCAAACTGTTTGCGGAGCGCGGCGGCCTGTTCCTGCAGTTCGGGTGTGGGCTCAAACCGGGACAAGTCCACGCCCAGCGGCACGACCGTGCAGCGCTCGCGGTGGCGTTGAAGCCACGGCGAACTCTCAAGATAGTCAGGCGAAGTTGGCATGATGACACGGCATGCGCGCATCATGCGCTCCTGAACGGCGCCATAGACAGCCATGGCGTATCGCTGGCGCACGACATCGCTGTGGTAGGTCATAACCGCCGGGACCTGCGGACGAACAAGCAGATACGCAACATCACCCGTCGGATTGGGGTGATGAAAATGCAGGAGGTCCGCGCGAGCCGCCTCGCGGCGCAGCGCCGCCGGAAATCCGGGGCTGACGGGTGCGCTCAGCAAACGGGTCCACTCCGCCACGCGCACCACGCGCACGCCATCAACGACTTCCTCGCCAGCACGGCATGGCCCCTGACAAACAAGCACGCTGACATCGAATGCGTTCAGCAGTCCGCGCGCCATGCGGTTGATTGTGCCTTCGATGCCTCCCATGACCGGAGGATCATAATCCTTGTAAACATGGAGAACCCGTGGGCGTCGCTCGGCGGTTCCGGCTGGAGTTTGTACTCCATTCGACATAGTCCTTCAGTCCCTGCTGCCGTGCGAGACATCAAGTCTGCATCGCACTTGGTTGACGCTTGATTGCCCCCGTGGCAGCGGAGCGCATTGCAGGGGGGACGGCGCAAGCCGTTCCGCCCCATACTGGTTGAGTGCTGGGTGAGCGGCTTGAGCCTTCTCGTCATACTGATTGGCTTGGCATTCGTTCTGCTGATTCCGCGCGGGACAAATGTTCCCTACACGCGTCGGCCGGTCGTTACCCTCGCGCTAATCGGCGTGAATCTGGTTGTTCACCTCGTGACTCAAGGCTTGCAACTGCTCGAAAGTTCCCCGCTGGCACGGTTGTTGGGCGAGCAGTCCGGCGTGGAGACCATGCCGGCATATCTGGACTTGCTGGCGTTGAATCCAGCCAAGGTTTTGAATGAGGGCGGATGGCGCTATCTCCAGATTATCACGGCCAACTTTTTGCACCAAGACTGGCTGCACCTGCTGTTCAATATGTGGTACTTTTATCTGTTTTCGGTCAACCTGGAGGATCGGCTAGGACCGCTGCGGTTCGGAGCGCTGATCGCGGCCGCTCTGGTGACCTCGCAAGCGGCTGTGTTGGTCCTCACCCGCGGACTGGGCGCCGGAGCGGAGGCCCACGCCGGCTTTTCCGGAGTGGTGTATGCGACCTTGGCTGCCTATTTTGTGTGCCTACCGCGGTCAAAAATTAATGTGGTACTGATTTACAGCCTGACCTTCTGGGGGATCTCTCTCTTCGTCGGGGGCTTTGTGTCGCTCCTGATCGGTCTTGTGGTGGGGCCGTTGGCGGAACTGGCATGGCTTGCGTGCTTTATTCTCGCGTTCCTGTACCTGGAGCCGGGTCATATCTCCTTTGGAATTCCTGCGTTCATCTTTCTCGGTCACCGCTTGCTGTTCGATGCCGTCACGATCGAACAGCAAATGAGGTCTGCCGTATCCGTGTGGTCGCATGCTGGCGGATTCTTATGCGGATTGGTGGTCGCCCTGGCTTTCAATGGTTTGCGCGGGCTGCGCGAGACTTTTGCCAACAGCCAAGACGCTCCGGCTCCGACTGCACGGCAGCGTGAGCGGGAACGGGCGGCCAGTCTGGCCGAGGCCGCCGCGCGTGACGAGGGAGCCGCCAAGGAATTGCTGGGCCGGCTCGTTTTCCTGGGCAACGCTGGCGCCGCGGCACGGCTTTATGTGGATACCGTCATGCGTTGCCATCCGCGTCTGTGCCTCGATCTCCCTGCTATGATAACCTTGGCGCGCATGCTCGAGGCGCAGGGCCAACGCGCCGCTGCCTTGGATGCCTGCGCGCGCGCGATCGGCGAACATGGAACTGAACCAGGCATAGAACAGGTTTATCTGCATGCAGCCCGCCTGTGCGTGGGCTATGAGGGGCACGGCAGAGAGGGTCTCCGGTATGCGGACCAAGTTCTCGCTGTTGCGGTGCTGAACCGCGACAAATACGAAGCGAAAAAACTACGGGAGCAACTGGCCGAGCAGGCTAAACAAGAAAGTGAAGAAACCGGATCCGCCGATGCGCCGGAACTGCCGCCCCTTGTTGAATCCCAGCCGGAGCCGGTGTCAGCATCGACGGATGATCCGTGGGCTGCGCGGAAACTTGCTCCGCTGGCTTTCGGAGCATCCAGCCGCCGCCCCCGCATGACCCGCATCGAACCGTCGCAACAATCCCCCGCGCCCGCTCAGGCCGCTCTCGAGGGTCGAAAGCCCTTGCCTATGAAAACCCCTCTCGACTTTCAGCCGTCCCCGGATTTTCCGCCGGAACCTGCGGCCACGAAACCTCCGCAGCGAGCCACTGGGCGTGCAACGGTGATCGAAATTCCGCGCAAACCCTTGCCCACGGACGCCGTTCCGCCTGCGCCAGAGATTCGCACGGCCGGGTCTTTGCAGCGCGAGTTGCTCCCCGAGGGGTATCCTGAGCGGCCGGCCGTGTCAGGCGGCGATGCTCTCTTTTCCCCGCCCCCGATCAGTGCCTCAGCGGGCACTCCCGGGCTGCGACCCAGTGCCAGCGGTGAAAGCGCGAGAGTTCCTGCTGACATGTCATGCGTTGTGTTATTGTCCGACACGAGAGAAACTGCCGGGCGTCCTTTCACGGAATGTTTGGCAGAACTCGCCAGCCGTGTCGGTTTGACAGTTCGGCCAGCGACTACCCAGCGCCTCGCCCTGCTTCGGGGACTTACCCTTGATCAGGCTCAGCAGGTGGCTGCCGAGGCCGCGCAACTGTCGCTGTCAGTCAAGATTGTTCGCGGCGACCACCCGGCCTTGACCGAGGAACCTCTTGAAATGACCTCGGTCACGCTTGACGAGGAAGTTGTGACCCTCCGGTCGGCAGCCGTCGCGATCCGCCACGCTTACCCGGATATTGTTTTGCTGCACTATTCCTGCATGCGGTTATCGCCGGCGTCAAAAAATGCGCGGTTAGTGCTGGAGATCGTCGCCATGCCCGAGGGCAGGCGCGTCCAGTTGTGGGCCCGAACTCTGGCGCCAGACCGCTGTTCGATCCTCGGCGTCCCACCGCCCCCCGACTGCGCCCTGCACGAAATCGCAAGAGCCTTGGCCGGGCGGATACCCTCTGCGACTTTGACACCTGTCACTGCGGGAACACTGCTGGGGGGTGGCGCGCCGGTCGAGTTGTCATCATTTGAGGACTACGAGACCTATGTGCTCTTTTACATCCTGGGCAAAACGGGGAAGTCTCCGGAATGATAGTCGAGATCGTGCAAGGCGATATTACGGAAAGCGAAGTTGAGGCGATCGTCAACGCGGCCAACACCGACCTCGTTCTTGGGGGGGGAGTGGCAGGCGCCATCCGGCGAAAAGGTGGCCCGCAGGTGCAGGCCGAGTGCACGGCGCACGGACAGGTGGAACTGGGCGGGGTAGCGGTCACGGGAAGCGGCGATCTTCCGCAAAAGTTCATCATTCATGCCGCGACCATGCACCTGCGGCAGCCGCAGACGACGGCTGAGATCGTCGCCGCCTGCACACGCCGGGCACTCGATGCCGCGATTGCCGCCGGCTGTAAGTCTATGGCTTTTCCGGCTCTTGGAACAGGCGTGGCCGGGTTGGATGCCCTTTCGTGTGCACGGGCGATGATCGGAGAGGTGCTTCGCCACGAGGCGGCAGCCGATCGCCTGGAGCGCGTTGCGTTCGTTCTGTTCGATGCGGAAACTACCCGCATCTTTCGGGAGGAACTTCAGCGTCAGCAGTTGACGGGCTAACCGGGTCTCAGTCGCCGCATTGACCGGTATCTGATTGCTCCTCACCGCTGGCAGCGGTCGGCGGCGCCGGCTCGGACTCCGGGGCTGCGCCTGCAGCGGGTTGCTTCTCCGGGCTCGCCTTGCGCATCAGACGCTGCTGATCGCCAAAGATGCGTTTGAGTTCCGGAATCGAAGATAAATCTTTGAGTGACTTGAGGCCGAAAGTTCGCAGGAAAAGGTCGGTTGTCACATACAATTGCGGTCTCCCCGGGACCTCGCGCCGGCCTCCCACATCTACGAGCCCGAAGTCCTGCAGCAGTCGGATCGGGGCGCCCGAGTCCACGCCGCGCACAGCCTCGATTTCGGCCCGGGTGACCGGTTGCCGGTAGGCAATGATGGCCAAAGTTTCGATGGATGCGGGCGTGAGCGCCGATTTCCGGCGCTGACGCTGAAGGCGACTCATCCAATCCGCCAGTTCGGGACGAGTCGCCATCTGGAATCCGCCGGCCACCTCGATGATCTGTACGGCTCCGCCTCGCCGCTCGTAGTCCGACTGCAATTCCATAATGATTCCGCGCACGGTGCGCGGGTGCAGGTTGTTCATCAATTTCGAGAGTCGTTCCACGCTGAGCGGTTCGTTGGACAAAAACAGGTAGCCCTCGACGATTGCGCGGGCCTGGGCAACGGAGGAAAGTTCGCCCGGCGACGCAGTGCCCTCTTCGGAGTCCTCTTCGGCGCTTTCGGTGACCGGCTGAGGCTCGGAGGGAACTATGTACTCCAGTTCCCGTACGGAGCCGCCGTTCGTTGACGGGTCGCGCGGTTCAAGCGGCTCGAAGACCTCGTCGGCGCTGTCCGCGCCCGCGGCAACAGCCTGCGCCTCGGTCATATCGTCGTTACTGCGGTGTGTCATACTCGAGTTGTCCATTGGATGCGCGAATGGTAATCGCGTCAAACGCGTTATCCTGCGAAACGGTGATTTGTTTGAGCCGCGTCAGTTCGAGGACAGCCAGAAATGTCACGATGATTTCCGATTTGTTGAAGCAACGGCGGAAAACATCGAAAAGATCCACGGTCTGCTCCCGCGCCACCAGATCCTCGATATGTCGGATCTTTTCCTCCACGGTGAATTGCTCGGTCAGTTCGGGGGCGAAGGCCGGCGCTTCGATCACTGAAAGCACGCGAGCCAACGCCTTGTAGAGCAAGGTGACATCGAGCGAGAGTTCCTCGGTGGTCTCAGGTTCGATGGTGACGATGTTGGACCGGTAAAACCAACGCGACACCTCGTCTTCGCGCTGGCGCAGCGCGGCTGCGGCCTCCTTGTACTTGCGGTATTCGATGAGTTGGCGCACCAGATCCTGCGCGGTGGCGACCTCCTCGACCTCCTCCTCTGTGTCCTCGGCCTCCTTGACAGGCGGGACGAGCGTCCGCGCCTTCAGGTGAATGAGAGTGGCGGCCATGACAAGGAATTCCCCGGCCAACTCCAGATCCAGTTCGCGCATCACGCGGATATAATCAAGGTACTGCTGGGTGATCTCGGAGATGCGTATGTCGCTGATGTCCATCTCGTTGACCTTGATGAGATGGAGAAGCAGGTCGAACGGCCCCTCGAAAACCGGCAATTTGATAGTGTAGGTCATGGCGCCTGAAATCAAGCCTGTGCCGCGGCAGCGGCAGCCATGGTGTCCGCAGCAGCCGAAACAAGGTTGAGTCGCTCGCGCAGGACGGCCATGGTGGCCTGTGCCTCGGTCCGCGCGCGAGCCGTGCCGGCCTCGAGGATCTCGGCGACTTCGCCGGGCTTGCTTTCATATTGGGCGCGGCGCTCGCGCATCGGGTCGAGCATCGAGTTGAGCGATCCGGCGAGGATCTTCTTGCAGTCGGTGCAACCGATCCCGGCCGACCGGCAGTCTGCGGCGATTTCTTCCACGCGGTCAGTCGTGAACAATTTGTGGTAGGCAAAGACGCTGCACACCTCAGGGTTGCCCGGATCGCTGCGGCGGACTCGCGCGGGGTCTGTTACCATCTGCCGCGTCGCTGCGGTCACGGCATCTGCCGGATCGCTGAGATTGATGGCGTTGCCGTAACTTTTGCTCATCTTACGGCCGTCCAGTCCCGGCAGTTTTGGTGCGGGGCTGAGCAGTGCTTCCGGCTCGGGAAAAATCGGATTGAGGGGGGCATTGGTGACCGGTTCGATCGGGCCGCCATGCATATAGTTGACGCGTCGGGCGATTTCGCGTGTGATCTCGAGGTGCGGCAACTGATCTTCTCCCACGGGGACGACCTCGGCCCGGTAAATGAGAATGTCGGCCGCTTGAAGGACCGGGTAGCCAAGGAAGCCGTAGGTTTCCAACTCCTTGTTGGCCAACTGGACGATCTGGTCCTTGTAACTCGGATTGCGTTCACACCAGGCGAGGGGGGTGAACATCCCGAACAGCAGAGCCAATTCGGCGTGTTCCTTGACAAGAGATTGGATGAACACCGTGCTTCGAGCCGGATCAATTCCTGCGCCGAGCCAATCGAGCACGACCTCGCGCATGTTGGCTCGCAATTGCGACGGATCGGCATAGTCGCTCGTCAGAGCGTGCCAGTCGGCAATCATGAAAAAGCACTCGTGAGAGTTCTGCAGATCCACCCAGTTTTTGAGCGCTCCCAGATAATTGCCAAGGTGCAAGCGCCCCGTGGGACGCATGCCGCTCAGGATGCGTTTCCGCCTCATCAGACTCCCGCCAGCCAAATCATTATATGGTAATAGGGAAGCGAATATGCAGCCGCAAGAGCCTGACGGAACAACGGAATCTGGATCAAGACAAATAAAATGATGAATCCGAACTGGGACAGGACGGCCCACATTTGATGCAGATTCCATCGCTCGCGGATGAAAAAGTGGTACACGAGCGAACTGCCGTCGAGGGGAGGGATTGGGATCATGTTGAAGATCGCCAAGACCAAATTCATGACAATCATCTTCTGGGCGATATCGAAAAAGATGCCCAGAGGGCCCGTGCCCGCTCCGCTCATGGACTGGCTGAAGGCAATCTGCGCTGCCGGGCCGCCAGACATCATGACAATTTTGGCGAGCAATACGGTCACGATCAGCAGCAGGATGTTGGATGCCGGGCCAGCGAGGCTAACATAAACATGCCAAACAGCACTTCGCAAGCGCATGGTGTTCACCGGAACTGGTTTGGCCCAGCAGATCATCGGGATTCCGGATGCCAAAAGGGCTAGAATTGGCATCAGTACGGTGCCGATGGGATCTATGTGAGCGATCGGGTTGAGCGTCAGCCGCCCTTGATATGTGGCGGTCATGTCGCCGCCCATCTTGGCGGACCACGCGTGGGCAAACTCGTGCACGGTCAGGCACAGCAACAACACGGGTATGAAGAGAAGAATATCGGGCGACAGGTTCATAGGACCGGCTTTACAATAACGCGTCGGCCGCCGGGACTTCACGGGAAAGCGGCATGACGGTCGGCTCATCCGGTCGGGCAAGGCGGCCCAAGGCTTGAAGCGCCATCGCACTTCCCACGGCCCAAATGCAGTAAGTGTAGGCTCCCAGACTGTAACGCAAGGTGTAGTTGGTCATCAGGTAGGCTTGTATAGCCAATTCAAGGCCCAGCCACACGACCAAAACCGACGCGCGCGGCCACGATCGGCGGATTGCGGCGATGAGAATGGCGAAGCGAGCCAGTGTGAAGACTAGCAGCATCAGCGCAGCCGGCACCCCTGACTCGGCGGCCGCCTGCAACCATTGGTTGTGTGCATGGCTTGTGCCACCCAGCGTGCGTACAAGGTCAGGATAAGTTTTGTTAAAAACTTGCTCGAAGCGTTCGTAACCATAGCCGACTCCCGTCACCGGATGCCGGGCCACAAGGGAAAGGGTCCGATCCCATAGAACCATGCGCGCACCCGTGGTCGTTGCGCGCCCGGGCACCCACGCCGCCGGATTGGTGACCTGAAGGATTCGCGTCTTGTGAGCCTCGGGAAGCCCGAACCATATGAGTGGCAACCCGAGAAACAGGAGCAGCAACCACCGCAGGCGGCGGTCCGCTGCCAAAGCCATCGGAGCGGCCACCGCCAGTCCGGCGATCGCGGCCGCCATCGCGGCGCGGGTGAGCGTGAACGCAAGGCAGACCGCTGCCGCAGCAGAGAGCGAGATTGCGAGTCCGCGCCGGGCGGCGGACCGGATCGTCAGGGCCATAGCCATCACAATGAACACCGCGGTCATGGCAAAAAATCCCGCCCGGTTGTGGTGCTGAAAAGGGAACAAAAGCCGCCAGGTGGTTCCGCTGTCGCCAGGTTCAGATAGGATCCATTCCTGTGCTTCGAGACCCGTGCGCACGGCAGTGTCTCCTGTCGCATAGACAGTCACAGTGACTAACATGGCGATGACCGCGGCACTGATCAGGGCCGTGTGACCCCACGCCACGCACCGCAGCATTCGCGGCGTGTACACGGCCCAATAGCGCAGAATAATGAGGAAAAGACCAACATAGACACCGAGATCCGTGCCAAAGAGTTTCATGCTGAGCCGAGGCTCAGCCGCCGCAAATGCGGATAAAAGACACAAGAAGGCATGGGCGACGCACAGGCCCACCAAGGCTCGCGACCAAAGGTTTGCATGGATCTGCCAGACGGAGGCCGCCAGCCACAAGACCGTGAGCCATACGGCCCACAAGTGGTAGCGCAGAAACTGCGAAACGGCCTCGGTCGGATGGCCGAGGATGGCAGAGGTCGCGAAACAAATCGCGAGTGAGCCGGCATAGACAGGTATTATGCGGCGCAAACGCGCACGCAAGGGCATCGAACGATCGAGGATCGCCGTGATGACCATGACAGCCCACGCAACCTGTGTAAATGAGGCCAAGGCTCGCCGGTCGGCGTAGACAAGCGCATGAAGGGCAAGGCCGGCAATCGCGAGAACAACCAATCGTCGGGTGTTTGCACTGCTGCGGTTTGGCACAATCTCTGGGGGCTCCCCGGTCATGACGGCCTGCAGGTCACAGCGTGCCTGCGCCGCGGGTCAACGCCTAAGACGGTAATCAGAGGTCTGCAAAAACCGTTGCGGTGCCGGGCACCCGCGCCCATAACCGCCGTCCATGACAAGTGCCACCCCACACGACGCGCTACCCGATGGCAGGCCAGCCGGCTTTTCGCCGGTGCTGCGTGTCAACGGTTTGACGAAACATTTTCCTGTGCGAAAAGGTTTGTTTGGTCGCGATGCGGGAGCCGTGCGCGCCGTGGACGGCGTCTCGTTCGAATTGGGACCGCGCGAGACGCTTGGCCTTGTCGGCGAAAGCGGATGCGGCAAGACCACGACAGGCCGTCTCATCCTGCAATTGATCCGTCCAACCGCGGGCGAGGTGCGTTTGCTCGATTCGCCGGACCTGACCACGCTGAGCAATCGCCAATTGCTTCCGTGGCGCCGTCGAATGCAGATGATTTTTCAAGACCCGTACAGTTCCCTCAATCCGCGCATGACGGTTGGATCCATCATCGGCGAGGCGTTGACAATCCACCGTCTCGCCCACGGCGCCCGCAAGACCGAGCGCGTGAAGGAACTGCTGGCGGAGGTGGGGCTGAACCCGAACGCTCTCAAGCGGTTCCCGCACGAGTTTTCCGGGGGGCAACGCCAGCGCATCGGCGTGGCCCGGGCGCTTGCCGTCGAGCCGCATGTCATCATCGCCGACGAGCCCGTCAGCGCGCTCGATGTCTCGATCCAGTCGCAGATCATCAACCTGTTGCAGCGGCTGCAGGAGGAGCATGGGCTGAGTTATGTCTTCATCGCCCACGACTTGAGCGTGGTCGGCCACATCAGCCATCGGGTGGCGGTCATGTATTTGGGACGCATTGTCGAGATCGGGCCGAAACTCCAACTGTTTGAAACGCCGCGCCACCCATACACTCAGGCGCTGCTGGCGGCCGTTCCCAAACCCGATCCGGCCAAACGCGGGCCACGGGCTTTGCTGCAAGGGGATGTGCCCTCGCCGCTCAATCCGCCGTCGGGATGCGCGTTTCACCCTCGATGCCCGCGCCGCTTCGCCCCGTGTGATAAAATCGTGCCGCGCCTTCTGCCTCAGTCTGACGGTGTACAGGTTGCGTGCCACCTATACGACCCTGAACACGCGCCATCAACCTGACAGGAGCAGCCAGAACCGGAAAGCCATGGCTTCGTGCGCCGCAGTCACGGATTCGATCGAAATCATTTTCGAGGCACGCGCCGCATACATAGCCGGTCGCGGACTCATGCATGATGCCGCGGTGCTTGTTCGCGGCGGTCTGATCGTGGACATTGTGCCGCGCAGCGCCACCGCTGATTTGTCGTGCCGACGAGTTGAGACCGAACTTCTCCTTCCGGGATTTATCAACGCCCATTGCCATGTCGAATACTCGCATCTGCGCGGTTGCCTGCCCGCCGGCGTGCCATTTCCGGACTGGCTGGCCGCGATGTACGACGCGAAGCGGCATGGCACGGACGAGGATTTTGCGGCTGGTGCACGAGAGGGCGTCAAGCAATTGCTGGCGGGCGGCACGACAACGGTTGTGGACAGCCATTCTCGGCCGGCCACTGCGGCGATTTTGGCGGAGAGCCCGCTCAGGTATGTTGCCCTCTTCGAGATGATCGGGCTCGACGATGCCCGGGCGGAGGATGCCATGGGGCTTCTGCGCCAGCGGCTTGCTGCGCCTTCCGCCGGGCGATGCATTGCCTCGGGTGTCAATCCCCACGCTCCGTACACCGTCGGCCCCGCGTTACGCGCACGACTGCGCGAATTGTTGGGAGAGCGGCCTGAACTGCCATGTGGCTGGCATTTGGCCGAGTCCGAAGCGGAAATGGAGATGCTGGCATCTGGAGCCGGCCCGTTAGCAGATTTTCTGGATTCGCACGGTTTGCCCCGCGCGTTTGAAACGGCGCCGGGTTGCGGTGCGGTGCAATATTTGGAGCGGGAGGGGTTGCTCGCAAGTTGCGACGCGGCATTTCATCTGAACTTCCCTGCGGAGGGTGACGCCGCGGTTTTCGCACCGCCGCGCCTGATCGTCCATTGCCCCGGCACCCACCGTTTCTTTGCGCGGCCGCCATTTCCCATGTGGAAGATGCTGTCGTGCGGTGCCAATATCGCGTTGGGTACGGACAGCCTGGCCAGTGGCGAGTCTCTGAGCATGCTCAAGCAGTTGCGTCTCGCAGCAAGCGCCTTTTCTTTCCTCTCCGGCGTCCAATTGCTTGATCTGGCCACGCGCAACCCCGCGAGATGGCGTCCGCTTGCGGCCCTCAAGCCGCCCGTTGGGATTATCGCGCCGGGTGCCTGTGCCGACTTTGCATCGCTCACGGCAGGCCCGGGGGTGCTGGCCGATTTGCGCGAAATTCTCGTTCACCCCGCCACGCGGGTGGCTGCCACCTTTATTGCCGGGGAGCAGGTGGCTTGACGCGGCCGGGCGCCGACGGGAGCAATGCTCAGCCTCAACCTGATGGATGTGTCTGCTGGTGGCGGCCGCGTTCGCCCGCAGGGCAAAGGTCTGCGCGAACCGTCGCGGTGCTGGCAGGTGTTGCCATCGTTGTGTGGGTGTCGTCCTTTCTCTGCAGTGGTTCGCGTTCCCTGCCTCATTTGACTTGGCCATGGTTTCTTGCCTTTATCTTGGCCGGCGCCGTGCGTCCTTGGTGGGCGCTTGTGGCCTTTTTCGTCACTTTGCCCCTTCTGCCGATCCTGCCGTTTCGGCTAGGGGTGACCAACTTTAGTCTGTCTGAATTGGCTTTCCTTGGAGTCGCGGCCGGAGCGGGGCTTGCTCGGATTTGGGTGCGCCCGATCAAATTGCCTTGGACCCCGGCCAGCGGTTTGCTGGCTCTGTTTGTGCTCGTGGCCTTGGCCTCGCTGGTGTCTGGTCTTGCGCGCCGTTTGGATCTGACTCATCCGCTGGCCTACGGCGTGTTAGCCGACCGGATGTCCGAGGTTTTTGTGTCGAGAATGGACAGGCCCGATCACATGATCCGCGTGGCCGTGTCGTTTGTGGAGGCTGTCGCAGTCTTTCATGCGATGCTGTTTCTGCGCGGGCGTCCGCGCGCGGCCCGGCTGGCCATGCTGCTGTTGGTGGTGGCTGGCGTGGGTGTGGCCGCTTATGCTGTCATCCAGTTTGTGTTTGGCATCCACCTGATTGATTTCTGGAAAAACCCGTACGAAACGCGCCGCCGGGCTAGCGGCACTTTTCCGGATGTGAACTCCTGCGGAGTGTTTCTTGCCGGCTGCCTGTTTTTGTCATTGGCTTTGCTGTTGGGGGCGCGAACGCGCCCGGCTCGGGTGGGGCTCGCCGGAGCGGCTGTGCTGATGGCTGCTGGCGTTTACGCCACTTTCAGCCGGACGGCACTCATCGCCTTGGTTCCTGCTGCGATTTTGTTCGGCGTGGCGAACCGCGAGCGGGCTTCCCGCTGGTTCTTATCTTTGTGGCGCATGCGTCTCGCGCTGTCGCTTGTGACGGTGCTCATCCTGGCACTGGCGGCTGGCGCGGCGGTGCGTTTGCGCCCCGACTCTCGGGTTTGGGATAAGTGGTGCCGACAGGAAAACCGACTCAATGACATCTTGAAAGGGCGTCTTAATATTTGGCGCGGCGGATTACTTCTCTGGCGTGAGCATCCGGTCACAGGGGTTGGGATTGGATCGTTCCCGCGGCAGTTGCCCCGGTACCATGACCCCTCGTTTCGTGCTTGGAATCCGCCCAGCGAGAATGCCCACAATTTTTATCTCCAAGTCGCCGCTGAATTGGGGTTGGCCGGGCTGATCCCGTATGTGCTTGGGTTGGCGGCGGTTTTGCTTCTGTTGCTCGGGCGGCAGGGAAGTGCCGTGCCCGCCGACGCCTGGCTGGTGCGGGGGGCGTGGTGCGCATGCTTGATCGTGGCGTTGTCGAACCTGACAGGACATCCGGTAATTGTAATCGAAATGCTTTATTATGTTATGGGTCTGCCGGCGGTGGCTTTGGCATTAGAGGGGCGGTCTCCCGAGCCGGTGGCAGCCGACGGATCCCGCGAAGCCGGCCGAGTCCTGCTTTTGGCGGCCGCGGTTTTGGTGGTGGCGTTGTATGGCTGGAGGACCGTGCGCGAAACCCGCGGGGTCTTGCGCCTTCCCATGGTCCGCGGCGCCCACGAGATCGAGCGCGAGCCGGGCGGCGGCCAATTTCGTTGGACCGCCCGGCGAATGACCGTGCGCGGCCCGGTGGCGGGCGATCGCGTGGGATTCGTGGCCGAAAATCCCTTTGCGGGCTTTAGCCCCCTGACCGCGCGCATTTACCTGGACGGGCGGCGCGTCGGCACAGAAATTTTTGACACAACTGCTCCCAAGACCTTGGTCTATGAGCGGTCGGCGGGTGCAACGGGGGATTTCACTCTCGTGGTGGACCTTAGCGGGACTTTCAATCCGCGCAAGACCGCTGGCCGGGGCGATGAGCGCGACCTCGGCCTGCGGATTCTCAAGTCCAATTTCAACCTTCTAACCCGTGAGTAAATCGGCCCAGGACCGCCAACTCGGATCGTGAACTCGAACAGGATGCTGCTGTCGGGATCTCATGCCTGACAGATAAAAAAGTTGCTTGGGATCTGCGCCACGCGTGACAAGCAGACGGGTTGCCAAGACGCCTTGCCGGCGGGATGCAGGAGTTACCGGGTAGAGGCGAATGGCAGACACGAAAAGAGGACTGAGCAATGGCCAAGGGCAAAGCGAAGACTGACGATGACATTAGCAAATGGCCGCTCGAGCGGTGTTTCGAGGAACTGGAGCGGATCGTATCGGCGCTCGAAAGCGAGACGACCTCGCTTGAGGATTCACTCAAATTGTTTGAACGCGGGATGGCCTTAAGCCAACGCTGCACAGCCGAACTAACGGCTATCGAGCGCAAAATCCAAGTCATCGTCGAAAACAGCCGTGGCCAAACCGATCTTCAGCCATTCGAGGACGAGACCGACGATGAGTAGATAGGATGGCCGGCGTGCGCGATGTTGCACCGCACAAGCCTGCGACAGTGGGCGTGCCCTTCGTGTTTGGATGGTTAGAACGGCCGCCGTTGCCGGCTCACTCTGATAGCACAAGCCATCTGTGCACCTTGCTGCAGCGTTTGGTCAGCGCTGACCTGCCCGGCCCCACAACCGGCGGGACTTGGGCTCTGGCCGCGAACAGCCGGAATGCTGTAACCGCATACAGGCCGCCGAACCCCGCGCGTTTAGGTGAGCGACCTTGCGCCGAATTGCCGGGCGCGGGCTCAGCATGGTGCGCGACCCCGGCCCACCGCCTGCGACGCGAACAGGAGCGACCGCGCCAGCACGGGCGGAAGCGCGGCTCTCGTAGGAGCAGGCGCAAGCATGGTTATGGCGCTTCACGGGTTTGCTCGTCGAAAGGAAGCATATATCAATCGTGACTTCAGCCGTCGGTGCTTAGCACCACGCTTTCCCGCTTGATTTTTTCGTTTCCAAGCGGTTACCAGACTCGTTGATGGCTTAATATATGATGGGGAGGTATCCAGCATGAGACGCGGCTTTACCCTAATCGAGTTGCTCATCGTCGTGGCGATCATCGCCATCCTCGCAGCAATCGCCGTCCCGAATTTCCTCGAGGCGCAGACGCGGGCGAAGGTCAGCCGGGCGCGAGCAGATCTTCGCAGCACCGCAACCGCGCTCGAATCCTATCGGGTGGACAACAACAACTATCCGCCGATGAGCGATAATTACGCCGGTTCAACTTGGGATGTCTTCAATGATATTACCGTGGCCCCACTGAGCAACGATGACCATGCACGCATTCCGAGTTACCTGACCACTCCGGTTGCCTACATATCATCTTTGATGTATGACCCGTTTATTCCGCACACCACCCTCAACAGCACATACGCCCACATTGTCGAAATTGGAAAGCGTTATGTATATTTCAATTTCGATCAGTGGCTTGCCGACCCCGAGTATGCCAACAGTACAAGTTTTCTGATGAGGCAGGCTGACGCTGGCAACTGGCTGATGTATTCCTACGGTCCTGACCGCGATCCATTTAACCAGCAGGGCGCCGTGTATATCAATTATGACGCTACTAATGGCACTGTCAGTCCGGGGAACATCTTCCGGACGCAGCGCACGACCGACCGTTACCAGCGCGGTTAACAGGCGAACTCGCTGACATAGGCAAGCGCGGGAGCGCCGGCTACCTGATCAGTGGTCGGCGCTCCTTTTTTTTGCTACTGAGTTCCTCATGCCATTTGCATCCGGGCGCTATGCCGCGATTGGCCAACCAGAAATCATCCTCCCCCGCAAGATCATGGGTGGACTATCCGGTCACTGATGCCTAAAATACGAAATTTGCAGCCCTTACCGCTGAAAATGCCAGGGCACGACCCAATGTACTGGATACAGCAACTGAGTGCGCCGCGAATGGTCCGGGATGCAAAGGCGGGGTCATGTGGAGAGGTTCATGACCGGTGCCCTGACTAGCGTTTACTCGCCGTGCCGGCGTTTTGATTAGTTGAACGGCGGCCTGCATGGTAGTTTCTCAGCAGTTAATGCGTCAGTAGTGTCCGTCAGCAGTTGTGCTGGCAGGGAACACAGACTTATTTCGTTGGTGCAGAACAATGGGAATGCTGCGTTCTGGATTCGGGTTAGCAATCATTGGCTAATCAGGCGGTTTAGGCAGCATAGTTTACTGGGCTTGGAAACCCTCCGTGGGTACACTGACACCTGATGCAGCGTACAAATCATCACTGAACGCTGTTTTTACCACAACTGGGTCGTGGCCGGTGGAATAAGCCTGTAGGCCGGGTTTGGTGTTGCGGCTTCATTCTGTTGCTTTGGGCCGATTGGTTGCCGTGTCGGTGTTCCTTTTCACAAGATTAAGACTCATTTTGCGGAGAAGCGAATGCGTTCAGGCGACATTCGCCCGAGCCAGTCACCCCCATGGCTTGCGGGCAGCCTGCGGGCCGGGGTGCGCTCGACGGACAGCGCGACGGACGAGAACGCGATGTTTTTCCGATAATTTTCAGAGCGGCGCGAGTTTGGCAGGGCTTGGCATGCATGTATCTATTGCCAGCAATGTCTGACGGGGCGACATGAGCCATCGGTATGCTAAAGGAGCATCAATACATTTTCAAGCAGGTCAACATGGCCGTGGACCTCGGGGTCGCGGTTGTGGCTGTGTTGGTCTCGCATTGGCTGCGTAACGCGGTTTTGGCGCCGTATTTTCTGCCGGAGTTGCTGCGCCATCCTGCGCGGCTTTCCGATTACGCCTACCTGGTCTTGCTGGTGCCAGTCGCGGTGGTGGGGACGCTTTCCTACAATGGTTATTATGCCTCGCAGCGGTTGCGCACCACAGGTGACAGCCTGCGGGCCATCGTCATGGCGGCGGTGGTGGCGACGGCGGCAGGGGCGTTGGTGGGGTTTCTGCTTAGCCCGGCTCATGCCGTGAATCTGCCGGGGGCGGGCGTGATCGGCCAGCGGACAAGCCGGGGGGTCATTGCCCTGCTGCCATTCGTGCTCATTGTGTTGTTGTGGGTCAAAACTTTGTGTGTACGCCGCGTCTTGATGGCGTTACGCAAGCGCGGACGCAATTGGCGATCGCTGTTGCTCGTTGGAAGCGGCGAGACCTTGCGTCATTTCATCGGCTTGATCCGCAACCATCCGTTCTGGGGGTTCCGCATTGACGGGATCATTGACGACAGCGGGCGCGAGGCTCTGCAGGTCCTCGGTGTTCCGGTCGTGGGGCGTTTGTCCGATTTGCTCCCGCGGCTCGAGAAGCACCCTGTGGACGAGGTCGTTTTCGTACCGTCTGCGGTCTCGCTGACCGATCTTACTCCGTTGCTCGAATCCTGCGAGGAAATGGGCGTGCGCACGCGCCTGCCGCTGAACTTTTTCCGCCATACGATTGCGCGGCCTGTGCTGGACGATTTTGAGGGTTTCCCGGTGGTCACCTACTCGCCAACGCGCGAGATGAGTTTCGCGCTCTTGTTTAAATATGTGTTTGACCGGGTCGCCGCGGCGGTGGCGCTGGTTCTGCTCTCGCCAGTATTTCTTTTGGCAGCACTCGCCGTCAAACTGACTTCGCAGTCCTGGAGCGATCCCATCTTTTACAGTCAGATCCGATGCGGCCTCAACGGACGCCCGTTCCGGCTGTGGAAGTTCCGCTCGATGGTGGTGGATGCGGACAAACTGCTGGACAAGTTGCGCGCCCACAACGAGATGCAGGGCCCTGTCTTCAAGATGAAGAGTGATCCGCGCATTACGCCGGTGGGGCGATTCCTGCGCAAAACGAGCATTGATGAACTGCCGCAGTTATGGAATGTTCTGCGAGGCGATATGAGCCTCGTCGGGCCACGACCGCCGATTCCCGCGGAGGTGGAGAAATACGACCGGTGGCAAAGGCGGCGGCTTTCGATGCGTCCGGGGATCACCTGCTTGTGGCAGGTGAGTGGCCGCAATCAGATCGGTTTCGACGAATGGATGCGTCTCGACCTCGAATACATTGACAATTGGTCGCTCTGGCTGGATTTCAAGATTCTGCTGCGAACGATTTATGTGGTTGCCACGGGTTACGGCGCCATGTGAGACGCAGTCCGCAACTCCGGCGCCTCATCAAGCCTTGGGCGCGCCTCGCGCGGCCGGCGCGCATCGCTAAAGCCGGCGGTCAGGGCGGTTCATCGATAGGCGCGGTAGGCCTCGGCTTTACTCGGTCGCGGGTGCGGTGCCGGCGTTGCCGCTAAGCAGGTACAGCACGGCCATGCGCACCGCAATGCCGTTGGTGACTTGCTCGTTGATGACCGAATGCGGTCCGTCGGCCACATCCTGCGAAATCTCCACACCGCGATTCACCGGCCCCGGATGCATGACGAGGACATCCGGCTTTGCATACCGCAAGCGGTCGCGGTTGAGGCCGTAGAGCAGGCGGTACTCGCGAATGGAGGGGAAAAGGTTTTTCCTCTGACGCTCCAATTGGATGCGGAGCAGGTTGATGACATCCGCGCCGGCAATGCCCTCTTTGAGGTTGTGATGAATCTCACAGCCGAGTTTTTCGAATTGGCGCGGCACGAGGGTGGAGGGGCCGACGAGGGCCACGCGCGCCCCGAGTTTGGTCAGCGCCCAGATGTTGGACCGTGCGACGCGCGAGTGCAGGATGTCGCCCACGATGGCCACCTTGAGCCCTTTGATGCGGCCTTTCTTTTCGCGCATCGTGAAGGTGTCGAGCAGGCCTTGGGTTGGGTGCTCGTGCGCGCCGTCGCCGGCGTTGATGACCGACATGTTCAGGCGCCGCGATAGCAGGTGGGGCGTACCGGGGCACGAGTGACGGATTACGACGATGTCCACATGCATCGCTTGGATCGTGCGCGCCGTGTCGAGCAGGCTCTCGCCCTTGGCCACGCTGCTCGTGGCGATGTTGAAGTTAACAACATCCGCGGAGAGGCGTTTTGCGGCCAGTTCGAAACTCGTGCGGGTGCGGGTCGAGTTCTCGAAAAAGAGATTACAGACCATCCGGCCGCGAAGAGTAGGAACCTTTTTCACGGTGCGGGTGAAGATGCTTTTCATGCTTTCGGCGTTATCGAGGATGCAGGTGATCTCCTCCGCAGAGAGTTCCTCGAGTCCGAGCAGGTGGCGGCGGTTAAACTGGACGGGCGGGGACGAAGGGGGGGCGGCGGGGGATTCATCTTTCGATTTCATGGCGTCACCCGTGTCGCCTCGCCAAAGTGGCGGGTCAAGGCGGAACAATGGATACCGTTCGCACCGGACCCGAAAATACAAGGAGGCCGCCCCATTGGGCGGCCTCCACGGTGGAAACGCTGTGCGTCTTCAGGCGGTCTAAAAGTAAACCCGGGCAGTCGTCGAGTCGGCGCAGTTATACGAGTCTTTGCAACTCCAACTGCGATCCGGCACCGCACGGCAATTGCCGCTGACGCGGTACGGCGACATGTCGTAAATCGGGAATGGCCTGACGCAACTGGGCGCCTGATACCAGCCACAGCACCCGGAAAGCACGGCGGCCGCCGCGACGATAAGCGCGAGTTTCATTCAGACAGCCTCCGAGAACTTACTTGCAGACGGCGCAAGCCGTGGTGCCAACCGGGCAGCCGCAGGAGCAGGTGCGAGCCGGCGAATAATCATACACCGGGTACGGGTAGCACTTGGCCTTGTAATTGCAGGCACAGCCAGCAAGGACAACCGCCGCAGCAACAGCGAGAAGCAAACCCTTCATAATTTCCAGCCTCCTAAATGAAATAACTAACCTCTGATGTGACGGTAAACCCTACACGGCTGGCGTTTCGCAAGGGAAAAAAGCAAGGGGCGGGAACTTTTTGCCTGCGGTGCTGTCCGCAAGGGTCCTGTCGCCGGGCGGCCGCAATTCAGACCCCGGAGCGCAAAGCGTCTAACAGACTCTGAAAATCCGCCGGCGGGTCGGTGCGAAACACGAGCGGATGGCCCGTGCGCGGATGAACGAACCCCAGTTCGAAGGCGTGCAGCATCTGGCGACGGGCGAGTCGCTCCAAGGCACCTCGAAGGCGGTGCGCGCGCGCGCCGGCTAGTCCCGCGGCGACTGCCGCGCCGCCGCCGTAGAGCGTATCTCCCAACACTGGATGGCCGAGGTGCGCAAGGTGAACGCGTATTTGATGGGTGCGACCCGTCGCGAGTCGGCATTCGATCAGGGCAAAATGATGGAAACGCTCCAAAACGCGCCAATTCGTTGTTGCGGGGCGACCTCGGTCATACCGCACGGCCATTCGGGTTCGGACAGTGGGGTGGCGCCCGATCGGCGCTTCAACGACGCCGGACTCGGCCTGAGGGACCCTCAAAACGATTGCGCGGTAAATGCGTTTGATTTCGCGTCGAGCCAAAGCCCGCGACAACGCGAGGTGGGCCGCGTCATTGCGCGCCACGATGAGCAGACCGCTCGTGTCCTTGTCCAGACGGTGGACAATCCCCGGCCGATAAACGCCCCCGATTTGCGACAGCAACCCGGGACGGCCGAGCAAAGCGTTTACCAAGGTTCGATCAGGTGTCCCAGCCCCCGGGTGGACCACAAGCCCGGGCGGTTTGTTGATCACGAGCACATCGTCATCTTCGAAGATGATCTCGAGCGGAATTTGCTGCGGGACCGGCGAGGCCGGTTCGGGATCCGGGATGATGACCTGAATCTGCTCGCCGCCGCGCAGAATCGCTCCAGGTTTGACGGCCAGACCGGTCACCGTCACGGCACCTGCTTCAATCAGCCGCTGAATGCGACTACGCGAGAAGCCCGCAAGGTGGCGTGTCAGGAAAACATCGAGACGCAGTCCCGCGTCGTCCGATGAGGCAACAAATGCGCAAGGTTCAGGCATTGCCGCGCAGAGCCGAAGCGGCAATCACTGGGGAGATGGGCGGTCGCCAGCCGCACCCTCGGCGGGTTTGGTCGGCAAGGCCCCCCCGATGCCGCGTTGCCGCAGCGTTTCCGTAATGCGCTGGGATTCCTGAGCACCGCGTGAGCGCCGCTGATGCTCAGCCACTTTGATGGCCACGATGCCGACGACCGTGGCGGCAGCAGCAAAACCGGCGACGGCGTACTTGACTGCATGGCGTATTTTCATCACGGCCTATTATGCGCGCACGCGGCAGTGATTCGCTGCGGGAATGGCAGAAGTTTTCGCTTGTAAGGGCTGAAATGGACGCCACCTTAGGCGCCCGCGCTTAACGCGCGAAGGGGCTGATGTAGCTCAGCTGGCAGAGCAGCTGATTCGTAATCAGCAGGTCGTCGGTTCGAATCCGACCATCAGCTCCAGTCTCTTAACGCCCGACGATCGCAAGGCGAATGCACATCTTTTCGAGACTGGAGGCAGCCGGCGTCCGGAGGAGTTACAAGTTAGGTGAAAATGGTGGGCGATAGTGGAATCGAACCACTGACCTCCACGATGTCAACGTGGCACTCTAACCATCTGAGCTAATCGCCCCCGCGGGTCGCGCGATGGCTCTGGGCAATCGACGCGGCCTTTTTTCGTACCTTGCGTGGCTAAGCATATTCAGGTTGCCAGCCTGCGGCCTTGCGCCCTAGCAACGGCTTGTGGCCGGTAATGATGTCAAGAGGTCGTGAATGAGCCAGTGCGAGCGAAGCGCGCTGCAGGATGCGCGTGTTTATCTGGAATGGATCCGGCGTCAGGGGCTCTTGGTGCCACGGGATGAACTTGAGGCTGCGATGGCGTCCGGGGCATCTTCCCCGGGCGGCGCAGGGGCGCAAGACGCCAGCGGGCTGCCGTCCGCGCCAGCAGGGTCTTCCTCTCCTCAAGCGCCTGCCCGCTTCGCGGCTTTGCGCGCCGAGGTCGAGGCTTGCCGCAAGTGCGCGCTGGGGTATCAGCGCAAGAACGCCGTGTTCGGTGTCGGCAATCCCAAGGCGCGGCTGGTGTTCATTGGGGAGGCGCCCGGTGCAACGGAGGATGAACAGGGCAAGCCATTTGTGGGGGCAGCCGGGAATCTTTTGACCCGCGAGTTGAAAAAGCACGGTGTCGAGCGCGACGAAGTGTTCATCTGCAACATCCTTAAGTGCCGTCCGCCCGATAACCGAGATCCGCTGCCTGAGGAAATCGCCGCCTGCGAGCCGTACCTGCTCGAGCAATTGCGACTGATTGGTCCGCAGATGCTTTGCGGACTAGGCCGGTTCGCCGTCATGACCCTGCTGAAACGCCAGATCACCATCACGAAAATCCGCGGCACTTGGGAGCATTACGAGGGACTGCCGTTGTTTGTGTGCCTGCACCCGGCAGCCGTGCTTCACCAGCCCGTGAACCGCCCTCTGTTCGAGGCGGACATCAAAACGCTTTGCGAAGCCTACAAGCGCGGCGCGCCATAGTCATCAAATCCGTTCCGCCTCGCGTGCAATCGGCGCAGCCTCGATGACCCCCACGGCGGCAATGACGAGCGAAATGCCGGTCATCTGAGACACGGTCAGCGATTCACCAAGAAACAGATAGGCACCCACAGCAATGATGGCCGGTTCCAAGGTGCTGACAATGGCGGCGCGGCTGGCCGGCGCACGACGGAGACCGGCGAGAAAAAAGACATAAGGCAGGAGGGCTGAGGTGAAGCCAAAGACAACGAGTAAGCCGGCTGTCTGCCACGACCCGATGCGCGCGGGGAGGGTCCATGGAGGGGCTATGACCGCCCAGAACAGCGCCGAAGCGGCAAAACCGTAATGAAGGTAGACGATTGGATCGTGCCGCCGGGAAAGTGATTTTCCGAGGACGATCATACACGCAAAGCACAGAGCCGAAACAGCAGCCGATACGACGCCCGCGGCGCTGAGTGACCGCACACCGGAGGGCAGCCCCAACGACAACACAACCCCGGCCATCGCCAGCGCCAAGGCGACGGACTTGGTCTTGTCAAAGCGTTCTTGTCGCGTCGCATGCAGCCAGACAGCAACGAGAAGCGGGGCGGTGAACTGGATGACATCGGCCACCGCAGCGTCCATGCGTTCAATGGCAAAGTAGAGGAAATAGTTGGCTCCTGCGATGCCACAAATACCGAAAACAGCGAAAGCCGCGAGATCGCTCAACGGAACGCGAAGCCTCGCGGGAGACCGCGCCAACAGGTAGACCAGTATGATCACCCAGGCTACGGTCACCCGGCTTTGGGAAAGGAGGAGGGCTCCGGCGACATTGCCGAGCGACAAGGCTTTGGCTGCCACTGCCGACCCGCCCCAGCAGCAAGCCGCCAGAATGACAAAAACATATCCCAGTCTCATCCGGCGGCTTTCACCGGCTCTTGCGCCGGGTGCGGGGCGAATCCGCAGCGAAAACAGTCTTTCAACATAAGCAGTTGCCTCTGGGCAATCGTCGAAATAGCCCGCGAGGCACCAAACGAGATGGGGGAGTACCACCCGTGAACATTCTGCCTGTCGGCCCAATCATCAAAAGCGATCCCGAGTTTGTCCGATATTTTCGTGACCTCAAACGCTGGAACTTCGACATCGCGTACAATGCTTTTTATGCCTTCCGGATGAGGGATGTGCACGAGAGGTTCGGTGCGCAATATCGCAAGTTCACGCGGCTGGCGCGCAAGGAGAATGTCCCGAGTTGCGTCCAGATTCAGTCCACGGTGGCCCATGTGGAGGATGTGCCGCTGAGCGAGTCCCAACATTACCACGATAATTCCGTCTTCCACTATCAGCATTACGCGGACCAAGGAAAGGTGTTTCATTTCGCCTCTTTCGGGTCGCGCGTCTGGTTGGACTACCTCCGGCGCCTGACGACGCTCATGCGAGGGTACGGCTTCGACTGGATTGTTTTCGAGGAGCCGATGCTGCGCACCGACATTCCGGGCCCGGATGATCCCATCAGGCAAATCTTCGCGGAGCGCCATCCCGAACTCGAGTACCCGACGCGTCAGGACGAGTCGGTGGCGTATGTCACCCTTCAAAAGGTGAAACGCGATGTGCTCGTGGAATTTTACGACGCACTGACACGGCATGCCCGAGCCGAGGGTTTTCAACGCATCGGTATCATGCCGTGGTTTTTTACGCCGACTTTCGAGAACACGCCGGCGGAGACATGGAACTCATGCTGCGACACCGGACGCCTGACACATCTGCCCAATGTGGATTTTATCGTGGTGCGCATGCAGCCGGATAACCTGTGGGCACAAGTAGTCGCTCCACATGACGGGGAATGCTCTCCGTATCAGGCCTACTATGAGTGCCTCGCCCACCATTGCGGCAAGCCGCTCATCATGGTAAACAACCCGACGGATGAACACACGCCGGAGGGACACGCAGACGATTCTCTGATCCCGATGCCGTTCTTCGCCCGCTACACGCTGGCGGCGACGGCGGCGGCACCCCAAGGGATGAGCCGTCACTGGTACGGTTGGAATTACAGCCGCGACAGGAAGCACATGGCTCTGATGACAGGCGTAAACGCCTTGTTGCGACGGCTGAGCCCACCGGTGATGCGGTACGCTTTTGTGTATTCGTATGCCGGCCTGTCGCATGTTTATCCGCGTCCCTGCCGCGAGGTATGGCGGGTGTACGAGAGTTTCATGCGCCACGGTCCGGCTATGCATACCTTTTACGCAGAGTCCCTGCGCGCTTGCCTTGACGCTCACCCGCAGGTGGATACGCTCATTTTCAGCGAGTGGTTCCCCATACCGCCGGAAGAGATTCGCGTGGTGGAAAAGTGGGTCCGGGCCAAGGCGTCGCGCCGCATCATCTATGTTGGTGGCCGGAACGGTTACCGCTGGGGCTGCGACGCCATGTTCGATTCCTACCGCCTGTTGCCCCCGGAGATGACTGTCTTGTGGGGGGTGGACGCGACAAAACCGTATTGCGCCACGGTGGACTATGTTACTGGCACGCTGGGGGACCGTTCTGCTGGAGGGCTTTCAGAAGATGTTCCTGTGGCCGTGCCCGCGTTCTTGCCGGATGCTGAAGTGACTCAGGAGTCTCCTTTTTGTTATGTGCGACGGTTTCGCCCCAAGGGCGGTCGTGCAGTTCTGATCCCGCTCAGCGCCAGCGATCATCGGATGGATATTATTTGGAAAACCATCCGCGACACCGAAGGAGATTGGTACGGTTTTTCGCCCTGCTTCCCGTTAGCCGAACAGGAATCAGTTGGAACCACCTCGTGCGACCTCCTTCCGCAGACGGTTACGCGGAATGGCTATTGCGTGTTTCTCAGCCGAGAGACTGGGGGGAGCGCCGCGAACATCCGCCGACCGTCCACCGCCTCTTCGCCTTCGCATCCGGTTTTGTTGTGGGATGTCGGCCGGCAAAGGGTCGTTGAATGTCATAGCCTGCAGGAGGCTTGGGACTGCAATGGCTCCGCAATCCGCGCCGGTGGAGTCGGCCTGAAAGTGTTTCGGGTGATCGCGTCCGACGAGCCGTTACTGGATGTGGATGGGACGATTCTTTTTTGGAACATCCGCTACCCGACGGCGGATAGCGCAGTGATTACCGGCATCTTTCATCAGCGTCTGATTCTCACGACGCTGCGGCCGGTCGAAACCGCTCATCTTGACGACAACCGGCCGTTGCGCATGCGGCGTTTGGCGCCTGTCGAAGGGAAGGTGTTTTTGCACCGCGTTGAAGTCCTGCTGAAGACTTGGCATGATGGGCAACTGACGATCCGGTTTGCCAGCAGGGAAAAGACAGGCAGGACTTGAATGATGAAAGGATGCGGCCCAGCGTTAAGGGGTGTTGCAAGATTAGGAGGTTGCCCGTTGCGGCCCGGGAGAGGACGAGATGAGCAATAAAACAGGTTTTATGCGCTCTGTCGTAGTCTTGGGATTAAGCGTCTTTTTGTTGTGCGGTTGCAGCGGCGTAGGCGGCCGCGCAACCCGTACCGGGCCTGCCCCCATAGCGACGGCGGCGGCACCGTCCGACCCTTGGGCGGCTGTTGCGCCAGAGGTGAACGCGGGCGACGGAGTGTCCCTGCCCCCCGACACGGCGCTGCCCGTACGCAAGGGCCGGTGACAGCGGGCCGCGTGCAACCGCTTCAACAAAGGAGGCTGTTATGAGATCTGTCGGGCATGTCCTCATCCTGTTAGGTTTGCTGGTTGGCACCTTGTGCCACCTCGGCAGTACGGCGGCCTTAGCAGGGCCGTATCTTTCATCAGAGGTCCCGTTGCCTATGGCCCGGCGCACCATGCCGTTGGGGCGCGCGTTTGATGCTACGACGAGTGGGATAGAAAACGCGACGCCGCGCGTGCCTAAGCCCGCAATAATCTCCAAAGCCGAGTGGGGCGGGCAGGAAAGCAGTGGAACCATGAAAGGCCATTTTCCGACCGTGCTGACCCTGCATCACGAAGGCAGTCCCAAGCCGCTGACCCCCGACCGTGATCCGAAAGTTTTGTTGCAGAACCTTCAGAAGTGGGGTTGGTCGGCAAGAGGCTGGGCGGACATTCCGTACCATTTTATGGTGGACCTCGAGGGTCGCATTTACGAGTGCCGCGACATCATGAAGGCGGGCGACACGGCAACGACCTATGATCCCGCAGGTCACCTGCTTGTGACGGCCATGGGCAATTACGACCTGCAGACCCCAACAGAGAAACAGTTGTCGGCGATTTGCGATCTGATGGCGTGGGCCTGTGACAAGTACAACATTGATCCGGCGACATTGCGCGGACATCTCGAATATGCCCAGACGGCTTGTCCCGGAAAACACCTTTATCCGTATCTTGCCAGCGGTTTCATCGAGGGGGAGGTGCGGCTGCGCATAGCCCGGGCTTATGGCGCGGCTCCGGCGGAATAGAGGATAGGAAAAGGGGCATCCCATGTTGCGCCACATGCGAGTGCTTGCCTTCATACTATTCGCTGGGCTCTGGGCAGGCAGCGTCAGTGGGGCTGATCAGACCTCGCGGCCCCTTCTTCTGGGCGTGAATGTTGTTTGGGGTGACGGCGGCGGTACTTCGAACTTTGACCGGAACGGGCGCGCGCGGCGACTGCTCGACTGGATGACGAGTGCCGGGGTGACTAACACGCGGCTTGGCGTGGGCTGGGATCTGTCCGACTCTGGAAAAGGAAACTACGATTGGGGCGACTTCGACCCTTTGGTCCGGCTGGTCAGGGCGCGCGGGATCGAAGTCGTGGCTTGCGTGGCGGGAACGCCCGAGTATGCGCGGGATCCGGACCCGCGTGTGCGCATGTTGTTCGAGCGAGAAAAACAATTGCACCTGCTTTCGGTGACGCCGCCCGATCCCGCGTATTTGGACGATTTCGAGCGCTGGTCCGAGGCGCTTGTCGCCCGGTACAGAAATCTTGTCAAACGCTGGGAACTTTGGAACGAGCAAGACGGGATGGGGATGCCTTTGTGGGATCTCGACACTTCCGGTGTGCCCGTGAGAATCCGCTGGGGTGGCAACCCGAACCGCTATGCTGAGATGCTCAAGCGGTTCCATCGCGCTGCCAAACGGGCTGATCCGGACTGCATCGTCATCGTCGGCGGATTACAGGTGCCCGAGACCCGGTTTATCGAAGGTTTGTACGAGGCCGGCGGCGGGCCTTGCTTCGATGCCGTGGGTCTTCACCCGTACACGGAGAAGGACCGAATCAACATCTGGTGGATTGACCAGATGCGCGAGGTCCTCGTGCGCCGGGGCGATGGGCACAAACCCTTTTACATCACTGAATATGGTTGGCACGCGACCTCGCCCGAGACGCAAGCCTTACAGGCGCGGCTGCTTCAGGAGAGCATGCAGGCGATGCTGGAACGGCCGTTTATCGAGCAAGCCAGTTATCACACGCTCAATGACTGGCGCACTGACGAGCAGCGTCCCGAGAGTCTGATGGCCATGGGCTTGCTAACCCGCGACCTCAAGCCCAAGGCCGCTTATGAAATCTTCAGATCTCTTTCCCGAGACCTTTCGCGATACTGAAAACATCCTTGTCGCCGCGGCCAGACAGGTTGACAAGGACTATGCTGTCCTTGGACATGCGTTCTGCCTGTTTGGCAAGGAAAGCGATGGCGTGGGCGGTTTCAAGCGCCGGGATAATGCCCTCCGTGCGACAGAGCAATTTGACCCCTTCCAGTGCCTCCGCGTCAGTGATGCCCACATACTCTGCCCGGCCCGAGGCCGCATAATAACTATGTTCTGGTCCTGTGCCCGGGTAATCAAGTCCGGCCGAAATCGAATGGGCAGGCGTGATCTGCCCGTCATCGGTCTGCAGGACAAAACTTTTGGCACCGTGAAAGACCCCGACACTCCCTCGCTCGATGCTGGCCGCGTGGGCGCCGGAATCAAGGCCGTGACCGGCTGCCTCGACGCCGAAGAACCGGACGCCAGCATCCGAGGCAAACGGGTGGAAGATTCCCATGGCGTTGCTTCCCCCGCCCACGCACGCTATGATGGCGTTTGGCAGGCGTCCCTCGCGCTCCAGGATTTGCTCTCGCGCTTCGCGACCGATGACCGACTGAAAGTCGCGAACCATCATAGGAAACGGATGCGGCCCGACGACGGAGCCGATGATGTAGTGGGTGTCGTCACATCGCGCCATCCAGTCGCGCATGGCCTCGTTTGTGGCGTCTTTGAGCGTCGAACTGCCGCTTGTGACGGGTATGACTCGAGCGCCCAGCAATTCCATGCGGAACACATTGAGGCGCTGACGCTCGATGTCCTCAGCGCCCATAAAAACATCGCACTCCAGGTCAAGCAGGGCGGCGGCTGTCGCCGTGGCGACGCCGTGCTGCCCGGCGCCGGTCTCGGCGATGACGCGGGGCTTGCCAATGCGTTTGGCAAGCAAGGCCTGCCCAATGGTATTATTGATTTTATGCGCGCCTGTGTGGCACAGATCCTCCCGCTTGAGATAAATGCGCAGGTGCCCTCCTAAGGCCGCAGACAGACGCTCCGCGGCAAACAGGGGAGTGGGACGCCCGACATAGTTGCGCAGCAAGTCGTCCACTTCAGCCTGAAAACTGCGGTCGTCCTTAAGCACCAAATATTGACGCTCCAAATCGAGCAAGACCGGCATGAGCGTTTCGGGCACATACCGCCCGCCGAAAATACCGAAATGCCCGCGCGCATCGGGTAGCCCGGGCTGGAATGCCTCTCGTATGACTGTCATACCCCTCCGGTACTGTCGGGCGGGTGCCACCATTCAAGCGCGCAAAACGCTCTGGCAGACTCTTTGCTTTCGTGGGCATTGTTGAGGTAGTTTCACCGCCTACGGGCGAAACAGGTTGATTTGACGGGCACACACCAAAGAAGGAGGGCACGGTCGGATGCGGCCAGACAAGTTCACCATCAAGGCGACAGAGGCTTTTCAGGCGGCGCAATCGCTGGCCAGCCAGTACGGGCATCCTGAAATTACGACGGAGCACCTCCTGCACGGCCTCTTGGTGCAAGAGGATGGAATTGTCCCATCCGTTCTGACACGCATGGGCATTCCCGTAGCAGACCTGACGCGCGATGTGACCCGGGTGCTCGAGCGCCTGCCGCGCGTCAGCGGTAGTGCGCAGCAAGGTCCGTCGCTCGCGCGGCCGGTCATTCTGGCCGTAGATGCCGCTGAGCGTGAAGCCGAGCGCTTGCAGGACGAGTTCACCTCGACCGAGCATCTGCTGCTTGGGATAGCCGAACAAAGCGCATCCGAGGCGGCCCGTCTTCTCGCGGCGCGCGGAGCAACGAAAGACGCAATCCTCAAGGCCTTGGTGGACATTCGCGGCAACCAGCGCGTCACGGATCAGTCTCCGGAAGCGAAATACGAGGCTCTGAAGAAGTACGCCCGGGACCTCACGGAGGCTGCGCGGCAAGGCAAGTTGGACCCCGTCATCGGTCGAGACGACGAAATCCGGCGCGTGATGCAGGTGCTCTCGCGAAAAACCAAGAATAATCCGGTTCTCATTGGCGACCCCGGGGTGGGCAAAACAGCCATTGTGGAGGGTCTGGCGCAACGCATTGTCCGCGGGGATGTGCCCGAGGGGCTGGCCAACAAGCGGATCGTGGCGCTGGATATGGGCGCCCTTATTGCAGGCGCGAAATTCCGCGGAGAGTTTGAGGACCGCTTGAAAGCCGTCCTAAACGAGGTCGTCCAATCGGACGGCCGAATCGTGCTGTTCATTGACGAGTTGCACACCGTGGTGGGGGCCGGCGCGGCCGAGGGCGCTGTGGATGCGGCCAACATGCTCAAGCCGCTGCTGGCGCGGGGTGAATTGCGCACGATCGGCGCCACGACGGTTGATGAGTACAGGAAATATGTAGAAAAAGACGCGGCGCTCGAGCGCCGGTTCCAGCCGGTCACCGTGGACGAGCCCAGCGTGGAAGACACGATCAGCATTCTTCGCGGGCTTCGCGATCGGTACGAGCAGCATCACAAGGTGCGTATTCGTGACACAGCCCTGGTCGCCGCGGCCACGCTGAGTCACCGCTACATTAGCGATCGTTTCCTGCCGGACAAGGCCATTGATCTGGTGGATGAAGCCGCTGCGCGGTTGCACATGGAATTGACCTCCCGCCCCGAGGAACTCGACGAAGTGCATCGGCGTATCATTCAGTTGGAGATTGAGGCGGCTGCCCTTCGCAAAGAGACTGACAGCGCCAGCCGTGAGCGTCTCGCGAAGATCGAGGGAGAACTGAAAACCCTGCAACAGCGGGAGCGCGACCTCGAGATGCAATGGCAGGCCGAAAAACAGGTGGGCGACCGCATCGCGGAGACGAAGCGCGAAATCGAAGCCTTGCAGATGGAAATCGAAAAGGCTCAACAGGCCTCTGATTGGTCGCGCGCGGCGGAACTCCAGCACGGGCGTCTGCCGCAGTTACGGCGACAATTGGAGCAGTTGCAGGCTGCCAGCGAGTCGGCAGCGGGTCTGGCGGGAATGGAGGTCACCGAGGAGCACATCGCCGAGATTGTCTCGCGGTGGACCAACATTCCAGTATCGCGACTCATGGAGGGCGAAGTGCAAAAACTCGTCCGCATGGATGAGCGCCTCTCGGAGCGCGTTGTGGGTCAGTCCGCCGCCATTGCGGCCGTGTCCAACGCCGTCAGGCGTGCGCGATCAGGCCTGAGCGACCCCAAGCGGCCCATTGGCTCTTTCATCTTCCTTGGCCCCACGGGCGTCGGGAAAACCGAACTGGCACGCGCGCTGGCCGAGTTTCTCTTTGATGACGAGAACAACTTGGTCCGCATCGACATGAGCGAGTACATGGAGAAGCATGCCGTGTCCCGCATGATCGGTGCGCCGCCGGGTTACATCGGGTACGAGCAGGGCGGACAGTTGACCGAGGCAGTCCGGCGGAAGCCCTATTCCGTGATTTTGTTTGATGAGATTGAGAAGGCGCATCAGGATGTGTTCAACATTCTCCTGCAGATCCTCGAAGACGGGCGCCTGACAGACGGGCAGGGGCGCGTGGTGAACTTCCGCAATACCGTTTTGATTATGACGAGCAACATTGCGTCGGATATCATTGAGCGGATGGCTGGCGACGATCAGCGGATGGATTCGGCAGTTCGTGAGGAATTGCGGCGCTATTTCCGCCCCGAGTTTCTCAATCGCGTGGACGAGATCATCGTCTTCCATTCGTTGAGTCGCGAGCATGTGGAGCGGATTATCGACATTCAGATGGGTCTGATTCTCAAGCGCCTTGCAGATCGGCGGATGACGATTGAACTGACTCCCGCAGCGCGTGAACTCCTCGCCCGGGAGGGCTATGTGCCTGCGTTTGGGGCGCGGCCGCTCAAGCGAGCCATTCAGCGACTCATCCTCGATCCCCTGTCGCTGCGCATCTTGCAGGGCGAGTTTGGAGACGGCGACACGGTGCGTGTGGACGCGGAGGGCGACCATCTGACCTTTTCCAAAGCCTGAGCGAGGCAACCGACGCACATTCGAGTTGCGCAAGTGCGGTCTCGTGGCGATGGATGTCACATTGATGCATCGGGGAAGCGTGAGGTGAGTCATGCTGAAACACAAAGCCGTCTTGCGCCCGGCACTCGTCGTCGGCGTGTATTTGATTGGGTGTTTGGTGGGCAGCGGCGCGTTGTTTGCTGCCAGCAAGGGTACTGACGGAGACAAGATGACATCTCCGACCGAACCTCTTCTGATCATCCGGTATCATCGCTACGACGGCGACTATACGGACGCCGGATTGTGGACTTGGGACGCACGCCACGAGGCGGAGATTCAGGAACCGGAGGTCATGTCGTCGGGGCGAGACGATTACGGGGTCTATTTTGTCCTGCGGCCGTCAGATTATGTGGCTAAACCTGGGCAGCAACCTGAGATCGGTTTCGTTCCGCGCCTGCGCCGTGACTGGAATGCTAAAGATGGCATGGATCGGTTCTGGACCCCGGCCTTGGGCTATGAAATCTGGCTGATTGGCAACGATCCAAACATTTATCGGTCGCGACCGGACATCAGCCCCAAGGTGGCCGGCGCCTACATTGACAGCCGGCGCCAAATCCTCGTCAAACTCTCTCATCCGCTCGACCTGTCGTTCATCATGGCCCAGCGGTTCTGGGTGCGTGACAGTGAGGGACGCACGGTCGGGGTTTTGGAAGCGAAGGCCCACAAACCCTCTGGCGGGCGTTCAACCTTTGTGACCCTGCAACTGGCTAGCGACCTCGATATCAAACATGCGAGATATGAGGTTGCGGCGGCCGGATATCGTCCGGCGCAAGCAACGCTGCGGCGAGTGTTGGACGACCCCACCCTCTTTGTCCCGACAGAACCGATGGGGGCAAACTTCTCGCCGGAAGCCACGACTTTCCGTCTATTCTCGCCAACGGCGACCTCCGCGAGCGTGGTTCTGTACCGCAGTTACGACGATTCCGAGCCGCTGCGGGTGCTTCCCATGAAAAACATGGGCGACGGCTCCTGGATGGCGCGTGCCGAGGGGAACCTCGAGGGGACCCACTACCGGCTGCGGGTCACCACGGACCGTTACGGGGAGCGCGAAATCATTGATCCGCTGGCAACCAACACGGTGGGCGACGGAGTGCCGTCGCGCATCACGGATGTGCGGCGGCAGGATCCGCCGGGATTTCGCCCTGTGAAGCGGCCCGACTACGGCACTTCGCCGACCGATGCCATCATCTATCAGATCAGCGTGCGCGATTTTACGATTTCGCCGACATCGGGAGTGGACGAGCCTTTACGGGGCAAATTTCTCGGGGCCATCAAGCCCGGCACCCATCTGCCCGGCGAGCCCACGGTTGTGACCGGTCTTGATCATCTCAAGGAACTCGGGGTGACACATGTCCAGATTCAGCCCATTCAGGACTTTGACAACGACGAGGACAATCCGTCCTACAACTGGGGTTACATGACGGCATTTTTTAACTCGCCGGAGGGCTGGTATGCCACAGACATCCGCGGCCCCGCGCGCATCCGGGAATTCAAGCAGTTCGTGCAGGCGCTGCACGCGGCTGGCATCGGAGTCATCATGGATGTGGTTTACAATCACACCGGTACCCAGAACACCTTTGAGTTTGCCGCGCCGGGTTATTACCTGCGGACACGCGACGACGGCTCGTTTTACAACGGATCCGGCACCGGCAACGAAATGCGCTCCGAAGCGCCGATGGTGCGCCGCTTCATTGTGGATTCATGCAAGTATTGGGTCGAGGAGTTCGGTGTCGATGGGTTCCGTTTCGACCTCATGGGCCTGATTGATCTTGATACCATGCTCGAGATCCGACGGGAACTGCTGGAGATTGATCCGCGTCTGCTGATTTACGGCGAACCGTGGGCCGCCACAGGACCGGACGGCACGGGAGTGCCCAAGATAACGGACAAACGGGTTGTCCGGGGGACAGGGTTGGGCGCGTTTAATGATCACTTCCGCAATGCCCTGAAAGGCGAGCCTGACGGCAATAGTCCCGGATATGTCCAAAACGGCAGCCGCCGCGACGGCGTGATCAAAGGAATCGCCGGTAGCATTGACGACTGGGCGGCTGACCCGGCCCAGTCGATTAATTATGCTACGGTGCATGACAACCTGGACCTTTGGGACAAACTGCTGGTCTCGGCCCCGAAGGCCTCTGAGGAAGAGCACCGGAAGATGGTCATGCTGACGGGGGCCATCCTGTCCGTATCTCAGGGGGTCATGTTTCTGCACAGCGGCACGGATTTTTGCCGCTACAAACAGGGAAACCACAACAGTTACAATGCCGGCGACGAGGTCAACCAGATTGACTGGTCGCGCAAGAAAACCTATGCCGCGGTGAACGAGTATTTCCGGGGGCTGATTGGCTTGCGGCGTGCGCATCCGATGTTTCGCCTCCGTACGGCTCAGGATGTTCGTCGGAGGCTCAAGTTCATCGAAGCCGGCCTGCCTGCGGCGGAGACCATCGTGTTCACTCTCGATGGCTCAGGGTTGCCGGGTGAAACATGGAAGCGGGCAGCGGTGCTGATCAATCCTACCTCGCGCGCGTTGAAGTTCCGTTTGCCGATTGAGGGGGAGTGTTCGGTGTTCGTTCAAGGCGCCAAAGCGTCGAAAACATCTTTGGGCCGGGTCTCGGGCGAAGTGGAGGTCGAACCGCGCTCCCTGCTGCTGGTTGCGCAGGAGTAGCCGCGCGATTTAGCCGGCAAGAACTCGATAGGTCGCGAGGCCTTCGAATGGCGCCATCACGGCAAGCGCCCCGAGATAACCGTCGGCCGGTTCGAGATGAGCCATGTGCCATTCGCCTGCGTTGCGACCTTCCAAAGTCGTGCCGAGGAGGGTGGCCGGCTCGGACGGATGGAGCGATACATGAAACCGTTTGAGATCGCGGAACAAGTGCCCGCCGATGGCCTTTAGGCAGGCCTCCTTGCGCGTCCAGGCGCGCAAAAAGGCCTCCGGCTGCAGGGGTTGCGGCATTGAGGCGAGTTGCACGGCCTCGTCCGGCAGGAAATGCTTGGATGCAATCCGGTGAATGTCGCCGGGAACTCGACGCTTCTCCACATCCACGCCGACCGGCGCATGGCGCGCCACGGCCAGCAACACGAGGTCGAAGGAATGCGTCAGATTAAAATAAAACGGCGGCGTCGTCTCGGGCCACTCGAGTTCCGGCTTGCCTGAGGGCATGTAAAAAAATCGCAGTGCTGCAGGGTCGTGGTCCAGCACGGCACCGGCCACGCACCGGAGCAGGCAGCGTGCCAGAACATAGCGCCGTCGCGGCTCGTCAAATTTCAATCGTGCCGCACGGCTTTGCTCGTCCTCGTCCAGCAAAACCATGCACTCCTGCCAGTCAAGAAATGGTTGGTCGGCATGCACGCAGTAAACGCTCACGGTGCCTTGTCGCGGCGCTGTCGCCGGCAATCCGGCACAGGAAACCATCGTCCAGTTATGCTCCATCAGTCGCCTTTACTCCCGGCACGCAGGGCTGCCTGAAGTCGCCTCAGTCCCTCCTCGGTGCTGACAACGGGCCGGTATCCGATATCTCGCTTGGCAGCGGCGAGATTGAACCAGTGGGGCATGGACAATTGCTGGGCCACGAAGCGCGTCATGAGGGGTTCGCGATGGGGCGCAAACGCCCGATGGAGAGATTCCAATAGAAACCCTGCCGCAGCGGCCACGCCAGCCGGGACTCGCCGGCGTACCGGCGGCAGCCCGGCCGCAGCCAGTAGGCGGTTGACAAGATCCCAAAGGGGCATGGGTTCGTCATTGGCAATGAAATAGGCTTTTCCGGCGCACGCTCGGGCGGGATTCAGGAGCGATTCGAGCGCCAGCAAGTGCGCATCCGCGGCATTGTCAATGTATGTTGCGTCCACGCGGTTTCTACCGTCGCCCACGATGCGCAAACGGCCGGTTCGGGCGCGAGCGACAAGGCGCGGCAGAAGATGCGGATCTCCCGGACCCCACACGAGATGGGGCCGCAGCGCAACGGTGGGCAGATCAGGGCCGCTGGCAGCGAGGACCGCCTGTTCGGCCAAGGCTTTCGTCTCGCTGTAGTGGCAAAGATAGGAGTGCGGGTACGGGAGCGACTCGTCCTGCCCTTCGACCGGCCGTCCGTCGCAAACAACGCTCGGGGAACTTGTGTGGACGAGCGCCCGCACGCGACTTCCCCTGCAGGCTGTCAGGATATTCTCTGTCCCTCGAAGATTTGTTTCGATAAACTCCTTTCTCGACCCCCAAACTCCTGTCTTCGCGGCGGTGTGAATGACCGCATCGCAATCGGCGCAAGCCCGCCGCACCGCGGCAAGATCGGCAATACCCCCGCAATGACACTCCACGCCGAGGCGTTGAAGCGCCTCATCAGGGCGCCGGCTCAGGCTGCGCACTGTCCAACCCTGCGAAACCAGCCGGGAGACAACAGCGCGCCCAATGAAGCCGGTTCCGCCGGTCACCAGAACGCGCCCGCGAGTCGTGCCTGTCACGCCAGCCTCCCCGCGGCCCATTGAGCCAACTTTTCGCGAATGATTTTCGAGTTATGCCGGACATCCACTGGCAGCCGGGGATGAACTAAAACCGAGCGAATCTGACAGGTAATAGGTTGGGTTTGCATCAGAGCCTGAATTTCACGGATGATTTCCCGCTCATCGGCAAAACGGTTGTCTTCCCTAAGTTCCACAACAACGACGGGCTGCTGATTGGGTGCCCGTCCGACGCCAACGAGTGCGCTGCGAGCCACGGCCGGGTGGGTGTTGACGATTCCCTCGACCGGTTCGGTAAACAGGACGCCCCCTGCGGTTACAACCCTGTGGCTCTTGCGCCCGCAGAACCAGAGATTGCCGGCCGCGTCCACATAACCGCAATCGCCGACGCGGTGCCACACGCGTTCGCCGTCGCGAATTTTGGCCAGTCGTGTGGCTTCCGGCTGATTGTAGTACTCACGCGTCACGACGGAACCGCTGACGATAAACTCTCCGATGTCGCCGGGCGGCAGGAGTGTTGCAGAATCCATGGTTTCGATGGGGTCATCGGTCACCCCGATGACGCGAACCTCAACACCGTCAACGGGTTTTCCCACGCAAGTTCCCCAGCCTCGGCCGGTTTTCGCGGCGGTTACGCCCAAGATGTCCCGGCTTTCGATGGACGCAATGGGCAGCGATTCGGTTGCGCCGTACGGCGTAAAAACATTGGCCTCGGCGCACAGAAAACCCCTTAGGGTGTCAAGCGTGGCCGGAGGCACGGGCGCACCCGCTGAGGCTACAGTACGCAGCGATGGCAGGCGCAGCCCGTGTCGGCGACCGTAAAGACACAGCCGCGCCAGCAAAGCCGGCGAACCAAACATCGTGGTGGCGCCGTGATCGGTAATCGCCTCGATAATGTTAACCGGATCTGCCGATCCTGGACGCGTAGCATCCATATCCGGAATGACCGCCGTCATGCCTAGCCCTGCGTCAAACAGGGCAAACAAGGGAAAGGTGGCCAAATCGGTGTCGTCGGGACCGTAGCCCCACACACGCCGAAGCGTGTCAATCTGAGCAAGGAAATTTCCGTGAGTGTACAGGGCACCCTTGGGCGGGCCCGTGCTGCCGGAGGTAAACAAGATGGCGGCGGGCGATGCGGCGGTCGTCTCTGCCATGGGAAAAGGTGTCGCATCGTCGGCGCGGAGATCGCGCAAGCACAGGCCTCCCCACCCCAAGCGCGGGCCTGCTGTGACCGGCAAGCGAACTGAACGGAAGGAGGACGGATGCAGTAGGCGCAGCAGGTGCGCTCGGGGCACGCCGATGAACGCCTCCGGCTGCACAGGCCGCAAAGCCTCCGCAAGGCCGACTCTGCCGATTCCCGGATCAATGAGAACCAGCACAGCGCCAACTTTGAATACGGCAAAGGTCAGGGCGAAGAAGTCGAGTCCCGGCGGGACAAAGACCAGCACTCGCGACCCCACACCGACACCAGCCCGTCGAAGCCCGTGGGCGTAGCGGTCGCTCTCGGCATCCAACTGCTGGAATGTCAGGTGAACATAGCGTCTGCGGCCGGCTGCATCGCGTCCGCACGGTGTCACGACTGCCTTCTTGTAGGGTCTTGCTGCCGCAACCTCCCTCAGCAGGGCGGCAACATTCGCTTGCGGCGGCGGCGCGGTCGCCGATGCAGAGGTCAACTCAGTCATGTGTTCGCCCCGCGAGACGGTCCAGATGCTTGATTATTGGCGCCATGATGGCATCACCGGCATCTTCGAATAAGTAATGACCTGCGTCGCCAAACTGCACGACCTGAGCCTGAGGCAGGCGGTTTCGCCACTCGGCCAGATAATCCGGATCAAAGACCGGATCCTTCATCCCCCAGCAGACAAGCGCGGGCGTGTCACGAAACTGTTTGAGACCCTCTGCGACCTCCAGCAGGGCCGGATAGGAGGAGTCGAGAGGAGTTGCTGGGATATCTTTGACAAAAAGGAGCGTGGCCAACCGGTTGCGCCACGAATCGTACGGACCAAGGTAGCCGCGCCGGACATCAGGGGTCACCGGACGGCTGCATCCGACCCAAAGCGTTCCCCTTGCGAAAGCATTGAAACCTTGAATCAGGATCGCAGCAACGGGGCCGGAGCGTCGCACAAATGATAGCATCCATGGCACCCGTTTGCCGGCCGGCATGGGAAACGCCGCAGTATTCGTTATGATAAGGCTTTGAACGCGTGCCGGATTGCGCACGGCCCATGCCAAGCCAATCAATCCGCCCCAATCGTGAACGAGCAGAGTCACCGGGTCGGACGGGCAGACATGGTCCATGAACAGCCTAAAGTCCGAGACTCGCCGCTCTAATGTGAAGGGATATTCCTCTCTTTTCGGACGGGCCGACAGGCCGCATCCGATGTGATCCGGCGCCACGACACGGTAGCGATCGCGAAGGCCGCTGATGACACCGCGAAACAGAAACGACCATGACGGATTTCCGTGCACACAGACGACAACCTTTCCCCGCCCCTCGTCCACATAATGCATGGTTTGACCGTTGCAGTCAAACCAGCGGGATTCAAAGGGGTAGAGGTGGGCGATGGAGGTTGTCGAAAAAGCCATCCTGCCGCTCACCACTCTACGCCGAGCATAACACAGTTAAGGCCAGACCCGATGCCAAGCAGAGCCACCCGCTGACCGGGTGCGAGGAATCCCCTCTCGTCGGCGAGGGCGGCTGTCAGCGGCAGGGAAACTGTGCCCATGTTGCCAAGAAAACCATAGGACGGATAGTCTTTTTCCGGAGGCATGCCAACCGCTTGCAGAAATGCAAAACGGTGCCCCTCACCGACCTGATGACAGATCGTGCGATCAATGGTCGCGGCATCCCATCCCATTTCTTGCAGGAAAGCCTTCCATGTCAGTGAAGCCAGCACTACACCGTTCTGGAGCACGGCTGCGGCGTCCGTGCTTGCCTCCATAGGAACCGCGTCCGACACTCCGATGGGTGGCCCCCATCGGCAGAGCCGATGGTGCTCGGCGGCGCTGCGGACCACGCCCCCGAGCAGGCGCCGGCGCGTCGAGGAATCGGCGGCATGCCGCAGCAAGACTGCCGCCGCACCGGAACCGCCAGTCATGGTTGCAAGAGATTTCTTGAAGGACTCCATGTCGGGGCGGGCGCACAGACGCTCGATGGTGATGTCCACGATTTCTCGTGCCGTCTCGCAAGCCACGATCAGTCCAGTGCGAGCGCGACCGGACTCGATGGCTGTCGCCACATTGATCATGCCGTTTAGGACGCCAAGGCAGGCATTGGAAATGTCGTAGATTTCCGTGTTACCCGATACTCCGAGAGCGTCGGCGACGGCGCAGGCCGTGGCGGGCTCAAGGTGATCGCGGCAAACAGATGCAAAGATAAGAATGTCTATTTCTGTTGCGCTCAAGCCGGCGGCCTCGAGAGCCTTGCGACCGGCGGCGGCTGCGCCCTGCCACATCATGTGGCCGCGATGCCAGTAGCGCCGCTCGCGCACGCCGGTAAGTGCAACGATCTGGCCTGACGCAATCCCCAGCGCCGTGTAAACCGGCGCCAGTCGCTGCTCAAGCATGTCCGATGACACCACATTGGGCGCCAGTTCATAGCCAAAGGATTCTATGTTCACACGGTTGAAACGCATGAAACTCATCAGGTATTGGGCGGTCCGTGCGCAATGCAACCCCTAACGCCGACCGGACTGCCACTCACGCCTCCACAAGGCGCACGGAGAAATCGTTCATACGGTAGATCGTCAGCCCGTCAACGCTGAGAAACCCATCGGCCCTGATGACAGGTTCAGGCGCACCTTTTGCACTCGTGATCGAGGCTTCCAGCGTCACCTCGTGATTGCCGGGCAGGACTTGGCCGCGGTATGTCCAAGCATGCTCGATGCCGAGGGCAGGCGCCTGGGGGCGGAGTTTGTTACCGGCGCTGCCGCCCCATTTTTCGTGGGCTGCGACCTTGAGCATCTGTAGGAGTGCTTCCAAACCGAGCGATCCCGGCCAGACAGGGTCATCCTTGAAGTGGGCGTGGAAAAACCATTCGGATGGATCAACGGTTTTGGTGGCAACCATGTGGCCAAGCCCGGCAGCGCCGCCTGATGGAGACCAGTGCTTGATGCGGTCAAACATCAGCAGAGCGCGCGAGGGCCATGCCGCCGGAGCGGTTGTGTCCCTGGCCGGATCATCCGGTGCGAAGGGCGGCAGATGGGGAATGTGCAGGGTGACCGAGTCGTGCAACGCGGCCCCGATTGGCCGTGCCATGCTCTCACGGATGCCGGTTTGCTGAGCCAGGGCCTGCGCCGTGAAAAACCCGAAATTCGTCCGCGCATCGTAAGCCAGATCGGCCCCGACCCAGACTTGCACGGCGTAGTCCAGAATTATCATTCCGTGGGCCTCGGAGACACTGAGCATTTTGCATCGCGTGGTGAGGGTGGCCGGAGCCGCCGGGATTTCGCGCCACTGGGTGCCGCGACCTCCCAAATTGCGGAAATGAAGTCCTTCATGGCTTCTGAGGGCCGCACCCTGATACGCGGCCATCCATCCGCACGGCTGGAGGGCGGCTTCCAGCAGGAAAGCAAATGGCATGACAGGAATGCGGTTAGCCGCAAAGCACCAATGATCAGGTTGCACATCGTACTGGGCTTCCACCCATCCGCCTGGTGCGAGATGCCATGCCTCGCAGTCGCCGATGGCCGTGACCCGATGCATCATGAGATAGGGGGCGCGCGGCAGCCTCGCGATGAACCGGTCACCATCAAAATCCTTGTACAGCGGGCCGAAGGCTGCCGACGGCCTGCCCTCGGCAAATTCGCGTATCGAGCGGTCATCGAACAGTGCGGGTTGTGGCACGCCGGTAACGGCGACCGAACCGATCGGGGGATCCATCGGCGTCGAGCCACTGTCGGACTTGGCGGCGCGCCACAGGCTCTCAACAACCTCGCGCGTCAGCCCGGTGACCTGCATGCTCATGTCGTGGAACATAACAATGCGACGGCCGTCGGCGTACATGAAAGCATCGGCAATCGCATAGGGTTCAGGACGGTAGCCGACTTCTTTGATGACCAATTCGTAAGTGACCACCCGGGTGTTCGTGGTCACGGGTCCGCGACATTTGAGTTTGCTTCGGACGCCGGGCACCGGCTCGAAGGCGATCTCGCCGACCGGCCCAACCCAGCCCATGCGCATCAGCAGGATCCTGAGTGTGTGGGCGCAGCATTCGTACATCAGGGTGCCCGGCATCACCATATCGTCCACGAAGTGACAGGTCAGGAACCAGTCATCGGGATGAATGTCCGCTTCGGCGACTATGCGCCCGAGGCCATAGCGTCCGCCGTACGGTTCGAGGGCCTTGACTCTGTGAACCAGACGAAGGCGGCCGTCGGGCAGCGGGGGTGGCGTGAAAGGCAGCCGGCTAAACTGCTCCCCGAAACACGCCCTGAGATCCGAAGCACGCAGCGCGTCAACCTGTTGCGCGGAGTACTTTTCTGATGTGTCAAACGGTAGTTGCAGAGGCCAATCGGGCGTTGTGCGCCGGGGCACAGGCACTTGCTGTTCGGGGGTTAAAACGATTCCGCCGCTGTCAGCCATTTCCTGTTCTGTAAAAAATCCGGCGCACCCGTCTCGCATCGTTAGCAACGGGTGGCCCGCAACGGTGGCATCAAACTGGAAAAAGAAAAGCCATGTATCCCCTTGTTGGACGAAGCGACTGATGCGAATGTCGTAGCGGATGGTTTCGCCGGGACGGGGGAGTCCGCGGTGGAACTCCACGGTCGCGTCAAGCAAACGGTACACGCGCTCGCCCCGCGTGACAAAATCTATGCCCAAGTAGGAGCACAGAAAAAGGTCTGCCTGACCCGCTTCGACGCTGATGCAGACCGGTGCCCGGTCGCAGTCAAGGTACCATGCTTGTTCTGGCACATCGTGCTCGGTAACAATGCGGCCCTCTCTAAGCGACTTTGGTTCTCCCTCAACCAGCACGATTCGGTGAACGAGCATCAGGGGCTCATCCGGCAGGCGCACACGAGTCGGATGGCGGTCTACTTCAGCGAACTCCGGGCCGAGAACGGCGGCTATGGAGCCGCGGGCAAATTCGAGGCATTTTTCGTAGGGGAACGCGATGGCCTGCGGCCGATGGCTCGCGGTGGCCGGTTGCACGACGCCGTCGGCCGGTGCACCGACCACCTGCAGTTGCCTCTGCAAGGCGGCTTGCAGCGTGGCGGCCGCAAAAAGATTTGCCGAAGCCAATCGGGAGGTTCGCAGAAAAGCCTCGTGTGCAATCGCAGTGGCTCCGGCCGCCTCTGCGGCGGCGCGCAGCAGTGTCACAGAGGCGTTGGGTTTGGATCGAGCGGCAGTCGCATACTGCGGGGATGCGTCAGCGCTGACCACGCTTCGCACCGCCGGACGATTAATTGCCGCAGGCGGTGCAGGCGGCAGCGAAATCCTTGGGCCTACAGGGACGGACACAGTGCGGGCATCCGGCGTGTCAGGGCCGCGAAGTTCGGCTGACTCACTCTCCGAGCCGTACAATCCGGACAGGTCGGGAACGAACCGCTCGGCAACCATCACGGCCAAGGCCTCGAGAAGAGCCTCCACCTCATTGGTCCCCATCGGGCAGGTGGGGATAGCCACATGATCGCGCTCACCGAGGATGCGCCGGATCACGCGGGTGCAGGAAGACCCTGCACCCACCTCGACAAAAAATCGTATGCCGTCCTCGTAGGCCCGGAGGATTGTTCGCGGAAAATCGAAACCGTGCAGCGCTTGGGACAGAATGGAGTCCGCAAGCGCCTCGGATGTCTGCTCGACAGGGCCACCCCGGGCCACGCTGTAAAATGTTATGTCCTCTCGCGGTGTGACAGGGAGGAGGTGCAGGTCGCGATACTCCTTCGCCACGCGCTCGACCAGAGGGCAATGAACCGATGTAACACCTCGCACCGGCACGGCTTGAGCATCGCAGAGTTGGGCAAGATGCACGACGCTGTCCGGGTGTCCTCCAACGACGCATTCGTCGGGGGCATTCACGATCAACACATAAACATTGGGAACCCCTGACGCTGCCGAGCGAACGAAGTCGGCTGATCGCGGGATCACCGCCACAGTCCAAGGGTCGCCCCCATCGCCGGGTCGTCCCCAAGCCTCTTCAGCGAGTCGGAATTCGCCGCCTAAATCTCGCGTGAACAGGGGCGATTCGAGCGTGCGGCGGCATAGCAGATCCCGGTCCCGCCAAACACCCATGGCAAGATAGGCCTTTGACTCGCCGAGGCTATATCCAATGCAGGCAGACGGTCGCACGCCGCACGAGACCAAAATCTCGGACACCAGAGCGGCATGTGACACTTGTGCGAGGATGGCTGTCCGAGCGTCGGACTCCAACCTTCGGATGGTTGCTGCTTCCCAGCCCTCGGGCCACGCTGCCCTGTACGGCACGGTCAAAGCCGGCTGAAACTGATCTGCCAGATAAAGGCTGGCTTTGTCGAGGCGTCGCAAGATGGCGGGCCAGTGCAGGGCGATGTCGGAGCCGAGACCTGGCGCCCAATTGCCTGAACCCGGAAAAACAAATGCCAACCGTCCTGACAGACTTGCGGGGTGGCGGGAAAAAAAGACGCCGTGGTCACCAGCCGCGCGTATACAAGTCTCGTCGCGCACAGATGTTTGCGCCGCCTCGACCGCCCGGGCCAGCGACCGGGCGTCCCGCGCCATGACAACCACGGCGCACCGCGCGGAACGCGCGTGAGCGGAGTTGTGCCAACGGCTGGCCAGCCGGTGTATTGAGAGCGTCTCTTCTTGGGCGCTGTGGGCGAACGCTTTGAGGGCATCCAAACCGGCCAGAAGGCGCTCCGTTGTCTCGGCAAAAACTCCGAACAAGGCCGTTGGCAGCCCGAGCGGGCGCGCGGCATGGCTGGCCGTCTCACCGACCGGGTCATGCCCCTCCTCGAGCAGGACACAGGCCGCAGAGCCATTTTCGGAGCGTCCCCATACGGCAGCCCTTCGAGGGCCTTCGGCGCGGTTGCGTAGCCATGCAACGGGTTTGCGCGGCGAATGCCACGAGGCGGGCAGTGTTGAAGCACCATTCACTCCTGTAGGAAGAATCTCGCGGTGCAAACACCACGCCGCCTTGAAGACCGACAAAAGACCACTGCATGCGCCGGCAAAATGTCGGACAGCGCTGGCGGCTCGAAGCCGGCCGGTCGGCGCCGGTGGCAGGGGAAGGAGTTCGGCCTCCTCCGCGCGAGGCAACTCGTGGTAGGCGAGCGATTCGTGCGGTGGCGCATCGGCCCGCGCCATCGCGCGCTGGTAAGCGCGCGCGAGAGCATCATCGCCGGGTCCGGCGCGCTGAACATCCCGAATCACGGCGTAAATCCGATCCTTGTCCCGCTGGGCATCAACAAGGCGCTTGAGCACCAGCGCAACCGAGCAGTCCAGCGGAGTGTTGGACGACCCCGAGGCAGCCTGTCTCGCTCGCGCGTCCGACGGCAAATCCGTTGCCGCAGCCACCATGAGGTCCGTCTCGCCTCGTGCAAGGGAGCGGCACGCTATCTCCAGCGCCTGAATACCGGACAACTCGCCGTCGGAGACGGCAAAAGCCGGTCCTCCGAAATGAAACTCCTTGGCAATCCGGCTGGCGATGATATTCCCGAGCGAACCGATCACCGACACCGGATTGAGAGCCGGGCCGAGGGCATCCTTGAGGGCCGTCGCCCAACAGTGGAGTGCCTGCGAATCTTGCGCGTCGAGTCCAAGCGAGCGCGCCCATTGCGGGGCGAGCGTTTCGGCCATCCAGCGCAGATGGTGGTTCGATGTGTTAGGGTCGAGCGACATCCCGGCCACGACGCCGGCGCGCGGGCGCTTCTCATTCCTGTCAATCTGTGCGTCCTCGAGCGCCTGCGCAGCCGCTTCCAGGGCGAGGAGTTGCTGGGGCAGAATGTCTTGATACTCGCTGGGCGGAATCTTGTACCGGCCCAACGGGATTTCGAGTGTGGCCGCACTGCCGAAATCGCGCGACGGGCTCTCGCCGGTCGCAAGCCACTGCGCAAAATCATCTAACGATGCGGCCGTGCGCGTACGCGCACCGAGGCCGACGACGGCGATTTCAAGTGCCGGCGGTTCGGCCGGCACAGAGACGAGTCTGCCCTGCCGGGCGTCGGCAAGAGACGCATCATATTCCTCGACAAGTAGGTGCGCGTTGATGCCGCCAAAGCCGAAGGCGCTCAGACCTGCCCGCCGCGGACGGTTGAGCGCCCGCTTGGGCCAAGGCTCGGCCTCGCGCAGGACCCGAAACGGGCTGCCGTGGAGTGGACTGCCTGCAGGCGGCGATTCGAACCCGGCCGTGGGCGGCAAGCAGCGGTATCGCAGGGCGAGCAAAACAGAAAACAGGCCGGCCATCCCTGCTGCCGTGAGCAGGTGACCGACAACGGATTTTGCGGAAGCAAGGACGCACTGCCCGCTGCGTGTGGTCAGGCCCTCCCACAAACGCGTGTAACTCAGGAGTTCTGTTGCGTCGCCGACCGGCGTTCCGGTCCCATGGCATTCAATGTAATCCACATCATCAGGACGCCATCCAGCCCGTTCATATGCGCCGCGGAGAGCGCGCAATTGTCCTTCCGTTTCCGGCGATAGCAGGGACCCACCGATATCATTGGACAGATTCACGGCACGGATGACGCCGAAAATCTGGTCGCCGTGGGCGAGAGCATCGTCGAGCCGCTTGAGCACCACCATGCCGGCGCCCTCGCCGACCACGAGCCCGTCGGCGCGGGCGTCAAACGGGGCGCAGCGTCCCGTCGGGGAAAGCGCGCGCAACTGCGAGAAGCCCATTTGTGTGTAGAGGTTTTCCGGCCTTGAGACGCCGCCCGCCAGCATGGCGTCCGCCCGCCCTTCGGCCAGTTCGTCGCACGCCAGTTTGATCGCGTAAAGGCTGGACGCACACGCTGCATCCAGTGTGTAGGCGCAGCCCCGGACGCCCAAGGCGCGCGCCAGTAACGCGGCTGGCAGGCCTGTGACGCGCAGGTTGGCGGGATCGGTAGTGCCGGAGGTCCATGCCGAGGGCGGGGCAACATGCCCCAGCAGTTGCTCCTCAAATTGACGCCCCAAGGTCTGACGCGTGAACGCGGACGATGCGTCCGTGGGCAGGGCTATGGCCGCGAGCACCACGCCGGTGCGGTCGGGATCAACTTGTTTGGTGCAAGCCGACTGCCACGCTGCACGCCCCGCATGCAAGACGAGGTGATACATCGGGTCGAGGCGTTTAAGGAACTCTGCATCGAGATCCAAACCGGCCAGGTCGGGAGAAAAGCCCTCCACCAAGCACGCGCGCAGCGACAGGACCCGGTCGGGTTCCGGTGCCCCGGAAAGGACACGGTGAGCATCCACAATCCATCGGCCGGGTGGCACCTCGCGCGCTTGCGGCTCGCGCCGAAGAATGTGTTCCCACAATTCTTCTGGAGTGCTGGCGCCGGGCATCACGGCACCGAGCCCGACGATGGCGATAGGCGCGACGGGCATGATGGCGCGTTTCAGGTCTCGGCGCCGGCGAGTGTTCGCGCCCTGAAGGCTTCGGTAAGCGACCGGTCAGCGGTCCACTCGAAGCGCTGAAAGCGTGCCACCGACACACCCGCCTCGTCCAAAATATCAATGTCTGCGACGAGTTGATGAGCCGTCGTCTCTTGGACACGCAAGACGGCCGTCACAAGCGCGGGCGGTCTGGGGTAGGCCTGGCGGTATTGCACATACTCGCGGCCGCCCGACGGCAGCGAGACGCATCCGAGATACTGATGGCACCAAAGGGCGCCCAATTGCATACAGCCGTCAGTGACCAGCGGGTCGGCCAGCCACTCGCTTCGTGGCGGGTCAAGCATCCATTCGGCGGGCGGCGGAGCGCACCGCAAAACGGCTGACAACCCCTCGGTCGAGTGCCCGGTTACGCGCTCGATCGCCTGAAAGTGACTGCCATGGAAAAGGATGTCAGAATAAATCCTGTCCACGGAATACGGGTACGGCTGCATCGCCCCACATGCGGTAAGCACGGCCGGTTGGGGAAAGGTGTCCGACACTACCGCCGTGGCGCGCGCGTGAAGCAGGTCCCCATTGCCATTTGGGGCACCGCGCAGTTCCACCTCAAGGCTCAGCAATTCCCCCGACCGTTTTGGTCGGGAGGCTAAGAAGAAGAGGTCGTGGGTGCCGCCGTTGAGGAGAACCCCCTTGAAGATTCTGAGGTCACGCAAAGCCACGAGGTGCAGGCCCGGATTTTCGTGCAGCGCTGCATGCCCAAGCCATTCCAAGATCACCGCCACGGGCAGCACATGGTTGCCGCCCACGATGTGCGAGTCGAGGAACGCATGGCGCTTCGCGCTGAGATTGCGCTCAAACACAACCGACATTTTGGCGGTCGCACCTGAAGGCTTACTGCTGCATCCCTTCGCACCAGACTTGGGCGCCGCTGCCGGCAGGGCAGATCCAATGACCACCTCAGCCGGCCCCGGCGGCGGGACCGACAGTTCCGCCACGAAAGCCGCACTTCCCGCTTGAATCGACATGGGCGGAGCCCCAAGGCGCTCAAACTCAGCCCTAAGTTGCGGAGTGACCATGCCGCCGTCCCAAGGCCCCCAATTAATGGAGACCGTACGGCACGACGGACGCGCGGTCTGCAGAGCGATCGCCATTTTGTTTAGAGCCTCGTTTGCCATGGCATAGTCGCTCTGCCCCTGCCGGCCGAACCGGCCGCTAACCGACCCAAACAGGGCGACAATCTTGAGCGGCTGGTTCTCCAGAGCCTCGAGCAGATTCAACAGCCCCACAACTTTGGTGCCGAAGACGCGGTCAAAGATCGCGTCTGTTTTATCTAACAAAAACTTGTCGGCAATGACCCCCGCCCCGTGGATGAGCCCCGTGATCCTGCCGTGGCGATGCAACACTTCGTGGATCAGGCGGTGAACGGCGTCCCGGTCTCGGATGTCAACGGGGTGGTATTCAGCCGGCGGCAGGCCATGTTGGCCGTAGCGGGCCAGCGTAGCCGAAATTTCCCGATTGGCGAGGACGCGCTGGACTTCCTTCTCGATATCCGCAGGCGTGACCCGGCCGTTTTGAGATGCCTGCAGGCTGGCCGCCACGGCTAGGCGCAGGGATTGCGCATCCGTAGCCACCGCGAAGGCTGGCGGTTCCGGCACAGGGGCTGGCGAGCGACCCAGAAGAACCATGCGTGAGCCACAGGCCTTCGCCAAGGCCACGGCACACTCCGCTGTGACGCCCCGTGCGCCACCCGATACCAAGACGACATCGTCCGGACCCAACGGTGCGGTTGCGGCCGGCCATGGCGCGTCCTGAAGGGCAGGTGCAAAACGCCGCCCGCCCGAGCAGCCGGCCTCGAGCGAGTCAGCGCGTGTCAGTTCTGCCAGCAACACGGCGGCGCGGTCGGCCCCGTGTCCGTCGGAAGCATCCAAATCGATCACGCGGCAGCGGACTTCCGGCCACTCGTGCGCGGCGGTTTTGGTCAGCCCTGCGAGACTCCCGAAAATCGGGGAGCAAGACAGGCGTCCGGATAGTCCAAAACGCCCATCGAATTGCGTTACAGTGGCCAACAAGGCACCACCCCGGCTGGCGGCGCCAAGGAGGCGGGCGCCGGCATCGCGCACAGCGCGGAAAGTCGCAGACACAAAACTGATTGCCTCGCGGTCCGACGACTCAGACGCAGGCGCGATGGCAATCAGGCCAGACAAATCTCCCGCGGGCAGCGGCTCGAGCGGTGATGCGAGCCGGGCGCTAAACCCCTGCTGGGACAATGTGCGGACCGTCTCGCGCGCGAGGTCGTCCTCGCCTAAAACAAGTAGTGTCGCCCCCGGCGGAACCGGCAGGCCGGCGCCGTTTGTTCCCGAAATCCCTATTTCTCTGGGGACCACGAGCCGGCGCAGTGTCGTGTCTTGCACAGCCGTCGGGGTTGGGGCTGAGACCGTCGAAAATCCGGCGGGGTTACCCGTAACGCCGCCAACTTGCGTTTCCTCCACTGCTTCGCTGGCAGACAAATGCGCGGCAATGGCCCGCACCGTGCGAAGCCCCGCCAATTCCGACGCACTCACATTCCTGAGCGCAGGTTTTCTCTTTTGCAGTGCAGCCAGAATTTCGACGCGTTTGATGGAATCAATGCCGAGATCCGCTTCCATGTCCATGTCAGCGCTGAGCATGTCGCGCGGATAGCCGGTCAATTCAGCAACCACATCGAGCATCACGGCCGAGATGTCTTCTGTGCGACCCCCGTGAGCATTTTGCCGATCCGTAGGGGGCTCAGTGGAAGTCGGAATAGAACCTGCATCGGCTGCCAACTGCTCGGCCACCTGTCGCAAAGTGCGCAGGGCGCCATAGTGAGCCGAACTCGCCGAGCGCAGTTCGGGGTGCCGTTTTTGAACAGCCGCGAGAATTTCAACTCTTTTGATGGAGTCTATGCCGAGATCGGCCTCCAGATCCATTTCGGGCGACAGCATATCGGCCGGATAACCGGTCAACTCGGCCACGATCGAAACCAGTTCGGCCTCCAACATACCCAAGTTGGACGGAGCGACGACTGGGGCAGGACTCGGAGCCTGCGAGGGCACACCAGACTGCGCCGCGACATGCTCTGCCACCTGCCGCAGCGTCCGCAACGACCCCAATTGAGCCGTGTTGATTTGCGGCAAACCCGGCATCCGCTTCTGAAGGGAAGCGAGAATTTCGACGCGTTTGATGGAATCAATGCCGAGATCAGCCTCCATGTCCATGGAAGCATCCAACATGTCTGATGGATATCCCGTGAGTTCCGCGACGATGGACAAAAGGATGGCTTCCACCTCGGATCCCGCCGGCTTTGGTGCAGATGCTGCCGGCTCTGACTGGAGCGGGGGCGGGGGTTCCGGCGCCTTGGGCAGCGGAGTGGGTTCAGGTGGCGTAGGCGCAGGGATTGTTACAGGTGTTGTCGGTGACTGCGGGATGGCGATTGTGCCACCCGAAGCCAAAGCCTGCTGACTCTCAATGATCCGTTGGAACGACCGTTGAGCCTCGGCCTGCACCTCGAGGAATTTCTCGTGGGCGGCAGCCGTCTGGCGTTGAACCTCCTGAATGGCGCGCAGGCCCTCCTGAACAGTTTCCAAAAGGGCCGTGAGAGTAGCCGGTTGATCTGGTGAACCCTTGGTCACGGTCGTGGTGCTGTGATGCGTGCTTTCCATAACTCTTGAGCCGGATGATCCATCCGCAGGGACGCATGGAATTTGCGGCAGTGCTGCTGCAACCGTCTCATGCATCGGCGTCCTGACGACCGGCTTGTCAACCGGCTTAGGAAGGCGTGGGGCGCGATAGGGGGCACCAGTCAGCCTGACAACCATTTTCGGTTTTCGGGGCTCGGCTACTGGCACTTCCCAAGCGGTCAAATCCACGCGGTGGCCGAGCGCAGCCAACCCGGCCAGCGTGCGGGCCAAATCGGCGATCCCACAGCCCTTGCCGCCCGAGGCGTCCATCGAGAGAATTTGGCAGGGCTGGCCGTCCAAAATGGCGCGCGTTAGGGAGGACAGCACGGTCCGGGGGCCGACCTCGAGATAAGTCCGGACTCCGTCGGCGTAGGTTCGTTCGATCAGGTCCACAAAACGCACCGGGCTCAGCAACTGGCGTGCAAGCAACGAACGGATTGCTGGCACCTCAGCCGGGTAAGCCTCGCCAGTCACATTCGAGTAAACGCGCGCGACCGGCGCGCGAATCTCAGATTCATCCAAAACATTTGCAAATGCGGTGCTCGCATCGGACATCAGGCTGCTGTGGAAGGCGCCCGAGACGGGGAGCGCTCGAACCGTCCAACCGCGCTCCTCACAGCGTAACTTGGCAATCGCAATGGTGGGGCGGGGGCCGCTGAGCACGCCTTGCGTGGGGCTATTATAGTTGGCGAGCACGAGGCCCTGGCCAATTTCGTTCGCCACAGTTTGGAGTTCGGCTAAGGACGCTTGCACGGCCAGCATGGTGCCGCGATCTTCACCAGTACCCGCCATGAGTCGGCCGCGTTCGCGCGCCAAGCGGACCAAGGTTGCGTCATCAATCGCAGATCCTGCCCGCAGGGCCACGAACTCGCCAAAACTGTGTCCCGCCGTCGCATCAAACCGCACGCCGAAGCGATCAAGGAGACGCAGCATGCCCAATTCTAAGCCTGCCAGGGCCGGCTGCGTGATTTCTGTGCGTGCGAGGGTAGCCGCCTGCCGCTCGCGTTCAGCAGGGTCGAAAGTCGGCAGGGGATAGACTGCGCGACCCGCTTCACCTGTTAGTTCCAGCGCTTCGCGGACCTCGGGGAATATGCAGACCAAATCCCGGCCCATCATGACATACTGACTGCCCTGACCGGGGAACAGCAGACATAAATCGCCGAGGGCCTCGCCGAAGCCATAGAAGGCTCGGCGACTCATCAGTTGGGCCTTGGGTTGCGCCTCGATGTGGCGACACAAGTCCCCGATGGTGACTTCGATATCGTTGGGGCCCTCGACGACCATCAAAGCCCTGTAAGGACGACGCGAATCGAACGCGTTCCGTGTTTGGAAAGCGTTGAAAGCAAATAACTTCTGGTTCTTTTCTTGAATCAGTTTCTCGGCTTGCGCGCGAATTGCGGAAAGCAACGATTCAGGCGTGTCAGCGGACCAGGCCAAGATTTGCACGGAACCATCCCAAGCGGGTTCTCGCGTTGGGGTGTCGCTCTCTTCCAAAACCGCGTGAAAATTGCTGCCGCCAAACCCGAATGAACTCACCGCAGCCCGACGCGGATACCCGTCAGGGGCCAACCACGGACGAGTCTCCGTGTTCAGATAAAGGGGACTGCTCGCCAATTGCAGTTGGGGATTGGGCTTCGCGACCTTGATGGTTGCCGGCAAGACTTTGTGGTACAAGGCGAGGACCGTCTTGACGAGGCTGGCAGCACCCGCGGCCGCCTTGGTGTGGCCTATTTGCGATTTGATGCTTCCGAGTGCACACCACGGCCCACCGCTCCGTCCACTCTCGGCATACACGGTCCGCAAGGCCTCGAACTCTGTCGCATCACCGACCCGCGTTCCCGTTCCGTGAGCCTCGACAAGTTCGACAGTAGCGGGGCTGATCCCACTGATTTGGTACGCGATGCGTAGCGCCTGAGCCTGTCCCTCGGCGCGTGGGGCGTAAATGCTCTGAGAGCGTCCGTCGCTGGAGGACCCCAAACCTTTGAGCACGGCCAGCACGCGATCACCATCGCGACGGGCGTCGTCGAGGCGCTTGAGGACAACCATGCCGACCCCTTCGCCGAGAATGGTCCCGTCGGCTTGAGCATCAAAGGGACGCACATCCCCAGTTGAAGATAGCGCCTGAGTCTTCGAGAAACACATGAACATGAAGATGTCGTTGAACGCATCCACTCCGCCGGTCAGCACCATGTCGGCGCGCCCGGCTGTCAGTTCGAGAGCGGCTAAATGGATGGCGCTGAGGGAACTGGCACAGGCGGCATCTACGACACAATTCGTACCTCTGAGGTTGAGACGATTGGCAATTCGTCCAGCCACGACATTGCCAAGCAGGCCGGGGAAGGAATTTTCCTGCCACGAGACATACTCTTCGGCCAGACGCTCGATGACCTCTTGGGCGACTTCGGGCGCGATTCCTGACTCGATCAGCGCCTGTCGCCACAGAGGATGACCAAGGCGCGCTCCTAATGGGACAACCAGTTGCAGCGTCCCCGTGACACCCAAAATGACACTGCATCGTGTGCGGTCGAATTCCCGCTTTTCACCATATCCGGCGTGCTCCAAAGCCTGTCGGGCGACTACGAGGGAGAGCAACTGGGCCGTGTCTGTCGCCTCAAGGATGGTCGGGGGGATACCGAACTCGGTCGGATCGAAATCCACGGCCGGAATGAACCCGCCGCGCGCGGCGGCAACATAGTCCAAACCGGGGCCGCACGAGGCCCGTTCCGGCTTTAGATAGTCGTCGGCCGACCAATAGCCGGGGGGAACCTCACGGATTGCATCTTTGGATTGCCGGATGAGACGCCAGTACTCTTGCAGGCCGTCGGCATCTGGGAACAGGGCGCCGGCGCCAATCACCGCCAAGGGTGTGGCTGTTAGTTCTATTGGCTTTGTGGATGTGCCGGACACCTTCACCTGCCAACGCCTGTCAGATGTACCGGGCCAAGTCGTCCGGAGGTACCGGGCGGAAGCGATCAACGCCCACCGGAAGCCTCGCGCCCTGCAAGCGGAGCCATGCTGCCCGTTGAATGACACATGCACCCGCCATCAGATTCACGGCCATGGCTGTCACCGTGCGATTCTTAGGCTGCTCGAGAAACGAGCCGCGGGCCCAGTCATTAAACGCTCCCATCGCCGGGCCGCACCAGACCTGAAAGTCCTGGCGGCGCGTGGGGTCGCCCATGATGGCCCACGACGATGACTGACCAAGGTATTTCCGGAACAAGAGCGCCATTTTATGTTTGGGGTCGCGTCGAGCGCGGGCGATTTGGGTTGGGTCGCGCTGCTCAAAAAACTGCTCTGTTTCGGCCCAAGCCTGTTCCAGTGTTGAGCGAAAGTAATCGCGCTCGAGCATTTGTCGCACTGAAGGGGCGAGGTCTTCCAGCCCGCTGTGTTGGAGATAAAGATCATAAAGTTTTTTAGCCCGGACTGGAAACATGGTGCCCCACTTGAGCACTTGGACTTTGACGCCCATCTCGAACATGTCTGCCGCGGGAGCCATGACCACATCGGCCTGCCCGGCCTTGGCCAGCATGTCCTTGACCAACTGTGATGTGCCGGCCTCGACGGAGGCCTGATTGATGGAACCGGTCAAAACATAGGCTGCGCCCATCGCGAATGCCGCGGCCACGGACTCCGGTGTGGCAATTCCGCCCGCAAGGCCGACGCGCACGGGCGTGGCGAATCGGTGAACCAGTTGCAGTTCGTCACGCAGAGCCATCATGCCCGGAAGCAGGGTGATCGCGGGGCGGTTATCCGTATGGCCGCCGGAGTCGGCCTCTGCTGTGATGTCATCCGCCATCGGGATACGGGATGCCAATTCCGCCTCGTCGCGGCTGATGTGTCCTCCCTCGACCAGATGAGTCAGTATGTCCGGCGGGGGAGGAGCCATGAATTTACGCGCGACCTCCGCTCGCGAAATCTTGGCTGCCACGCGGTTGCGGATCTCCACCGTTCCGTCCGGTAATCTGCGCAAACCTTTTACGCGGTATCGGACAAGGGCGGGCGTCAGATCGAGGAAGGCCGCTGCACCAATGAGACGCACTCCGCGAGCCAGATAGAGATCAACCGTTGCCTCCTCGAGCGCTGGCTCGTAGGGGCTGTGGATGAGGTTGAAACCGTGGGGAAGGCCGCCAACTGCCGATTGAATGCGGGCCACCGCCGCCTCAATCTCCGAAATGGACAAACCGGCACTGCCGAAGAAACCCAGCATGCCGGCGCGTGCCATGGCCTCAACCATGGCTGTCGAGGCAATACCGTTGGCCATTTCGCCCGCGACATAAGCGCAGCGAACCCCGTGGGCCTGGCGGAAGGCCGGATCTCCAAGTTGGGGAGGAGTCAGTGGGGGAGCATACGCCACGACTGGGAGAGCACCATCCGAGAGCGTTCCTCCCGACCCCATCTCCAGCCGGCCACCCGTGACGGCGGCGTGTCCCTGCGGCGTCTCCACGACGATAACCGGCTCGCTCAGGTTGTGGAGCAGGCGCTTGAACCCATGCGCATCCGTAACGGATTCCGTGTCGCCGGGATGCCACCATGCGGCTAGGCGACTCTCCATGAGAACCTGACCACTGTGTTTACCTGAGATGGTCAATGCTACACAAAATCCTTTGGATCGCCAGTAGTGGCGGTATGAATGCCATGGCGAGCATGGCCTGCGGTTGGAGTCGGGCAACTGGAAATTGCAGCCGGCCGCCAACGGTCAGTCAGAGGTATTTGCATAGGTCCTCGAGCGTGCGACGAGGCTGTAACTCCGGCTGCTCCGCCCGGTGACCGATCGGCAGCAGTGCAATGGGAATCCACGATTCGGGAGCCTCGCACACCTCTCGAACGACGGCCTCGCCGAAGCCGCCGATCCAACAGGCACCGAGTCCAAGCGCGGCTGCTGCCAACTCGGCATAGGCACATGCGATGGTTGCGTCCTGCAAGGCCAGCAGCCGGTCGGCCAGATCGCCGTACCGCTCGCGACACCTGGCCGGATTGGCAAAAAACACGAGCACTACTGGTGCCTCGGCGACAAACATCTGCCTGAACGATGTCTCGGCGAGTTGCTGCCGGCGCCCGGCATCCGTGACGACTACCACTTCGTAGGCTTGCAGATTGCCGGCGGATGGTGCCCGGTTGGCCGCCTCAAGGATTTGTTTCACCAGCGAGGGATCCACTGGCTGTGCCGTGTATTTGCGCACCGACCGCCGCTGGTACAGTGTTTCGAAGAATTCCATTTCGTTCACCTCTGCCGTCAATGGCAGCGGCAGGTAAGCATCGTGTCAACCTTCGCCCGAATGATCGCCTCGGCACCGGCCACGCTCAGCACATCGCATTCGCTTCCGAGAATGAAGGGGTGGCCGACCGAGCGCATCCTCGATTCCAATTCGCAGACCATCCGCTCGACATCGGCCACGGTCACCAAATCGTCGGAGTAAAATTTTTTCGTAGGCAAGTTTCCGAAAAGCACGATTTCGCGCGGCACGATGGCGGCATCCTCCCACAGTAGCCGGGAACTGCCGAGACTCAGCATCGCGGGCTCGAGCGTGACCAGTTGCCGCAACATCTCGTCAGTCAACTCGCCGCAATCGTGAAGAATGAGTTCGACGCCGCGGGCTGCCATCAAGGACCGCAGTTGCCGGTTGGGTCGCAAGACATACCGGTCAAAAATATCGCTGCCTTTTTCCATTTGTTTGGGCGACAGGAACACGCGGTTGGCGGCAGGCTCGCAGATGATCATGGCGCGTGCTCCATGCTCGATTTGAAAAGCCACATATTTGAGCAGGATGCCCAGCGAGAGGTCGAGAACGGCCTCCAGCAGGGCCACCTCTTCGTCCTCCGCCGCTGTCGCGCCGGTTCCGGCCGTGTAAACCGGAGTGATGGGCTCTGCCAGCAGTTTGGTCATCAGCGAAAATGGCCCAATCGCCATGCCGACTGGCAGCAAGTCCGAGTTGGCAGCGACATACCGAATCGCGTGAGCCTGAGCGGTCATGCGCTGATCGGTCTCCGGACGGAAACCGGCAAGAAATTCGGCAAGTGCGCCTGGTTCGGGAAGCGAGTCCACGCTAAAGTGAAATGTTTGCGCCTCAGACGGCGGGATTCCCAGAGCCGTAAGCATCGCCTGTTTCTCGACCGTAAGGTCCATGAGCGGCAGGCCCAGCGGGGTCTTGTATTTGCCGGCCGCCTCGATGATCACGGCTCCAAGCCGGTCGGCATGGTATAGGATCTCTTCTGAATCGGGTTTTTCTCGGAGGATCAAATCGGTCCCGATGGGGACGCGGTGACCCCGCGCGGCGAGTTCGTGCAGCAGCATACGGACTTGGGAGGGCATGCGCGTCTCCTGCGGAGGTAGCGTAAGGAAAAGATTTGTGCTTTGGTGATTCCGTGCGTTGCGTTGTCAGCGGCTTGCGCGTCGCTGCTGGACAAGGTCGAGTAGAACATCCACGGCGGAGGCGGCATCGGGGGCGTATCCGTCGGCGCCGATGCTGGTTGCCCACTCCTGAGTCACCGGTGCGCCTCCGACAATGATTTTCACTTTGTCCCGGAGGCTCTCCTCAGCCAAGGCATCAATGACTTTGGGGATGTAGATCATGGTCGTTGTCAGGAGGGCGGACATGGCGATCACATCCGCATCGTGCTCCTTCGCTGCCTGCACGAATTTATCAGCCGTGACATCCACGCCAAGGTCAATAACCCGCAACCCCGCACCCTCGGCCATCATGCTGACAAGGTTTTTTCCGATATCATGAAGGTCTCCGCTGACTGTGCCCAACACGACGGTCCCGCGCGATTCGACATTCCCCTGCGCCAGCAACGGTTTGAGGATCTCCATGCATGCCTTCATGGAGCGCGCGGAGACCAAGACCTCGGGGACGAAGTACTCGCCGCCCTTGAAGCGCACCCCCACCACATTCATGCCGGCGATCAATCCCTTTTCCAAAATCGTTTTGGGAGTTGCCCCCGCCTCGAGCAGTTTGTTGGTAAGTTCAACGGCCGTCTTGCGCTGGCCATCAATGATGGCCTGAGCCAGTTCTTGCAACTGCGCCTCCATGACACACTCCCGGAATCAAGAATTCGTGACCCATTGCCTTGATGTTAGCCGGTGTCGGAGTCTATCATTTTCTGACAATTCCTGCGCTTTTGTTGCTGATTTTGGGCGAATCAGTTTCGCTGATTGCTCGCGATGCGTTCGGCGTGGGGCAGGGGTTTTGCCTTGAAATGCGTCGAGGCTTGCCCCGTTTTTCCATCCTGCTTCGAATGATCCATCTATCCGCCAAAACAATGGAAGGCCAATCATGACCCATACTCTCATCCAAAGCGTCACGGCCCGCGAGATTCTCGATTCTCGCGGCAATCCCACGATCGAAGTTGATGTTCTGCTGCAAGGCGGTGGTTTTGGCCGGGCAGCGGTGCCGTCGGGTGCTTCGACGGGAGAGCGCGAGGCCTTGGAATTGCGCGACGGCGACAAAAAGCGCTACCTCGGCAAAGGCGTGCTCAAGGCCGTCCTCAATGTGAACGAAAAGATTGCTTCCAAAATCGTTGGCATGGACGCCACCGATCAGGTCATGTTGGACGACACCCTTTTGCGGCTCGACGGTACGCATACGAAAAGCAATCTGGGTGCGAACGCGATTCTCGGTGTCTCCCTGGCGGTGGCCCGGGCTGCGGCGGACGCGCTTGGCCTGCCGCTGTATCAGTATCTCGGTGGCGTAAACGCCAAGACGCTGCCCACACCCATGATGAACATCGTGAACGGCGGGGCTCATGCCGATAATACGGTGGACATTCAGGAATTCATGATTGTCCCGGGCGGGTTCACATCGTTTAGCGAGGCCATTCGCGCAGGCGCGGAGGTCTTCCACGCCCTCAAGAAGATCCTCAAGTCCCGCGGTCTGGCTACAGCTGTCGGAGACGAAGGCGGATTTGCCCCAAACATCGCCACGGCCGAGGAAGTGCTCGATGTCATCCTCGAGGCAATCAAGGCCGCCGGCTACAAACCCGGTGAGCAAGTGGCCATCGCCTTGGACGCCGCCAGTTCCGAGTTTTACGACAAAGACAAGAAAAAATATGTCTGGAAGAAGAGTTCGAAACAAGAACTCACCGGCGAGCAGATCGTGGCGTACTACGAACAGTTGTGCGCCAAGTATCCCATCGTGTCCCTGGAAGACGGTTGCGATGAGAACGACTGGGAGACTTGGAAAATCCTCACCGAGCGCCTTGGAGACAAAATCCAACTCGTGGGCGACGACATTTTCGTGACCAATACGCGCATTCTCTCCGAGGGCATCGCCAAGGGCATCGCCAACTCGATTTTGGTGAAGGTAAACCAGATCGGCTCGCTCACGGAAACTTTGGACGCCATTGAGATGGCCAAGCGTGCGCGCTACACGGCAGTGATCTCCCACCGCAGCGGCGAGACTGAGGACTCAACGATTGCCGACATCGCGGTGGCGACTAACGCCGGCCAAATCAAGACGGGAAGCGCCAGCCGCAGCGACCGAATGGCCAAGTACAACCAACTGCTTCGCATTGAAGGGGAACTGGGAACGGCGGCCAAGTATGCCGGATTCGGCGCTTTTTACAATATCAAGAAGTAATGCGGAAGCCCGTTCTGTGATGCGCATGTGCCCGCGATTGCCCAGCCTTTTGATTTGCTGGATGACGGTGACTTGGGGGTGGCTGCCCTTGGCGGACGCTGCCAAGCCGGCGACCACGGACGGGGCCTCCACGGCCTCGGCTGGTGTTCACGCTGGCCGGCTTGGCCGCGTGGACGAGGCCGCTGCCATTCGAAAGCATGTACTGGGGCTGACAGCGGTGCCAGATACCGATGTCAGCCTCGGCTACTTTCTCGAGCCGGCGGCCGGGGTCTACACTATGCGGTCTGGCAACATCTCTTGGCGCCTGCCACAGGGCGGGGAAACGCATTATCTGGGCATCACCGTTCTTGGATCGGCAGACCAGCGCGTTGTGCCCGAATGCAAGGTGCGGGCCTGCCTGACCTCGGCCGACGGCAAGTCAATTGGCTCGACGGTGACGCTGTCGTTCGTATGGGATCCTGTATTCAACCATTATGGTGCCAATGTGAACTTGGCGGAGACCTCAGGGCCGCTCACGCTTTCGGTTTTGGTTGAGCCCCCGCCGTTTGCGCGGCGTGACAAGGTTCTTGGTGCCTTCTTCACAAAGCCCGTATCGTTCGCATGGCAAGAGGTTCAGGTGCCCTTGCTGCCTGCAGAGGGTGCCACACTGCCAGAGAAACCTGAAAAGGCTGTGTTTGGGCCTGGCCGATATGCGCCCCTCGAGCCGACTCCCTATCCGGGATCCGCGGGCGCAGACATGCGGAAAAAATAATCGGGGCATCGTCGGGTAATGCCTCACGCAAGCAATGCTCCGAGTGCCGGGGTGGCGGAATTGGCAGACGCACCAGCTTGAGGGGCTGGCGAGGTAACACTCGTCGGGGTTCAAGTCCCCGTCCCGGCACCACCGTTGTTATGCGAAATCTTTCCCGTTGACAACTTGGGAAACTGGCCGCTTTATGGGGTCAAAAACCGTTGGGGTTTCCAATCAGAATGTGTGCTGATCGTCTCAAGTCCAGTCGCGCTGAGCGCAACCGGTTCGCGACGGACAATGATGTCAGTCCTTCGGCGCTCTCGGACTTCCGGGCCTACTCTCAAGTGACCGGTCAGGAGACTGTCATTTATGCCCAAAACTCGATTACTGCGGGCAATAGCGGTCCGGCGCATGAAGTGCTCTTGCAACATGCCAACCGCAGCAAGACGCCTGTGGTTGTTCTCGACCTTGAAAAAGCGGAGATCGTAGATACGACGGGCCTCGGTGTTCTTGTAGAAATCAGGAAAATATTAGCCTCAGCCAATCGCCGCGTAGAAATTCAGAATCCGTCGCGCGCGCTCCTCCGGATCATGAACATCACCAGCGTTAGTCGGCTGTTTCCTGTGCGCACATCCCGGCCGGCTGAGCAACAGCGGTTGGGACAACCGCTTACGCCGCCACGGCCGGACAATGACGCGGACAAAGGGCGGACTTCTTGAGCGATGACGCCTCGCCAAGCGGCGCAGTTGTCGAACGCTGGCGCCTGTTCACGGCTGTGGTGCCGCCTGAGAGCGTCCGGATTGCCATCGCAGAAACCATGGGCCGTTTGCGCACCGGTTCCGTCTTCACCGGCGCGCGTCTCGCGTGGGTTCAGCCGGCAGGTGTGCACATTACATTGGTCTTTTTAGGCGACACCCCCCCAGCCCATGTCCCAGACGTATCTGATGCGTTGAGACAGGCCGCGGCGCGGCATGCGCCTTTCAAGATTGCCATTTCCGGAGTCGGCATTTTTCCGTCACCGCGTAGTCCGCGGGCCATTAGCATGAGTGTCATCAAGGATGTCGAAGCGCTTCAGAACCTGTACCGGGATGTGGCTCCTGCCATGCGGCGACTCGGTTTTGCGGTGGAGCAGCGGGATTTCACGCCCCATGTGACGCTTGCTCGAATCAAAGATCGTTCGGGGCTTGCTGCTCTGCGCGACTTGGTCCACTCGCACCGTTTAGCGCGCACGGAACCTTTCGAAGTGACTTCCGTTACACTGTATCGAAGCCGCCTAAAGCCGACAGGGGCCGAATACGAGGTTCTCGCCGAGGCAGCGCTGGGGCGTCACCAGTAATACTGGTAGCCTTGCGGCAGAGGATCCCCGGGTTGTCCCACCGAGGCACCCCGACCTGTAAAGTAGCCGCCTTCCACATCCTCCTCGGAGGAACCCTCATAGCCGGCGTAACTGCTATGGTAGGTGCACGAGGATTTGGGCTCGCTGCCGGCTTTGAACGCCACATTTTTGAACACACTGTTGCCGCTCGCGTAGCAAGCGCTCGTGGCCAGTTTGCCGCTCTTCGAGCACATATCGCAATAGGCCAATCCATTGGGAGCCTCAAATTTTAGCCGCCAATCGTCGCGGGTCTGCAGAATCCGATCCATCATAGGCACCCAGATAGGACCTACGGTACGCCCGCCCACCATTTTCGGTCCCATGGTGCGATGCTGGTCGTAACCGACATAGATCCCCAGCGCGAGGTCTGGCGTGAACCCAACGAACCACGCCACATAGCAATCGTTCGTCGTGCCAGTTTTTCCGGCCACCTGCGGAATCTTGCGCCCCTTGGCGGTCTGTTCAGCCACCCATTTGCCCACGGTTGTCTTCGCAGTGCCCATGTTCACGACATCCTGCATGATCTTCGTAGCCATGAATGCGGCCTGAGGCGAAAGCACTTGGTGCTTGGCGGGTCGCTCGATGCGGGTTTCGTTGGGATTTTTGGCGCTGTACAGGCGTTTGACAGGCGACGGTTCGATTCCAATGCCCCCGTTGGCAATGACGGCGTACGCGGCCGTCAATTCCAGAGGCGTGATGTTGGGCGTGCCAAGGGGCATGCTTGGAACCGGATCGAGTTCCCAGTCGGACGGAATCGTGACCATGTTGAATTTGTGATAGAGCGGCACGGCACGCTTGGCGCCGATATCGAGAAAAAGCCGTATGGTCGGGATGTTGCGTGATTTGACCAATCCTTCGTACAAGGAGGTAGGGCCGTAAAAGCGCCCTTCGTAGTTCTTGGGGGTGTAGCCGCTAAGCGTGAGCGGCTCATCCATCAAAACCGTGCCGGGCGTGAAGCGTGGCTTGCCTGAGGAGTCGTCTAAATCGAGGGCGGCAGCATACAACAGGGGTTTCCAGCATGAACCGGGTTGACGGCCCCCTTGAATGGCCCGGTTCCACTGACCATTGTTCGCGGTATCGGAAAAGTCATCGCCGCCCGCCAGCGCCAGCACCTCGCCAGTCCGCACATCCAATAACACCGCGGCCCCCTGTACATGGGTCTTGTCGTACAGGTAGGCTTCGAGTGTCCGTCCTTTGATGTCCTGAATGTAAATGTCTACCAATCCGCCCGGTTTGAGCACTTCTTGGGGATTGAAGTAGGGAAGTGTCTTTGGCAGCGGCACCTCTCCTGTGTAACCTTGCAGCGTCACGGTAATAGATTTCTCTTTGACTTCCTTGATGCGCGCCAGCCGCGCTTGGCGCTTGCGCACGCTGCCGAGTTCCGAGGCCTCGATACCAAAGCGCTCAGGTTTTTGCGATTCGATCTCTTTCTCCACTGAGCGCAGCCCTTTGCTCAGTTCCTCCTCGACGATGCGCTGCAGATTCAAATCCACGGTCGAGATGATCGTGTAACCGCCGCCGGCGAGATCTGTCTGCTGCCGTCCGCTGGCTCGCTGCCGCAGGTGCCAGCGGGTATAGTCCACGAAATAGGGGACTGCGGTGCGTGGCCGCGGTGCCTGATTTAACTCGATAGGTGTGGCCAGATAGCGTTCCAATTCCTCATCGGACGCGATGAAGCCGAGTTTGCGCATGTTGCGCAAAACGAGGTTGCGGCGCTCGCGCGTGCGCTCGGCATCCTGCAGGGGAGAGAGCCGGCTCGGCGCCTGGGGAATGCCGGCGATCATAGCCGCCTCGGGTACAGTCAAGTCTTTCACGCTCTTGTTGAAATAGGTGCGCGCAGCCTCCTGAACCCCGTAGGCTTGCTCGCCAAAAAAGATGTGATTCATGTAGAATTCGAGAATCTGGTTCTTCGAGTATCGGCGCTCCATCTGGAGTGCGATTAGGGTCTCTTTGATCTTGCGCGACCATCGCCGCGACCGGTCGTTGAGGACGATGTTGCGCGCCACCTGCATGGTAATCGTGCTGGCTCCCTGCGGCCGGCTGCTGCCGCGGAGATTTTCGACAATCGCACGGACCACCCCTTCCGCATCCACACCGAAATGCTTGAAAAACCGCTCATCTTCAATCGCGATAAACGCATTGCGCACATGCTCGGGCACATCCTCCACGCGGACGACTTCGCGGCGCTCGGCATTCAACACGATTTCGGCCAGTTGTGAATTACCCGTGCGGTCAAAAATGCGGGTGACCTCAGGGGGGCTGTAGTTATCGAGCACATCCAACGGGGGAAGGTTTTCAAGGTAAGCAAGAAACCCTCCCAACGCCACACCAGCAGCAGCACTGCCCAGCAGCAGAAAACTGGCGAAGATGACCAATATCTTGCGAAAGAATGGATGCATGCCGGGCATAATCAGCGGACTCCGTTCGGCACCCGGCGGTCACAGAGCATCGAGGTGCAACTCTGGCCGGCCACGGCGGGGGCTGCAGCGTCAGGACACAAGGTCACGATTGCGTTTACACTCGTCGGCAAGGATCAATCAGGCCTATGGAAGCGTCTTCGAGAGCAGGGCGGCAAGGTCTACCTTACCGGTCGCTGAGGGATTATCTCAGGGCCGAGTTTGGCGCTCCGCTCCAACGATTGTGCCTTGATGCCGGATTCACCTGCCCCAATCGGGACGGCAGCAAGGCCGTTGGAGGCTGCACATTCTGCGATGTGGCGGGCAGCGGTGCGTCGCACATCGAGGAGACCCTTGGTGTGCGCCGCCAAGTCCAGCATCAGGTGGCCCTCAGTGAAAAGCGACACGGGCGCTCCCGTTACATTGCATATTTGCAGGCGTTTACTAACACTTACGGCCCCATTGACCGTTTGCGCGCGGTTTACGACGCGGCCGTCTCGCATCCGGATGTCGCGGTCTTAAGCGTGGGCACGCGGGCGGATTGTGTGGACGGTTCGGTCTGCGACTTGCTGGCGGAGTTCAATCGCCGCGTCGAAGTGTGGCTTGAATTGGGGCTTCAGTCTGTCAATCAGGCCACGCTGGATCGGGTTAATCGTGCTGAAACCCCAGATGATTTTCGCTTAGCGTGTCGCATGTCCCGTTGCCGGGGGCTGCGTGTCGTGGCGCACCTGATTGTCGGATTGCCCGGTGATACGCCAGCGGATTGTCTGCGGGCGGTGGACCTGCTCAATGAAGAAGGCGTCTGGGGCGTCAAAATCCATAATCTCTACATAGACAGTCGCGCCCCAATGGCAGCGGAATGGGAGGCCGGCGGCATACCCACGATGACGCAAGAGGAATATGTGGCATGCGTGTGCGACATGCTTGAGCGCCTGCACCCGGAGACGGTGATCCATCGTTTGACCGGTCAGGCGCCACGGGCCTTTCACCTCGCGCCCCTTTGGGCTCTGAACAAGGGCGCTGTGCTGGAGGCGATCACGGCCGAAATGCGTCGTCGCGGCAGCGCTCAAGGTTGCCGTTTTCGGCCTTCAAACCAGTCATCCGGCCGAGTTTAGCAAGGAATCAAGCAATGCGCGCTCAGCATCGGTCAGACGAGCGCGTGTTTTCTCGGTCAGCAGATCCGGGCGCCGGGCTAAGGTGCGCTTTAGGGCCTCCAATCGGCGCCACTCTTCAATGCGCTTATGATGTCCACTCAAAAGGATTTCCGGAACAGCAAGTCCGCGGAATTCGGGCGGCCGGGTGTAGTGCGGGTAATCCAGCAGTCCCCAAGGCCCGAATGACTCGCTAATCAGGCTTTCCTCATTGCCCAAAACACCGGGCAAGAGACGAACCACCGAGTCTAACACGGCCATCGCTGGGATCTCGCCGCCCGTAAGGACGAAATCCCCAAGAGAAACCTCATCGTCTATGAACAGATGCCGTATGCGCTCATCCACGCCTTCGTAGTGACCGCAGAGGAGAACGAACCCGGGCAGTTTCGCGTATTCTTCGGCGAGTCGCTGATTCCATACCCTTCCCTGAGGCGATAGGTAGACCCGTCGCAGGCTGACTCCCGGATGATCCGCCGCGACGGCGTCAAACGCGGCAGCGATGGGTTCCGGTTTCATGACCATCCCGGGTCCGCCCCCATACGGAGCGTCGTCGGCTACACGATGCTTATCGGTTGTGTAATCCCGGATGTCGCGCACGCGCAAGGTCAGGTGGCCAGCCTCCTGTGCGCGGGCGAGGATGCTCGAGCCGGCAACGCCTTGAAACATTTCGGGAAACAGGGTGAGGATTTCGATGATCATATCAGGACCCCAATGATGCCCGTTCTGACGAGAGGCTTTCCCGCGGCGTGTGACAGGACTTTAGCCGCATTATTCAGCGGCGGCCTGTCAGAACCCAAAGATATTTTTGGTCTTCATTCCCTTGGGCGGTGACCACTGGAATCGTTCGGAATCAATACGCAGATTCGTCTTGATATTGCGAAGGATGATCAACTGGTCATCCTCATCGTCAGGAATGTGGATCATCCTCGGCAGGCCGTCGCTCTTGGCGATCCAGACCCGCACCTTGGAGACGGGCACTCCCGTGCGTGCGAGACTCCGCGGAGACTTGCCGTCCACGAGCCAACAGTCCTCGCCTTCGATTGTCTGGCTGCCCCGCAGGCGCAGCGTGTCCTCGTCGAGAGCCAGGAAAATATTAAAATTCAACGCCTCGCGAACATATTGGCCGACCACCGGAGTGCTGGCGGGGATGAACTGAGCCTGCTTTTTATTGTGATCAATGCTCCAAATCACGCGGTCGTTGGCCACATACTCGTCCGTGTTGCCCTTGCGGGTCAGCGAGACCCGTCCGCCGCTGCCGCGCTGAATTTCCACCTGACCGTGGAAATAGCGGCGCCGTCCTTTTTCTTTTCGTGCCTTGGACTTTTCGATTTCGCACACGACCGAATCGAGCGAAGCGAGACTGCGTTGCATGACGGCGCGCACGCGGTCCAAGGAATCTCCATCTGCTGGCGGTCGTAACGGCTGCTTGCGGAGTTCGGCTATTTCGCTATCACGCTTTCGTTCGTCGAACTCAGCCCGTTGGGGCGAATCCTCGGCTCCTGCCCCAGCGAGCGGTTTCGCCCACAGTGATCCAAGCAGAACCATGATGGCGATCGGCCACACACTTGCCCGGATTCCGGTCATCCAGCAGACTCCTCCGAGGAATTTTGACTTCTCTGTTGCGAACTCAGAGCAGAAACCCTGCCAACCTGTTCTGGAAAAAAATCAGCAGGCACCTTGACCACCGGTGCCTGCTGCCGAACGGTCGTAAACTAACGAGACGGGAGAGGGGCTCAGTCTTCGCCGTCGTTGCCGATGGACTCGACCGGGCAACCCTCCATGGCCTCGATGCACATCTCGGCCTCCTGCTCGTTTTCGGGTTGCTTGCTCACATAGGTGTAGCCGGCTTCCTCGTTGCGCGTGAAATTATCGGGAGCGATCTGGCGACACGCGTCGCAGTCAATGCAGGTGTTGTCCACATAGAAGGGGCCGGGGACATTTTCAGGGTATTTCTGGGTTTTATCTGCCATGGTTTTCTAATCCTTTGCCTCATCTGAGGTGTTCAACCTGTCATACCGGATTTCCGGCGGTCCGATCACCTTGTGAGGCGTTTTTTAGTACGATCCGCTTTAATCAAACTGCCCTGTGCCACTGCAAACATTTTTTCCTAAAAAGAGACCTGTGGAGTTCAGATTGTCTGCCTCTCCTTGCGCGTGCGTGAATGCCGCGATGCTTGCGTGTGCAATTGCTGGCAGCGATACAGCCGACATGACACGCACAGATCGGCGTACTGGGCGTCACGGCGCCTTTGGCGTTGGCGCCATGGCCGAGCGCTGGCTCATGGTTGGTGCTCTGACGATCCTCCTTTGTGCTGCGCTCGGGTTTAGCCCCCTGTACCTCAACGCGTATTCCGATGTGAAACAGGGTGTGGCGATGTGGGCACTGGGTCTGCTCAGCCCAGCCTTGATCCTGCTTCTTTGGTTTGCTTGGCAGCGCAGGTTGGCTGTCAGGGTTCTGGTCTTCGCAGCGGGTTGGGGAATCCTTGTCGCAGGGTTCGCTGTCGGCTTGAGGACTGCGCCAAATCCTTTTGAGGGGTGGAAGTGGTGGTGCTTCTATTCCGGAGTGGCGGTTTGCGGCCTGACTGGCGCCGTTGTGTCCCGGCGCTACGGGGACTTTGTCGAGAGGCTCGCTTGGCTGACTGCGCTAATGCTAATCATCATCAGTTGCTATGGGCTTGCGCAATGGCTGCGGATTGATCCCCTCCGTACGATGCGCGTCGCTGGTTTGCGGGTTGAACTCCCCAGCGGCTACCCCGGCGCGACCTTTGGCAATACGAACTTCGCCGTTCAGTTCACCGCCCCGGCCATCGTGCTGGTATTTGGGCTGCTGATCCAGTGTCTGCAGGGGAGAGATCGAAGGGCACTGCCGCGTTCAGTCGTGCCGGCCGTGGCCATCCTGCTGGGCCTGGCTCATCTAAGCATAACCCTGAGCCGCGGAGGGTTGCTGGCGCTGGTTGTCGGCTTGTTGGTGGTGGCATACTTCGCGGTTGGGGGCGGGACGGTGCGCATTCGGGGGATCTCGCTTCGTATACCGTATCTTGCTGCAATACTGGTCGTGATTGCGGCCGCGGGAGCGCTTTTGTCCGGCACGGTGACCCGAATGCTGCGTGATGACGCTCGGTCGGTCGGTTCAACCGCAGCGTACAGGCTCGATATTTGGCATGCGAGTTGGAACATGTCGCTTGCCGCGTGGCCTTCCGGAGTCGGCCCCGGCCAATTCGATATAGTTCTGCCGCGGTATGGCTCCGAGCGGCTCGCGAGGCACGGCGGAGGCGACTATGCGGCGGAGCGTGTCAATCGTGCTCACAACGAGTATCTGGATTTTTTAGCCGAAGGAGGCGTCGCCGCTGTCGGCGCATTCTTGCTGATCGCCGGCAGTGTCGGCTTGGCCATCTTGCGCCACCGGTGCCGTCAGGACCCGGCCTGTGCCGGAGCGGCAGCAGCGATTGCCGCTATTGCCGTTCATGCGGCTGTGGATTTCCCGCTGCATAGCCCCGCATCCGCTGTGTTCCTCGCGCTTTTGGCAGGTGCCGTCGTGTCTGCGCGCGGGGGGCGGATCCGCGAGGTCTCGTTGCGACTGGCACCACCGCGTAGCGCCGTAGTTGCGGCTTTGCTCTTGGCTTTGGGCTTACTCGGTTTTCTCGCTACAACAACGCCTGCGCGTTTTCTCATCTCTCAGCATCTCGGCCGGTTGGCCGTGGCCCGCCGAACCGCAGCAAAACCCATGCAAGCCATGGAGATTCTTAGGTCGGCCAAAACAGTGGCATCGTCCAACCGCGAGATAAGTGCCCTTATGTCGGCCGTGGCGCGTGACACGGGCGACACGACAGCGGCGCTGGAGGCAGCGGCCACTTGGGTCAAATTGGAACCCTGGTCTACCTCTGCCCACAACGCCCTTGGTGCAGCCTTGGCCGAGTCCGGCGAGACGACGGCGGCTGTGAAATCGTTTTTGACGGCTTTGGAGATCGCCCCGACCAACCACGCTGCGAGAGTCAACGCAGCAACGGCGCTCTACCTCAACGGGCAATACTGCGAGGCCTACGAACTGTACCGGGTTTCTGTCCGCGCTGCACCCCGCCTCGCAGAAGGGGTCGCGCGCAACTATGCCGACGCAGCCATTGAATGCAGCATCACCACGGACACGCTTGAATTGCTCGGCCGCTATGTTGCGGCAAACCCGGGCGATCAGGAAATGCGAAAAAAGTACGAGACCGCCCGGCAAGTCAGCCGCTAACAGCGACCAGCCCGACCTTAGGAGGTGGGCTCTGCCGGAGCGAGGCCTTGCATGGCCCTAAGCATATCTTTGGCCTGTTCCTGAATCGAATACTTGCTGAAGGACCTCAGGGCTGTGAGATCGTCCACCGTCAGTTCTCTTCCGTCAGCCATGCGAACAGGCCGGGCGCCCTCCGGGGGCTTGACCTCCGGAACCGGACGGCTGGCGATAATTTCCTCGTAAAGTTTTCGGGCTTCTTCCTGGCGCCCTTGTTGATTCTGGAGCAGGCGCGCCATACCCAGTTTTGCCTCGGCTGCAAGATAACTATTTGGGACGAGTTTCACGACTTCTTTATAGGCATCCTGTGCCTCAACGGCCAAGGCCAGATCTTTGGTGATGAATAGGAGATTTTCAAGAGTTTGCCCCAGTGCCAGATGTCCGGCGGCCTTTTCCTCCGGTGATGCCGCCACACGGATGAACCGTTCGAATGCACCCCGCGCCTCGCGGAGGGCGTTGACCGCCTCCTCGCCGGCCGTCTCGGCAAACATCCCCTCATAATATTTGGCATTGCCCAAAATCAGCAAGGCCAAACGCCCGGCGTAAGTTTTGGCATGCTCCCGGGCAATGCGCTCGGCATCATTGACGGTGGTCGCGAGCATTTCGGTGCGTTTGTCTTTTGTGGGCGCTCCGATTCCCTGGTAGTAGTGGCGCAACAGAGTGCCAAGTTCGGCACCCGCCGCGGCCTGCCGCGATTCCACATATTTGCCATACAGTTTCCAGCCGAGAAATCCGAGGGCGACGATCAGCACGACGGTTGTCAATGTATTGGCATGCTTGCGGATCCAATCCAGCAGGTGCTCGCCGAGATCGCGCATTTCGTCGTGCTTGAGTTCGTGGCGTGTCATTCGGGCCATGGCATTCGGTCTCTCTATCTTGGGACGCTGGGCGTCCAACGATTCAGTCGCAGGGTGATGCGGGGCTTCATAGCAGCCCGTCAAGTCTTGTATGTAGCGAGGGTGCACTCGGCCCCCGTAGCATCAACCGCAGGCTTTTTAGTGTCTGACCCGGGATTTGATTTCCCAAACCGTCCGAAGGCGGCCGCAACAAGGCAAATCAATCCCAAGGCAGTCATGGCGGCCCCCACAGCCAGCGGGCTTCGGTCAAGCATGAAGCGGACCTTGTCGTTGCGATGGACCTGCACCGCGCGGAACAGACCGTTGGCACGATAAATGGGCACATGCTCGCCCCGGATTGACGCCTGCCAGCGCGGCGAGTAGCCATCCGTTAGCACGAGCCACCCGTCTCGCGGTGCGGTGACTTCCACTGCATGCAACCCGCTGTACTCGACCTTTGCCGCAACTGGCGGGAATGCTTCTTCGCGCATGTCCGCCGGCCGATCGCCCGTTAGGACTGCGCCGGCGTGAAAATCCGGGGGTTCCGACAGAGCCTGCCAAACAGCCTGCTCGGTGTCGGGCACGAAGCGCACGGTTCCCGTCACATACGCACGCGGCAGCGCACGCGGGCGTTTGATGATCTCCAGCCCGCCTGCCGACGCCACCGTCACAAGGCCTGCGCCGGTCAGGGCAGCAGCCTCCGCGGGCCCCGGCGGCACCCAATAGCCCACATTGGCCGCATCAAGCAGGGGCGACTCGCGATCGGCCATAAAGTTCAAGTACGGCTCTCCCGGCGGCTCGCGAAGCATGGCCGCAGCAAATGTGGAAAAGTATTTTGTCACATTAAAATCGTGCCCCCCCAAAGCGTCGAAGCCGGCTGTCAACGGATCTGCAGCCAGCAAAACTCCCGGGACTTCGATGCGCACAAACGGGTCATGTCGCCTCAAGTAATTAGCGACCTCGGCCAACGGTTTGTCGCGTTCCGGCACAAAAGTAGACGACGCGGACGGCATGGAAAAGAATAAACCGTCTGCCAGCGCGAGGACGAGCCCGACTCCCGACCATGCCGCCACGGAAAGACGCGGGCGCAAGGCCAGCCAGACACTGGCAAGAACAGCCCATCCCGCCGCCACGGCGAAAGCATGACGCCATGCCCGCCAGGCCATCGGTCCGATAGGATTCTCCGGCGAATCAGCCAGAGCCATACGGTCATCGGGCCTGAGAAACAAGGCCGGCAGCAGATGAGCACCAGCGGCCAAAAGGAGTACGCAGGTGAAGCCCATGATGGCTACCGTCCACAGGGCGGCGGTTCGGGGCCTGCCGGAGCGCGCTGACCGCAGGGCGTCAAACCCGTGGGCACCGACAACAGCCGCGATGACCATCCCCGGCCCAAGGATCTTGGCATGGCCGCGAAACAATCCCCAGCCCGGAACGAGACCGACGGCTTCACGCAGACCGGGTATAAACCCTGCGCAAGCCAGTACGATGATCGCCATCAACAGGATCAGCAGGGGACCGGATCGGGACGCGCGGGGAGAGGCCGTCGCAGCGACGACAAGCGCCATCCCAACCCATCCCATGTAAACGGTTGTCTCCCACCAGTACCATCGGCCCCAATAGTCGGTTCCGGAGCCGAGAAAACGCGGAGCAAGCAGTGACAGGTAATTCTCTGGCGGCATCGAAAAAAAGCGGAGCCATTCGGCCCCGCGCGCCCCGGCGCGGGCTGAGTAACGCAGGGTGTCGGCCAGAGGGATCAATTCGATACCGGCGAGCAGCAGGGCCACGAGCCCCGCTGTGAGATGAAATCGTGCTTGCGCACGCAGCCAGCCGGGCGTCTGCCAGCGCTTACCTGAAACACCCGCCAGGAAAAGGTTGAGGGCTAGGAGCAGAGACGCGTAATAGACATATTGGGCATGGCCGCCGAAGAACATGAGGGCACATACCCCGCCAAAGAAGGCGGGATGGCTTCGCGCTCCTGTCAGGTGGCGGTCGTGAAACCCCAGCACCCAAGGAAACCACGCCAAGGTCGTGACGATTGTGTAATGTCCGGCAAAAACGCGACAGGTCATGGCAGCCGAGAGGGATGCCAGAAGGCCTGCCATCAATGCCCCAGCGGAAGATACTCCCCGGCCGCGTGCCCACCAGACGGTCCCCGTGGCGAGCAGTGCACAGTGAGCAAGAATCACCAGATTAATACTTAGCGGCTGCGGCAGCGTCAGGAGAAACGGCGCGCAAGTCGGGGAGAAAATGGTGGCCGCCGTATTGGGAAGAAAGGGTGTGCCACAAAAGGTGTGCGGATTCCACGAGGGTATCACACCCTGATGGAGCCACCGCACCGCAAAACCGATGAAGTGACGGAACTGAAGGTTGAGATCTGTTTGATCACTACCAAGAAAACGCGTGGTGAGCGTTGGTAGCGCCAGCGTGAAAGGCAGGACAGCACTGCCGGCTGCGCCGATGTAGGCCCAGACCCACGGCAACCGCGAGCGGGGTGGCTCCGCAGGCTGTTCAAGTCCTGACGACCGTTGCCCGCCTTGGGGCGCAGAGTTCTGCCCCCGCCTGTGTCGCGGCGTGCGTTTCATGGATCCCACAAAGCAGGACTCAGTCCTGTCCTGCAACAACCCTCAGTTGGTTGCGGTCATGGAGCCGCGTTCGAGCGGTTCGTGGCGGCTGATACCCCGCGACGACTTGCGCACAAAGTCCACGATATGCATGACCTCCGGGCAGTCTGGATGTGTATGCTCCAATTGGGCTACAGCGTCCGAGACATTGAGACCGGAGCGGTAGAGGACTTTGTAAGCATGTTTGATGCTTTCGCGGGTGGCCGCGCTGAATCCGGCCCGCCGCAATCCCACCGAATTGAGCCCTGCCACATGGGACCCGCTGTCCACGAGCATGTACGGCGGGATGTCCTTTACGACCTTGGCCAGGCCGCCGATCATGGCCAGTTCCCCGATACGCACGAATTGGTGGACAGCCACATTGCCGGAGAGCACCACGCGATCCTCGATCGTGACATGCCCGCCAAGCAGACAACTGTTGGCCATGATAATGTGGTTTCCGAGCACGCAGTCATGCGCCACATGACTGCACGCCATGAAGAAACACCGGTCGCCAATGACTGTGTTGCCGCCGGGCTCGTACGCCCTGTGCACAGTCACATACTCGCGAAAGATGTTTCCTGCGCCGATGCGCACCCCACTGGGCGCCCCATGGTAACCGAGATGTTGGGGCGTATCTCCGATGACCACCCCGGCATGCAAGACATTGTCCTCGAGCAAGACCGTGTCGCCGTAGAGGCAGCAGTGAGACATAATGCGGGTTCGCGCGCCGATTTTCACCGGGCCGGAGATCACAACATAAGGGCCAATTTCGACATCCTCCGCCAGTTCGGCGGCCGAATCGACAATGGCCGTCGGATGGATGCTACTCACAGGAACTCCTTTCGCAAGGCTTGGAACCGGTTGATCGGGAGACCTGCGGGCAGACTCAAGCAAAAGATGGCATAAACAATCGCAGCCTTCGCCCCGTTATTGCGTCGCAGTGCCTGTCTGCGGCACATTGGTGATATCGTCCGGCGTGTTCTCCTGCTTGTCAAACCCTTTGCTGATTAAATCGTAGTCTGCGTTGTTTTGACCGGGACAACGATAGATAAACGGCTGACGCCAAGCGTCGAGAGGAAGTTCTTTCAAATAGGGGCCGTCCCACTCGTGGTCGCCCAAGCCCGAGGGTTTGGTCACCAGAGCCTGAAGACCTTCCTCGGTGGTCGGGAAGCGACCGGCTACCGCCTCAAACATACTGAGCGCAGTGCCGATGTTGGTGATGGACTGCTTGGTGGCGTTGATGCTGGCCTTGCGGCTGCGTCCCGTCATTTGAGGCACGGCCACGGCCATGAGAATTCCGATGATCACCACCACCAGCATGATCTCGATAAATGTAAAGCCTCGGCGTGACCGGAACGGACCTAATCGAGTTTTCACGGCTCGCATCAACCTCTCTATTGCGTAATTTCCGGGGCAGAGTCGGGATGCCGCTCACAGCGTCCCGTGCCATACATTACCGCTGGCAACGCAACCCTCTGCACGGATCAACTGTAGGGCGAAAACCGTGCCGGCCTTGCAGGTGTTTGCGGGCTCAGCGGGAATTCTGCTCTTGGATCTTTTTCGTCAGGTATCCGATGAGGCTCTTCAGGTTTTCGTCGCGCGTCATCTCGCTGTCAATCTTGCGAAAAGCATGAAGGACGGAGGTGTGATCGCGGCCGCCGAACCGTGCGGCGATCTCCGGGTAGGAGAGCGAGGTCAGGCGGCGGGCGAGATACTGCGCGATGTGGCGCGGACCCGAGAATCTCTTAAGTCGGCTCGTGCCAGTGAGTTCTGCACGCGATATATCGAAGTAACTGCATACCTCGTCAATGATCACATCGAGGTCAATGCTACGGGGTGCCTCACTCACCAGCAAATGGCCGAGGATGCGCTCGGCGAGTTCAAGGCTGATGGGCTGGCGATGGAGGCTGGCGTAGGCCTTGAGGCGGATCAGCACCCCCTCCAGTTCTCGAATGTTCGACTGCACGCGTTCGGCAATGTAGGTGGTCACATCGTTGGGAATCTCAGTGCCGTCAGCCATCGCTTTCTTCTTCAAAATAGCAATGCGGGTTTCGAGGTCGGGCGGCTGAATGTCTACCACCAACCCCCAGGAGAACCGGTTGCGCAAGCGGTCTTCGAGCGTAGTGAGTTCTCGAGGCGGGCGGTCGCTCGAGACGACAATTTTCCGTCCGGCATCATAGAGCGCATTGAAGGTGTGAAAGAACTCCGTTTGGGTGCGCTCTTTGCCGCTGAAGAATTGCACATCGTCAATCAGCAGCAGGTCCACATTTCTGTAGAAATCCCGGAACTCGAATTGGCGTCCTTGAGAGATTGCCTCGATAAACGAGTTCATGAACTGTTCGCTCGTAACATAAAGAACTCGAGATGTCGGGCTTGCGGCAAGCAATTGGTGGCCGATCGCGTGCATCAGGTGGGTTTTGCCGAGCCCCACACCGCCATAGATGAAGAGCGGATTGTACGATTTCGAGTTGGGATCGGCCACTTGGCGACCGGCCGCGTGGGCGAACCGGTTATTCTCGCCCACGACGAAATCCTCGAATTTGTAGCGTTGATTGAGGGAGTTTGGGCGGGGAGCGGAGAGAGCCACCTCGACGCCGGGCGTCTCGGCCTCGGCTGCCGGGATGGCGCCATCCGTGGCGGGGGTGGCAGGTAAGGTCGAATCAGCGTTATCGAGAATCTCAATTCGCAATTCCACATCGCGATGAGTCACCGCCCGGATCGCTGAGACAATTCGATCCCGGTAGTGCGCCCAAATCCAATTCTTGGAGATAAGGTTGGGCACACCGAGAACAAGGCATCCTCGTGAAAAATCGCGAAACTGCGCGGGGCGAATCCAAGTCGAGAAACTCTCCTCATCCACCCCGGCGCGGATGTGCTCCAAGGCACGCTCCCATGTGTGCCGGTCTATGACTTCCTCCACAGCGACAGATCCCCTGTAACCAATGAATAATTGGAACGACGGACGGAGCGGTGGAACCAGCAAGAGGATGTCCGATGTCCTGCCCGCAGAGCCGTTTTTCAAGCGGATTCTCCTGCGGTGGTTGTGCGGCCTCCAGAGCGAGTTCCCAGCATCCAATCAGAAGCAAGGTGCGCGGATGATGGCGCACAACCAGAGTTCCGCTTACCCGTCTTGGTTTGGTGTAGTCACGCGAATAATTTGGTCTTCGGGCGACCGCCGAAAGAACTTGCAAGGTGGGATTCTGCCCGATCCACGCATGCGGTTGTCATCAATGTTTTGGACATTCTCTTTGCGGTCTGGTCCTGCCCGCCGTGACGATATTTGTTGCCAAGCGAGTGGGCGACCGCGAATCGAGAAAGCCGCCGATGTTGGTCATGCTGCGCAAGGAACTGCGACTCGTTGCCGCGACGATGCTGCTGTTGTGGATCGTGCCTGCGGCGGCCCAGTATGCGCGCTCGTCCATCAACCTGCCGGCGGCCACGACCGCCTTTGAGCCGAGATTCGACCTCGACGGTGACAAGCGCGTGGATCTGGTGGCGGTGTTCCAGCGCAGGGTTCTGGTTTTTTTTCAGAAACCCGACGGGACCTTCCCGTCGGCACCTGATGTTGAAATCGGTGCCGGCGATCCCGTGCCGGAGGACTATGCCGCCGTGTCGGTCGGGCGTGTCGAGGATGGCGCGGAGGCGCAGTTACTTCTGATCGGACCCAAAGGTGTTGACTACCTCACCGTGGCCCAGTTGCGCGGGCAATCCAGCGAGCCCGTGGCGCCGAAGCCCCTGTTGCGACGGAATTTCAGCCTGAGTTCGGGGCCTGCGCTCCAGTTTCTCGATGTGGCCACGGACATGAACGGCGACGGGCAGCCAGAAATCCTGTTGCCGAACAGCGATCAATTGGAGATCTACAGGCGCGACGACAGCGGAACCTTTACACTTGCCTCGCGCGTGACGCTGCCTGTGCAGACTCTTCAGCGAACGCAATTGCGCGCGGAGCCTGATCTGCTGGGCACCTTCTATTTTGAGGACGAGCAGGAGCGCACCATGGTGCGCACGGCGCCGCGTCTGGATCGCTGGTTTGGTGTTCAGTTTGGAGTGGAGGACTACGCGGAGCCGTTTCTTGTGCTCGACATCACGCGCGACGGTCGGCTCGACCTGCTGACGCGCAGCCGGCTGTATGTGCAGGATGCGGCTGGACGGTTCGAAGGGCGGCCCAGCGGGCTCTATGATCAAATCGCCACGGCACTGGTCGTGCAGAAGCGGCGGCTCGTGACAGCCCCCAATCTGGTGGATTTCAACAAGGATGGCCGGCTTGACACTTTTGCCGTGCAGTCCTCGGCGCAGAAGATGAGCCCGCGGACCGACATTTCGGTTTACCTCGGGCGGGAGGATTTGTCGTTCGCCAAGGAGCCGAATTTCGTTCTAAAAACCCGGGACCTCGCATACAGCGACGCGGTGCCTGTCGGGGATGTCAATGGTGACGGTTTTCTGGATGTGGCGCTCATCAACCTCGATTTTCAGGCGTCATCCGCCTCGTCGCAGTTAAAGGCTTATTTGCGCAATGGTCTCGATGGCCGGCTTTGCTTTTACCTGTGGGACAATCGCCGCGGGCGGTTTCCCGAGACCTATTCTTTTGCCCATCCTGTAACGCTGAACTATCAAATTTACGGCACGCGCCAGTTGTTCCAGCAGCAGATTTACATCAGCGGTGACGCCGATGGAGATGGCCGGATGGATCTGATTCTCAAGACCGGGCCAACCGAGATCTCCGCCTTTCTCAATCAGGGAGGTATCAAAGGGTTTGGCTCGCGCGCCTGGGTACGACTCGATACCGCTCCGGTCAGGTTTTCCGGTTTCGAAGTTCGCGATCTCAACGGAGATGGTCGCGCCGACCTGGTGGTTTCCGGCTATGTCGAAGGTCAGGACGACCGGACCCTGTACACTTTTTTTGTTTCACGCTGAGCGGGAAGGAACGAGGGGATGAACGGAGTGGCTGTGGGGCTTCGTGACCTGCACGCGGACCCCATGCTGGGGTTGAGGACTGTCACGACGGAATGCGCGGACATTGACGGCGCGGAAGTTGACGGTTTCGTCGGTTTCTTGCGCGAGTGTGCGCGGCTCGGGGGCGGGCATGATGCTGCGCGCGACGCCGTTTCCCTGGATGCCGTGGCGGGTTCTCCGGTTTCCTGGCGACGGATACGCAACATATTGTATCCGGTTTACATGGAGTATCTGACGATTGTGCCGCGTCAGTCGCTGCCGTCGCCGCGCTTACCCGTCCCCGCCGTGGTGGTTCGTCCCGGTCACTGGCAGGTCGCCGACAGCGTTCTCAGGCCGGGTCCCGAACATTACCGCTCGCAGGAGGCCATGTGGCGGGAAGTGTTCAGCCCGACCTTTGCCGCCGAGGCCGGTTTGGGAGGCGGGTTGGCGGTGAATGTCCTCGAGGTGCCGCCGGGCGCTTTGCGCAGCGGAGCCGTGGATATCCGTCCTCTTGTGCTCCATGCGCTGCGTCCAGACGGGGGAGCCTGCGACCGCGGCCGGCCTGCTGCCCAGCGTGCGGTTGCCAATTCGTTTTGGCAGACCTTCTGGGCGACAGGCGCTTTGCGATCGGAACGCGGGATCACCTTTCCGGTGGCCTTCCTTCCGATCGACCGCTCCTGTCCCATCGAATTTCTGGGGCCGTTCCGCGAGCGCTATGTCTCGCTCCGCCGCAGGCTGTTCGGCCGCACGGCCATTCTCGCGTTTGTTAACGAAACACTGACCGCACGCGACGCGCTGCTATTTGATACGCGAAGCAATTGTTTTGGCGTGGCGGAGGGTTTTGACGCCGAGTCCGCCGGCGTGCAGCCGAGAGATGTGGCGCTGGCCCTGCACGAGTTGAATCGTACGGCCTTTGTGGACGCATACACCGGTGACAACGCCGTCCTTTTCGCAGCATGGCTAACCCGGGAGGAGCAAGCATGCGACGGCGAAGCGTTTGACGAGGCGCGTGTCCCGTCTGCAGCCAATCTCTCCGGCCTCGCGCTGTCACCTGCGGCGGAGGGTGTCTGCGTGATCCGGCGAGTTGTTCCCTACGCGGGCGGCGCATACCTGTCTGAGGTCGTCAACCACACCAATGAGTTGCGTTCGGCGGGCAAGATCCAGGAGTTCGATGATGAGATCATCGCGGCGACCAACTCGACCTTTTTTCTGAATTTTCCCGAAGAGTACTCAGCGATGCACTGTGCCATGAATGACCCGGTTTCGCTGTTGGTCGAAAACGGACGGACCCACCAAATCCGAACCATGCGCCGGGCCGCGTTTGTCATTGATAGGACTGGAGCCGCCTCGATCACGACGCGCGCCGCCAACGCCCTAAAGTCCGAGGCTCTGTTGTTCGAGGGGGAAAGTGTGTCGGTGACAGCGTACAGGCGGGCATGCGGTCCGTTCCGCGAGAACCGATACGGTCCACTGTTTTTCGGGGTGGTGATCGTGGGGCGCAGCATCGTCGAGACCTTCGAGGAGACACAAACGGAAATCCCTGGCAACGGATGGATCATTGGGGATTCGGAGGCTTTCGGCGGAGCCGTTGACCCGGAGGATGTGGCCGAGGTGGTGGTGCCCCCGGCGGCTGGCGGTCCGGCTGTCCCCGTGCGCCATGCCTTCGCGGTAGGCCCGCTATTGCTCGCAGAGGGAAAGATGGTGCCGCTCGGGGAGAGCCGTGAGGAATTCCAGCCCATCGTATTGAGGGAGAATCCTTCAGCCGAAGAGACAGCGCGCCTGCCTCGCACCGGTCTGCCGCAGGCTTTGCTGGACTGCGAAAAGATGGGTGTCAGTCCGACGCGGTTCCCGTATGATTGGAATGAGACTCGTGCGCCCCGCACCGCGATTGGGCTGCGCCCTGACGGAACCATTGTTCTGGCAGTTGTGGACGGGCGGGCTGACCTTTCGCATTCGGTTGGTGTGTCGCTGGCGGAACTGGCACGCCTGATGCAGAACCTTGGCTGCAGCGACGCCATGAACCTCGACGGTGGCGGCTCATCCGTTATGTTTGTCAATGACCCGGCGGCCGCGGCCTACAAGTGGAATGCGACGCTGCGCGACGGTGTTGTGAGCCTTCCCAGCGATCCGGGCGGCATTGAGCGCATGTTGCCCGTCGCGCTAGTGTTGACGCGTCGGCGCGCTCAGTCGCCGACGGCCTGACGAACGGCGGCAAGCAAGTCTGCTGGATCAAAGGGTTTGCTGAGGAATCCGGCCACGCCAAGCGATTCCCGCCACTGTTCGTCGGTTTTTTCTGAAGGGTCGGTCAGTGATGTCATGACAACGACGGGGATATCCTTCGTACGCGGATCAGCCCGCAACGCCGCCAGCATTTCATAGCCATTCATGCGTGGCATTTTAATGTCGAGCACGATCACCTGCGGATGAGTGCTGCGAACGGTTTCGAGCCCTGCCACCCCGTCGTGCGCTGTGCGGACCCCGAAACCTGCTCCCTCGAGTGTGGCCTGGACAATTTGGCACACATCAGGTTCGTCATCCACTACGACAGCGAGCCGCCGGTTGAGCCGCCCAGTCTTATCGCGCTTGAAGAACGGAAACTCCATGGTCGCCCTTACGATTCTCCTAGGCTGTAGGGTGCGACACCGAGGTGACGCGTTCAATGGCCATTTTATCTGCAGGCCACTCAATGGGCTTGAATACCCTGTTTCGGGCGCGCTTACCTTTAGGCACGGTTTTGTGGAGAAGCGGGTTCGTAACCGCTGGTAGCCGGTCGTGCGGCGCCTGCCATCCGGATTCCTGCAGTCACCCCCTCCACTGAAACGGCAAATTTGGAGGAGGTTTCTCACCATGACGCAAGCCTGCGCGGCGCCCGAGGTCACTGTCACCCTTCCGGATCAGTCGAAAAAGTCGGTGCCAGCCGGCACCACGGTGGCCGAATTGGCTTGTCTAATCGGTCCGGGTTTGGCCAAAGCGGCTTTGGGGGGGCGAATTAACGGCCGACTCGTTGACCTGACGACACCCATCACGGAGGACAGCGAGGTTCAGATTCTGACCTGGCAGGACCCGGAAGGGCGGGAAATCTACCGCCACACCTCGACCCACATCATGGCTCAGGCGCTGAAGCGGCTGGTGCCGCAGACAAAACTGACGATCGGGCCGCCGCTTGAAGACAGTTATTACTATGACTTTGACACGCCTGAAACGATCACGCCCGAGTTGCTCGCAGCCGTCGAGAAGGAGATGGAGCGTATCGTCGGCGAGTCCTTGGAGATCCGCCGCCGCGAACTGTCGCGCGAGGAGGCCATCGCGCTGTTTCGCGACAGGGGAGAAGACTACAAGATCGAGATTATCGAAGAACTGCCGCCCGACGAGACCATCTCTGTTTACGAACAGGGCGAGTTTGTGGATTTGTGCCGCGGCCCCCACCTTCCCACTACGGGGCACCTAAAGGCGTTCAAACTGCTGAGCGTCGCCGGGGCATACTGGCGCGGCGACGCCCGCAACCGGATGTTGCAGCGGGTTTACGGCACTTCGTTTCCCGATAAGAAGTCGCTCGATGAGCACCTGCGGATTCTCGAGGAGGCGCGCAAGCGCGACCATCGCAAGATCGGACGGGAACTGGACCTGTTCTCCTTTCAGGAAGAAGGGCCGGGCTTCCCATTCTTCCACCCCCGCGGGACCATCGTATATAACGAAATCATGCGGTTTATCCGCGAGGAACTGGCGGCCCGCCGCTATGTGGAGATCCGGACGCCCACGATCCTCAACGAAGATCTCTGGCACCGAAGCGGGCACTGGGACCATTACAAGGAAAACATGTATTTTACGGAGATTGACGGCCGGACCTTTGCCGTCAAACCCATGAATTGCCCCGGCTGCACGCTCGTGTACCGCAGCCAGTTGCGCAGTTACCGGGACCTGCCGTTGAAGATTGCCGAGTTTGGTACGGTGCACCGACATGAATTGAGCGGAGTGTTGCATGGCCTGTTTCGCGTGCGTTGCTTCACGCAGGATGACGCACACATCTTCTGCACGCCAGAGCAGTTAGAGGACGAGGTCATCGAGGCCGTGGACCTGATCCGGCGTGTTTACACGGTATTTGGCTTTTCTGACTACCACATGGAGTTGTCCACGCGCCCGGAGAAGAGCATTGGCAGTGATGCCATGTGGGAGAACGCCACGACGGCTCTGGCGAACGCTCTGGAGCGGCTGAGTGTAAAATACAAACTTAATCCTGGCGATGGGGCCTTTTACGGCCCAAAGATTGACTTTCATGTCAAAGATTCGCTGAAACGCTCATGGCAATGCGGCACCGTTCAGGTGGATTTCTCCATGCCGGAACGCTTCGACCTGACCTATGTGGGCGCGGACGGCCAACGCCATCGTCCGGTTATGGTTCACCGGGCCGTTCTTGGCTCCATGGAGCGCTTTATTGGGATGCTTATCGAGCACACGGCCGGCAACCTGCCGCCTTGGCTGGCACCGGTTCAGGCGATTGTCCTTCCCATATCCGACAAATTCCTTGCTTATGGGCGCGAGGTTCATCAGGCTTTGCTGGCGGCTGGAATTCGGGCGGATCTTGACGCAAGCGAGGAAAAGATCGGCCCCAAGATCCGCAATGCTGAGTTACTGAAAATCCCTTACATGTTGATTGTGGGGGAGAAAGAGCGGGCGGCGAACGCAGTGAGTGTCCGGCGCCACGGCAAGGGCGATCTTGGCCCGAAGCCGCTGGGTGAGTTTGTGAACGGGTTGTTAGCAGAAATTAGCGAGCGAAGGCTGGAGTCATAGTTCATGTGGACGAGACAAACGACCGCGAGGCTGGCCCTTGCAGCAGGCGCCGTCCTGGCGTTGGGCGGTTGTATGGGGCCTGCTGGTACGCCGGTGTACATGGCGCTATCGAATCCTGAGGTGAAGCCGGTCTGCGTTGCCCGAGGTCCCGACGGTGCGCCCGCTATTCCTTATGTTGCCGTGCCGGCTAAGGCTGCGCACGCGACCCGACTCAAGGCCTTGGGAGCCAAGGAATTGGCTGCCGGCCGGTTCGATTCCGGGCGACGCTACTATCAGCGAGCCTTAAAGGTTTCGCCCTCGGACGACGAGGCGAAATTAGGCTTGGCCAACACCGAATACCGGCTGGGTCACTACGCCGACGCGTCGCGGTTGGCTCAGGAGGTGATGGCAGGGGGCGGTTGCCATGTGCCGTATGCCGCCCAATTGGAAGTCGCGATGCAAACGGCCTCAGGTAATTACCAGGCAGCCCGCGCGGCCGCGCAGGCATTGGCTTGCTGGGCCGAGGCAAACGGTCAACCCTTGCAGGCCGTGGATGCCCACCTGACAGCGGCGCGCCTTAGTGCCTATGAATTGAACGACGGCCCGGCTACTTGGCAGCACATCTGGCGTGCGCGCTCCCTGCTGCGCGGCACTGATCGCGAGGCTTTGGCCCGCATTGATGCGTTCGAGCGCGATATCAGGCGCGACTGTGCCTGGTATCGGCTTTGCACTGGTCGGTGACGGGTTTGCCGGATGGATTACGGTTCGGGAAGCACGACCCGGCCGTCGCCATCTTTGTCAATGAACACCCCTCCGACCCATGCCACTGGTGCAGTGTCGCCGCCATATTCCGGCAAATCGGAAGCCACCACCGGACGCAGAGTGCGCCGGTTCGTGAAAGTCGAGCAATCCACGACGCCATCGGTGTTGATGATGTGGGTTTGAATGTCAGCGTCCGGGCCTTCACGCACCGGGTAGCGAACGGTTCCCTGGACCGGTCGCATGGAAATCTTGCGGTAAGACCGCCCATTGAAGCGCACATCAATGCCGCTTGGATCAATCCAGTTGGCTGCAAGGATGTTGATTTTGGTGCGCAGGGTGTCGGTGGTGGCAAGGTCCACCACATCGCCGGGATTCTTTGTAAACCGTCCGGTTGCGGGATCCTCGACCCAGAATTTAAGGATGGGACCGCTGGACACCATCACATGCTGACCACGCACGGCAGAAACGATATCCTCCGGTGTCACCCGTTCGGGCGTGTCGCGGACGGTGTTGATGTACATTCTGGGGTATCCGACTTCTTCGCTGAAGGTCAGCCGTGACCCGGACCCCCCTGTGGCTGTGAGAGCCGCTGCGCCTCCGGCAGGACCCATGCGCTGGCGCAGGATCTCGTAGAAGCGGAAGGACATGGCCGCGTACTCGGGGACTTTTTGTCCCTCGAGGATTTGGATGGCATCGAAATCAGGCGGCGGCATCACGGTTCCGGCGTCGTACTTCAACTGGTTCTCGTTGAAGGGAATCTTGGCGAAGTAGCCCCGCTGCGGGTCGAGCGGTGCGCAAATTTCGATCAAGACGCCGGGAAAAGCCTTTTTCAAGTCGGCCAGAAAAACATCCGGCGACGCAGCCGCGTTATTGCGGCGGAATTCGGACATGGAGGCGGCTTGATCCGCCGTCAGGGGATAGGCGAGGACCTCGGCAGCGAGGTCGCCCTGCCGGACGAGCATGCGCATGCCGGGGAAGGTGCGAACCCATTTGCCCAACCCTAATGCGGCCACCTGCGGCTGTAGGTCGGTCGCCGTGTCGTAGTCGCCTGTAACGAGCACGGAGACCCCCTCGCACGCAGCCTGAATGACGCGGTCTTCCGGTCGGGCATTGGATACGGCGCTGGCAGTGGTCATGACGCCGGCATCCACGCTGATCTGGCCGGGCGTGCTGACGGCCCGCGTCAGCGATAGGAGAATGCGCTGTGACTGCCCGGGCTGCACATCCACATCCTGCTCGATGATGTCGTACTCGATGCCGCGGCTTATGGTTAACTGATAGCGACCCGGCGTCAGCGGAATGTGGGCTGCGCCGTAGGGCATGTACATGACATTGCGAACGCCGTTGGCTAAATTGGTGCCCGGGCCAAAGTCTACCGGTGGCGTCCCCGGCTTCGCAATGATCGTCACTTTGCATGGCAGGGGTTCGGATGTGGCCGCTGCCGCGTCTGCAACTGCAATCGAAACAATGGACTCGCGTGTGAGTGTCAGTGGCACGATGCGGGGCGGTCCGTCAGCGGTGACGGTCACAAGGGATTGTTGCCCGACAGCCTCGCGCCCGCGTTTGGCCGCTCGCAGCACATAGTTTCCCGGCGGCAAATGAACCGCATAAGTACCATCCTCCCGGGTCAGGGTTTTAACAAACGCCGGCGGGCGCCTGGCACCATTCCAATCCGGCCCCCCCGAGATTCGTACCTCTGCATCTGCAATGGGCTCGCCAGTGCCTTGTTCGATGACTGCACCGCCAATCGCACCCATCCGGATTCCACCCGCCCGGTAAGCCGAAATGGCTATCCGCGCAAAGTCCCGGTCGGAAACGACAAGGTAACGCGTATATTCGTAGGACTCGCCGGGCTTGAGGACGAGCCGCTCGGTCCGGGGCGGCGAGGTCTCCAGCGTGGATGTGGTCGCGGTTGTTTCAGTCTCGGCGGGGGAAGTTGTTTCGTCTTTGTTCTCACCGCCCCCGCCGGGAGCCCCTGTGGACGGCTGCATGTTTGTTTCGGGTTGGGGCGCGCCAGTGGGCCGGTAGGGCGTCTCGGTATCCGGCAGCATGATGGAGGGCACCACGAAAGGCGGCATCTGAATGGGCTTGGGTGTCTCGGCAGGGGCAATCGTGGTCGTTTGGGTTGGCTGCGCGACTTCAATGCCGGGAAACCGGAAAGTGCCCGAGCCATACATTCTGATCACAGAGGTTCTGGGAGCAAAGAGGCCCTCGAGGCGCCGCCCGTCCGCATGGTGTATGCCTACGGAAAAATCATCAACAAAGCCGAGCGCCCAAGTGACCGAAGTCTCCGCAATTCCGCCGAACAACCCCGTGCCTTCGAGAAAAGAGGTCGCGTGTCCCCAGTCAGCAAAATCTCCGGGAAGCAAGTCCACCGGCTCGGTTCCGTTGTTAGTGATCCGAGTCGTTACGGCGATACGATCCGAGTCCTTTTGCAGACTGTAGGTGGTTGTCACGGCCACATTGCCGATGGGCGTCAGCGGCGCTGTTGGCTCGGCGTCGTTCACCCGTCCAACAAAACCGCTTACAACAGCAACGGCGGTGGTTGCGCCCAAAACCGTGACCGGTTCCATGCGTTCGTAGGCAAACTGCACGGCCGTTGTCTCAAGGTCGGGCAGGCTGCGGTAGCCTTCGATGTAATCAATCCGGTCCTTTTGCTGCGCTACATCAATTATATGGCCGCCGGTGGGCAATTGCTTGTCTTGAGACTGCGGATGACTGACGACGACGCGCACCAAGTCGTTTTCCAGAACCGCATCGCCGAAAAAGCCGTCCGCGGTTTCTCCGGGTTGCATGTGTTTGGGGCCTTCGATTGTGTAAGCCTTAATCGTGCCGCGAAGCGGCTGCATCGGATGCTCACGGGTCACATCCACCCGGATTTCGGCGGTGGTGGTGGTGGGCTCCGCCACTGGCGTGGGCGTCGGAGCCGGTGTAGTCGCAGGGGTGACCGCTGGAGGCGGCGTTGGTGACGGCTTGCTCGGCTTGGGCTCTGGCGGTTGGCCGCACCCGACCAGTATCAAACCTGCCGCAAACGCCAAGAGGCCGCCGATGGCCATCCGACCTGTCATGCTTGCGCTCTCCGTGAGAAAATAAATTGAGCCGCGGGCTGACCCGCCACCGCGGGGCCCTTGAAACAAGAACTGTGCCCGCAGGCGCCACGGACAAGAGCAAACATCCGATAGGGCGACGCAAGCGTTTTGCTTCTGCTCGCAGTTGCGAGTTACCTTGCGCGTCAGGAGTGTCTGGCCAAGCCTTGCGTCTTATCAAAGCGGGAACGAACCAAAAGGGATTTGTTCCTGGCGGGCATGAGGAAAGAGAGGCAACGGCATGGCCCTTCGGCGACTTAGGATCTCTGCCATGGTAGCGGTGACGACTTTGATAATGCCGGCTCCCGGCGCTACATGCGCGCAAACCACCGCGACGACTGGTGTGGCGCAGGGTCGCCCGGCGGCCAGCGGCTACGGGATGCCGGACTGGTTTGTGGCGGCCGTGGCCTGCGACTCATTTCGCGAACCCGACCTCGAGACCACGGAGACGCGTCCGTTTGCCGACGCCCTAAGGTCGCGCCCGGCGGGTTTCGATCGTCCTGCCCGGCAGCCATCAGGTGCTCTCACCGGAAAAAACATTTTTCTTATGGCAGGCCACGGCTGGACTTACTCCTACGATTCCCAGTCGTGGTACACCCAGCGCGGGCTGACGCACGGCATCGTGGAGGACTTTGCAAATCACGATCAAATGTGCTTGTTTGCGCATTTGGCCTGGAATGCCGGGGCAACCATTGTGCCGCTCCGGCCAGTGGACCACCAGGCGATTGAGCGGATTGTGGACGACGAATCCATGCACGCGGAATTCTTCGGCCCTTGGGCGCGGGGAGCCTCGCCCGTAGCCTTCGGTCTCTCCCGGGGAGCAGCAGGCTACCGCGTGACAAGGGCCTCTCTGACCGAGAGCGCCGTGGCGCGCTTTCGGCCGTTTCTGCCGACGGCAGGCGAATATCCCGTATATGCCTGGGCGCGCGACGGAGCCGACCGCATGGTCCAACTCTATCGTGTCGTTCATGCTGGCGGCGTCACGGAGGTACGGTTGGACCATCGTCGCGTGGGCAAGGGTTGGATCTGGCTTGGAACTTTTCCGTTTGACGCAGGCACAAGCGGATTTGTCGAAGTGAGCAATCAGACTGCGGATCCTTACGCTTTGGCCAGCGGCGCCGTGGCGGTGGCTGACGCCATTCGATTTGGCAATGGCCGGGGGGATATGAACCGCGGCGGAGGGATCTCCGGGGCGCTTCGCGAAGACGAGGGCAACTGCTATTGGATCGAGCGCAGTTTGAGTTCCGCCGCGGACCACCGCATCTATTCGTCTGATTCCGCGGACGGGAACGCGACCGTCATGGCGCCGCCCCGAACCTCTGCCTACATGAACTGCGAGTCAGCAGGCAGTTACTTCGACCGCATCTACCTGAGTTTCCACTCAAATGCTTTTCGCGGGCAGAGTCGCGGTTCCGTGGCGTTGTGGAATAAGGCCCCCGAGCAAAGGCCGGATTATCAGGAGCAACTGGCCCGGATCGCCGGAGCGCGGTTCGACACAACCATGAGCAGTGCGCCCGCCGTGGCGGAACCGCGCTGGTCGTCGCGGGCCGATGTCACCTCCAATTGGATCACTTTCGGGGAACTGAGGCGCGATTACCTGCAGAATGAAATGTGCGCGACAATCATCGAGGCGGCTTTTCATGACAACCAGGATGATGCACGCTTGTTGCTGGAGCCGCGCGTGCGCCAGCGAATGGCCGTGGCCACACTGCGCGGAGTTTTGGATTGGCTGCGGGCCGTTGACCCCGTGGCTGCCAATGTGACCATGATGCCGCAGCCGCCTGAGGCGCTGGCCGCTGTCTGTCGGACGACAGGAACCGTCGAAATTTCATGGCATCCGCCGGAGACAAACTCTTTGCTGGGTGATCCGCCGGTTGTGTATCGGATATATCTTTCAAACCGGGGCAATGCTTTCGGGCCTCCGCTGGCCGAGGTGTCGGCGACTTCGGTCACAGTTGATTGGCCGCCATCGGCGGGAATGGCGTCCGTGAGGGTTACGGCTGTCAACGCTGGGGGCGAATCTCTGCCATCCGAGACGCTTGCCGTGTGGCCGCCGGCGCGGTCCGGGCCGAAGCGCGATGTCTTGGTCATTAATGGTTTTGATAGTCTGGACTCCTCAATGAATCTGACGGAGTATGCTGAGTCGGGAGTCAGCACCGCACCGGCCACCTGGTACCGCGTGCGTCCGTCTGCGGCAAATGCACGAAATTACACAGTCGCGGTTGGCGATGCGTTGACGACCAACGGATATTCATTTGATGCTGTCAGTCACCGGCGGGTCCTCGACGGCACGGTGCGTCTGGCCAATTACCGGGTCGTTATGTTTCTGGCCGGGGGGCAGCGTCCTGAGGACGGCGTGCTTACGGCGCCGCTGCAAAAGGCTTTGGCAAGCCACCTGGCATCCGGTGGACACCTGTTTATCTCCGGTTGCCATCTTGCGGAGGGTCTTGAGCGCGATGGCCCCGGTTTCCTAAAAGACATTTTGCACGCTGACCGCGTATCCACGAACGGCGATACGCGGCGCGTCGTTGCTGCGCCGAATTCCAGTTTCTCCGCGCTGTCGCCGCTGGTGCTCGATGACGCCTCCGGCGGTACATACGATGCGCTGCCTGCGGATGTCATCCGGCCGGCGAGCGCGGCAACAGCCGAGTTGCTGCGCTATGAGGGCATGACGACCGGGACGGCGGCATTAACATCCGTCCTGCGCAAAGGCCGTCGGGTGGGGGGCCGGGTTGTGTATTTCGCGTTCCCGTTTGAAACCATTCAGGGGGCTTCCAATCGGGCGGCGGTCATGCGGCAAGTCATGGTACTCTTTGATCAGGTGTCGGAGAAGGGTGGAAAATGAGATTGCGGATGCTGGCAGTCGTGGCCGTCCTCAGTTTTTCTGCTGCGGCGGCTACAGGAGACACGAGTATGACAACAACGGGTGTTTTGCGCTCAGCCCTCGTTGCGGACGCCGTAGCAACCATTGACTCGCTGTGCTCGGCGCCGCGCTACCGCCACGCGATGATTGGCATTGCGGTCGTTGATGCGAGAACCAGCGAGGTCATCTACGAGCGAAACAGCGAAATCAGCCTTTTGCCGGCCTCCTGCCTCAAGGCCATCACGACGGCCTTTGCGCTCAGGCAATTGGGACCAGAGCATCGTTTTGAGACGCGGCTTGAGGCCATCGGCGAAGTTGCAGACGGGGTCCTGACCGGTTCTCTCGTCATTCGGGGCGGCGGCGATCCGACCCTTGGCAGCGACAAAGTGGACGGGTCGCTCTCCTCCGGAACGCTGCTCTCGCAATGGGTTGAGGCTGTTCAGCGAGCGGGAATCCGGGAGATTTCGGGCGGCGTTCAGGGCGATCCGAGTTACCTGCCTGATGACCCGCTCCCCTCGGGATGGATGTGGGAGGACATTGGCAATTATTATGCTGCCGGTACCAGCGGGCTGGCGTTTTACGATAACCTTTACCACTTGTATTTCAGGCCGGGAGCACGCGTTGGCGACCCGGCCAAAATCGTTCGGACCGAGCCGCCTATACCGCAAATTCGTTGGACAAACCGGATGCTGACCGGCCCGGCGGATAGCGGCGACCAAGGCTACATCTACGGTCAGCCGGGGTCGTGGGAGCGGACAACTCGAGGGACTGTCCCCTTGGGGCCGGAGTTCTCGATCAAAGGGTCGGTGCCCTCACCGCATGTGGTCGCGGCCGACGCACTGCGCAATGCGCTGGAGACCTCCGGGATACGGGTGCGCAGTCCGCGCCGTCACGGTCGCACCCTGCCGGTTACGAGCGGCGAATCGCGCCTGCTGGCAGTCACCGTATCTCCTCCACTGTCGAAGATCGTTCACCGTCTCAACAAGGAGAGTAACAACTTTTATGCGGAGATGCTGCTGCTTCATGCGGGCAAGTCGGCGGGGGCGCAGGATCGGAAGTCCGCGATTGAGGCCGAGATGAAATACTTGGAATCGCTCGGTGTTCCCACCGGCGGTCTTCGCATCAATGACGGAAGCGGTTTGTCGCGGCTGAACTTTGTGACGGCCGCCGGTATGGCTCGGTTCATGCAGGCTGTGCAGCGCGAGCCTTGGTTCGACATCTGGCTCGCATCGCTGCCTCACATGGGTGTGGATGCCGACTTGAAGGAACGGCATGCTGACACGCCCTTGAAGGGACGGGTGCGGGCGAAAACCGGCCTGATCGAGCGGGTCAGGGGCCTGACGGGCTATCTGGATGCCAAAAGCGGTGCGCGCATTTGCTTTGCAATCATATTAAACGGTTACGATGACAGTTGGGTTGCCGTTGACGGCGATGTGGATGTGATGCTGCGCGCTTTACACGATGCACTTTGAGGCGGCAACGGGCGATCTGTCAGGCTTCCCACGGACGGATGAGTTCGCGCAGGGTGCGGCGCGGACGGCGCGCGTCGGCCGCTTCGGTCAACTCGGCCGCACGGCGACGGTAAACGCGAACCGGATGACCGGGCCCCAGATCCTCGCGCGCCTGAGCGAGAAACTGGGCCTGCTCGGCCGCGAGGTGCAGCGCCGTTGACGAGGCCGTCGCCAAGATCGGAAGTACGAAGACGACGCCCACGATGGACAATGCGCACAAGGCCCAAAGTAAACCGACAAAGACGGTGACGAGAAGCCATAAACCGGGAGTCACGAAAAACAACACCACCGTCCGTCGCAGCGTCTCCCGGAGACCTGCCTCAGGCCCATAACGCGCCGGGGCTCCAAAAACAGCCACCGAATAGACACCCAGAGCGAGGCCGCCCCACGCGAAGAGCATGGCCACACTGACAAATCCTATTTTTGCGGCAACTGACGCGGCCGTCCGGGCGAGCCCGCCATAAAACAGAATATTGGCTGACACGATCGCTGCGACAAAAAGGGAGAGAAGGAGCAATTTCAGGTAAACCCAAAACAAACCGGAAATCCCTGCCTTGAAGTGCGCCAGGCGTGCCGCCTCGTCCCGGGCGGCGCGCGTTGCGAACGCTCCCAAGCCAGCGCCGCCCGCCGCTAATATGCAAAGACCAGCCGCGCCCAGCAGGGCCATGAATGCCACACGGATCCATGCTGCGCAGGGAATGGCAAGCACACGGTTGGCAGCGTAAAGCGTGGCGAAAAACGCGAAGGTGACCACTGTCCCCAGCAACAGATTTCCGCCGAGGTAGTCGTAGAAGTTCCAGAAGAAGCGCCCGAGGAATCGTCCGAACATTATTCCGGCAACTGGGGCTCCGGCTCGGCGTCCGACACGCGGGCGATGGCGGCGCCGACGGCGCGCAATTTGCGCTCGATATGCTCGTAGCCGCGGTCAATGTGATAAATGCGGTTGACGATCGTCGTGCCCTCTGCGGCGAGGCCCGCTATGACCAGTGCTGCACTGGCGCGCAGATCGCTTGCCATGACCGGCGCGCCGCTGAGGCGTTCAACACCTTCGACAGTCGCCACTCCGCTCAGAACCCGGATGTTGGCCCCCATCCGGTTGAGTTCGGCTGCGTGCATGAAACGATCCACATAAATGGTTTCCCGAATAATGCTCGTGCCCGGCACTGTGGCCAACAGCGCCATGAATTGCGCCTGCATGTCGGTGGCAAAGCCCGGATACACTCCGGTTGTGATGGAAGTTGGCCGGAAATTGCCCGTGTCGCCGCGCACGGCCACGCCGCCGTCTGCGGGTTCTATGGCAACCCCGATCTCGGCCAGTTTCGCAGTGGTGGCCTCCATGTGATGCAGGGGCGCATTCTCGATGACAATGCAACTGCGGGTGATGGCGGCAGCCGTCATGAAGGTGCCAGCCTCGATGCGATCCGCTATGACGCGATGTTCGACGCCGTGCAAGGCCTTGCCGCCGGCGATCCGCAGTGTGCTTGTGCCGGCACCTTCAATCGAAGCGCCCATCCTTGACAGAAAATGAATCAGTTCGACAACATCGGGCTCGCACGCGGCGCCATGGATGACGGATTCACCCTCGGCCATCACCGCGGCCATCAAAACATTGCAGGTGGCGCCTACGCTCGAGCCGGACGCTCCGAGGAGGTTGAAATCAGCACCGCGCAGGCTTTCGGCGTTTGCAATCACATAACCGTGTTCCAACTGGATCCGCGCGCCAAGCGCCTCGAATCCCTTGAGGTGCAGATCAATGGGTCGCGGGCCGATGGCACAACCGCCGGGCAGCGACACTTTAGCCCGGTGCAACCGCCCAAGCATCGGGCCCATGACATAGATCGAAGCGCGCATCTTGCGGACGATATCATAGGGGGCTTCGGTGTTGGCGAACCCGGCAGGGTCAATGGTGAGGGTGTTGGCAGAAAAGGAGACGGCCGCACCAAGCGAGCGCAAGACATCGGCCATCGTTTGAATGTCGCGCAATTCCGGGACATTCGTGATGACGGAAGGGCTGTCGGCCAAGAGGGCGGCAGCCATGAGCGGCAGGGTCGCGTTCTTCGACCCGCTCACGCTTACACGGCCTTCCAGCCGTCTCCCGCCTTGGATGATGATTCGTTCCATCAGGGAGTGTGGCGCGCCCCGGCGTCAGAACGGCATGTGCTGCTGCTGAGTTTCGCGCGACGGGCAGTAGGCGATCAGGTCAATCTCGACCAGGACATCCTTGGGCAGGCGGGCCACCTCGACAGTGGATCGCGCCGGGGGTGTGACGGGAAAGAATTTGGCGTAAACCTCATTCATGGCGGCAAAGTCGTTCATGGATTTCAGATAAACAGTGGCCTTGACTGCCTGATAGAGACCGCTGCCGGCCACTTCCAGGATGGCTGCCGCGTTGCGCAGTGCCTGCTCGGTCTGCGCTGCAACATCCGCTCCGACTACCTGGCCTGTCTTCGGGTCGAGGGGTATCTGTCCCGACAGAAAAATGAAGTTGCCAGCCTTGATGGCTTGGGAATACGGGCCAACCGCGGCAGGGGCACGGTCGGTGACTACCGGCAGTTTATCGCTTGACAACATATTGTGCGCTCCTTTCAGCCGCGCGCCATCCCGATCCGGCCTGTGCGCACGATTTCCTTGATACCGAAGGGGGTGAGAAGGTCCAGTAAGGCCTGCAGTTTGCCGCTGCTGCCGACTGCCTCCACCGTCACCGATTCGTGCTGCACATCCACGATCTTGGCGCGGAAGATGTTGGCGATCTCGATGATCTCACTGCGCGATTTTTGCTTTGAGGTCACTTTGATCAGCATCAACTCGCGTTCGACAAACGATGTCTCCGTCAGGTCCTGAACCTCGATGACATCCACCTGGCGGTTGAGTTGCTTCACAATCTGCTGAACAATGCGGTCATCGCCGCGGGTGACAATGGTCATGCGCGAAATTGTCGGGTCGGTCGTCGTACCCACCGCAAGGCTGTCAATGTTGAAGCCGCGCCCCGAAAACAGTCCCGCAATATGCGCGAGAACGCCGAAGCGGTTTTCCACGAGAACTGAAATGACATGCTCCATGAGGTTCGAATTAGTCTCCAGACTGAGGCTTTGATCGTTGGTGCCATTCGCGGGTTGTGGCGCTGCAGGTCAACAAAAACAAGGGAATTGACCGGGTCGGCCGTGGCTTTCACCTGTTTTGTTATGCGAGAAGTGCGGGGAAACGGCGTGCGGGCTGCTGCGGTGGCGGCGGGTGTTCTCGCGGTCTGGTGGCACTTACTCCTGCCCAGTATGACCTTTGCAGGCATGGATTTCCTCAATCTTCTGTATCCGCAGGCCGTTTTGGTGCAATCGGCGTTTCTCTCAGGGGAATTCCCGCTTTGGAACTGGTACACATGGGGAGGCAGCCCGCTGTTAGCGGCCATGCAGAGTGCCGCGCTTTATCCCCCCATGTGGCTCGCGCTTTGCGGTACGCTGCCTTATGCTCTGCAGATCTATGTGTTGGCTCACCTCATGCTGGCGGCTGTTGGGGCGGCACGCTTCTGTCAGGCCTTTGCCGGGTTTGCCATGGGCCCTGCCGTCCTGGCCGGCTGCGGCTATGCCTGTGGCGCTTTTTTCCTTGGTCACATCGAGCAGACCAACTCTGTCGCCTCGGCTTGCTGGACGCCGTGGATTCTTCTCTTCGCAGTGAGCCTGGCCAGAACAGGCCGTGGCGCGTTGGCGCTTGCCTTGTCGGTCTCAGGCGGCCTGCTGGCCGGGCATCCGCAATATGTGGTGCTCGCTGTTTTGGCGGCGGAAGTTTATGTCGCACTGTGTCTTGCGGCCCGTCTGCGGCATGGCGCGCGACAGGACATGTGGCGGCGGGTGGCCAAGCCTTTCCTGATGTTTCAATGCAGTATCCTCGCTTCCGGCCTCCTCGCGGCCGGCCAATTGCTCCCGACTCAAGAACTCTCGGTTTTGTCCGAGAGGGTGCGTCCCTATGCCGATCCCTTTAGCCCAGCGCTTTCGTGGCGGGCGGTTCCAGCGCGCTTTTGGCCCGGATATCTGCATACGGCCAATCAGCAGGGGGGCCAGCCTTTGCCGGTCACCGAATTGGGAATCTACGCTGGGATGGCCATGGTGCCTTTGTTTTTTGTCGGTGCTGCGAGGCTCCTGCGACGGCGGCACATCGGCGATCGCGCGCTTCTGACCGTTTGGATCCTGGCTTTTCTTTATGCTCTTGGCGCCGAGGGTGGAGTCGCTGGGATCGTGAGTCGTTTCGTACCGTTCCTAGCGCATTCTCGCGGTACAGCCCGGGCGTTGGCTGTGGAAACGCTGCTCTATGTGACGATTGCCGGCGTCGGTCTTGCTGCGGTACAGGGGGCTTGGGCGCAGGGCAAGGTCTTCGGTCGTAAACGGATCGGCCCCATCCTCGCCGCAACTGTTGTGCTGATGACCCTCGCCGACCTCATGCTTACGACCGGACGGGGACTGGAAACAAAGATGGTCCCCTTGTCTTCGGTGAATGAGGGCCTGCGCGGTGCACAGTGGCTGCATGAAGGCCACAACCTCAATGGGCGCGTACACCGTTTTATGGCGGATGACAGCAACTATTACTTGGACAATCGCCCCTCTGCTGTTGCCCGGCGGATGGTTCGTTTGCAACCAAACGCGAACCTGATCACATCGGTCAGGATGAGCGTCCTTGACGGCTATGAGGAAGCGCTCCTTCCCACCCGCTCGTACGCGAATTTTCTCCGCAGGTTCAACCGCAACCTCCGTTACGAGACGCTCGACGCTCCGCTGCTGGCCCTGCTTCGCACCAGCATGGTTTTGACCGAGTATCCCGTGGACAAGATGGGCGCTTTGTGGACCCGCGCGGTCGAACGGCCCGACAGGGATCGAGTTTACACTTTGCTGCGCAGTCCGTTTGTGACGCCTTGGATCGTAGATGAGCGAGTGCTTCTCGAGCGCGCGGGTACAACTCAGGGGCTGGACGCTCTCGGTAGGACCTCAGCCGGAGCGCCCGTCCCAGCGTCTGCTGACTTCGAGCCCACAGGCCGTGTTTGGATAGCGCACCCCTTTTCCGCCCTTGAGCCCGGGGATTTTTCAGCGGCAGCGCAAGCGGCTGGCATTCAGGTGGTTCGGCAGCGCACCTGCGGTCTTGACCTGCAGGTGGCTTCCCGCGGCGAACCAAGTCGTTTGCTGCTTCTCTTGCCTTCGTACCCGGGTTGGAATTTTGAGATGCGCCACCATCGCGATCATGTGGTTAGCGAGCCGCTGAGGGCCGCGGGTCCTGTGGCGATGCGTTTTGATGTTCCTGCTTTGGCTCACGAAGCGCACGCACGACTTTCCTTCCGCCCGTTCTCGTTCCGACTCGGCATGTACCTAAGTTTGCTCGCATCCGGCGCGGGGTTGTTGTTCCATTTGGTGCCGTGGCTGCGGCGGCGGGCCATGCATTTGACTTGCGAGTGCCGACGCCAGTGTCCGGATATCGCGTCATGTTGCGAAAAACGCTGATCCGATCCCAAAACCGGTTGCTGTCGCAGGCGTTGGCTCTTGCTCTGCTCATGTTCATGACGCAACGGGCGCAGGGTGATCGGCGCTCGCTGAGCCTGATCTCGGTCGATGTTCCGCGTCAAGAAATCACGGCGGGCAGCACCGTACACCCTGTGGATTTGTTTGGCGATGCCCGCAAAGAACTTGTAGTGGTGCAAGACGGGGTGGCGCGGATTTTAGCGCTTGAGGGCCGGAACTACGCGGTGAAACAGCGCCTCGATTTCTCTCCACCGCAGACTGCATCAGGAAAAACCTATTACTGTTTTGCCCGTCTCGGCGCCGGGGCCTCAAGCAATATTATTCTTGTCAAACCCGAGGGGGTGTTTTATTATCCTTTGTCAAACGAGGGGATCGCGCCCGCGCCCGCCCTGCTTCTCGACAGACCCCTGATTCAGGGACAGTCATCCGGCGGGCGTTTTCAGTATGCCGAGTTTGCTCAAGACCTGAACGGCGACGGCCTCGACGACCTGCTTTTGCCTGAGCAAAACGGATTCGCCATCCTTCGGCAAAGCGCGCCGCTGCAGTTCCAGCCTGTCAAATTGCCGCGCACTCCTTATACAAGTTCGAACCGGTTCGACTTTCAGAGGCTTCTCACGGCCGATGCTCCCCGTGTTCCGGTCATCAGCGCCTTCATGGGCACACGGCGGGGAGTAGACAATCTTTTGCTGTTCGATGCCAATGGCGACGGGCGCCAGGATTTGGTTTATACAAAAACCGTTCCGGCCGCGGGCAGCCGCGAAGCGGACCGCTACGAAGTGTTCCTTCAGGGCAACAACTTTTCGTTCTCGTCCCAGCCCCAGCAGGTTATGGATGTGCCGTACGAGACGAATGCCGATGTGACTTTCCGCGATCTCAATCGCGACGGGTTGCTCGATGCGATCGTCGTGCAAAGCAATCTCGACATCGTGAATCCAAGGACGGTGGTGAAATTTTACACGGCGCAGCGCGCCCGGGGCGAATTGACCACTCGTGAATCCGAGAGGTTCGTCACCAAGGATCCGATTGGCATTGTCCGGGTCGACGACTTTAACCGCGATGGTTACGCTGATTTTGCGCTGACCTACTTCAGTTACCAGTTCGGATCCGCCGAAGACATCGTGGACCTCGCGTTGGCCAACCGCATCACCTTCCGCCTGCAATTTTACCTCGCGGCCGGGTCCAGCGGTTTTTCCCGGCGACCCGACGCCGAGCAAGAACTCCAGATCAGCATGAAGCCCGACTCTTACAGTGGGTACCCGCCGGTCCATTTTGTGCGGGATATGAATGGCGACGGATTCACTGATTTGGTGCTCCGAGCGGATGAGGGAAAAGCGGAGGTCTATGTCTCGGATGGTGCCGTGCGGTTTCGCCGACAACCGTCGGCGGAGATCAATCTTCCGCAAGACTCGATCTTGTCTTTTGATGATTTGAATGCGGATGGTCTCACGGACATCGTCATTTCATCCCGGCAGCGCGAGACAGTCCTGATTTACCTGTCGTCGCCCCGCCGCTGAACGCCCCCGGAGGGAGTCATGACCTTATCACCCCGCGTGATGGAACTCCTTGATCGCATGACGCTCGAGGAGAAGATTGGTCAAGTTTTCGTATTTACCTTTGTCAGTCAACGGCAGGCGCTCAACGAATTGCGGCTTCATCCGGGCGGGTTTGTCCGGATTTATTGCGACGCGTTGACGCTGGCTCGTCAGACGGTCGAACTGCAAGCAACCTGCAAAATTCCGCTGATCATCAGTGCAGACTTCGAGCGGGGGATCGGCTCGACGGTATACGGCGCGGTGGACATCGTCGGCAACATGGCTCTGGGCGCAGCGGATGACGAAGCGCTGACCTACGAGGCGGCTCGCGCCATCGCGCAAGAGGCGCGCGCCATAGGAGTCAATATGAATTATGTTCCCGTGGTGGATGTGAACACCAACCCGGGCAACCCCATCATTAATGTTCGCGCGTTTGGCAGCGACGCTGCGCTCGTTGCGCGCCACGGTGCGGCATTTGTTCGCGGATCGCACGACGGGCGAGTGCTGACATGCGCCAAGCATTTTCCTGGTCATGGTGATACGGCGACGGACTCTCACACTACGCTGGGCGCTGTCACAGCCAGCCGGGAGCGCCTCGAGGAGGTTGAGTTGAGGCCTTTCCGCGAGGCCATCAGCGCTGGTGTGGATGCGGTCATGTCGGCGCACCTCAAGTACCCCGCCCTCGACCCAGACGGTTGGCCTGCGACCCTGTCCCCGCGCATCATGACGGGTCTGTTGCGCGAGGAACTGCGGTTCGATGGCGTGGCCGTGAGCGACGCACTCGAAATGGGGGCCATTTCGCGGCATTTTCCGTCCCACGAGGCCGTAGTGAAGGCTTTCAACGCCGGAATTGACCAGTTGCTTATGCCCAAGGATCCGGCGCGCGCGGTGGGCCATTTGCGCGCAGCGGTTGAAGCCGGTACAATCAGCCGTGCTCGACTCGACGAGGCTGTGGGTCGGATCCTCACGATGAAAGAGCGCGGCGGCCTGTTCGACGCGCCGTCACCTGACCTCGCGTCGCTCCCTGAGCGGCTCAACACTGCAGAGCACCGCGCGACAGCCTTCAGGGTCGCGATGCGAGGCACAACCCTCGTGCGCGCTGAGCCGAATCTGCTCCCCCTCAAGCCGGGCTGTCGGACGGGTGTCATTACCTTTGCCAACGACGAGGACGGCCGGACCTATTTCACCGAGCCGCGCTCGTTTGCCGCCCATCTCGAAGCGCGGCTTGGAAGCGTGAAAAGCGTGCACTGCGGGCAACTCGACGAGAGGGCTGTGCATGAGTTCGGAGCAGTAGAAGCGGCTCGCGACATTGTCTTAGCGAGCGATGTCGTGGTCGTGGGCGCCTATACCCGAGTTGTCATCAACCGCGGAACTGCCGACCTCGAACCCCGGTTTTCCGATTTCTTTTCGTCGCTCGTGTCGCTGGGCAAACCGATCGTGTTCGTCAGTTTTGGGAACCCCTACACCGTTACGCAGATTCGGGGAGCGGCGGCCTATGTGTGTGCTTTTGGCACGAGTGAAGCCGCCCAAGAGGCGACGGCGAGTCTGTTGTGCGGCGAGGCTTCCTTTTGCGGGCGCTTGCCGGTTGCCCTGAAACCAGCCTCGTGATACTGCGCTTGTTTGTTGCACCGCTTGGGAAACAGTGTCAGTCTTTGTTCATGCTCTTGCCGGAAGAGGACCCGCTGCCACGCGACGCGCGCACCCTGTTGCGTGAGGTGGATGCTGCGATCCAAGTGAAGGACATCGGGCGCATTCATCGCTGGCGAAATGTGCTGGAACGCAAGTGGTACGAGTCCGGGCTCACCGTGATTCTCTTTATTTCCGGTCTTGGTTTCATGATTACAGTTTACAAGTTGCTACCGGCCGGAAATACTTTGTTGTTCTGGTTCATTTTTGCGTGGTTCGCCCTTTTCACGCTTTCGCTGATTGGCGTCATTGAGTTGCTGCTGGCGAAGGTCCATGCGCTTCGCGAACTCTACCAAATTCAATCGCAGCGGGTTGAGCATCTGGAGCGGCGTCTTTTGAAAGGTTCGCCCGAGGCTGGTCCGGGGTCAGATCGCGAAACTGGCTGACCCTTGCGCGTTGACCCGAGAGGGAATTCGCTTGCGTGCGTTTGGCGAACGGCTTGATTGGCAGTGCTTGCGTGAGGCGGCCTTTGGGGCAGGCCACAGGCTTTTTGCGCTTAGTACGACATTAGGTGCAGACGGAGAAGGCGATGATAGTTGGGGTTCCGAAAGAGATCAAAAATAACGAGTACCGTGTCGGGATGGTGCCCGCCGGAGTGAGGACGCTTCAAAAAGCGGGCCACACGGTGTTGATCGAAAAGTCGGCCGGAGAGGGCAGCGGCATCACGGATCCGGAGTATGTGGGTGCTGGCGCCGAAATCGTGGAGACTGCGGACGAAGTCTATGCGCGTGCCGACATGATTGTGAAAGTCAAGGAGCCGCTCGCCGAGGAGTTTCGTCGGATCCGTCCGGGGCAGATCATTTTCACCTATTTTCATTTCGCCTCGTCTCTGGAACTGACCGAGGGGATGCTTGCCACGAAAGCCACCTGCATCGCTTATGAAACCATCGCCACTGCGGACGGGAAACTGCCGCTGTTGACCCCGATGAGCGAGGTTGCCGGCCGCATGAGCATTCAGGAGGGGGCCAAGTATCTTGAGAAGCCGATGAAAGGCCGCGGCATCCTTTTGAGCGGGGTTCCGGGCGTGGCGCCGGCCGAAGTGGTGATTCTTGGCGGCGGCGTCGTCGGTTCCAATGCCGCTAAAGTCGCCGCCGGGCTCGGCGCGCAAGTCACGATTCTCGATGTCTCGCTCGATCGGCTGCGCTATCTCGATGATATTATGCCGCCCAATGTGGTGACGCTGATGAGCAACGAGTACAATATTCGCGCGCGCCTGAAATCCGCCGATCTGGTGGTTGGTGCCGTGCTCGTTGTCGGCGCCCGGGCTCCCAAACTGGTCACGCGAGACATGTTATCGCTCATGAAGCCCGGTTCTGTCATTGTTGATGTTGCCATTGACCAGGGCGGATGTGTCGAAACGGCCCGGCCCACGACTCATGCCGACCCGATTTACATCGTGGACCATGTGGTGCATTACTGCGTGGCCAACATGCCCGGCGCGGTTGGGCGGACCTCGACTTATGCACTGACCAATGTCACTCTGCCATATGCCCTGAAGATCGCCAACTTGGGCTTCCCTAAGTGCGCGATGGAAGATCCGGCGTTGGCTTTGGGCGTCAACATGGTGGATGGGGCGATCACCTGCCGGCCGGTGGCGGAGGCCTTCAACAAGCCGGGCTATGTACCCGTGGAGAAGTTTTTCTAAGTAGCGCCCGCTTAAGGACCGTGTTCGGCATCAAGATTCTCGATCGCTATCTTTTCCGCGAATTCGCCTTGTCGATCTTCGCCGTGATGTCGTTTTGCGCGCTGCTCATCCTTGTCGCGATGATTTTCGAATCGTTTCAGGATATCATCGAGAATAATACGCCGCTTGGAAAGGCGGTTGAGTTTTTCCTATGCAGCCTGCCGACGCGACTCCTCCTCATCATCCCACTTGCGTCCATGCTGGCCGTTCTGTTTTCCGTCGGATCCCTCGCCCGAACCAACGAGATTCTGGCGTTCATGACAAATGGCGTTTCCTCGCTGCGGCTGGCAGCACCGATCCTCTTCGGCGGTTTTCTTGTTTTCGCCTGCTCGATGTTCGTTAGCGAGTATGTGGCGCCGCCGCTTCAGCAGCGCGCCACTTACATCAACCTCCGTTACATTCAAGGCAAGGCGGAATCCAAGATCACCACGGAAAAGAATGTGTTCGTTCGAGGTGACGGAAACAGAATTTATATCCTGCGGGCCTATTCGGTTGTCGAGAACCGGATGGTGGAACCGCAAATCTACGACATGGACGACAACTTTTCCATCGTCCTCAGCCGCATTGAGGCTCAGTCCGCGACATTTCTCAGGAACGATCCCGAGGGCAAGAAATCCGACTGGCTGTTCAAGAACGCGAACATCTGGAAGTTTGACACCGAGGGCAATCTGCAATCGTTCAAATCGTATCCCGGTGAAGTGACAGTGTATCTCGAGGAGAACCTTCCGGACATCCTGTCGCAGCGCAAAACGCCCGAGGAGATGAACTTCGCCGAACTGAGCCGCCATGTCGCCATTTTGGCTGCCCGCAAGCAGCCTGTGTACGAGTTCATGACCGATCTGATTCTCAAAGTGACTTTTCCTCTCGGCGTTTTGATCGTCATGATCATCGGATTCTCGTACGCTGTTCGGACGCGAGCCGGCACGGTGATGTCAGCCTTCGGACGGGGCGTTGTGTGGGCCTTCGGATATTACATTGTCAGTGCCGTGTTTCAGGCTTTTGGACACTCAGGTGCCGTGTCACCGTATGTGGCGGGCACTCTGCCCAGCATCGCATTTGCGCTGGCCGCTGCCTACTATTTCCGCCAAAGTTACCGCTGGTACGCCTGACAGAGGCGCCGCCGCCCGGCCGCAACCCTATCTGTCAGGGCGCGAGCAGGCGAAGCATGGTTTCGGGGAACACAGAGAGGATGACGGTCGCAGCCGCGGTCACCACCAACACGCCCGTCTGAAGTGCTGACCCGCTCACTTGAACGGCCGAGGCGTCGGAGGGCATCATGAACAGGTGGACGATGATCCGCAAATAGTAGTAGATGCCAATAGCGCTTGCCACGAGGCCAATCAGTGGCAGCCAGAGGTAATTGGCACTGACACTGGCCTGAAACAGGAAAATCTTGCCCCAGATCCCGATCGTGGGCGGCAAGCCGGCGAGACTCATCACAAACACGAGCATGCAGGCTGCCAACACCGGACTGCGCTTGGCGACGCCGCGCAGATCGCGCAGCGTGATGGTACGCTCGCCCTCGAGCACGGAGATTGTGACAAACGCGCCAAGAATCGCGACAGCGTAAGCGACCACATAAAAGGTTACAGACTGCACTCCGGTTACGCCGGCCCCGCCGTAGCCCGCCATGAAACCTACCAACAGGTAACCGATGTGGGCGATGGATGAGAAAGCGAGGATTCGTTTCACCCGTTGCTCGCGCAGCGCCAGCAGATTGCCAACGAGCATGCTACCGGCTGAGAGCAGCCAGAGAATCTGCCAGTGCGTTCCCATAAGAAACAGAAAGGGAATGAAAGCAGCAATGACGGCCCCTTTGGAGGCAGAGGCAATCAAACCAGAAATCGGCCCGGGCGCCGCCTCATAGACCTCTGCAGCCCACATGTGGCACGGGGCTGCGGCAAGTTTGAAAGCCACGCCAATCAAAAACAGACCGAATCCAAGGATGGCGGGCAGGCTTCTGACCCCTTCCGCCAAAACCCGGGCGGATAACTCTGCAGTATCGAGCGTACCGTAAACGGCATAAACGAAGGCCAGACCGAACACCAGGAAGCCGCTCGCAAAGCCGGCGAGCGTCAGATACATCGCGCCCCCGCGCAACCCCAGCCGGCTCTGATAAGAGAACGCAATGAGCGCGTACAGTGCAATCGAGAGCAATTCGATGCCAAGAAACAAACCGGCCAAATTGCTTGTCCGAGCGAGCGTCACCATTCCGATCCCTGAAAATAGCACCAGACTGTACCATTCTCCAGCATCCGACTCTGGTACGCGTCCGGCTAGCAGAACCCACGCAATGATCGCAAGAAAGACGAGGCCAAAGATCACATTGAGCGGCCCATTGATCAGCCAGCCATGAGAAGACACCTCGGCGATTCCCCGCGGCAACGCGGCAAGAGCCACACCGGCCATGGCGGTGATCGTGACCGAGAACCAGCGCGCGAATTCCCGCATTCCGGCGTCTTCACGCGTGGCCGCCACAAGCAGCACTACAGTGGCGCCGATGGACAAAATGAATTCGGGCAGCAGCATGAGGAAATCGTGCATCAGTGGGCCCCCTCTGATGTGTGGACGGCCATGCCCGTCTTAGGGGCGGACCCATACATGGCCGCCGCGGAGCGGCTATCGCGCCCCGCTGCGGGCACCAATTGGTCTGGGGCGAAATGCAGCGGCGTCGTGACGGTGCGCGGATAAAAGCCGATCACGACAAGCAGCACCACAAGAATCCCAAGGGCCGTGTTTTCACGCCAGTTGGTATCATGGAGTTTCCTGAATGTCTTGCTCTCCGGGCCATGCATCGTGGCGAGGAACACCCGCAGCGAATAGATAGCCGCAAAGAGCACTCCGAAGCCGGTTACGGCTCCCAGCCACCAAGCCCGACTGAAGGCGCCTCCGATGACATAAAGTTCACCAATGAAATTGCCGGTTCCCGGAATTCCCAGCGAGGCGAGAGCAAAGAAGAGCAGGAAACCGCCCAAAGTCGGGATCTGCCGCCACAACCCGCCAAACATTTCGAAACTGCGCGTGTGCGTGCGCTCTTGCAACAATCCGGCAATCAGAAACAGGCCGCCTGTTGCCAGCCCGTGATTGACCATCTGGAGGACGGCGCCTTTGTAACCCGCGGCATTGCCCACGGCCAAGCCGAGAACCACAAAGCCGAGGTGACTAATGCTGGAGTACGCCACGAGCCGCTTGAAATCTCGCTGTGCAAAAGCGGCCCAAGCGCCGTAAAAGATGCCAAAGACCGCCAGCCCCGCCATAAGAGGGATGAAAGCCGTGTACCCCTCCGGAGTCAGGGGCATAGCAAACCGCATCAGGCCGTACACGCCTGTTTTCAGCAAAAGACCGGCGAGGATGAGACTGCCGGCTGTGGGCGCCTGCGTGTGCGCATCGGGAAGCCAAGTGTGCAGCGGGAAAAGCGGGATCTTGACGGCGAAACCCACAAACAAACCCAAGAACACCCACCACTGTTCGGTGGGGGACAGACTTGTTTTCATCAGGTCGGCCAGCGCGAAGGAGTAGGTGCCCGTTTGGGCCGCGTACTGGAAGTACACATAGAGCAAGGCAATCAGCATGAACACGCTGCCCGCGAAGGTAAACAGAAAGAACTTCACGGCAGAGTAGAGTTTGTCCTCATGTCCCCAGACGCCGATGAGGAAGAACATGGGAACAAGCATGAGTTCCCAGCCAAAATAAAAGAGCATGATGTCCCGGGCAAGGAACACCAAGACAATGCCCGTCAGAAGCAGTAGCATCCAAACATGGAACGAAGCAACGCGCTCCCGGATCTCGCTCCAAGAGATGAGAACCGCCACAACCCCAATGACAGCAGTGAGGAGCACCAGAATGGCGCTCAGACCGTCCGCTTCGAGGTGGTAAGTGATGCCCACAGACGGAATCCACAGATGGCGCTCGATCAGCGGACCGCCAGCCACTGCGCCAATCAAGCCGATGGCAAGCGCAACATGAAGGAGAGTCGCGCCCAGCGCCACACCGCGCACCGTGTTGGCGTTCGTCTTGCCAGCCAAGGCGCACAGCAGAGCGCCGAGCGCAGGCACCGCAACAAGTAGGGTCAGGATCGTCATCGTCTCACCACCCCCGCCCGAAGAACAAGATGATCGTCCCGGCCAGCGCGCCGAATAACATGACCAGCGCATACCGGGACAGACGGCCGTTCTGGAAGGCTAGGAGGAGTGAATGAACTCCGCGCACGATGGCCGCGGACAACTCGAAGACGCCGTCAATGATGACCCGATCCACCCACGAAGACATGCCCGATAAGCGGCGAAATGGGCGGACAAATGCGGCGTCGTAGGCACGGTCAAAATCCCAGCCACGGTACAACCAGTTCGCTAGCGATGCCTTGTACGGTGCCGGCGTGCTCGTTTCGGATTCTCCAATCTCCATGGCAGGCACCGGCACAACGGCAGCCCCGGGATGGTACAGTTTCCAAGCGATGAACAGACCGGCCAGCGAAACCACCGTGCTAAGCAGCGCCGCTAAAGCCTCACCCGCTTTGCCACCGTAGCCGGCGGGATGTGCGTGATAATGACCGAACACTGGTTCGAGGAAGTGTTCCCACTTCGCACTGAGCACCGGCACGAAATGCGGCAGGTTGAGAAAACCGGCAAACAGGGCGAAGAAGGCGAGTACGGCCAGCGGTTTGACCAGCAAAGGCTCGGGCTCGTGAACATGGTGGTGGCTCCGCTCCGTGCCGTGAAACACCACGAAAATGAGACGGAAGGTATAGATGGCCGTTAGGAGGGCCGTCACCATGCCTAAAGCAAACAAGGCCGGGTTCCCGTACTTGGTTGAAAGCGAGTACCAGAGAATGGCATCCTTGCTGAAGAAGCCTGCCGTAAGCGGTAAACCCGCCAACGCGGCTGCGCCGCACAAGAACACGAGGTAGGTTCCCCGCAGCGACGCTTTGAGACCGCCCATCTTGTAAATGTTCTGCTCGCCGTGCAGGGCGTGGATAACCGTGCCCGCCGCGAGAAACAACAGGGCCTTATAGAACGCATGGGTGAAGAAGTGAAAAAGTCCGAGCGAAAAAGCCCCCACGCCAAGTCCGAGAATCATGTAGCCAATCTGGCTGATCGTTGAGTAGGCGAGGATGCGTTTGATGTCCGTCTGCACCAGCGCGCAGGTGGCCGCATAAAAGGCTGTACCGACTCCGACCATGGCCACCGCAGCCAACGCCACCGGCGCCATGACATAGAGCACATGGAAGCGCGCGATGAGATAGACGCCTGCCGTGACCATGGTGGCGGCATGGATGAGTGCGCTGACGGGCGTCGGGCCGGCCATCGCATCGGGGAGCCAGGTTTGCAACGGCAACTGAGCACTCTTGCCCATTGCGCCGCCCAACAACAGGAGTCCGGCGATCGTCAGGAGAAGCGGTCCCGAAGCGCCAAACGCCTGAGGCACTGAGTCCATCCCTGCGACCTTCTCGAAACCTGACAAATCGAGGAAGGAAACCCCCGCCAGTTTCGCGCACAGCAACACGCCCAGCAGCAGGAAAATATCGCCAAGCCGTGTTACGAGAAAGGCTTTTGTTGCTGCGGCGCAATTTTCCTGTTTCTGATAAAAGTGCCCGATCAGGAAGAACGAACAGCAACCGACACCTTCCCAGCCGAGGAACATGAAGAAGGCATTGTCCGCCATGACGAGCACGAGCATGGCCGCGACAAACAGGTTCATGTAGCCGAAGAAGCGGCGTTCGCCGTCGTCGCCGCGCATATACGCGACGGAATACAGGTGAATGATGAAGCCGACGCCCGTCACTACGAGCGTGAACACCAGCGTGACCTGATCAAACAGAAACCCAACATCGGCCGTGATCGTGCCGGCGTCGAGCCAAGTCCAAAGTTTCTGTGTGAAGCGGGGCGCCTCGCCCGGCCAGGTGATGAGCATGTACGAGCACACGAGCACCCACAAAAAACTCAAGCCGACGGCCGAGCAGGCGATGCGGCCTGCGACCCGCGGATTCCAGAACTTTGAGAACAAAAAGATGATCAGGGCACCCGCCGCCGGCAGGGCAGGGACAAGCCACAATGCTGGAACGCCGTTATCGGTCATCCGCCCCTACTCCTCTTTGATGCGGGCGATCGCCCAAAGATCGAGGGTCTTACACCGCTTGAAAATCAAGAGGGCGAGGGCGAGGCCGATGGCCACTTCCGCCGCCGCCACGGGAAGAATGAACATGAAGAAAACCTGCCCGTCAGGCTGGCCATGAATGGCGGAACCGGCCACAAAAGCGAGGCCAGCGGCGTTGAGCATAATCTCCACGCTCATCAGGGTATAGAGCAGGTTTCGGCGGACGATGAAAGCAATCACGCCAAGCGAAAACAAAATGGCGGACAAGATCAGAGCCTCGTTCGCGGGAAACATCAGATGCGCGTCTCCTTGGTATCCGGCGTGGAGGACGCCCTCCCCAGATGCATGCCGCCGATGCTGCCCACGAGGAGAATAAAGGCGGCCAATTTCACGCCGAGGAAATGTTTGTCGAACAACGCTTTGCCCAACGCTGCGCTGCTCGTCCCGACAGCATGAGGTGCCGGGATCGCACCCGCCAGCGCCAAAACGGTCAGCATGGCTAATATGGTTGTGAAGGTCAGCGGCAGAACGAGCGCCTTGGCCGAGGCAGCCTGCAGGTCCTCATCTTTGCGGTTTTGTCCGAGGTTAAGCATCATGACCACGAACAGGAAGAGGACCATGATGGCGCCGGCATAGATGATAATCTCAGCCATGGCGAGAAACGGTGCCCCCAGGGTGTAAAACACCATGGCGACCGCAAACAGGGAGATGATGAGATAAATCACCGAATAGACGGGATTACGGCTGAAGATGACCGCTCCCGTCGAAACGACGGCGATGATCGCGGCAATGTAAAACATGATCAGGAGCATCAAGGCATGTTGCTCCTGAAGTTTGTCGGTCGTTGTTCGTTGATGCCTTCGCCCTTGCCTTTGTTGCGGATTGCCACCCCTGCCACCTTCCAAAAACTGTAATCCGGATGCTTGCCGGGACCGCTGATTTGCAGGTCTTCCTTATGGTAAACCAGATCGGTCCGCACGGTCGTTGCCATCTCAAAATCCGGTGTCAACTGGATGGAATAGGTGGGGCAAGCCTCTTCGCACAGACCGCAAAAGATGCAGCGGGCAAAATTGATGTCAAACTTTTTGGCCACGCGCCGGCCATCCGGACGGTTCTCCGCCTGCAAGTCAATGCATTGAACCGGGCACACGGCCTGGCACAGGTAACACGCCACACAGCGCTCCTCGCCGTCCGGGTCGCTCGTCAGGACGATCCGCCCGCGCCAACGCGGCGGGATAATGGGCCGCTCTTCCGGATAATTGATGGTAATCGGACGGCGAAACAGGTATTTCGCCGTAACCCGCAGTCCTGTCAGTAGATCACGAATCACAGGGGTCTCTCCTCAGCGCGGCGCCACCGTCAAATGCGGGAGCGCAAGGGTGATCACCGCAGTGACCACCAGATTGAGCACCGCGAGCGGAACAAGGTACTTCCAGCCTAATTCCATCAGATGGTCGTAACGAAGACGGGGGTAGGTGGCGCGGATCCAGATGAAGAAGAACACAAGTAGAGCCATCTTGCCTAAGAGGTAGATTGGCCCTTCCAGCACCGACGGCACAAACGGAATGTTTGGTCCCAAGTATCCGCCGAAGTACGCGGTTGCCACGACGCAACTCAACAGCATGACGGAGACATATTCGCCAAGGAAAAACATGGCGAATTTCATGCTGCTGTACTCGGTGTGAAAACCTGCGACAATCTCGTTTTCCGCCTCCGGCAAATCGAAGGGCGCCCGTCGCGACTCGGCCACGACCGAAACAAGGAAGATAATGAACCCCAAAGGCTGCAGGATGACGAACCAAAGGTCACGCTGCGCCTCGACAATGCCGTTGAAACTCAAGGTTCCCGCCTGAAGCGCGACCGCGAGCAGGGCAAGGCTCATCGAGAGTTCGTAACTGATCATCTGGGCTGTGGCACGCAGCCCACCCAGAGCCGCGTACTTACTGTTGGAACTCCAACCTGCCAGCACGATACTGTACACGCCCAGCGAACTCAGCGCGAGGAAGAACAACACGCCAACATTCATGTTGGCGATCACCATGAACGGCTCCGGACCGAACGGAATCACAGCGAACGACAACATGCTCGTGACCATGATGATGGCCGGAGCGGCTATGAACAACCAGCGGTCTGTGAAGGGTGGCGTGGACTCTTCCTTGGTCAGGAGTTTCAAGACATCGGCCAAAGGCTGCAGCAGACCGAAAGGGCCGGCCCGGTTGGGGCCGACACGATGCTGCAACCACGCAATCACACGACGCTCAATGAGTACGGTGTAGGCCGCGATCGTGAAAAGCATGCCCAGCAGCACGACGATCTGAAGCAGGGAGACCACAAGCGGCGGCAACGGCAACGCGGCCGATGCCGCTCCGGAGGCCGCTGTCACGGCAAAGATGTTGTTCATGCCATCACCTCTTCGCGTTCGCGCGAGCGCTCAGCACATGGCACGGCAAGAACCGGCACCGCCACGACATGGCGCGCAAGCCTGTCGTTCAACCTGAGCGGACCCGACACGCCCAGTTCCTTGGTGAGGTCGGCCGTCGCGCCTTCGGTCAGACGGCGATGGCGTGCGTCCTCGGGATGCATTTCAACCCATGGCTTCGGGCTCAGTTCCGCGATGGGCGGAGCCAGCATGCTGAGTTCTTCAGAACCGAACAGGAAGTGCGTCCGCCACAAAGCGAACTGCAGCGGCGACGACGCCGTTGGCGGATTGGCGGGCGCCACGCTTGGCGGCTGCAGGTGCGAGCCAAGCCGCACACGCACGCCGACATGATCTGGCTCAAGCGCATCCAATTCGAGGCTCGAGTCGGCGGAGATGTCGTAGGCTGTGCTGTACTCGGCTCCGGCGATGCGGTCGCCCTCGCCGAGCGCCTCGATCATCCGGATCAGCAATTCACTGTTGGTCCGCGTCACCGGACCCGGGATGTGAAGCCCGGCGAAACGCTGGCAACGGCCTTCGAAGTTCATGAAGGTGCCCGAGGATTGATAATGCGACACGCACGGAATCACAGCGTTCGCCGCAGTGGTGGTTGCGGTCTCGATGGAGTCAATGACAGCAAGGAAGCGAATGTTTTTCAGGGCTGCGGCAAATTCGTTTTCCGATGAGAAATCCCGGGAGAGATCGCGCTCAAGCACGATAAGCGCCTTGATGCGATTGTCGCGGATACCGTCCCACACGGCCGAGGGCGGGCTGTCGCCGTTTGCCAGCGCGACGCCGGCCGCGTTTGGGCCAGAAAACCAATAGGCGAGGGAGCAGACTCGCCCTTCCGTCGTGGTACGCCGCGTGAATTCGAAGGCTGCTTCGACCAGCGCGGTGTCTCCGCGCATCGCGCTGGCAAGCACGAGCGGGTGTTTGGAGTCGGCGAGAGCCTGTCGAGCCGCGGTGACAAATGCCTGCGCCTCGGTGCCGACCGGCGCGCTGCTGTCAGCGATCTGACTCAGCATAGCCGCCTCCGTGCCCGGACGCACGCGCAACGACATGCGGGCGTACTGATCGAGCGAGCCAGCCCTCGGCGAGAGAATAAAGACCGGTGCGCCGGCTCGAATAGCCTGCCTGATGGACAAGTCCATCATGGCGGCTTCGGCCGTCAGGTCGCCACCAGCCACGAAAACGCAATCGGCTTTTTCCATATCGGGCAGCGAGGCCACCCGCACCTGCCCGCTTACCGTAATCGCGGCGGCCCGGCGCGCAGCGGCTCGTTCTGCGTCGGACGCGAAGAACGCAATGGTCTGGCTGCCAAGGGCGGCCAGAAGAATGCCGAGCGCCGCATTCGCCTCGAGACTGGCACGGGACGAGCCTAAAGCTGCGACTGACTGGGGGCCGTGCTCGGCAACGATGGCCTTCAGGCGCCCGATCACAGCGTCGGCAACTTCTTCCGGATCGATGACCTGCCCTTCCAGCCGTCCGCTGCGCAGGCGCGATGGATGATTAACATACTCGCCGCCGAATCGGCCGCGGTCGCAAATAAAAAACCTGTTCACGGCGGAGTTTTCGGCCGGTTTGATGCGCCGAAGGGTGCCGTGCCGGAATCCCGGCAGCACGGTGCAGCCGACGCTGCAGTGCACGCAAACCGAGCGTGCCGTTGAAAGATCCCATGGGCGCGCATAAACCTCCCGGAAGCGCTTGTCCGTGAATACCCCCGTGGGACAGACATCCACGAGATTCCCGGAAAACTCGCTCTCGAGGACACCGTCGCGGACGCGCCCGAAATAGACACGATTGCGCGAACCGAAAGCCCCCAGATCGCGACCAAGCGCATAGTCGCCATAGAAGCGGGTGCAGCGGTAGCAAGTAATGCACCGGTTCATCTCGTGATGGATGAACGGCCCCAGATACTGGTTTTCCCAAGTCCGCTTGGGGAACCGTGTGGAGCGGTGCTGGTGTTCACTCAGCACCGTCATGTTTTGCAGCATGCACTCGCCGCCCTCGTCACAGACCGGGCAGTCGTGCGGGTGGTTCAACATGAGGTCCTCGATGACCTTCTTGCGGAACGCCCGCGCATAGTCGTCATTGATGTTGATGACCATGCCATCTGCGGCGCGGGTCATGCAGGTCATGTCGAGGCGTCCGGGTTTGTCGGCAGACGGCGCTATGCTGGCCGCGCACAAACGGCAGGCGCCCACCGGCCCGAGTGCCTCGTGGTAGCAAAAATGGGGGATGAGCAGGCCGCGATCGAGACAGATCTGCAGAATGTTCTCACCCGCTTCGACCTCGTACGCGCGGCCGTCAATGGTAATGGTGACCTTCTGACTCATGATTGCCTTCCGGCGGCAGGAGTCGCCGCCGCGGGCGCCCCCGCCCGCAGATAGTTTTCAAACTCATGGCGGAACTTCGTAATGGCCGACAGGAATGGCCCCTGCGCCCCGGGCGCAAACGCGCAAAAGGTGTGCATGATATGCTTGGCCATCTCGTCCAGAGTGGGCAGGTCACCCTCGCAACCTGCGCCGTCGCGAATTGCCTTCACGATGTCGTGGATGTACGGAATTCCCTCCCGGCAGGGAGTGCAGAAACCGCACGACTCGCGGGCATAAAACCGGATGATGTTTTCCGTGACATTGACCATGCAGTCGCCTTCGTCGAACACGATCAGACAGGCGGTCCCAAGACGCGAGCCGGCCTTGGCGACAGAATCAAAATCGAGAGGGGTGTCAAACTGGTCGGGCGTCATCATGGGCGTCGAGAGGCCGCCCGGTATGACCGCCTTGAACCCATGTTCACGCGCCGGGCCGCCGGCATACTCCTCGAGGACCGTCCGCATGGGGACCCCCATCGGCAGTTCCCACAAACCAGGCCTGCGAACCCGGCCGCTGGCACCGACAATCTTGGTGCCGGAACTGCCCTCGGTGCCGATGGACTTGAACCACGAGGCCCCGCGCGCGAGGATGTGGGGAAGGCAGCAAAGCGTCTCGACATTGTTCACAATCGTCGGCTGACCGAGAAACCCTTTTGTCTGGGGGAACGGCGGCTTGCTGCGCGGGTTGGCGCGGCGCCCCTCGAGCGAATTGATGAGCGCCGTTTCCTCGCCGCAGATGTAGCGGCCGGCGCTGAGGTGCGTTTCGAGGTGGAAATCGAAGCCGCTGCCTTGGATGTTACGCCCCAGCCATCCGTTTTTCTCCGCGATGGCAATCGCGTGATTTACCGACTCCGCACCCTTCCGGTATTCGTACCGGATAAATATAAACCCTTTCGTCATTTGCATCGCGTATGCCGCGATGATCATGCCCTCGATCAACTGGTGCGGGTCGTTGTAAATGAGGGCCCGGTCCTTGAAAGTGCCGGGCTCCATCTCGTCACAGTTGCAGATCAGGTATTTCTGCCCCTTGAAATCCATGGGTACGAAGGACCACTTGAGGCCCGTCGGGAAACCCGCCCCGCCGCGTCCCCTCAGGCCGCTGTCCTTGACCACCTGTTGCACTTCCAGAGGCGTCATGCGGAGCGCCGCGCGCGCACCCTCGTAACCTCCGCCTTTGACATACCGGTCGTAACTGCACGGCGGACCGGGGCGCGTCGTGTCAATGTTTTTTAGCAGTATGCGCTCGCTCATCGTCCGCCTGCCTTGGCCGACGCATAGATGCTGTCGAGGATCTCGTCCACTTTGTCTGGAGTGAGACAGTCGTACAGTTCGTCCCCGATCATCATGGTTGGGGCCTTGTCGCAATTGCCGAGACAAACAACTGGCAGCAAGGTGAACTCTCCGTCCGGCGTTGTCTCGCCCATGCCGATTCCGAGGCGCTTCTGAATCCGCGCCACAATGCTGTCGCAGCCGCAGAGGTGGCAGGAAATCGAGTCGCACACGACAATGATCCGGCGCCCCACCGGCTCGCGGAAAAGCCAATTGTAAAAGGTCGCGACCCCCTCGACATCCGGTTCCGGAATTCCGACGATTTCAGCCGCCAGCGTGATCGCCTCGTCGGGCAGATAGCCGCCAAAATGGGCCTGCAGTTTCTGAAGCACCCAAATGAGCCCGACGCGTCGCGACGCGTAATGCGCGCAATGGTCGGACAGTTCTTTTCTCAGCAAGTCGGGTATTGTGGTCATCTGTCAATGTCCGCCAAAACATAATCCATCGCGCCAATGACGGCAAGCAGGTCGCTCAGCAAGTGGCCGCGGCAGAGGGCGGGCAGCGTCTGAATGGCCGCAAAACTCGGCGTCCGGATGCGCAGACGGTAAGGCGAGGTGCGGCCGTCGCTCACAGCGTAGTAACCCGCAATGCCTTTGGGTTGCTCAACCATGGCCACGCTCTCGCCAACAGGCAGGTCCAGGCCCCAGCCCACGGCAAGGAAATGGTTGATGAGCGCCTCAATGTCCATCATCGTCTCGGCCTTTCGCGGCGGGAAGGCGTACCGGTTGTCGCGCGACATCACCTCGCCCTCAGGCATGAGCCGCAGGCATTGCTCGATGATCCGAGCACTCTGCTTCATTTCGCGATGGCGCACCACGGCGCGCGAGTAACAATCGCCGCCGGTCTCGTAGGGGATCTCGAATTCGAAGCCTTCGTAGCCGCAGTAAGGTTTCACTTTGCGCAGGTCGAATTGAACCCCGCTCGCCCGGAGGTTTGGCCCGGTGACGCCCCACTCCACGCACTCGTCGCCCGACATGACGCCAACGCCCACGGTGCGCGACTTTAGGATCGGGTTGCCCAGAAGCAGTTGCTCGTATTCGAGTAAGTTTTTGTCAAAGTCTTTCAGGAAAAGACGGATTGGCTCTTGCCAGCCAGGGGGCAGATCCATCGAGCAGCCGCCAATGCGCAGAAAATTGGGGTGCATGCGCCCGCCCGTGATCATTTCGATGATCTTGAAAAGGTTTTCGCGCTCCCGGAAGGAGTAGAAAACCGGTGTCATGGCGCCCACATCGTGGCCGAAAGTGCCAAACCAGACGAGGTGGTTGCAGATGCGGTAAATCTCTCCGAGTAGCACGCGCATCACGGTCGCCCGTTCGGGCACTCGAATCCCGGCCAGTTGCTCGCAGGCCAGCACATAGGGCAGTTCATTGTATGTGCCGGCGAGATAGTCCACGCGGTCCGTGTAAGGAATATAAGTGTGCCAGGTCTGGCGCTCTGCCATTTTCTCGGCACCCCGGTGATGGTAGCCGATCACCGGATAAACATCTTCCATGTACTCGCCGTTGAGTGTCAGGACCACGCGCAGCACGCCGTGGGTGCCCGGATGGTTGGGCCCGAGGTTGAGAATGAGCAGTTCCTCGCCGGCTTCGTTTCGTGTGCGGATGTAGGAGTCTCCGCTCGACAACTGCTCCCAGCCGTCAAACTCTTTGAGATCCTCTTCCGTGATGACGAGCGGCGGCATTTCAGTAGCCCGATTTGGGTGATCCTTGCGCAGCGGATGGCCGGTCCACCAGTCCGGCATCAGGATGCGCCGCATGTTCGGGTGTCCATGGAACGACACCCCAAACATGTCGAAGACCTCGCGCTCGTAGTAGTTCGCATTCTTGTAAATGTTGGATATAGACTCGATGCCGGTGGCGCCATCAGGGACGGCTACTTTCACCAGCAACGACTCGCCCCGCTGGGGCGAGAACAAGTGGTACTGGACGGTGAACCGGTGGGTTTCGCCCTCCGGCCGGTGGCGGCGCTCGCTTTCGTCAATGGCCGTCAAGTCAAACAACATGGGAAACGGCCGCTTGGGGTCTGTCTTAAGTTGGCAGATCGTTTCCGTCACGCGGTCGGCATCTACCCAGCGGACTTCTTCCACGCCGAGGATGCCGCGTTCACCCTTGAGTACATTCGTTGTGCCAGACTCCCAGACAGGGGTTTCAACGGTGCGGGAGAACTTCATCGCTCGGAACCGCCATGGGGGAGTACCGGTCCGGCAATTTGAACCGCCGCGCTCGTGCCCGCCGCCGCGCGCGAGTATGGCAGGTCGGGACCAGCCGGTCGGCAGCCGCCGGGGGCACCCTTGTCTTCAATCACGAGCCCTAGCGGCCGCTGGCGCGTCTTGCCAACCTGCTCCTGAAGCAGCAGAAGCCCTTCAAGGAATGCTTCGGGCCGTGGCGGGCATCCGGGGATGTAAACATCCACGGGGAGCAGCGTATCTACCCCTTGAACCACGCTGTAAATATCATACATGCCCCCAGAGTTCGCACATGCGCCCATCGAAATGACCCATTTGGGCTCCATCAACTGCTGATAGAGCCGAACGATGGATGGTGCCATTTTTTTGAAGACCGTACCTGCGATCACCATCAGGTCGGCCTCGCGAGGCGTACCGCGAAGCACCTCCGCACCGAAGCGCGACACATCGTACTTCGAAGTGAAAGCGGTCATCATCTCCACATAACAGCAACTCAGACCGAAGTTGAACGGCCAGATCGAGTACTTCCGGCCCCAGTTCACCAGGTCGTTCAGTTTTGCGAAGACGAAAGACTGCCGGATGCTGTTTTCGAAAGATGGCGCCAAATCAGGCCTCCACGAAGCCAAACATAAGCCAAACCAGCAAACACAAACGCGATAAACACCATAGCCTTGAGCAGTCCAAGCCACCCCAGATCACGGGCTACCGCGGCATACGGGTACAGAAAAAGGATTTCCACATCAAACAGGATAAACATGATGGCCACGAGATAATAGGGGATGGACATTCTCAAGCGCGCGTCGCCCGTCGGCACTATGCCCGATTCGTAGGCCATGTCTTTGTGATAGTTTCGGCGCGCACGGCCCAACAGGGCACTCAGAACGATGGTGACGAGCGCCGTGGCCACAACGACCAATGTATAGAGAATAAGCGACAGGGTCACGGCTGCGCCACTCTCCCCAGCCAGACAGAGTTGTCTCGGTGCAATCGTGCTGTGATCATCAGCGTCTGCTTACCTTGGTTGCATTGGGAAAATTTTCACAAACTTGGTCCTATTTTGCAGCCAATCGAAAAACCGCAGGCATCGTCGGGCTGAGTGACACACCCGCAAGGGAAAATTGGGGGGTCAGGGCACCGGCGATTCGCTCGCCTCTAACACTCGCAAAAAGTTTTCGCCGGCGATTTTGCGAATGTCGTCGGCGGAGTAGCCCCTGCGCTCGAGGCCGGCCAGAAGCGCGGGCATTTGCGCGGCGGTCTCCAGTCCCAGAGCGGGTTGGATGTCGCCGTCCCAGTCGCTACCGATGCCGACATAATCCGTTCCGCCAGTCACCCTCACGATGTGGTCAATATGGTCGAGCACCGTCTCGACCGTGGGTGTCAGCAGGCGCCCGCGCACGCTGCGCGGTTTCAGATACTCCCGGTAAAAGTTGACTCCGATGACTCCGCGGTTGTCGCGCAGGGCCCGCAGCATGTCGTCAGTCACATTCCGGGGGTGATCGGCGAGCGCCCGGGCGTTGCTGTGCGAGACGATGACGGGCCGTGACGACACGGCAAGGGTATCGAAAAAGGTTTGATCGGAGCAGTGGCTGAGATCCACGACCATGCCGACGCGGTTCATTTCGCGAACCACCTCGCGCCCGAAATCGCTCAAGCCTTTGTTGGGACTGTAGGGGAGTGCGCCGCTGGGCAGGGGTTGGGATGAACCGGCCCAATCGAGGTTGCCTTTCCAAGTCAGATTCATCCGGCGCACGCCGAGGTCGCGAAACCGCGCGATGAGGGACAGGTCGTTGTTGATGGCGATGCCGCCCTCGACGGCTGCCAGCGCGGCGATCCTGCCGTCCCGCACAGCGGCTCGCACCTCCGCGGCCGTGTCGCATAAGGCGATATGCTGCGGGTACATCCGCGCCTGATCGCGCAGCGCGCCTAACAGCCGCAGCGCGCGCTGCGTAGCCGCCTCTCCGCGATACTTGGTCGGATTCACCCAGGCTGCAAACCAAACGGCGTTTACGCCGCCTGCGCGCCATGCGGCGATGTCGCCCTGCCCATCCGCAAGGCGTTCGCCCAATTGGTCTCCCCGATCCAGGACGCGCCGCAGCGTGTCCTCATGCGCGTCCAACACAATCATGGATGGCACCGCAAGTTTCTGAGGCTCGCGCCCGCGCCGCCACGGCATTTGCGCCAAGGCCGGCAAGCCAGTCAGTCCGAGCGCGAGTGCCGCCAACGCGGCCCGCCGTGAGAGTCTCACGGCTTCACCTGCGCGGCAAGGCGGCGTTGTTGCTCGGCCCGGTCCGGCTGGCCGTTGCGCTCGTAAATGCTGGCCAGTTCCTCTCGCGCCCGGCGCACCATGTCGGGGTCGGCGCCCGTGGACTCCGGTGCCGCCGCCACGCGTAAGAAATCATTGAACAGCGTCACCGCCTCGGAATCGCGCTGCTGCATGGCCATCAGGTGCGCGAGGTGGAAACGCCCCCAAGCATCCATCGGCTGGCCGCGCACGCGCCGCCGCAACTCTTCGAATCCAAGCAAATACCGAACTGAGCGGTCAGCGGGGTTGACAGCGAGCGCCTGCATGTAGGCCTCGCAGGCCTGCACCAGTTCCATCTCGCGGTAGTGGCGATGGCCGCGGATGATCCACGGTGCCGCCTCGTAATACTTTTTCAGGCTCTCCATGAATTCCGGACGGGCGGTGCCGTCCGCCACGAGGCGCGCCGGATCCTCGCGCACGCCGAACAGCGCGTCGAGGTTGTCCAGCAGAGGCGCATCGCCGTACCCGTAACGCGGCGACTCGAACTCCAGATAAGGGTTGTCCGGAGTGTTGAGGATGTCGCCCTTGAGGAGTCCCGCAAGCGCCTCGCGCCCGGTGACAAAACACGACAGCATTTTCTCCGGCTGATCGAGGTGGATCTCGCGCAGGTCCGCCGCCACCTCGGGGCGCGACATGCGCTCCGCCATGAGCGCCGCGTCCACCTTCAGCGGCTCGCGTGTGCCCAACAGCAGGATGTAATGCGTCGGCTCGTTGTTCATGTAAAATACTTCGGTGTTGGGGAAGACGCGCTGGAAGGTCCGCACGGCAACCCGCATGGCCTCCGGCGAGAGTCCCGCCAGCGGCATCCACACCACGACCATGCCGTCCTCCGTGATATGGTCGCGGCAGATCTCGAAATACTCAAGGTCGTACAGATTTGCATTGGACTTGTACCGCAGGTCGGTGCAATCGGTGGCGATGATGTCGTACTTGGTTCCCGTGAAACGCAGGTAACTCCGCGCGTCGTCGAGAATGATGCGATATCGCGGATCGCTTTTCAACCACCCGCTGGCGCCACCGTCGTCCCATAGCGGAAGCCCTTGGGGTTCGCGCCCTGTCTGCGCCCGATAGGCATCGCGGTGCATCACGACATTTTTGTGTGAGTCGACGAGCCATGGCGAGGCCTCAATGACCGTCCGGGTGATCTCCACGCAATGAATGCGCTCCAATTCCGGATAAAGGGTGTAGGAATAACTGGCGCCGCCGCTGCCAAATCCCACGGTCAGCGCGCTCTTGGGCTGGCGCAGCAGCACCATCGGCACATGGGCGAGGCTTTTCTGGTCGGTTAGCAGCATGGGGTCGGTGCCCGCGACGCCCACATTGTCCACATAAATGGTGCGATGGCCGAGTGTGTTCTGCGCCACGGAGACCGTGGCCAGCGGCCCCTCCTTGTAAAAGACGACGCGCTCAAGCCGTGTGTCGCGGTGGAAGCGGGCATCCGCGGGTAGCCGGAGGGCCGCCACCACGATCGCAGCGACGCTGACCGCTGCCACAGCCCACCGCTGACCGGGCGTGGCGTCGCCCGCGAACCAGTAAACCAGTGCGCCCGCCGTCATCTGCGCCGCGCCGAGGAAAATGATCGTCCACGCAATCCCCAGCACCGGCAGGAGCACAAACCCCGCAAGAAACGACCCGATGATAGCCCCCACCGTGTTCAGCGCATAAAGGCGCCCCACATCGCGCCCCGGCGAGCCGCCCTCGGCCACCACGGCCCGCACCGCCAGCGGGAAAGCCAGCCCCATACAGAAGGTCGGCAGCAGCATAGCGCCCGCTGTCCGCAAAAACACCACAGCCACCGCCGCCGCCCACCGAATCCCCTGACTGCTGTTGTCGAAGTCCCGAACCCAGTTCTCACCCAGACCGTAGCAAACATAATAAAGCATGAACACGGAGAAAACAGAGGCCAGCCCCACCAGCACCTGCATGGCCGCAAAGGCGCGCAGGGGCTTGCGGACGCGGTCTGCGAACGGCGTCATCACGGCGCTGCCCAGCGCCACCCCCACGAGGAAGGTCGTCAGCATCGCGGTAAAAGCGTAGGTTGTGTTCTTAAGCAGGTCGAAGGTGAAGACGAGCCCGCGCGTCCAGGCCACCTCGAGGCCCAGCGCGGCAAAGCCCGACACCGTGTAGGCTGCGAGGACGAGCATCACGCCGCGCCTCGGTTCTGCGACCCGCGCGCCGGCACCGGGATCGGCCACAGGTTTGTCCTCCGGCGTGCCTCGCCCTTCAAGCCGCGACGATAACACTGCGGCCAGCAGGCCCGCGAGCACATTGATCGCCGCCGCTACCATGACCGTCCGGGAAACCCCAAACAGGCGGATCAAATAAAACCCGCATACAAAGGTGCCCGTCACGGCGCCGGTCGTATTGAGCGCGTAGAGCAGCCCCACGCGCAGCCCCGCGCCCGCGCCGCGCGGCGACATAAAGTGCGCCAGCAGCGGCAGCGTCGCGCCCATCATGGTAGTCGGGACCAGCAGAATGAGAAAAATCAGCGCGAACCGCAGCAGCGAGAACGCGTAAAAGTTTGACCCGAAGTTTTGGTACAAAGTCCGAAACAGCGGATCGAGCAGGCCCAGCATCCACGGCACCGCGAGCGCGGCCGCACCGACGATAATTTCCAGCACGCCGTACACCAGCAGCGGACGCCGTAGCCGAGCCGTGGCCAAGCCCATCAGGTAACTGCCCAGCGCCAGACCACCCATGAAGGCCGACAGCACGGTGCTGATGGAGTAAATCGTGGCCCCGAACACATTGAGCAAATAGCGCTGCCAGACCACCTGATAGATCAGGCCGCTGGCACCTGTGGCCAGAAAAAGCAAAAACACCGCGGCCAACAGCGCGGCTGGCCGGGCAGGAGTATGGCGGCGGTTGCTCATCTCAGGAGCAGACCCATCGCCGCTCGCCGACCCCGATGGCAACGCAAATCTTGGCCGCCCCCCTGCCGGAGTCTGGCTTTCCCATCATCGCTCCCCCATGTGAGTCTTCGCGGTTAAACCGCTTTTGTTTGTCTGCACCCGAACCCCTCACCTTATGTCACCTTCAGGGTCGGACTTCCGGTAACTGGGGCCAACCTGCGTATCCCGCTTGTGGGAAATGCGTGCATGCCGAAGACAAGGCGCGTACAACGAGCGAAAAACCAGCGAAGGGTTGGGCGGATGGGAGCGGGCTTTGATGCGCGGCGGGAAAGAAGTGGGATGGGGTGGCAGATGGCAGACCCTTGACGACTGGCATCCGTGGAGTGCGGCCGCCATGCTGCTGTACCGCCCGCGGACAGCCAGGCTTGCCGCCCAGCGCGCACCAACCTGTCGCGGCAGGGACCGGCATTTTCTCCTCGACCGACTGACACAGCCGGGGGACCGGGTGCAGCGGGAAGGAAGTCTACGGTGACTGGCGGACGGCGAAATAAGATGACAAGGATGTCGTTTTTTTGTTGACCCTTGTTGCAATGTTGGGTAACCAGCATCATGTGGGCGACCAGCATCACGAATCCCCCTGTTGGGGGAAGCGGGCGAGGCAGGAGTCCTAAGGTCAAGGTCGTGGTCGTAAAAATCATTTGCTCGGGGAGCGTGCTCATGGTGGCACGGTTCATGGGTTTTTCCGTTGGTCGTGAAGACGGCGCAGGTTATGTCGGTCATTCACTCACTCGTTTGTTCCCAGATGGTTTGCCGGCGCGCTGGCGCCATACCGGTTGTCGGGCGGGCGCGGTCGTGGGGGCGCTGTGCGTTCTGACGGCCGTGGGACCGGGGCCAAGCCAGACGCTGGCAGAGGCGCGGGCGCTGCTGGATTCGGAGCGCGCGCTGGAGGCGGCGGGGGCGTTCGAGCAGGCGCGTTGCCAATGGGCCTCTGCGATTCCCGCCAAGAACCCACTTCGGCCCCGGCTACTGATTAGCCGGTCGGCGGGTCTGTTTTAATTCAGGCTCTTGTCGGAGGAGTCAAGAAATTGGCCGACATGCAGTTGTATGATCCCACGGCTGTGCCGAGGCGCATATGGCAAATTTCCGCTTGCTTGGTGGTTCTACTACTCGTCTTGCGTCGCGTGATCGCCCATCTGAGGTCACGCCGGCAACGGTTGGAATCGTCAGCGGCAACGCCAGCACCCGTTGTTACCCCGGATGATTCTGCGGTCACTAGGGAGGGGGACCTCTCGTGATCCTCTCACGCTTATCCCTCGCAATTCTCGCTTGCGCGTTTGCGGCCGCAATTGCGTTGCCGATTGCGCTGGCGCATATCCCTTGGTTCCAATCGCCGGAGTTAGACTTGCGATCCGGCGTCTCCCGCGACCGTATGTGGCTGCTAGTCATCGGTCGGCGTCCTGAGCGTTCCTTCGAGGCGCAAACCGAGGTTCCGTTCCGAAACTCCCCGATGGCGCTCTACGAGAAATGCGGCGATATGTGGGTGAAGCGCGAGGGTGATCTCATGACTCGCTCAACATCGTCGAGCACCTCACGTCCCCTAGATTCGGACATTCCAACGCTCTTGAAATGCCTTGAGGTGGATAATGCTTACGGGTATGGATACACGAGTGTGCCGTGCGGAGCCTATTGGTTGTCGCCGGCCAAGCCTGAGTCGCCCGACACTCGCTGGCTGATCTCCGACTGGGGCACGGTCGACGGGGTCGTCGCCTTGGACAGCGTTGAGACGGTGCGCTTTTGCCAAGTCGACCGATGTACTTCCGGGCTTGCCAGACTCGTCGATTTGCCTGAGTCAAGTCGCAGGACGGAGAAGCGGAAGACCTACCTTCATGGCACCGTAACCCGGCATTGGTCCCATGTGGATAGTCGGGGCTGCATCAATCTCTGCGTCGAGCCAGAGTCGGCCGGTACAGAGGCATCCCCATGGGACGAATTCGTGGGGTGGGTCCGCACGCACGGCCTTCTTTCGCGGCCGGTTGGGCTTATCATCGTCAACTGCGACGAACTGACATCGGAACCGACGGTGCCGTTGCCGCCCCGCCTCGCGGTCCGCATTGTTCCATCATCCACAAGGGGAGGTTGCACGGCTCATGTCTCGCCCCACGCGCTATGATGGACGGAAAACTCACCAGACTGGGTTCACACTGATCGAGTTGCTGATCGTCGTGGGTATCCTTGCGATGCTGTCGGGTCTCGCCGCGGAGAACTATCTTGCAGCGTCCACTCGGGCCAAGGTTTCCCGCGTCAAAGCGGACTTGCGCATGTACACCACTGCGATCGAGGCCTACACCGTTGACCGTGGTCAGGTGCCGCGGATGCGTAACTTCCGCTTTTACCGAGACCCCTACTTCGATGTGCTCGAGGGGGAGCATGTTCACGGGATTCTAAGTCAGGTTCTCACCACACCCGTGACTTATGTTAACTCCGTTCTTACGCTCGACCCGTTCATGACTGCTAACAAGGCAGCGTCACTCAGCGAGCGACTCTACACCTACCAAGACATCGGGGCCTACGCTGCCAGCGACAAGTCCTCGAAGTTCTGGCCCGCGGCTGCCGCATACTATGGTCCCTGGCGCATGGCCTCGGTCGGGCCGGACCAAACCTTCTCCCACGGTTTCGCCAACAGCGCACAACTGCCGTATGATCCGACGAACGGACTGATTTCATTTGGCAACATCTGGGCAGGGCAGAGGCTGCTGCCGGAGACATTGCCGCCTATTCCGGAACTTCTGGGGAGCCATTGAGATGAAACATAACGCCACGCAAGCCCTCATGTCCCTTATGGCGCTTGCGCTGCTGGCGGCCGCGTTGGTGCCGTCATCTGCGTACGGCGCGGACACCGCACTGCTCGACAACATTATCAAGCAGCACCGAGCGAATCTTGCCCAAGTAAAAACGCTTCGCTACGATGTCGCGCAGGTCACCCAAGTACATTCTCTCCGGGATGGGGTCATCGAAAAGGTCACCACTGGCACCATGACCCTCAAGGGCGACCAGATGCGCTTTGAGTTCAATCACACTCAGACGGGGGACACCCAGCCGCTCAATAGCAACGAACAAGGTGTCTTCCTTGTAAACCCCGACTATGCCGCTCATGCGCGGCCGACGGTGGGGCTTTTCCAGAAGATCGCTCATCTGGCCGACCGCTCGCTAGCCCCTGAGGCCGCCGGCCACCGCGACAATTACGGGGCAAACATCCTCAAGTACGCCGACGGGCTCGGTTCGACCACGCGCCTGGAGGACTATTTGGAGAAGTTCCGGAAGGCATGGTCGCAGGCGAGTGCGACCCAGGAGCCTGACGGCACGATTGTGCTGGCCTGGCAAAATGACGGACGGGATGTTGTCCGAATCGTCCTTGCCGGGAACCAAGGGTTCCTAGTGAAATCGTACCGGGCTTTTCACCCGGAATCCGCCGCGCCGGTTAGGGAGTTTGACGCGACGGTCGGGGAGTTCAAGGGTGAGGACGGCGCCCGCGTTTTCCTGCCGGTATCCATTTCGGAGCGG
>JAOAAY010000020.1 GCA_026418615.1 Candidatus Sumerlaeaceae bacterium | reverse complement strand
AGATGTGTATAAGAGACAGGCATAAGCCATGGCAGCCTCCGCCCACTCCCCCCGCGCCGCGGCGGCATTGCCGGCCAACAGGTGGGGATACCCCCAAACAGGGTTGAGCACGATCGCCTCCTCGGCAAACTGGCGTGCGGCATCGGGATGGCCCGTCTCCAGCGATGCGACAGCCAACATGGCAAACTCGCCCGCCGGATGGGCTGCTGCTCGGATGCCTAATCCCTCGGGTTGCTGCCTGCTGAACCTGAAATCCACCTGCGGCCAATGATAGAAAGACACAGCCGCTCCAAGAACCATAACGGCCATGATGTTGGACAGCACAGGCCAGCGCCGCTGACACAGCGCCGCCACCATCCTCTCGAGGCCGACACCCGCCAGCACCAGCAGCGGGGGCACCACGGCAAGGCGCAACCTGCCCGCCACAAAAAACAGCAACACACCACCCGCCGCGCCTGCGAGGTACAGGAGCACCAGCCACAAACTCGACCGACGACGCTCCCTTACAGCATAAAATGCTCCCACAAGCGCCGGCCCTAAAATCCAGCCAAATGTCACCGGCACCACCGCGAGCCACTTGGATAAATGCGTGCGCACGAAGGCAAAATCGCGATTGTTGCGTACCTCCGCATTGTTGATCAGCGCCAGCGCTTTGCGCCCAAACAGTCGGGCGGTGCGCACGGGATCAGCCGACATCTCATCCCGGGCGCGCACCATCCAATACTTCGACACGGCACCGGCCGGCGGGCGATCGCTGTCAGTCAGATACCGGCGCAGTCCCTCCGCATCCCCGTGCCGGGCCTGCAACCACCCGAGCACTGCGTATTCCTCCACCCAGTCCCGGTAAGGTCCCGAGGTTTCCAGCACCCGAGGCACCACGACATTCAAACCGTTGGCCGCCCCGCCATTGCCGATGTAAAAATTGATGCCGGTCTGCGAACAAATAAACGCGGGGTCCCCCACTGCCGCGTTACGCGCCGTCGGCAAACCCACCGCCAAGATGACCGGGATGGCAAACGACGCGAGCGCCCAAACCCGGGGTGGAGCCGCAGCCGCGTCGGGCACCGACCCACCACGACGCAGCAATAGCGACGCCAGGCCAACAACAAACAGCAGCGAAACAGGCAGCAGAACCGCTGGACGAGTCACGGCCGATAGTCCCGCCCACAGTCCTGCCCATAGAAAGTCCGAATACCGCCCGGACTCAACTCCGCGAATCCACGCTTGAAGAAACGCGACCGCCAGCAACAGCGCCAGAAAATCGCTCAAAATTTCGCCTTCATAGAAGACCAAAGGGGCATAAAAAGCCGCGCACATTCCTGCCGCCAACGCAGCCTGAAGATTCCAGCACCTCACGGTGATCCGGTAGACGAGGACGCACAGCAAGGCGCCTAAGAGATGTTGGAGGAGAGGGACGGCGAACGGCAGGACCTCGCCGGCCAGCGACCACACACCCGCAAGTACGAGAGTGTAAAGCGGGGGGCGGAAAAGCGCGCCGGACCCCAAGGAACCCGTCGTCGCGAACTCCTGCGCCTGTCCGACGACATACCGCGAATCAAGGAGCAGCGCCCCGAACCACGGCTGCCCCGCACACTCCAGCAAATAGCCGAGCCGGACCAGCAGGGCGGTCACGAAAACCACGACCATGGCCCGCCGATCGAGCGGGCTTCCGGGTTGGTACGGAAGCGCGGCTAAATCGCAGACCCTGTGATCGCGCGTGTCTTGCGTGTTCATCTATCGCCTGATAAAGCGGATACGCAGGACAACAGGCGAGGCGCGAAGCGCACTGAGCAGCGCGTCGTTCAGCGTTACCGACAATTTGCGCTGCAGTTCCACCACAAGTTCCCCACCGGTGCGCCCATGCTTTATCACCAGCACCACCGGCTTGGTCCCGGGAAACGATTGAAAAAGAGACGCCATCGAAGTTATAGCGCCATTAATCGCGGCATCGGCATCAATCAGCAGTTCGATGCAAGTGGAGAGTTTCTCGCGCGCCTCCTCGATCGGCCATGCCTCGTTAACAAGGAGTTTCGCCTCACTCTGGTCCGATCCGCTGCGCGCACGGGTGCTGACGCGCCCGCGCACCACAATAACCCGCTCCTCCACCAGCAGTTCACGATAGCGCTCATAAGGATCACGGAAGAAAATCACTTCCGCCGACCCGTCCATGTCATGCAGTTCCACGAAGGCCATGGTGCCCCCGTTGCGGTCAATTTTCGTGACGACCCGTCCCACCATGCCGACCAGGGTGGCCTCCTCCCCGTCCTGAAGCGTGTGCAGTTCGGGCAGTGGGAGGTCGCGCAACGACGCGAAATCCGCCTCGTAAGCATCCATCGGATGCCCCGAAATGTAAAACCCTATCAATTCCTTCTCGTAGAGCAGTTTTTCCCTTTCCGGGATTTCCGGAAGGTCGCGCAACGGGAACGACACTCCGGTACCGGCCCCTGATTGGGCACCCGCAAAATCACCGCCTGCCGGGTCGGCAAACATGTCGAAAAGGTTGCCTTGCCCGGTCATTTCTTCGCGGTGGCGCGCCTGCGCGATCTCGAGGATTTTCTCATAGGCGTCGAGCAATTGCGACCGGCGCACACCCAGCGAGTCGAATGCGCCGACTTTGATCAGGCATTCGAGCATACGGGCATTGAGATGCGTCAGGTTCACGCGCAAGCAGAAGTCGTCCAGTGACCGGAACGGCCCCCCCTTGGCACGCGCCGCCATGATGCTTTCCACGGCGGCTTCGCCCACATTTTTGATGGCGGCGAGTCCGAACCGCACATCGCCCTGCCGCACGGTAAAATACTTTTCGGATTCGTTGATGTCGGGCGGCAGGATGCGGATGCCCATGGCCTTGGCTTCCGCAAAATAGGCGGACATTGTTTCCACCTTGTCCCCGATGGCGTTCGTCATCAGAGCCGCCATGTAATCCACCGGGTAATGGGCCTTGAGGTAGGCTGTACGGAAAGCCAGGATGGCGTAGGCGGCCGAGTGCGACTTGTTGAACCCGTAGCCGGCAAAATGGACGATCTTGCCGAACACTGCATCCGCCAGTTCCGCCGGCAGCCCCCGCGCCACTGCGCCTTCAATGAACCGGGAGCGCTGTCTGTCCATCTCCTCCGGCTTTTTCTTGCCCATGGCGCGACGCATGAGGTCCGCATCCCCCAGCGAAAAACCGGCCATCTCCTGCGCGATTTTCATCACCTGTTCCTGATACAGGATGATTCCGTAGGTTTCGCGCAGGATCGGCTCGAGAATCGGATGATCATACTCAATGTTTTTATGGCCGTGTTTGCATTGCACAAAATCCTCCACCATGCCCGACCCGAGCGGTCCGGGCCGAAACAAGGCCAGCAACGCGGTCAACTCGGCGAAAGAGGTCGGCCCAAGGCGTTTGACCAAATTTGTCATGCCGGCCGATTCCAACTGAAACACGCCAAAGGTCCGACCTTCGCAGAGCATCTTGTAGGTTTTGGGTTCATCCAACGGGATCGAAGCCCAGTCTATCTCCACCCCGTAATTGCGCCGGATGCTTTTGAGGGTGTTCTCGATGATCGTCAGGTTCTTCAGACCCAGAAAATCCATCTTCAGAAGGCCGATATCCTCGACCTGATTCATCGTGAACTGGGTGGCGATATCGTTTGAGTCGGGCGGCTTGTACACCGGCACCACATCCGTGATGGGCACCTTCGATATGACGATGCCGGCGGCGTGCGTACTGGCGTGGCGCGCCATGCCTTCGAGATTGCGGGCGTAGTCAAGGATACGGCGCGTCTCCGGATCCGACTCGTACAAGGACCGTAAGTCCGGAACCTGCTCCAAGGCGGCATCCACGGTACTCTGATCCTTCTCCGCCTTAAGCGCCGGGGGGATCAACTTCGCGATCTTGTCCACCTTGGGCAGCGGCACATTCATGGCCCGCCCAACATCGCGTACGGCGTTGCGCGGCTTCAGCGTGCCGAAGGTGATGATCTGCGCGACATTCCTGTCGCCGTATTTTTGCTTAACATACTCGATGACCCGCCCGCGCCCTTCATTGCAAAAATCTATGTCAATATCCGGCATGCTCACGCGCTCGGGATTCAGGAAACGCTCGAAAATCAGGCCGTGCTCCACCGGATCAATATCCGTGATGCCCAAACAATAGGCGACGATGGATCCGGCCGCACTGCCCCGCCCCGGCCCCACTGGAATGCCGTTCACCCGCGCGTAGCGGATGAAATCCCACACGACAAGAAAATAGGAGGCAAAACCCATCCGAACGATGCAATCCAGTTCCATCTCGGCCCGGGCGCGATGGCTCTCTGGCGGCGGGTCGCCGTAACGGTTGACCAGCCCCTCCAAAGCGATTCGCCGCAAATACTCAGCCTCGGTGGAACCATCCGGGGTCTGGAATTGCGGCAAAAGTTTTTGACGGAACGGGATGGTGACATTGCAGCGCTCCGCGACGGCCAGCGTGTTGCGACACGCCTCGGGAATCTCGGCGAAAACCGCAGCCATCTCCTCTGGCGTCTTCAGGTAAAACTCCGTCGTGTCGAACCGCATGCGTTTCGGATCTTGCAGCGTCTTGCCCGTCTGAATGCACAGCAGCACATCGTGAAAGTCTGCATCCTCGCGGTTGACATAGTGACAGTCATTGGTCGCGAGCAACGGCAGCCCGTACTCGGCAGCCCAGTGTTTCACATGGCGGATCACCGTGTGCTGCTCGCGCAGGCCGTGGTCCTGCACTTCGAGGTAGAAATGGTCGCGCCCGAAAATCTCCAGATACCGGTCAAGAGCCCTCCGGGCGTCGGCCTCGCGGCCCTCCACGAGAGCCTCGGGAATCTCACCGGCGAGGCACGACGAAGTGGCAATCACGCCCTTGGAATGGCGCGCCAGCGTCTCGTGATCTACACGCGGTTTATAATAAAAACCCTCCAAGTAACCGATGGATGACAGTTTACAGATATTCAGGTAGCCCTCGTAGTCCTCCGCCAGCAAGAGCAAGTGGTTCGCACCGCTCCCCCGCAGTCCCGTCTGCCCCCGGTCACGACGATTGCCAGCGGTGACATACATCTCGCATCCAAGGATCGGTTTGATCCCGGCCTTTTGGCAGGCCTGATAAAATCCGATGGCACCGAACAGGTTGCCATGATCGGTCAGGGCCACCGCCGGCATGCCCAGTTCCGCTACTCGACGCAGCAGTGGCTTGAACCGGCAGGCGCCATCAAGCAGGCTGAAATCACTATGCAGGTGTAAATGAACGAATTCGGCCTTCGCCACGAGAGTCCGTTTCCTTCCGGTTTCGGCCGCCGGTCACGGTGGCCGCCATCAAGCCCCGCCTGTCTTCGTCGAGTTAGAAAAAAGCGGATGCCAAGTCAAAACAACACCGTCCCGCGTCTCCAATTCCCTTGCTTCTTCTCGAGACCTGTACCAAGTGACCAAGTGTAAGAAACAGGAAACGCAGTGCAGAACCCGTTCCAGAACCCCGATGTTTTTGCTCGCATGGAAACCGAGACGATCAACATTTTGCTCGTAGAGAGCGACGCCACTCTGGCAGCGCGGCTTCTCGAGACGCTCGGCGATTGCCACCCGTTTCGCGTTGAGGTGGTTCACGCGCGGTCTCTGAATGAGGCCGTCAAGCCAGCAGAGGCCGGCAATTTTGACATGATTTTTGCCAACCTCGAACTCGAGGACAGCAACGGTTTTCACACGGTGGAGCGGCTGGCGCATCTGAAAGGGGCCCCGCCGGTCGTGGCGATGGTCTCCGAGGCCCACGAAATGGCGGGGTATGAGGCCATCAACCGGGGCGCCACAGACTTTATCGTGACCTCGCAGGCCGGACCCAGCCTCCTGAGCCGCGTGCTGCGTTATAACCTCGAGCGCGGTCGAATGCAGGAGACCTTGCGGAGTTTCGCCCTTATTGACGACCTTACGGGGTTTTATAACCTCAACGGTTTCTCGACTCTGGTGGAATACCAGATGAGACTGGCGCGCCGCACACTCAAGCGCGCCTTCCTGGCTCGCATTCAGTTAGCCAATTTCGGAGAAATCCGCGACAGTTTCGGCGACCGGGAGGCTGAAACAGCCCTCAAAGCCACCGCGGAGATGCTCCGCGTCACTTTTCGCGCAACCGACATTTTGGCCCGGATCGGTTCAGACGAATTCGCCTGTTATGTGTACGATGTCGCCGGTGGAACGACGCAGACCATCGTTTCGCGGCTGAAGCGAAATGTGGAAACTTTCAACAAATTGTGTCAGGGGCCCTACAGCCTCGATGTGCGTATCGGCATCACCCGAATTTACGCAGACGATTCAGTCCCCGTCGAAGAACTCTTGCAACAAGCGGGCGAGTCCATGAAGGCGCCAGAGAACCTTCGCCTCGTCATCTGACGCCTCACACGATCAAGACGATGCCGCGGCGACCTTGTCGTCCGGTTTGCCGTTCTTGCTGAACGCACGGCTGTCATAAATGATTTTGTCAACAATCCCGTACTCGACGGCTTCTTCCGCTGAGAGGAAGAAGTCGCGCTCGCTGTCTGCGGTGATGCGCTCGAGACTTTGGCCTGTGTGTTTGACCAAAATCTCATTGAGCCGCTCACGCACCCGCAGGATCTCCTTGGCCGCGATGCTGATGTCAGTGGCTTGACCTTGAGCGCCGCCGCTCGGCTGGTGGATCATGATGCGGGCATTAGGCAACGCATAGCGTTTGCCCTTGGTCCCTGCTGAGAGCAGCACGGCGCCCATCGAAGCAGCCTGCCCGATGCAAATGGTAGAGATGTCACATTTAAGAAACTGCATGGTGTCATAGATCGCCAGACCGGAAGTGACCACCCCGCCCGGAGAATTGATATACAGGTTGATGTCCTTGTCCGGGTCCTCGCTCTGAAGGAAAAGCATTTGCGCGATGACCGCGTTCGCCACTCCGTCGTCAATAGGCGACCCCAGAAAGATAATCCGGTCCTTGAGCAGGCGCGAGTAGATGTCATAAGCGCGCTCGCCGCGCTCGCTTTGCTCGATGACATAGGGGATGTAGTAGGACATTGTCTAACGGTTCTCCTTCAGAATGACGGGTCGGCGTCCGCTCATCATTTACGCAATACGCTTGGGGGTATTCGGGAGGGTCATCGCGCCTCGATTTCGCTTGAAGCCTCAAGGCCGAGCCGCCACATCCCACCTGCAAGTCTGGCCAGCGCCGGTGCCGCACGGCCCGGATGAACAAACTTGCCCGGCCCGCATAATGCTTGCGGGTCATTCACTGTCCAAACATTGCGAGGAGTTCCACATGGCAACAACCATCCGTCTGGCGAGGGCCGGCCGGAAGAAAAGCCCCGCTTATCGCGTGGTCGTGGCCGATTCGCGCAAGGCGCGCGACGGCCGTTTCATTGAGATCATTGGGTTCTATCAGCCCGTGCAGGATCCGCCGGCCATGAGAGTCGACAAGCAGCGTGCGCTGGATTGGCTGAGCAAGGGCGCCCGACCCTCTGAGACCGTGCGGTCGATCTTTCGCAAGTTGGGAATTCTCAAATCGTTCCACGAGATGCGCAAGCCTGCCGCAAAAACTTCTGCTTGATTTTCCCGGCATTGTCCGGGTTTTTTCGCTTCGACGGCTGAAGTTGCACGCTGTTCGCTGAACTTATTGTTGATAGGCACCATAACGCTTCGCTCGAGTGGATAACATGGTAATGATCGATCCGACCGCGTCCGAAGGCCAGCAAATGAAGGACCTCATCCAGTATGTGTCCGAGGCGCTTGTTGACCGGCCCGAGGAAGTTAGGGTGAATGTCCTTGAAGGCGAAAACTCGATTATCCTCGAACTCAAGGTCGCCGCTGACGATGTCGGCAAGGTCATCGGCAAGGGCGGACAGACCGCCAAGGCCATGCGCAAAATTCTCAGCGCCGCTGCCACCAAACTGAAGAAAAAGTCGCTGCTTCAGATCGTCGAGTAGTCGGCCGTTTTCGCAGATGCACGAGCAAGAGGCCGACACGGGCGATTGGATCGTTCTCGGCCGGATCACGCGCACCCAAGGTCACCGCGGCGCCGTTCGTCTGCTCCCCTTTTTTGAGCCCCCCGAGCGATTGGAACAACTCCCCACACGCCGTGTGCGATGGCAGCCGGCCGCCACCAGCCGGGCCGCCGGTGGGCCTCCGCAGCAACCGCGGATGCTGACTGTCGAGTCCATCCGCTACCATAAACAGTTTGTCATCCTGACCTTCGATGACATCCCTGACATGACGGCTGCTGAAGCGCTGACCGGCGGGGAGATCGCTGTCACGCGCGATGAACTGTGGCCCGTCGAGGAAGGGCAATATTTCGCGTTTGATCTCGTCGGACTTGAAGTCGTGGACAGCCCCGCTGGCACCCTTGTTGGAGTCGTGGAATCGCTGGTCGCCGGCGGGGCTCAGGATCTGTTGCGGGTACGAAAAGCGCGCGACGGCACCGTATTTCTCATCCCCTTTGTCCGGCCGATTGTCAGCGAGGTGGACCTCTCAGCGAAACGCCTCACCGTCTGCCTGCCGCCGGGCTTGGACGATATTTAGGGGCGAAGCAAACCGCCCCTGACAGGCTATTTCCGGCAAACGCCGAGCCGAGGAGACCCCGCACCCCATGCTCATTTCCAAACACGAACTCGTCGCGCTGAACGAAAAACTCGAGACGCTGCCGCCACAGGAAATCCTCCAATGGGCTGCAAACACCTTCCCAGGGCGCGTGGCCATCGCCTCCTCCATGCAAAAACCGACCACAGCGCTCATCCACATGGCCGCTCACCTAGGCCTCGACATGACCGTCGTGTTTGTTGATACAGGCGTGCATTTTCCCGAAACGCTGGCCTTGCGCGATGAGTTGATTCGCCGGTGGGGCGTTCGGATTCACACGGCCACGCCTGCTAAATCGTTCGAGGAACAGTACGCCGAGTATGGACGGCATCTGTACATGCACGACAGCGAAACCGATCCGCCCGGATACCAAGAATGCTGCGAGTTGCGCAAGGAACTGCCTTTTCTCGAGGCCGTCCGCGGTCACTATGATTGTGTGCTCGGAGGGCTGACACGCAGCGAAGGGGGAGCCCGCAAAAATGTCGCGATGTTGAGCCTTGATCCGCGACTGGGGGCTTACCGCCTGTATCCGTTGGCCAACTGGACTAGTGAGCAAATTGACGAATACATCGCCGCCCACGACATCCCGGTCCACCCGTTGTACGCTCAGGGATACGCCAGCATAGGTTGCCGGACCTGCACCACGCCCATTAAACCGGGAGAACCCAAACGCGCTGGCCGCTGGCGTCACATCCGCGAGAAGAACCCGGCCCTCGCTGCTGAAGGGATGTACTGCGGCCTAAATCTCGAAGACAAGAAGCCCGGAAACACACCGTAAGCGCCTACAACGGACGCCCCAACTTTTGAGCAACGCGTGTGCCTTCAACCCCGCAACGGGAGTCCTGCGTGCGTTCCCAAGCCGTTCGGCGGTGCAACAGAATGCGATAATCGTGCGTCAAGTGGTTGAGCGGACGCTGAGCAAAGTGGCCGGCTTCGAGGAACCACGACTGATGACCAAGGGGCGTTGATGAGTCGCCCAAATGCTAAAATTTGACAGCCTCGGCCGTCTCGTGCGGAGTTCTGATTGATCTGTTACCGCGGACTCCGCGGCGCAGGCGGAGGCAGTGCGATGGGCTGGCCAAACGAACCATCAGCCTCGACCCGCCGAATGGTGAGAGGATGAAAGCCGAAACGGCGTCGCGCCCGTCGAACAGCCTCCTCGATGTTGCGTCCGGGGACACTGGTTTTGAGCCCGTCAACGCCATAAACATTCCATTCTCCAGGCCGCCCCACGACTTTCACATGCCGAATCAACCCGCGCCGGGCAATGCCATCAATGCGGTACACCTCCAAGGGCTTTACCAACCGGTTTTGAGACCGACGCGATCGCTTGGCTCCAGCGTCGGCCGAGCCGCCAGCCGCTGAGGCTCGCTGATTCGTTGCTGCCGGTACTCGATCCTTGGCCGGATGTCTCCGAATCGAACGCGACTTGCCCGATTTGCCTTGCGATGAACCGTCGCCTGAATCTGCCATAACCCTAATACCTGTTCGCGAGGTGAGTGATGATTGCTCGGCCAATATTTGCCACCATGGCGGTTGCCGGAGTTGCTTTTACAGTGCTCAACGGATGCGAGAGCAAGCAACCCAACGGAAATCCGTCAGAGGCAATCTACCAACGGCCTGCTGTGACTATTGTAAGTCAAACACCAACCGCTGCCCCAGAGAAATTGCGCGATGTCTCGGCCGTACGCGACGACGGCGCGGGTAAAGACCGCGGGGTTATTGACGAACCGGTCATCTTACCCGCCTCGGTGCGGCCGGCATCGGGTGGCCGAGTGTTGCCTGAATCGTCTGCTTCGGCGATGTTGCGCATCGAAACCGCTTACACGCCCCCCCAAGCCTTGCTGGCCCGCGGATCAAACGAGACCACTGCCGAGCAAACACTTTTTCCAGTGGTTTCCAGAACACAGGGCGAGGGTCCCACGCTTTCCGGACTTGATGTTCTCAAGCGCGAGAACTTTGCCCGCCTCAAAGGCCGGCGCATCGCTATGCTGGTGAACCACTCAGCCATTGACCGCGAAGGCCGCCACATTCTGGACCTCACACGAGGCAACCCGAATGTTCAGATCGTCAAACTTTTCTCTCCGGAACACGGGCTGTATGGGGATGTGGACACCAAAACACCTGACTTTGTTGACACCCGTACGCAGTTGATGGTTCATAGCCTTTACCGCAGCACGACCGACACAACCGTCAAACCACATCACCCGCGGCCGCAGGATCTCGACGGGGTGGATTTGGTCCTGGTGGACATGCAAGACATCGGCGCGCGCTTCTACACATACTGCGGCTACATGGCTTTCATGATGGAGGAATGTGCGAAGAAAAATGTCGAAGTCATGGTGCTCGACCGCCCGAATCCTATCGGGGGCTTGTATGTGGATGGTCCCCTGCCCGATGAGGATCAGGTCGGCGGCGTGACCTGCTACTTCCCCATGCCGGTGGCACACGGAATGACCATGGGTGAACTGGCCCGAATGTTCAACGAGGAGAACAAAATCGGATGCCGGCTCACAGTGGTTCAAATGGAGAAATGGGCCCGCTCGATGTTCTGGGACGAAACGGGTCTACGCTGGGTCAATCCCTCGCCCAACATTCAAGATCTTGATGCCGCCATCGCTTACCCGGGAATCGGCATGACCGAGCGCCTCGTGTCCATGGGTCGCGGCACCACAGAACCTTTTCACATCTTTGGGACGCCATGGATTCAGGACAACAACCGTATGTGCGACGAGTTGAATGCGGCCGGGATGGCGGGTGTGCGTCTGGAGCCGGTTGAATTCACGCCCACCGGCACCCTGGCTCGGGGACACATCGGAGAAAACAAACTTTGCCGCGGCGCCAGGATTATAATCACCGATCGCAAAGCCTTCCGGCCGTTGGAACTGGGACTGCGGGTGATGGACTGGCTCCACCGCAATCATGGCAAGCCCGCCGGCGGCGCCCCGCCTGCATATGATGTGGCCATCCTGCGCACCTCTGCAAGCGCGATCACAGTTCTGCGCATCCGCGAGGGACGCAAAATTTCTGAAACCTTGGAATTCGTGAAGCAGCAGGTCCGACGCTTCGAGCAAACCCGGAAAAAGTACCTGCTGTATCCGGACACACTGTAACATGGGCGGGTTGGACAAGGCCGGCGTCATCGCCCTACTGGACGGCATGGCGGCCCTACTCGAGTTTCATGGCGCCAACCCGTTCAAGTCCCGTGCTTTCGAGGCGGCCGCGAGGGCTCTTGCCCAAGTCACTGAGCCCTTGGACATGTTGGCCGCCGCGCCGGGCCGGTTGGAGAGCATCCCGGGCATTGGCAAGTCGATCGGGGCGTTCATCCGCGAGGCTGTGACCACGGGCCGCGTCGAGGAATACGAAAGGCTGCGCGCCGACACGCCGCCGGGCATTTTCGACCTCATGAGCGTTCCGAACCTTGGGCCTAAAAAACTTCGCGCACTATACGATCATTTGGGCATTAAGAGCCTCGAGGAACTCGAGGCAGCCTGCCGCGACGGCCGTGTTGCCGCGCTCAAAGGTTTTGGTGAAAAGACGGCTGCAAAATTGCTGGCCGGCGCCGAGCAAGTGCGCAAACACTCGGGAAAGGCGTTGCTCCCCGTGGCCTTGGCGGCCGCTACTCCCCTGCTGGAGGCCGTCAGAGCCTGCCCCGGCGTCCTGAGGGCCGATCTAGCCGGTAGCCTTCGCCGCCGCAAGGAAGTCATTGGCGATATCGACATTGTGGCTGCCGCCGAGTCCTCGGAGACCGTCATGGAGATTTTCCGCAACCATCCATCCGCTGCCGAAGTACTCGTCACTGGCCCGACCAAGACGAGCATTCGCCTGAGAAACGGTATGCAGGCCGACCTGCGCGTCGTGCGAGATGTCGAGTACCCGGCTGCGCTGCAGTATTTCACGGGTAGCAAGGAGCACAACACGCAGTTGCGCGGCCGGGCACGACGCCTCGGATTGCGTGTGAACGAGTACGGCGTGTTCCGCGTGGATCCAAATTCCAAGGAGGAGCCGCGCGAGGCCGACCGGCTGCCGGTTAAGGATGAACGCGAACTCTACCGGCTGCTCAGCCTCGCTGAAATTCCGCCCGAGTTGCGCGAGGGCATGGGGGAACTCGACGCTGCTGCACAAGGGGCCTTGCCGGAACTTGTGACCATGGCTGACTACCGGGGCGTGCTCCACTGTCACTCGACTTGGAGCGACGGTACGGCGTCCATTCGTGACATGGCACTCGCCGCACGGGACATCCACGGCTTGGAATTTATCGCTATATGCGATCACAGTGAGGTCGCGGCCTACGCGCGCGGGGTGAAACGGGGCGATATCGCCCGCCAGCAGGCCGAAATCGAGGCCCTGAACGCCGACCCGGCCCTTGGCGGGATCCGTGTGCTCAAAAGTTGCGAGTGTGATGTGCTGCCGGACGGTTCGCTCGATTATCCGAATGAAATTCTGGCCAGCATGGATCTCGTGGTGGCCTCCATTCATAGCCGGTTTAACATGACGGGCGCAGAGATGACCAATCGTCTGCTCAGGGCGATTGAAAACCCGTACACCTCGATCCTTGGCCATATCAGCGGCCGTATCCTGCTTGGGCGCGAGGGCTACGAATTGGATTACGAGCAGGTGTTTCGCCGGGCGGCCGAGTGCCGAACCATTATCGAGATCAACTGTGATCCGCACCGACTCGACTTGGATTGGCGCCTCTGCCGACGCGCCAAGGAACTCGGCGTGCTGTTTGCGGTGAACCCCGATGCACACAGTGTCGAAGGTTTGTCCAATATCCAACTCGGCATCTGGATCGCCCGCAAGGGCTGGCTCACCAAGCATGACATCGTAAACTGCCTGCCCTTGCCGCGCTTCCTGCAGCGCATGGCGGCGATTCGCAAGCACAAGGGCGCCTGACGGGATCGCATCTCGGTAAATGAAAAGACCGCCCGGACGGCTTCCGGCCGTCACGGGCGGTCGAACTGAGCGTCTGCCGCCTGCCCTTACGGCTTCACGATGTGGCAGGTAAGGAAGATGAGTAGCGTTGTCTTGTCCACCCGGTCGGCGGTACGGTTGAAGAACAGTTTGCCGATGTATGGGATCTGCCTCAGGATCGGCACGCCAGAGTCGCTCTGAGTCGTGCGTTCGCCAGTCCAGCCACCCAGCACGATCGTGCCGCCATCCTTGACACGGGCGACCGTCTCCAAACTGCGGCGCCGACGGTCATAGGTGAGTGACCGGGCAATGGCTGTTGGCTCGTACGGGTCGCCTGCGCCGTTACCGTCAACATCAATGACCGACTCAACGCCACCCTCGTTGCCGAAATCCTGCAGGACGAGGTTCTGGATTTCGAGCCGGATCTCACCCAATTGAGTGATTTGCGGGGTCACCTCGAAGTCCACTTGCTGCAGACTCTGGACGAAGCCCTGACCGGAGGTTCCCGTACCGCCCACCTGCAACTGGGGCAGCGCGCCGAAGAACTTCTCGATCTGGAAACTCGCGTTCTCGCCGTTTTCCACAGTCACCAGCGGGCCGTTCACCACATTGAGCACACCTTCGGTCTCAAGCATGCGCAGCGTGAAGTTCACGGGCGACTCGCCGATGGAAGTGAAGTCCAGCACCGTCGTTCCTTTCAGCAGGCCACCGCTGAAAGGATCTTCTGGGAAAGGATCAAACGGATCGCGGAATTCATCCGCATACTGAGCGAAGCGGGAATTCAGAACATTGTCCGCAAGGCTGACGCCTTGGCCCAAGTTGGCAATGCTGAACTCGGGCAGATACTCCTTGGCCCGGCGCTCGTTGACCTCCACCAGTTTCGTTTCGATGCTGACCTGCAGGACCGGGATATCGAGTTGCTCGATCCAACTCTTCACTTGAGCCAATTCTCCGGGATCCTGATAGCGGATGAGCAAGGCGTTCATATTCGAAATCGTATCAATGGTAAGTCCGGTCTCCGCCGCCGTTTGCGTGGGTTCAGCCACGGGCAGCCCTGTCAGCGGGTCCACGGCGGTCACCGCACCCGCCGCTCCAGCGCCGCCCGCGGGACCGGCAACACCTTGGTTGAGGCCGCCACCCGTAAGTCCTGTTGCCGCAGGATTGTAGCGCACTTCAATCCGTGCGGAGCCCTCACCGGGCGTTCCAGACGGACGCACTTCAATGACATTGACTTCGTAATCGTCAATGAACTCCGACCGGAATTCTTCGATAGTCCGGTCCTCGCTCGTGGTCGGCGTGCGAACCACCAAATCCACGCTATCATCGTTTTTGTCAGCCGCGTCGTTTTCGTTCACGCGTGTCACACGAATCCGCAAATCGCGGAATGCTAACTCGCCTTCGACGCGCAGCGTCTTAGTAACTGAGTTACCTGTTTGCCGGGCTCCAGTGCCGGCGGCTTCCTCCAAACCGAGAACTTGGCGAATAAGGTTGGCCAAGTCTTCCGCAGTCTGGTGCTTCAGGAATACGATCTCCGACTTCAACTTCTGCTCGAAGATCGGCAGGGACCGGATATAATCGCTGACCACCTGAAGATTCTCCGGGTAGTCGGTGATGGTCAGTTGAAGCGTATTCGGATCATACCAGTACCGCCTTCCCTCCGCCGCCGCAGCGCTCTCTGTGCTCTGCGAGTACAGGATCGTCTTCACGACGGTGACGATGTTTTGGGCAAGGTCACGGGTCTGCTCGAGGTTTTCCGAGAGAGGCGTTCTCGGCGTCAAATTGAAGGTGGCAACCTTGAGGGTCTGAGTTTCTAACTTTTTAATGAAATTCTTGTCGAGCAGCAGTTCTTCGATACGGGCGATGTTTTCGGCGGTGTCTTTCACAATGAGGTCTTCACCGTCTACCACGACCTTGCGCTCAAGATCGTAGGGGGCATCGCTCTGAACCCGGATCACAGCCTCAACCAGCGCCTTGATCTTATTGCCCTCCTCCGGCTTGATCTTCCAACTGCGGTAGACGAGAGCCGGCGGGCCGGCGACCTGCATGTCCTTAAGGAAGGCCTCGACCTTGTTGATGTTTTCCTGAGAATCCGTCACGATGAGTGTGTTCTGACGGTCGTCGAGAAGCAGTTCCGTGTTGCGCATGGGGGGAACGCCTTCAGGGCCATAAAGCAGCCGCTGCAGGGTCTTGGTCTCGAGAACCGTCTTGAGACGCGAAACCTGATCCGGCGACAGGTTAAAGAATTTTGTGCGCAGGTCGGGCGTCACGGTCACAACATCGCCTGACCGAGTCCATTTGAGACCGATTGGCAGAAGGACGATGTCCAACGCATCCGCAAGGGGCGTCTGATCAAACTTGGCCGTGACCCGGATTTCCGGATCAACACCGTCCGTCACATAAAAGCTGACATCTGTGATGAGCGAGACCGCGCTCAGGAACTCGACGATGGATTTTTGCCCGGCCGTGTCGTAAGTGATGGGGCTGGCCAGTTTGCCGCTCGAATCGGCCTCTTTCTGCAATTCAATGGCATTGTACTGGTGCTGCTGCACCCACGCGTCGTAGTCGGCGCGGGTCATGGTCAGATAGTCAATGGCCCGTTGATGCCCCGGTTGAAGCGTGAGGGCGTAGTTCCACCATTGCACGGCCACATCGAGCCGGCCGCTCTCATAGGCCACGAGCCCCTTCTGAAACGCTGCTTCCGCCTCACCAGATGAAGTGGCCTTGCCAGCAGCCCGACGGGTCGTGCGCGGGGCAGGGGGCGGTGGGGTGACCGGTACCGCGTCTGCCGGCTTAGCATCGGCAGGCTTAGCCTCCGCCGGCTTCGATTCTCCGACCTTGGCGCTCCCGGCGCCAGACGCAGGCTCTGGCGCTGCGCCTCCGCGAGCGGGTTTTTGGTCGTCGAGCGCGGCAAGCACAACATCGCCACTCTGGGGCGAAGCAGTTGCCGCGCTCTTGCTGGCGGCAGTCTTCATTTTCGCAGCCGGGCGGCTCAGTTCCTCGGCCAGAGCCTTGGCCTCCACATTGAGCGGATCAAGATCCAGAGCCCGGCGTACGGTGGCAAGAGCCTGATCGCGTCGCCCGTCGGCCAGTTCCTTTTGCGCCTGACGGAACAGTGTATCAGCCTCGACAATCGGATTGCGGGGCTTCGTCTCGGGTTTGGCGGCCGTCTTGACCTCCTCTTTCGGCGCGGGAGTCTCAGCCTTGGCCACTTGCTTCGGTTCTTTTTTGGTTTCCGCTTTTGGTTCGGCTGACTTCTTGGCGGTCTCTCCAGAATTCTTAGCAACCTGCTTGGCTTCGGTTTTTTGCGAGGCTGCGGGTTGAGTCTTGTCACCAGACTTGGCGTCCACCGACGAGCCTGAGTCGGAGGATTTTGCACCTTTCGATTCCGATGCTGACACATCCGCCGCCTGTTTGCCGGTCTCCGGAACCGATGATGCCGACGCAGGTTTGGTGACAGGCGCAGCGTTCGCGGCGGCGGCCAGTTCTTCAACCTTTTTCATGGCAGCCTTGGTGGATTCCGCCAAGTCGGGCAGGATGTCGCCTCCAGCCGGCGCAATCGGGGCCCGCTTGACGACTTTCGGAGTTGCGGGCTTGGGGTCTTTGGTTTTAGCAGCCTCGGCGGCTACCCCGCCGGCCGGCTGAGTGGCAGGTGCCGCAGCAACCGCAGGCGCAGCAGCCTTAGGAGCCTCTGCCTCGGGCTTGGGTTCGGGCTTGTCACTCTTCGACAGTTTCTGGGCCTCGGCCGCATCGGCCTGGGCAGTACTTTCCACAACGGTAGGAGCGTCAGCCTCGGCGGTGGCTGCGGATGACGCCTGTTCCGGCGCCGCCACCTCGCGCGAAGTCACCGGTCGCAGGCTCGTGGTGCTTGCAGCACTGACAAGGCCGCCGGCGGCAGGCGCCAGTTGGCTCACACCGCGCTTTTGCTCGATTTGCCCTAAGAACCGGCGGGCCTCGGCGTTCCGGTCATCAATCGTCAACGCTTCCTCAAATCGCGATTGCGCGAGGGCGAAATTTCCCTCGCGAAACGCGCGGTGCCCCTCAACGAGAAGACGGGAAACGCGCTCCCCGCGAGACAACTCGACGGACTTTGTTTTCTCCGCGCTGCCCGGGCTCTGTTCGGCACTTGCCGACAACCCCAGCATACTCAGCACTAGGAGAGTAGCAACCAAGCGACCATATGTATCCGACGGCATCAGGCTCCGACCCTTTTTCCAGTTGGCGATCCGTGTCTAACCCAGCGTATTGTTTTCAACCTCAAGCAAACCTACCTCAGGCCGCCAGCGTCAGCGTACTACGAGCGTATAACCAGCATGGAATGAGGACGCTATAATGTTCGGCAATTGGCGGCCATCACCGAACATGCGGATTCCAAAAGCAACCAAAAACTGCCCTACGGAATGCGTGTTGCAAGTCTATAAACTCCATATTTTTAACTCGGAGCGGCCGGTGCCGGTGACGCTCCTCCACCTCCCTCAAGTTTCTGTAGCAGTTCCCGCGCCTTCTGATGCGTCGGGAACTGTTGCAGACACCGGCGCAACAGGCCAATGGCCTCGGCTGAACTGCCCTTCGCAGCAGCGGCTTCAGCCTGCGAATACAACTGGTTAGCCTCGCGCTCGATAGCCTCGCGGTCTTTGACGCTCTTGTAGTCGAACATGTTGAAGGTCCGCACCGCCGCGATTTCCGGGAACTGAGAGATGTCGCTGGTCGTGGTCAGCGCCTCGTAAACCGACAACCGCGGATTCGCGGCGACCGCGTCCTCGATTTTGGCCGGCGGTGGGGGAACGAATGTTTCCGGCCCCCCTGATCGCTCGGAAACGAACAGCCAGGCGAGCAACGCCACAAAGCCCCACATGAGACCGACCACGATCCGATCGGCATGCTGCTTGAGCAATTTGAAGATCTTTTCAGACTGGTCGCTCATGTCACCCTTCCATTACAAACCCAACATCGCCGCGCCAGGACCACCCGGCGGTACGCCGCCGGGCGGCATACCCCCCGGAACCATTCCCGGCATCGGGGCAGCGGTAGGCGCCGGCGTCGGCGCTGTCAGGCCGGGCAACAGGGTCTGACGGGCCTCGGCCAGCCGCGTTACCTTGCCGCGAGCCTTCATGGTCATCCGGAATGCGAAGACCTCCTCGTTAATGAGAGGCGAAAACTGCCGGCGCGGTGACGACAATTCCGGCTTGCCGTCAATCCATTTTTTCTCTTTAATCAGGTTTTCTTGAAATGTTGAGATGGAGCCGAGCACTTTGGTTTCGCCGATCAAGTCCACTGTGCCGTCGGGCCGCATGGTAAGACTTCGGATGACGATGTCGGCCGGCTTGGCGGCCTGCAACACCCCAAGGAACTCCAACCAAAACGCCCGGTCGCCCATGACCTTCGACAGCAAGGTGATCCGGTCGCTAACCGCCTGACGCTCTTGTTTGGCCTTCTCCAATTCGGCACGGACTTGGTTGGCCCGCTGAATCGTTCCGCTCTCGCGGTCGAGGAAGGCGCGCTTGTTTTCAATGTCCGCTTGGCCGACTTGAGTGCTGATGGCCAGCATGGCTACAATCGCGCCTACGAGCAGTCCGAGTTCGACATTTTTGCGTTTGAATTCCCGGATGGTCTTTTGCTCGGGCGGCAAAAAATCCACACTCACGCGCCCCAGCCCCAGCCCAGTCAGCGCGAGTCCCGTGGCGTTGACAAATCCCGACAGTAACAGGTCCGTGCTGGCCGGCGGCAGCGACAAGGACTTTGTTTCCAGTTGGGTCTTTACCGTGACCGGGATGCCAAGTTTCTCCTCGATGTACTCCGGCAAATTACGCAATTGGGCACCGCCGCCCGTCAGCACGATCGAATCTACCGCCATGCCGTCAGGCTGCGAGATGTAGTAATCGAACGATTTGCGCAGATCGAGGACAAGCCGGTCCGCCCACGAGGTAGCAAACTCCGACGCATCCGGGTCGGCACCGAGCGCCTCGATTTCATCTTCCCGGCCGGGCAGGATGACCATGGCGCGCTCGCGTTTGACAGCCTCGGCCTCCTCCACCGACGGAAGCCCGAGTTTCTCTTGAAGCGACCGGTTGAGATCGTTGCTGCCCCACGGCACGCTGCGGGGGAACCCAACCACCTTATGTTTGCCGAAGCGTGCGATGACGAGGTCGAAGGCCGACGCGCCGATGCCAACAAACGCTTTTATTTCCTCTAATCCCTCGTCTTCGCCGAAGTAATCATCACCCAGTTCCCGCGGTTCTGGCCCGCCGTCGCCGCCTCCGGCCGCATCCACCACGGCCGCCGGCTTCTTCTTGCCCAGCAAAGCGGACAAGTCAAATTTGGGCAGGTTGAAAGCAAAACCCTTTTTTGCGGGTGCGCCCGCTGGCGCGCCCGCCGCTGCCTCGGCTTCAACCTCCGCGCCTGTCACCCGGGTGGGGGCTTTCTTGGCGGCGCGCCCCGGTTGTAACTCCGCTAACAAGGCCTCGTAACCGGCAGCGTCGAACACATGGAAGTTAAACAGCGCCATCGAACTGACCGACACGGCCACCGGCGTCAGGCCGGTTTTCTCGATGAACTTCATGAACTCGTTGACCGTGTCGAGTTTTGCGGCCGCCAGCAGCACCTTAACCTCGTTGGGGTTGCCCAAGTCGAACACTTGGTACTCCATGATGGAGTTCTCGAGCGCGAAGGGAATCTGCTGTTTCGCCTCGTACGCCACAATGCGGCGCAGCCGCTCCTCCGAAGTCCTCGGCACAATAATCTGACGGATGAACACCGATTGGCCGGGCAGGCAGAACACGGCCTGTTTGGTTGTGATTTTGTTTTCCTTCAGCAGATCGCGCACACATTGAATCACGGCCGACTGCCGTGTGGCATCCATCGGCCCCGGAGGCAAATCGACCGCACGGCTGAGCATGCGCGTCACACGGACGCCCGACTTCTCAAGCGAGACCTCTGCTATCTTGACCGACGAGGTGCCTAAATCCACCCCGAGGCACTTGCGCAGTTGGTGCATGCTGCTCCCTGCAGTCCTCCGCCCAAAAATGGCACAACACTCAATTCTTGAACCCCTACGGCCCCGATGTCCAACCCAAACCGCCCATGGGGTACCGATCCGGAATGGACAGACCTCACCCCGACGAGATGCCCGGAACGGACCGCCCGTGCAAACCTCGCCGAAATCATGGAATATGACTTGTGCGGCCTACAGGGCACTTGCAAGTCAGAACACGCCTCTCGAGACCGCGCATCTGGGCTTGCAACCTGAGGTCTGCTGCCCGGACAAAACCGCCATCTCTTACGAGTCGGGTGAACATAGAAAACATGGAACTGTCGCCACGCTACGATCCGACAAGCACCGAGCAGAAGTGGCTTCGCGAGTGGACCTCACGAGGCTACGGCCATGCCGACGAGAATTCGACGGCGCCCCCGTATACGATTGTGATCCCGCCGCCCAACATCACGGGCATCCTGCACATGGGCCACGCCCTGAACAATACGCTGCAGGACATTCTCATCCGCTGGAAACGCATGGCCGGTTTCAACGCGCTGTGGCTGCCGGGAACCGACCACGCCTCCATCGCCACCCAGTTTGTCGTTGAACGCGCCCTTATGCAGGAGGGGCTGACCCGTCAGCAACTCGGCCGCGAGAAATTCCTCGAGCGCGTCTGGGAATGGAAGGAACACCACGGCAGCACCATCATCGAGCAACTGAAACTCATGGGATGCTCGTGCGACTGGCAGCGCGAACGCTTCACGATGGACGCCGGTCTTTCCAAGGCAGTCCGCACGGTTTTCAAGCGTTTGTATGACGACGGACTCATCTATAAAGGGAACTATCTCGTCAATTGGTGCCCACGCTGCCAAACCACCTTGGCCGACGACGAGGTGGATTACGCCGACCGGGCCGGCAAACTCTGGCATTTGCGTTACCCCGTCGAAGGAATGCCGGGGCAATTCGCCGTGGTGGCCACAACCCGACCTGAAACCATGCTGGGCGACAGTGCGGTGGCCGTCAATCCCTCGGACGAACGCTACCGCGACTGGATTGGACGCCATGTCATCCTGCCGCTGGCCCAACGGCGCATCCCGATCATCACCGATGATTTCGTGGACAGGCATTTCGGAACCGGCATGGTGAAAATCACGCCGGCTCATGACCCAAACGATTATCAGGCGGGCAAGCGCCACGGCTTGGAAGAGATCAACATCCTCACGCCCGACGGACGCATTAACGACAACGCTCCGCCCGCTTACCGGGGACTCGACCGTTACGAGGCGCGCAGACGCATTGTGTCAGACCTCGAGGCGCAGGGCCTGGTGGAAAAGATCGAGGATTACGCCCAGCGCGTGGGAACCTGCTACCGGTGCGCCACGGTCATCGAGCCGTATATCTCGCTGCAGTGGTTCGTGAAAATGCGGCCTCTGGCCGAACCTGCCCGCAAGGCCGTGGAGGACGGCCGCGTGCGCTTCACCCCAAAGGCCCGTGAGAAGGAGTATTTCCACTGGCTTGACAATGTGCGCGACTGGCCGATCTCGCGCCAACTGTGGTGGGGCCACCGTATTCCCGCGTGGTATGGACCGGACGGGGAAATCTTTGTCTCCGCCGAAGAGCACCTGCCCGACGAACCGCGCTTCCAGACCGGCCAGTGGGTCCAGGACGAAGATGTGCTCGACACCTGGTTCTCGAGCGCCCTGTGGCCGTTCTCGACGCTTGGGTGGCCTGACGACACCAAGGATCTCAAAGTCTTTTACCCGACCGACACCTTGGTCACGGGCAAGGAGATTCTCTTTTTCTGGGTCGCCCGCATGATCATGATGGGACTTTATTTCATGCGCGAGGTGCCGTTCCGCGATGTCTACTTCAATCCCGTCGTGGCGGACGAACACGGCAAAAAGATGTCCAAATCCAAAGGCAACGCGCTCGACCCGCGCGAACTCATGGCCGAGTATGGCACGGACGCCTTGCGCTACACCCTGTGCGAGGACGCCACGCGCGAGCAGTACATCGCCTTCAGCGTCAAGCAGTGCGAGACCAATCGTAATTTCATGAACAAGTTATGGAATGCCGCCCGGCTCGTATTTGGCACTGTGGAAGACCTCTCGCCCGAAATCCTCGCAACCGCAGGCCCCGAAGATCCGCAAGCCCGGGCCGCACTGCCTCTCGAGGATCGCTGGATCCTCAGCCGTTTCACGGAAACAGTTGGCAAGGTCAATGCGGCTCTCGATGGATTTCAATTTGACATGATTGTCCATTCCATTTATGATTTCTTCTGGCGCGATTTCTGTGACTATTACCTGGAACTGGTCAAACCGCGGCTCTACGCGAAGGACAACGAGTCCGCGCGCCGCGTCTGTCAGGGGCTCTTGGTAACGGTCTTGGAGGGGACGCTGCGCCTGCTGCATCCCGTCTGTCCGTTCATCACCGAGGAACTGTGGTCCGCGATGAAATCCAAGTGGGGAGGTGCCAAGGCCCCGGCTGGCACCTTGGGTGCCGCAGCACTGGAGGCGTTCGCCGCACCCCATCTGATGGTGGCACCGTGGCTGGCAAAAGTTCCCGAATCGTTCCGGGATCCAGTCGCCGAGCGCGACATGCAGACGCTGCAACAGGTGATCCACGCTGTGCGCAATGTGCGCGGAGAACTCAAAGTGCCGCCCGGCACCCCCGCCAATGTGGCCGTGGACGCTGCGGACGGGCGCGTCGCCCAACTGCTGCGCTCCCACGAGGCGTTCTTCCGAACCCTCAGCCGCGTCAATGAGTTCCGCGTCGGGACTGGGATCGAACCAGCCCGATTCTCCGCATCGGCCAACCTCGACGGGATTACTGTCTATGTCGAGTTGCCGGAGGACCTGCGGCGCGCCGAGATTGAACGGTTGCGCAAGGAGCGGGACAAGACGGCGGCAGATCGCGCGCGTCAGGAGGCGAAACTTGCCAATGAATCCTTTGTCAGCAAAGCGCCGCCTGCCGTCATTGAAAAGGAACGCGAGAAACTCGTTCGCCTCGACCAGGAACTGGCTTCGCTCACCGCGCGCTTGCAGAAGATGGAAAATTAATCGTGCGGCTGGCCCCTCAGAGCCGACCCTCCGGGGCAAACTCCCGGAAGGGTTCCTTGTTGTCGGCCTTGCGGTAGGCGTCCTCGCCGGTGATCACGCCGCTGCGTGCCAGCATGAGCAACTGATCGTCAAGGAGTTGCATGCCCATCGCCCGGTTGGAAAGAATGACTTGGTTGATTTGAATCGTCTTGTTCTCGCGGATCAGATTGGAAACGGCCGGCGTCTGAATGAGGATTTCGTGCGCTGCCACCCGCCCGCGTCCGTCAGTGCGCTTGAGCAACCGCTGACTGCACACGGCTCGGAGGCTCACTGCGAGGCTCTCGCGCATATTGGCCTGTTCATCCGCTGGAAAAATATCCACAATGCGATCAATGGTCTTGATGGCGCTGTTAGTGTGCATCGTGGCATAAACCAGCATGCCCATCTCGGCGGCCGTGATCGCGAGCCGGACCGTTTCGAGGTCGCGCATCTCCCCCACAAGCACCACTTGCACATCTTGCCGCACGGCGTTGCGCAACGCGGCACTAAAACTCTCTACATCTGTCCCGACTTCCCGTTGCGAAATGGTGCTTTCCTTGTTTTGGTGGATGAATTCGATGGGATCCTCGATCGTCAGGATGAACCGGCGCTCGGTCGAATTGATGTAATCAATTAATGCAGCCAGAGTCGTGCTTTTGCCTGAACCAGTGGGGCCCGTGACCAGCACAAGCCCCGACCGAAAGAGGGCAAACTGTTTGAGAGCCGGCGGCGCGCCAATCGCCTCAAGGGATTGGATCTTATTCGGGATGAGCCGAAAGACCGCCCCGCAGCCTTCGCGGCTGAGCCGGTAATTGACGCGAAAGCGCAATCCGTCGCGCCACGCATAGGCAAAATCGAGGTCGCCCGATGACGCAAAGGCTTCCCACCGCTCGGGCGGACAAATTTCGAGCAGCATGCTGACGAGGCCGGCCTCCGTGAGCACACGCTGGCGCGGCATCTTGACAAGGCTGCCATTCACGCGGTAATGCGGCTCGCGCCCCACATGAAGGTGCAGGTCGCTGGCGCCATCAGCGACCACGGCCTCGAACAATGGATCAATTGCCGGCATGGTGTCGCGCTGAACCCTTCCCGATTACTTATTGTCGCGCACTGACTCGAACATGGCTTTGCTCTCAGCCCGCATGTACGCCTCCCGGCCTGAAATGATGCCTCTCTCGACCAATTCGGCGAGGCTTTCGTCCATGGTTTTCATGCCTAACTTCTTGCCTGCCTGCATGAGCGACACCAACTGGTGCGTCTTGCCATCCTTGATGGCCTGAGCCACGCCAGGTGTGACGATCAGGATTTCCTGCGCGAGCGCTACGCCTTTGCCGTCGCGCCGCGGGATCAGGTGCTGCGCGACAATGCCGCGGAGGGAGTCCGCGACCATCATGCAAACCTGAGCCCGCTGCTCGGGCGGATAGGCATTGACGATGCGCCCGACGGTGCGTGCGGCGGAACTCGTGTGTAAGGTGCCAAACACCAGATGACCGGTCTCGGCGGCGGTGATGGCGATGGAGATGGTCTCGAGGTCGCGCATCTCTCCAACAAAAATGATATCCGGATCCTGCCGCAATGCCGCACGCAGGGCCACAGCAAAACTTTGCGAGTGCAGCCCGATCTCACGCTGGGTGATGGAACACCGCACCGGCTCGAACACATATTCGATGGGATCTTCGACCGTGACGATGTGTTCGTCGCGCGTGCGGTTGATATGCTCAATCATCGCGGCCACCGTTGTGTTCTTACCGCTACCAACGCTGCCGGTGACGAGAATAAGCCCCTCACTGTAATCGGCGAGCCGCTTGAGCACCGGCGGCAGACCCAATTCTTCGAAACTCCGCAGTCGCGGCGGAAAGATGCGGTAGGCCCCCTCCCAACCAAGACGCTGACGGCAGATGTTGCCGCGCACACGGCCTGCGCCGGGAACTTGCAGGCCAAAGTCCAGTTGTTTCTCGGCAAGCAATTCGTCGCGCTGCGTTGCATCAAGAACCGAAAAGTTGAGCGCCTCGCAGGCCTTGGCCGTCAGGGGCTCGTCCTTCAGGTAATGGATTTCCCCGGCCTGTCGGACAAAAGGAGGGCGCCCGATGACGAGGTGCAGGTCGGTACAATGCCGCTCCGCCGCAAACCGGATGTAATCGAAAAGTTTGCGCTCCTCCGGCAACCGGCGGCTAAGGTTCACCCGACTGATGTTCAGCGACGAGTCGCCCGTGCCGCTGCGCCGCGACAGCGGCGAACCGTGTGCAGCCACATTGCGGCCAAAGCGTGTGGAGGAAAGACTCCCGCCCGATCTGGTGCCACTCGTGCCCGTCCCGGCAGCCAGAGCCTGCAAATCCATCAACTGTTGGGCCGTAATAAACTGGCGTTTCAGCATGATGTTGCCGACCTTCTGCCCGGGAAACATCTCGAGTTCGTCGAGCAGCAACTTGGCCTGCGAAGCCGATATGACACCATGGCGCAGAGCCAGATCGATTAATTCTTTTCCGTCATCGCGCATGTAGATCACCCCAGATCGGCCGGCACCTCGCATTTGTAATCAAATCGCGGGCACCTAAAAGAAAATGCTCAGTAAAGTGCAAACAGAATTGGCCTCGCAGCGATGCGATCGGTCATGCCTGAGCAGCAGTCACAGCGTTTCCGCGTCTGTATCCACGGTCGTATCCACGAAGCGGCCCATGGAGCGATACTTTTGATAGCGCCGCTCGATCAGTTCATCAACCGGCACAGCGGTTAACTGAGCCATCCACCGCTCCAACGCCGCGGCCACATTGGCGTAGGTGTCCTCGGGGCGCTTATGAGCGCCCCCCAGCGGTTCGGGGATGATCTCGTCAATGATGCCCAGTTCCATGAGGTCGGGCGGGGTCAATTTCAATTGCTCCGCCGCCCGTTCTGCCTGACCCCGATCTTTCCACAAAATGGCTGCACAGCCCTCAGGTGAAATGACGCAGTACCAGGAGTTTTCCAGCATCAGGATCGTATCGCCGACTCCCACGCCGAGCGCACCGCCGCTGGCGCCCTCGCCGACAACCACGCAGATGATCGGGACTTCGATCGTGAACATATCCCGAATGTTGCGCGCGATGGCCTCGGCTTGCCCGCGCTCTTCGGCTCCGATCCCGGGGAATGCACCGGGAGTATCAATGAACACGACGATCGGCAAACGGAACTTCTCCGCAAGCCGCATCACACGAAGGGCTTTGCGATAGCCCTCCGGATGGCTCATGCCCCAGTTGCGCATCAGATTTTCTTTCGTGTCGCGTCCCTTCTGTTGCGCCACCACCGCGAGCGGACGACCGCGAAAAGTTGCAAAACCGCACACCATGGCCTGGTCATCGCCAAAAGCCCGATCGCCATGAATCTCGATGAAGTCCGTCATCATGGCCTTGACATAATCCAGCGAGTGCGGGCGGTCCTGATGACGCGCCACCAGAACCCGCTGCCACGGCGACAATTGCGAGTAAATCTCACGCTGGCGGCGTTCGAGTTCCTCGCGAAGTTGGGCCAGCATGGCATCATCGCGCGGTTCGGCCTGCTCGGCCTCCGCCAGTTTCTGCTCCAGTTCGAGCAGGGGTTTTTCAAAGTCAAATGTAGTTATTGCCATTCCGCCACCCACTCCACAAATTCAACGACTCGTCATGGCATCGAAGCATGCTTTATCCGGACTTCTCGGAAGCATTCACGGCGCGCGCTGCCGGTTTCAACACCATGACGGAGACGGAGTAGCCCGGAAGTTCCGGAAACGCAACGGTCAACGCCCCTGCCCCTGACGGCGTGACTTCGGCTCGGTGCTCCGTCACCGCCGCTGCCGGCCCGGATGTCACCATATCGAACGGCTGGGGACCACCGGGCGCGAGGAACCGGTCACTCAGCCCGGAAACCTCGACCCGAACACCTGCTGACGAAGTAGTCGCCGTGTTGATCACCACGAGACACAAGCCGTCTCCCTCGCCGTGCTGCGTAGCGTAGAACTCGACCGGCCCCTCATGATTTGCCGCGAGCAGACGGCCATGGAACCCGTGCGACAGCAATTTGAACACCCAATAGGTATAATGCGGCGTGTTCTTGCCATCGCTGGTCAGGACACCATAGTCGCCCCCGCGTTGTGGATACGCGTTGTGGAATGCCCACCAGCAGGCCATGTCAGTCCCCGTCTCTGCGAGGGCGCCGAACATCTGCGCCATGAACACAGCATTCGCCATCTGCACGGTTTGTGGCCCGGGCTTGGTGGAGGTGCTGTTAAACCCCACAAGGCAGTATTGAGGCCGCGGCCGGCCGGGTAAGATTTGGGCGACGGCCGCCTCCAGTTCGCGAAACATGCGTCGGTACTGATCCGGCGAGCGAAATAGGGCCTCATCCGTTTCGTCGGGCGGTGACAACGGGAAGAAGGTCATGGTCACCATGTCGAACGAATCGCCCAGCGATCGAAGCGCCTCACGGGTCCAAGTCGAGTCGGCAGCGGCCAGCGCGAGATTGGCCGCCAGTTTCACACTTGGATCCTCCCGGCGCATGGCCTCAGCAAACTCGCGAAATTTCCGGCCATAACCCTCGCCGGTGGTATGGCTTTTGGCCCAGTGCCCCCAAACTTCATCGCCAACCTCCCAATAGGGGACGGCGCCTTTTCTTCCGCCCAAGACATTCACGAAGCGCAGCCACTCCGCCGCCAGAGCGGGAGGCTGCGTGAAATTCACCGTGAAGAACCCCGGCGCGTCACAGGTGCGGGCCAGCCAGAGAAATTCCTCGGTGTCCATGTCCTTGTCAGCGTTCTTGGGATCGTTCCACACATAACTGTCCGCATCGTTGCCGCCGGGGTATTTCAGAAAGGCCGGCTTCAGGTCTTTCAGTTTCGCGATCGCGTCGCGATCGCAGGTCAGCAGCATCTGGCTTGTAGCGGCGGGAAAGAGGAGATCATCCCACCGGGCAACATTCATGCCGTACAACATCCGCGAAACTGCAGGTCCGGTGGTGGCCGAAGCATCGAAGCGAAAGACTTCTGCGGCGCGGACCACGGTGGCAATAACCACCACAGCACCCACCAGCGCCGTCACTCTCCCGACGCTTGGCATGCTATTCGACCTCCTTGGTATCCGGTGCAGGTTCCCACGGCCGCGGCAGGGCTGGCACAGCAAGACCCGGTACCTCGACCACTTTGTCCGGCCAGCGCGTCGCCTTCACGGCGTCTGCCACAACATACTGCGTGGCGCTGGTAACGCGGTCGGAGACTTCCACGCGCCCTGTCCCTTTCTCGAAACGGAAAGTCCCGAGAAGCCGCCACCGCCCGCCCACTTTTTGTTGATCAAGGCTAAAGGTGGACTCGCCATCCGCATGAATGACCCGCCAAGGAGCATCGGAGGCGTATTCGTCTGATTGGGGCTGTCGGACGCAAACCTCGTAGTAGCCTGCCTCGGGCACACTCAATTCCCATGCGGCCGTGGCGAGGGCACGACCGCGCTGTTTGCGCATGAAATCGGCGCCAAGTTTATCGGTTCCCGAGGTGCTCTTTTCCCAGTCGCCTGTAGTCCTGAATCCCGGATCGGAATTATCCACGATAACCTTGGGCGGGCATCCCTCGAGTAAGCCTGCCTTCTCCAAAAGCAATTCCGCGAAACCGCCCAGTTGCGATCCATCATAGGGCGATGGATCGCGCGAGTAAGGCGGGCGGAAGGCATTCGAAAACATCGCCAGCACGACCTCGCGTCCGTTAGGCAGGACAATGTAAGCGATGTCTTCGAGCGTGTCGTACGCCAGACCGGTCTTGTTAAAATAACGCGATCCGGGCGGCAGCCCGAATCCGGCAACACTGGATGCTTTCCAGGGGTTGTGCTGGAGCAGACCCATCATATATTCCCGCGCTTGCGGCTCGAGAAGTCCTTTGGCAACGCGCACCATCAATTCCGCAGACGCCGACGGCTTCATCATGTTCATGCCCCGGTGTTCGCGCGCTACCTTTTCCGCTCCGGCAGGCCACTCTCCCGAATTCGTCGGGTAAGTTTTATGGACCAGCGTCTGACCTGCCAGAAGTCCCCGCTCCGAAAAATATTTTTCGAAATAGAGTCGGGCCTCGTACCACGCCGCGTACCGCGGATCGGCGGATGTCGTCAGGTCGGCGATGTTTGTGGTGCTCGTCACGATGTCCACAACAACACCTGTCTGGACATTGTCGGAAACGCGGACCATCGGCCCGACGCAGTGATCGAGATGGTCAGGCGGAAAACCGTTGGTTTTGCACCAGTGCATGGCCGCCACCATAAAGGGGAACTTCACGCAACTGGCCGGATAGGCCAACGCCTCCGGATTGTGCGAACCGCGCTTCCATGATCCGTCGGGCTGGGCCACAAGGATCACCGCGTCGAGGCGGTCAAAAGGTTTGCCAGCCATAAACTCGGCCCGCGCCTCGGCCATGGCCCTGTCCAGCGCCGGATCGTCGGTAATGGTCAGGGTTTGGGGTTCAGCCGACATCGCCCGCGCCAGCGCCATGACCACCAAGGCCGCGCCAAGCCGCCATGCTATGAGTCGTCTCATGATTCACTCTCCTTGATGTTCCAATCTCACCGGATAACGGCCATGCCCCATTTGGCGGCCTTGAGCCAATTCATATCATCGCCATTCCACATGTAACTGGTGGATCCGGCATCCGGGTCGTACGAATCGCAGTCATTCAACTGCACATCCCAAGCAATCAGGTCGCCGGCCGACGGCACATACCCGCCGAATGCCGTGTTGGGAATGAACGCCTCCAGTGTGTAGCCTCCGCGCCGCGGTTTGACGGCGATCCGGCTGTCCTTGACCTCGGAACCAAAGTCGCTCACAACGGGGTTGGTGCCGTCGGCGCCGGGAGAAAGCGCAAAGTGCCAAGCCCCCGTCTCAGGTTTGGCATACACCTGGCCGGTGTAACCGCCCGGTCCCACATAGATTTCGAGCGAGTCGCCCTTATACACATCGCCGCCGGCCCCAAAACGGTTTTTCATGGGCACATCATCGGTGATATCCGCCGCAACATAAAGCCCCTTGTCAGTCCACAGGGCGGCTATACGCGCCGACGCATCAAGGCGGCCGTCGCCACGGCGCCGGATGATCTGACTGTCATCGCCGACCGTGATACGCGGAACACGCCGATATTCGCGCAAGTCTCCGTCCACATCGGGAGCCCTGTCGGCCAAAGGCGTGACCGCGACACGAAAAACCGGCGTGGCCGTGCGGACACGGCGGCCGTCGGGCTCCGTTTCCTCGGTCACAAAAGAAATGGTCGCCCCTTCGCGAAGTGAGGTCAAGGCGGCACGGCTGAGCGTCGCACTGCTCTCCGCGTACCATGGTGTTTCGGGATTGCCCGGGTCGAAATCTCCGCCCGGAATCGCCACCCCGCGCAACCGCGGCGTACTGCGGAATCCAAAACGCAGCGCGCCCCCCGGCGCACGACTGGCCAGCGTGATGGAGGTCGGCAGTTCGAGCGAGCCAGTGGTGAAAAACGGGCGGAATGACGCTTCAACGCCGGGGCGAACCCATACACGCAAGTCTTTGGCAATGACACCGCCCATGTGCGCCACCTCGGCACGGACGGAATACATGCCCTCGCGCGTGCCCGGCGGGGCTGTCAGCGCCACCCCACCATTTGCGTCGCGCTGGATGGTCCAATTCGGCGGGCCGGAGATCCGAATGTCCGAGGGACTAACACCCTCAAGTGCCACCGTAAAAGTTGTCTGTTCCGGCCGTCCGGGAGCCATCAGGATGGGGTTGCGCACCCACCCTGTTCGCGCGTTTTGGTCAAGCAGGTCGCTTTTGACCGGTATGATAACTGGCGACGGTCCAACGGCGACCCGAGCCTCTGTTCCGCGGTACTCCACCGGCCGCTTCTCGCCCGACAGGATCGCGTAATGAGACAATTCGGACGACTGTGTGGTAGCGTCCGGAGCCACCCGGAAGCGGAAATCCCGCATGTCACGCAACGACCAAATGGCCAGTTTGGCAACGGTTTCCGTGGTGGCACTGGTACGCGGACGGAACAAAAAGGCTTTCATGTCGTCGCCTGCCCAAACCTCGCCGGCCAACTCGTAAGCGCCCAGTTCCCGTACCAGCGTTTGAAACGCGAAAAACCCCGGCTTGCGGCGCCAATCATCGGTCAGGGTGACAAGGCCGAGTTTTGTCCCCCATTCCCCCCCCGGATCGCTTGGGTTGTCGCGCAGTGTGAACGGGAACACCCGCTCGACTCCGGCCCCTGCCAGCAGGAGGATCTGGCGGACAAGGTTCACACCCTGCAGTTCCTCGCTCACGCCTTCCGCAAAGTCCGTGGTCACTCCCATTTCGGTGACCCAGATCGGACATCTTTTCCCGAAGCGCTCCAGGACAAGGCGGAATTTGTCCACCTCTTCTACGGTGAGTTCCTCGGGATTTTTTGCCCGGTAGAAATGGTACGACACGGCGTCAAAGCAATCCGTGCCGGCCAATTGCAGGACACGCTCGATGAACGGCAGGTCAAAGCCCGCTGTCGTAAATGCCACGAGTCGCACCTGGGGGTTCGCCTTGCGGGCGCGCTCAGCCGTGACCTTGAGTAGCGCGGCATAGGCAGCCGGATCCGGCACGGGCCGCCAGAACGGTAAAATGTTTGGTTCGTTCCAGACTTCCCAGTACTGCGCATGGCCCTTGTACCGCTGCACAACCGTTTCCACATAGCGCCCCCATTCCTCGCGCTCTTCCTCGGTGGATGGTCCCTCAGTGTTGCGCCAACCGGCCCCGTAACAGAGGATGGGAAACATCTGGACACCATTCTCGCGCAGCATCGCCACGCCGCGGTCGGCCGTCGAGAAATCCCACTTGCCCTCCTCAGGCTCTACCACATTCCACCAGAAATCCGTTCTCTCCCACTTTACGCCAAGTTCTTTCAGCAGTGCGAAACGCCGCTGCAGGTCCTCGTGTGCATCAGGCCGATGGAAAAAACCGATGGCATTGAGCCCCAGCCACGAGTCCGGGTTGAGCGGCCGTTCGGCCGAAGGCTGTCCCAAGGCATGGCCGCAAGACAGCGACACAATCATTCCGAGAACAGCAACCCGACAGACCAGTCTGCGAATCATCAAGGTTTTCCCTTTCCATATCGGGAAGATGGAGGTACCGGTTCGACCGGCAGAGGCCGGCCGGCGCTATTCAAACAACTCTGTTGTCAAGGTGGCCGAGTACCGGGTACCTTCCCGGAATTCAAACTCAAACCGGCGGTCAGCAAGGGTTGTCGGCGGATAAGTCGTAGTCGTTACGGTCAGCATGACCTCGTACAGGCCCGGCGAAAGAGTGACACTGCGGCGCTCCCCCGTGCTCAAAATGATATTGACCGGCTCACCCCGCCCCAACGGAATCGCGCCAAAAGTTATTACGGTCATCTGAAAACGGTTCACCACCTCAAGTTTCGCCGCCTGCCCATCCGTTTGAGACTCGCGGAATAACCGCTCCACAAACCGGGCCGTGCGGGCATCCGTTGGCTGATGTGCGGTTGCCGAAACAGTCTGCCGCTTTGGGGTTCGCGCACGCATCGCATCGTTGGAGACAGCCGGTCGTGGAGGCAGATCCGTCCTTGGATTCGAGGGCCACGCGGGGTTTTCAACGGCAATCCGGATCGGGCTTTTGTCGGAACGCGTGGGTTGCTCCTGAGGAGTTGGAGGCGGAGGCAACGGCGCGGCAGGTTGCGAGACGGGCGAGGCGACTGCCCGCTTCGGAGTCCCTGTCGCTGGTGCTGTTTCTGTTGGGCGCGGGTCCCGGTTTTCCAGCGCCGCCACCGGTTCGGCCTCCTGGGTTACGGGCCGCCTGTCCCCCACTGGCGGCACATCGCCCGGAAACACGGGAGCCGCCAAACCGTCTGCTGAACGCGTGGAGACGCTGCTGACATGCTCTGCGAGAACTTGCGGCAAGGATTCAGGGGTCAACGGCGCCGTCGAGCCGTCTGGCCTGAGAATTTCCACCGATTCGTTGACAACCGGCACGGGGGTCGCCACCGCCCTCGTGGCCTCGCGGCGCGACTTGGCATAAGCCGCGGCATCTTCGCGCGCAGAAGCCACGAGTTCCAGTGTCTGCACGCGCAGCCTTGCCTCCTCAAGGGCCTTGGGACCGGCTAACTCGACATAGCGCCGGTAGCAATGCAGGGCGGGCCCCGCCTTGCCGCTGATGTCAAACACTTGGGCCAGCCGCAGAAAAACCGCCGCTTCTTTCGGATAATCCTTAGTCAATGCCTCAAGAACTTTGACCGCCTCGTCCACTTGCTCAGCCCGCAGCAATTGCTCGGCCTTCTGAGCGCGCTTCAATCCCTCCTCGGGCAGAACAGCGACAGCACCGGACGCTGCAAACGACACCAACACAACACCCACTGCTTTCAGAAATCGTGTCATGATTGGCTCAACTCCCTGATGCGCTCATGGTAGGCGTCGAGTTCGCACGCGTACACCCCCCGGATGATCTCTTCATTAAGCAGCGACGATTGATCGTGCCAGTGGACCCGACGGTTGATGCAGGCGATCTGATCTGAGTAGTGGGCCAATTGACCGACATCGTGCGACACCATGAGCACGGTCAACTGGAATTCTTGCTGCAACTCACGCAGGAAATGAAGAAACTGCTGCTGGCCTGTCGAGTCGAGACCCGCCGTAGGTTCGTCCAAAAGCAGCAACTTGGGTTCCGACATCAGCGCCCGCGCAATGAAGACGCGCTGTTGCTGGCCGCCCGACATGCGTCCTATGGGCCGGTCCGCAAGGGCACCGACGCCGACACGGCTGAGCAATTGCCGGGCGCGGTCGTGCATGGAGGAAGGGATCCTTCGAAGCAGACCGACACGCGCGGCTGCTCCCATGAGAACCACATCCAAAGCCGTGGCCGGAAACTCGATGTCCATGGCCGTCCGCTGAGGCAGGTAACCGATTTTCGTTCGCAGACGCCCCAACCGCTGCACGGGCGTCTGAAAGACCTCGATCTCGCCCGTTTGCAGGGGCAGGCTGCCAATCACTAACCGAAGAAGCGTTGTCTTGCCGCCGCCATTAGGCCCAATCAGCCCGACAAACGCTCCCTCATGCACACAGAACGAGACATCCTCCAAGATAACGGTGGACCCTCGACAAAAGGTGACATGGCGCATCGAGACAACGGCCGACACGCCAGCGCAAGCGCCCGGATCTTCATGTATCGTGTGATCATGCGACATGGCATTGAACCTTGGCCAGCACCATGGCCTCGTCAAACCCTCGATTCGATCCAGCCACCACCAAGCACGCTGTCCCCACGATAGATCACGGCGGCCTGTCCGGGCGTGACAGCCCGCATGGGCGTGTCAAATAGAGCCTCGAACCGGCCGTCACCCAGCGGCCGGATGGTTGCCGGAACGGGCACACTGCGATAGCGGATCTGGATGTCCGCCGCGACCGGTTCCGTAGGCTCCGAAATTGCCACCCAGTTGGCACGGCTGAAAATCAGGCCGCGGGCAAAGGTCTGATCATGCGGGCCGACTACAACAAGGTTTTCCTCTGGCATGAGATCAATGACATACAGAGGCTGCGTGCCCGTCACACCGAGGCCGCGCCGCTGGCCGACCGTGTAAAACGCAACCCCTTCATGCCGTCCAATCACCCGGCCGTCGGCGGTCACAATGTCGCCGGATTGAATCGCGTTCTCCCCGAGTCGCTCACGCAGAAACGAGCGGTAATCATTCTGTGGCACAAAACAGATTTCCATGGAATCCGGTTTGTCATGCACGGCAAGCCCGTATTCGCGGGCGAGCGCCCGCACCTCGCTTTTGCGCATCCCGCCAAGCGGGCAAACGAAGCGCCGCAACTGATCCTGAGTCAGGCCGAACAGATAATAGGTTTGATCCTTGCCCCGGTCTTTGGCGCGGCGCAGTTCAAAACGGCCAGTCCCCGGGTTCTCCGCGACAACCGCGTAATGCCCCGTGGCCACATAATCGCATCCCCACAGCGCCGCTTTGTCGAGCAGCACGCCAAGTTTCAGATGGTTGTTACATAACACGCACGGATTCGGGGTGCGCCCCGCCAGATATTCGGCAATGAAAGGCTTGACTACGGCCTCGTGAAATTCGCGCTCCAGATCCAGCACATAGAAAGGAAAATCCTTGTCTGCGGCCACTGCGCGAGCGTCGGCCGCATCATCGGGAGAGCAGCAACTCTGAAACTTCCGGCCCGATTTCAGGTCCCGTTCGTTGGGGTGGTAGGTTCGCATGTTGATGCCCACCACCTCGTACCCGGCGCGCTTCAAGAGAACCGCCGCAAGCGCGCTGTCCACGCCGCCACTCATGGCTGCGAGGATCCGGGTGCCCGGGGCTATGGAGCGTCCCAGCGTTAGCATTTCAAGGCCACCCTACAAGGCCCTTCGACACGGCTTCAGGGGCCCAAGGCGGTCATGATACCGACGATCGTGGCTTTCGCGAGGTGAAAGGCCGTGTCGTGGTCGCCCCCGGGGACTTCGTGGAAGAAGGTTCTCCCCGGCGCCCCCGCCGCTGCGACCTGACGCCCCATGGCGAAGGGCACCACCTGATCTGCCGTGCCATGAAATATATGGACCTCCGGCTGCGTGGCCGAGACCGCCAACTCCATCATCCGGGCTACATTATCAAAGCGGTCGAGAAGCAAATGACAAAGAGGCCAGCCCACGGTGCGCCGGGCCATGTCCAGCAAACTGGTGTACGGTGCGATCAGGATCACCGTCCGCACGGGGTGCGCCTTGGCAAACTCGAGCGCCGCGGAAGCCCCGATCGAATAACCCAAGACGCCGACTCGTTCCCGGAGATCCGCGCCGGGACCGTCCGGCAATGCTTCCAGAGCCTTCATGACGGAAAGCAGATTTTCGCGAATCCCTCGCGCGGAGGGTCGCCCCTCGCAACGACCGTAACCCGGGTAATCCACCAACAGAAAAGCCGTGCTGGTCGAAGGAAATTCCTCCACGAAATCCAGCCAGTCCAAAGCCACCGAGGCATTGCCGGAAAACACCACCCACAACTGCGCCGTGCCCGGCCCGGCCGTGCGAGGCGGTATGTAGAAGGCCACCTGTCGTCCGTCGCTCGTCAGGTACTCGACTTCGCGGGTTCCTGCCGGCAACCCGCGTGCGTATGACGGCTCGTAAACGCGCGGCATGTAGATCATGCTGCGCTGAATGAAAAACAGGATCAGTGCAAGGCTGGCAAGGGTTCCAATGGCAATCGCTGCTGTCATTGCCAACAGCCTGCGAATCCAGCGAACTGGTTGCAACCCCGCAAATGCCAAGACTCAACACCTGTGACCGCGGCCTACGCTTTGCCCTTCGCACTCGCAAACGGCAAGATGGCTGGTCTGCAGCCCATGGTGAATCCGGAATTCAGGATGGGCTGCGCAGGCAACGCGCCGCGCTGAAAACGAGAAAGTGGTGACCGTACCCGTGCCCATTGTGCGTCTTACAACATGTTCATCCTAATGACTGGTTTGGCTCTCTGACCGGTTCGCGAGGGAGACAACCCATACCGGGTCGGAGCGACAACTTTACGACTTGGGGAATAGCATGTCAGTCAAAAGTCGGGTGCTCCTTTCCGTTTCATCCGGCGGCGAGACGCCGGCCACATTACCGTTTGCCATCGGGCTTGCAATATCCGGGTTACCGCCTGAACTTGCCATGTCCGCGTAATGCCGGGGACGGGAATCGAACCCGTACAGAGGTTTCCCTCCGGGGGATTTTAAGTCCCCTGCGTCTGCCATTTTCGCCACCCCGGCAAACGGTTCAGATTCGACTACACCGGCCTCGCACAGCAGTTCATGGCCCGCTGCGACATATCGCGGCGGACTGCACTTGCGTGTCGCACTTGCGTGTGTACGCATGGGGCAGTTGTCTTGTCAGAGAGGGAGGCACAAATGGCAGGTTTGCACGGCGTCATCCTCGCAGGAGGCATATCGAGCCGCATGGGTTTTCCCAAAGCACTCATGCCGTGCGGATCGTCTTTCTTCCTGCTGGAGGTTTACCGACGCCTCGTGGACGCAGGCGTCAAACCCGTCCACATGGTCATCAACACCGGTCTCAAATCATCGCTTGAAGCACAGGTCCATAATTTCCCCGACGGCGAACTGGTTCTGAACAGCGAACCAGCCCGCGGGCAACTTCACAGCCTGCGTCTGGGGCTTCAGGCCGCTGCTGCGGGCGATGCTTCGGGCGCGCTCGTAGCCCTTGTTGATCAGCCGGCCATTCAACCGGCGACTTTCGCCTCCGTTGCCGCAGCGGCAACCTCCCATCCGGCAAAGATTATCCTGCCCGCGTACGGCGGCCAAACGGGGCACCCCATCGTGATCCCGCGTGGCGCTTTCGATGAATTCATTTCAGCCGCACCGGGGCAAACGGCGCGCGATGTGATCAAACGCCTGTCCGACATCACCCTGACGATCGAGGTGAGTGACGGCAATATCCTGCGCGACATTGACTCGCCGGAGGACCTGGCCAAAGCGACCAAACCTGCGTCGGACGATGATGAAATAGATTGACAGCGCGTCAGGTGCGGGCCGTTACGGCAGCATTGTACCGCCCATCAAAAAGGTATCCACTCCGCGCGCAGCCTTGCGGCCCTCCTGAATGGCCCACACGACGAGGCTCTGCCCGCGACGCATGTCTCCGGCGGCAAAGACACCCTCGACACTCGTCATGTAGTTAGCGTCGGCTTTCACATTGCCCCGCTCGTCCAGTTCCAGTCCGAGATCGGTGATCGGACCGGCCTTCTCGGGGCCGACAAACCCCATGGCCAGCAACACCAAGTCCACATCAATGGTGAACTCGCTGCCGGGAATTGGGCGCATTTGAGGGCGGCCGCCCCCCTCGCCGGCCTGCCACTGCAAACGCACAGCATGCAGTTTCTCCACCCGCCCGCCAGACCCGGAGAAGGCCGTCGTATTGACGCTCCACTCGCGAATCAGGCGGCCTGTCGCCTCGCCCTCCTCGTGGGAACTGGAGGTGCGGAGAATCATCGGATAAGTAGGCCACGGCATGGAGTCCGGGCGCTGATCGGGCGGCCGCGGGAGCAGTTCGAACTGCATCACCGAGATGCACCCCTGACGCAGTGCCGTGCCGAGGCAATCGCTGCCCGTGTCGCCCCCCCCGATAATCACCACGCGTTTGCCGCCCGCGTGGATTTCGCGCTTCTCCAAACGCCGCAATCCGGATACGCGCCGATTTTGCTGGGGGAGGAAGTCCATGGCAAACTCAATCCCCTCCAACTCGCGTCCCGGCACCGCGAGGTCGCGCGGCTGACCCGCTCCGCAACAGAGAACGACCGCATCGAAAGCCTTTAAGAGATCCGCGGTCGGAATGCTTTCTCCCACGCCGGCATTGGGCCGGAACTCGATGCCTTCCTCGGCCAGGATGGCAAGACGGCGGTCAACAATCCATTTTTCCAATTTGAAATCAGGAATTCCATAGACCAGAAGACCGCCGATGCGGTCGGCCCGTTCAAAAACAGTGACACTGTGACCCGCCCGATTGAGTTGCTGCGCGCAAGCCAGACCGGCCGGCCCTGACCCGACAATAGCCACCTTTCGGCCCGTGCGGGCTTTCGGGGGTACGGGTTTCACCCAGCCTTCCTTGAAGGCATGGTCAATCACCGCCAGTTCGATTTGCTTGATAGTGACGGGATCGTCGTTGATGCCAAGCACGCACGCCGTCTCGCAAGGCGCGGGGCAAACCCACCCCGTAAATTCGGGGAAATTATTCGTGGCGTGGAGAATGTCGATCGCCTCGCGCCAACGGTTGCGATACGCGAGATCGTTCCAGTCCGGAATGATGTTTCCCAGCGGGCAGCCGGTGTGGCAGAAAGGGATTCCACAATCCATACACCGCGCGCCCTGCTGGCGCACCAGATCTTCCGGCGGATCCGAGTATACTTGGCGATAGTCACCAAGGCGCTCGACCGGGTCGCGGCCCTTGACCATTTGCCGCCTGATTTCGAGAAAACCCGTTACCTTGCCCACCTGAGCATGCTCCCGTTACAACTCGTGCTTGTTCGGTTGCTACACGACGATGCCGGACGCATTCTCAGCCGGCGCGGCGCAATCGCACCCGGCTTCAGCCCATCTTACGCAGATTCTCCAGGTGCCTCTGCGCGCGATCGACATGTTTTTGATCCCCGCGCTCGCGGCTGATGCGCAGCACGGTCTCCCAAGTTTCAACGGCAAGCGAATGCCACGAGGGGAGTTTTTCGTAAACGATGGCCAAATTGTTCAATGCCGGCAAATACTCCGGATCGAGTTCCAACGCCATTTTATACCGCGTCACCGACTCTTGATACTCGGCGCGACGCATGTGCTCGACAGCGCGTTTGCAGTGCTCCTCGACGGCCTCCCGTTGCGCGAGCACAGCAGGAGCCACCGCCTCGGCCGGCGGCGGGGGGGGAGGTTCTGGAGCAGCCTGAACCACGGCCGGTTTCGGAGCGGCCGGCTGGGCCTGAGCAGGCGGGACCGGGGGACTGGCGGGGGGCGCGGCCGGCGCCGCGGGAGGAATGCTGGCGACAGACGGCCGCGACAAGCCGCCGCCCGCACCGGGCGTCAATTTATTTCGCGGCTGCATAATCTGACCCTTGAGCAGATCCGCCTCGGGCCCGGTCAGAATGTCGAAAATGCCATCCAACTTGGAAATATAAAGGATATCCGAAACCGGTTTCGATGGCTGCAGGAGGATGATGCGCGACTTCACCTTGCTCGCGGCCATCTTCAGCGAGACCAATACGCCCAGCCCCGCGCTGTCCACAAAGTCAACCTTCGACAAGTCGAGGAGGACTTGGTCGAGCCCCTTCGTGATCAAGGGCAGGCAGGCCGATTTCAACCGCTCGCAATGCTCAAGTACAATCCGGCCCCGAGGTTGCACCAACAAGTCACTATGTTGTTGATAGACTTCGATTTCCATTTCCGATTTCCCGTTGAGCCACCGCCCGACTCGGCCGCCCCATCTGTACGGCTGCTATTTTCCTTCGATATTTGTTACCAATTCGATTGTTGCAGATGTGCGCAATGTCCGGTCGGGCATCGCCTGGATATCCAAGTCGTCTAAAGTGTAAGACCGCGGCGCATGGGTGATGTCGAAAAGAAATTGGATCATGTTGGCATTGTTGGCCGTAAACCACATTTCGATGCCGGCCCCGCCGCCGACTTTTTCACCCTCGGGAACCGGCGTCGGTGTCATCATGCCAAAGCCTGCGTACGGCCCGCCCATCATGGCCGGATCCATCATGGCTCCAAAATTGGCTGGGCCTGCCATCGGCGTAGGGACGGCCGGAGTCGCCGCCGGAGCCGTGGATTCCTCCTGTTTGCGCCCCTCAAATTTCATCAAGGCCACCGGCTTCATCAGATTCACCTGCGAGATCTCCGTCACACCGTTTTTGTCGGCCTTCTTGATAATGTCGATGAGCGACTCGAGTTGCTTGTTGGTGGCCAACAAGGCGTGGTCGGTGGGCATGTTGACCTCGAGGATGTCGCGCAGCCGCGCCTTGTCGATCGGCGATTTGGGATCGCGCTTTTCGTAAATCAGTTCGCTCATCCAAAGTTTTTTCAATGAAGGGACCAGTACGCCGAAACGATTGGTGCTAAGCGGATTTCTCAGGCCCTCGAGCGCCTGAACATTCTGGAGTAACCGGGCGTTGAGCACTTCCTCGGCCCTCTTGATGTCGTTGAAAAACACATAAGCCGATATGCCCCGGATCTGAATGGGGGCGACCCAATCAGAAACCTCCGCCGGACGGATTCCGATCTGATTTAGCAAGTCATTGTAGGCAATGCGCTCTTGCAAACGCTCAAGCGGATTGGTGATGCCATTGAGCAGCACCCAACGGTCCTGTAGTTTGGTCACATTATCCCACAACACGCCCGGCCGGCCCTCGTCGATTTTCAGGGGCAGGTTCCAGCCCATCTGCATCTCAAACGGGTTGTTGGGGTTCTGACGCCGGTCGTCGAGGAAGGACAGCCGCGTGTTCTTCAGAGTCGCCTTTAATTCCATCAATTCTTTGAGCAAGGCAACACAGTCATTCAGCCGCCGTTCAACGGCTTCAGGCCGGCGGCTACCGTAATACGGCGGAATGTTTAGGCGCAGTTCCTCGATAACGCTGGTGACCCGGTTGTCGAGAACCGTCGTTTGCTCCCGAAACTTGGGGATTTCCTGCGGGGAACTCGGCTGGGGAACGCTCTGCAGAAGCGTGATGCCCTCGCTATATTCCTTGCTCACCTGCTCATAGAGTTCCGCACGAGGTTTGAAAATGACCATGTGAACCAGTCCGATGAACAGGAGCGCGCCGATCGAGATCGCCACGATCTGATCGCGTTTCTTAAGTTTCATGCCGCCGGATGCCCCGTTTCGTTGGTTGTCCTCACTTTGCTTCGCTGCATCGCAAAACGATAACGGCCGTGGCGGCAAGGGAATTCTGTTGAACGCTACCCGCCCCGCGAGCCGCTTGTCCATCGAGCAGGCTTTGCTCTATAAATGATTCAGGTGGCGGATAGGTACTCATTTGTCTTGAGGCTGGATATTTTTCTCAGGCAGGCGTGGTCAGGCATGTTAAACGGTTGTCGGGCGGTAGCACTTTACATCATCCTCTTGTCACTGACCACGGCGAACGCCTTGGCTGACGGTTGGCACACGGACTATAGCAGCGCAGCGGCCGCCGCCCGAGAGTCCGGACGGCCCCTCCTGCTGATCTTTGAGCAGGAGGGCTGCCCCGATTGTGAACGCTTGGAGGCGGTGCTCCGCAGAAAATCCTGCGAGGCCGACCTCAGGAATGCCGTCAAGGTTAAACTTGACTACTCCAGTTATCCCCGCCTTGCCGATCAGTTCGGTGTCTCGGCGACCCCGACGATTGTACTGCTTCATTACAAAAACGGGGCGTTCCGCACAGTCTATCGCAGCGTCGGGTCTCTGCAGGCCGGAGCCATCGCCTCGCTCGGCCGGCGAATTGACAACCTTGCGAACCAGCCAGAGCAACCCCGCCGAACAGAAACCGCCTCGCCATCCCAGCGCCCAGGCGGCGACCGGCCGTCGGCTGTCGCGCAACCCGCTGTTGTCAGCCAGGCGAGCACTGAGCCGCAAACCATCGTCGCGCGCCACTCCGCGCGAGTGCCCGGCGTCCGCGGCAATTACTTCTTTTATCGCCCGGGCGGCGTCCCTTACGATCAGCAGTGACGGTCAGCGCAAGTCGCCAAAATCCTGCGTAACATAAACATAAGAAACGCCGCTTTTCTCCCCAAGCCAGCAACCCACGCCAAGCGAGTCAAGGTGTCCATCCAGAATATTCCGCCGATGCCCGGCGCTTTTCATCCACATCTGTACGACTTCGCGCGCCATCCCCTCGTAGTCGGGCTCCACACGCAGCGATTCGCCGTCAGGCGCGTCCAGCATCGCCATCCGCACTGGCAGCAACGCGATATTCTCTGCCAAACGCCGACCCGACACCCCGGCGGCCCGAAGCCGTTCGCTGAAGGATTTGCCGCGCACCCAACCCTTGGTGGTGTGGCTGAAGTAACCCCTCTCCGCCATGTCGCGGCTGTGTAACTCAGCCGCAGACGCCAGCGCCGGCGACCGGTCAAGGGGCTGCAAGCGCGACCGCATGCGCTCGACATTTGTCTGCTCGTGCACCGCCTCAGCCAACCGGCGGACATCAACCCGAATCCTCGCCTGCTCGACGCGCGGGGCATTCCGCCGACGCCAAAACTGCGCCTGCGCAGGCGGGGCTTCGACAGCGAGCCACAGGCTCGTCGCGAGCAACAGACAAGCAACGGAGCGGCAAGACCAGGGCATGGCGTAGGCCTCAGCAGGAACTCGATTCAACAGGGACCAACCCTTGGAGGAGATGGGTTGCATAAATCAGCCGTGCCATGCAAGCCGAACTCTGCGACGGGGCGTGTGACGGCTTGGACGGCAAGCCCTCGCCTGACGCCTTCAGAGGCGTGCTGGTCGAATCTGCGGCTAATTCGCTACCGGCGCCGGATTGCTGAGCGTGCCGGCAAACCGCGCCACCACAGGAACGCGCACGAGCGCATCGCTGTCACGCAGCGCCGGAACCCTGTTAAGTGTTCCGCCCAACATCCGCACTTCGGGGCGGTGGCTTCGCATGGCAAGGTGCGGGCGAACGCTCATTTCGAACTCCGCCAGCATTTCCTCCGTGACAAGCAGACACCAGCCGCGCCCCTCAAACTCAGCATCAGGCGTCGAGATGACCAGCCGCTCCACTTCAATGCGTCCGCCGCGGACGGCCGCAATCATCTCTCCCCCGGTGAATCGGATCATTTCCAGTTCCCGAATCCCACTCAGACCCGAAAGTGTCCGCAAAATCGTCATCCGCGAGGCCTCGCCCTCCGAGAGCGTCAGGTGCACGCGCCCTGTGGCCGTCTGCTTGATTTGGCGCAGTTTGAGCCCCGACCATTCAAAGTCCATCTCGCCCGACAAACGGCCCACGATGCGCCCGTCCATCTGCATGTTCAGCGCCGTGAGTGCCGTCTTGAAGTCCACGCCTTCCAGCCGCAGGTTTAGGCGATGCGGGCCTTGAGGATTAAGCCAGTTGATACTCCCCTTGGCCGCGATCCGCCCGCCGCCCAGTTCTGCCGTAAAACCGGTTAGCAGATTCCCGTTCGACGCAGGATCCCAAGTCATTTTGAAGTTTTTCAACTTCGACCTGAGCCGAATGATTTTCGTGAGTGTCTCATCGCTCTGAGTGATGGCGACCGGCGCGGCCGCAGCCCGCGGTGCCGTCGCCGAGGCCAATTGACGGCCCGCGGCGTCGGCCCCCGCCGGGGCCACACCCGCCAGCAACACGACCAGCGCCGTCGCCGCGCGGCTCAGTGGCCTCGCCAACATCAAACCGTCACGCGTCCCACGCCGTAAAACTGGTAATCCAGAGTTCGGCGAGCAGACTCTTATCGGGGACATACGGATCGCTGTTGAGCGGAATGGCATACTTCTGAAGATCCGACAGTTTCTCGTATGCACGAAGCAACTCAGCGAACGAGAAATTCGCTGCGGCCTTCATCAGTTTCTCCCGGCGCCATTCTGGCTGCAGGGCGAACAAGTTCTTGTCCGCCTCTGCCGGCATAAAGTCCTGCGCGAACTGGGCTCGCGTAACTCCCCGACTCTGAAGATATCCGCCGGAAGCCGTCTTGGCCTGAATCAAAAGCCGCATTTGCGAGACCAAGGCATAAAACATCTTCGGGGCGCCGCCCGTGGCCTCCCACCAATCGCGCCACAAAGCGATCGCCGTGCCCGTGTCGCGGGCAAACAGGGCGTCAAAAAACGCAAACTGCGGTCCCGTCTCGCGAAACGCCACCAGCACGCCTCGCCGCTGCGCCAGCGCCACCACCGGATTCGTCGGCGAAATCCGCCGCCACTTCTCGTAATCCTCCACCGCGATGCAGATGAGCACGCCATTCAAATGCGGCAATTCGCGCTCAATGAACTCCGCCAGATCATCGCTCGGCGACCGACCGCCCGCACCGGCCTTTTCTATCTTAGACGCCCGCGAGGCCGTCTTTCGGGTGCCGTAAAAATCCTGAACAGGATAAAGGGTGACGACTCTCTTCACATCTGGCAAAAACGACACCGTGGCCAGTTCCGCTGTCAATTCGCCCAGCACCCGCTTGAGTTGCGGCTGCGTGCCCGGAGCGACGATCTCGCGATAATTTTCCTCGCGCTGCTCCGGGGTCAGGTGAGCGTCAACGATGGCCGACTTGAAGCGTTCAATCGCAGCCTCGTGGTCGCCATGAAGGAAGTAAAAAGGCTGTCGCGGATCCACCGGCGGCAGTGCCGGGGTCCGCATGCTCGCGGGCTTGTCGGTCATTGCTATTAGTACACGGAGCAGGTCGCCAGTGATCAACACCAAACCGCCCGCGGTATCTGCTGGCGTGATCAGGCGACACCGGCGCTTGCGCGCCACACCCGCAGTTCGTGCACTCGTTTGCGAGACCCGCGTCGGCCTCGACGACCTTGTCATGCCCATGTTCGCCATCGAAGGCACCGGCCGCCGGGAGGACATCGCCGCCATGCCGGGAATTCAGCGGCTTACGCCCGACCTTCTCGCCGCCGAGGCCGCCGATCTCGCAGACCGCGGCTTGTGCGCCATTTTACTGTTTGGCGTTCCACACGCCAAGGACGATCTCGGCAGTGGTGCGTACGCCGACGACGGCGTTGTGCAACAGGCCGTGCGAGCCGTCAAAGGCGCCGCACCCGACCTTGTCGTCATCACCGATGTCTGCCTCTGCGCCTACACCACGCACGGCCATTGCGGCGTGGTGCGCGACGGGCGCATCCTCAACGACGAAACCGTTGCCCTGCTGGCCCGCACCGCCGTTTCCCACGCGCGCGCCGGCGCCGACATGATCGCCCCGTCCGACATGATGGATGGCCGCGTCGCCGCCATCCGCGCTGCTCTCGACGCTGACGGGTTCACCGAAACCCCCATCATGGCGTACGCCGCGAAACTCGCCTCCGCCTTCTACGGTCCCTTCCGGGAAGCCGCCCACAGCGCCCCGGCCACCGGCGACCGCAAAAGCCACCAGTTGAACCCCGCCAACGCCCGCGAGGCCCTCGCCGAAGCCATGACCGACCTCGACGAGGGCGCCGACATCGTCATGGTCAAGCCGGCCATGCCGTGCCTCGACCTCATTGCCCGCCTGCGCACCCGCACCGACGCCCCCATTGCCGCCTATCAGGTCAGCGGCGAATACGCCATGCTCAAGGCCGCCGCCGCCAACGGCTGGCTCGATGAACCCCAAACCGTCCGCGAATCCCTCACCTCCATCAAACGCGCAGGCGCCGACATCATCATCACCTACTACGCCGCCCAGATAGCCCGCGGAACCATTTGACACGGCGCCGTCCCCGTGCTGTAAACAGTTTCAATAGTCCACAGCCTCGCCCTCTAGGATGACTTTGGTCCCAAGCCGTTGACACGGCCCGTGCAACGGATGGAAAACCAGCCAAGGGTTGGACGCTGGGCGGGTGGGGCTTGGGTGCCATGCCGAAAAGAAGCCAGCACCGCTGCGGGCCGCAAGATTCCTCGCAACCCGCATCCTTGGAGTGCGGCAGCCATGCTGCCGCCCTGCCCGCGGCAAGCCACGCTTGCCGACCGACGCGTGCAACGGATGGAAAACCAGCCAATGGTTGGACGCTGGGCGGGTGGGGCTCAGGTGCCATGCCGAAAAGAAGCCGGCAACGCTGCGGACCGCAAGATCCCTCGCAACCGGCCTCCTTGGAGTGCGGCAGCCATGCTGCCGCCCTGCCCGCGGCAAGCCACGCTTGCCGCCAACCGCAGGCCAACCCGCTAGTGTAAAATTAGCGGACGGTTGACAAACTGCCTAATTTCGGGGACGGGATAATTCGGAGACGGGATAATTTAGAGATAGTTGACCTAGTTTCGGTCATGTTACTATAATCGAATACTCTCAAAGGTGTTCTCGACAAATAGGACCTCCAAACGGCTCCGATCAATCGCCGAGCAGCGCCCTGATCCGGCCGATGCAACCCCAAAACCCTCCGCCATTCTGTCGGCGTGCATGACATCCACACGGATTCGCGAGCATCAAAGTGAAAGCCTCTGGTCGGCGCGCCTGCTCGCCAGTCGGCTCCGCAGGCTCTCAAAATCGAGCCTGAGTCACACCAATCCGTCCCCCGCCGACACGCGTTTCACTAACTGGCCCCAAATTGCAGTACCTGAATTGCGACAAGTTGCCCCGCGGTCGGCGGCAAGCGTGGCTTGCCGCGCGCAAGGCGGCAGCATGGCTGCCGCACTCCAAGGATGCCGGTCAGAAAACTCAGGGAAAATGAGGGGGCGGTTGATAAAATTCCGGTCATGCGCTTGCCAGCGGAGTCGTTCTCGGGGACCCCCCTAGGCCGTTCTCCGACAAATACGGTCCCAAGTGCTCTCCCCCTCGTTTTGATATCCCGCATGCCCTCCAAACATCTTGATACAGCCGCGTCAACCCCGAAACTCTCCGTCATTCCTGCGGAGTGTTTAGCATCCACACGGCATCCCAGTACCGGCCGTCACCAAGTGAATTCCGCCATTCCGTGGGCCGGCATGACATCCACACGGGTTCACGCGTGTCAAGGCGAAAACCCCCGGTCGGCCCGCCTGTTCCCCAGTCGTTTCAACAGGCTCTTAGCATCTGGCTCTGGTCGCTCTGACCTCTTTCCCCCAAGAGCAATTCATCAACCGTCCCCGAATTGCCCGTCCCTGAATTACCGTCCCCGAATTACCCCGAATTGCCCAGCGCGCTCACCGCCACCAGCGTTTCCAGCAGAAATAGAATCCAGACCTGTATTCTGAGCCCACCGAGAAATAGCACACACCAATGACAGGTGAATGATCGCTGTTGCGGGTGCGCCGAGTGTCAATGCCGGCCACATAGCAGTGCGTAAACAAACTGCAAGGAGCATGATGGCGTGACCCGGCAACAGCAAACCGAGCAAGGCTCCTGCGCCCACCTCAGCAATAGCAAGCGTCGGCAGCCAAGCGGCGTTAAGACCGAATATCAAGCCAAGCGCGACTTTCGCGCGACGCCTCCATGATCCCCAGCGGAGCAACTCATCGCCAAGGCGAACATAGGCGTACACCACGGAGCCCAAGGCTGTCCAGTTCGCGACAATAAGCACCGGCCAAAGCCCTGCCCAGTTAGAATCCGAAAGCGAGAACAATACACAGGCGCCGAGAGCATTAAGAACTATCAGAAAGACATCCAGTCGAGCACGAAATCTCAAGCGAATGAGCGCCGGGACAAACAGGCGGCGCGGCAAGAACAAAATCGATTCCCGAACCAGCAAAGGCAGGATAATTATGCGGCACCAAAGCAGGAGGCAGAGGATAAACCACAGAACAAACATGACCGACGACTTGTCTGCGCTCATTTCCATGACTTTGCACTTCCTCCCGTAAGCGTTAAGGGCTAAATGCCAGAGGGATAACCGCCACTCTTCTCATTGCTGTCGCGTAAAACAGACGCTATACTCACGGTGTCGGCTGGCGAGACGGCGGCTGCGGCGTCCCTGTGGCTTTATAAACACAATAGATATTTGGGGACGGTTGACCGAACTCCAGCGACGCGCCCGCCGCGGGTGTTGTCTTCCATACAGGGTACGATGAGCGCACTCTGATGGATTCGATCTCAAGTCCTGTCCTCCCGTCGTCCTGATATCCCAAGGGACCTGCTAACAAGCACTGCGAAGCCCCGCCAGCACCGCCCCTGATCCGGCCGAGCACGCCGCAATTTCTATCGCATGACTGTCAAAGGTATGGTAACTATCAAAGGTCTGGCTTTGCAAATGTCAAAACAAAAAAACCTGTCCCCGGCGCCTGTTTCCGAACCTCACGGGTACGCTCTCAGCATCAAGCCCGAGTCGCCCCGCTCCGCCCGCCTGCACGCAAGTCGTCAACCGTTCACGATTAAAGTCAACCGTCCCCGTTTTTACAAGTCGTCAACCGTTCACGATTAAAGTCAACCGTCCCCGTTTTGTGGTTGAGTCGCCGTTTTGTGGTTTAGGCAAGAATTGCGCTGCCGCGGCGAATAGGGCGCGGAACTGGGCGGTCATTGAGGTTACACGAAGGGGCGACACTTCGTTCTGCCGTACGGAGGCGGCAGGACGGGTCGGGAAAGGGTCGCATGAGCGTTTCACATCGTCCAGTTGCCGCGTTGCTGGCGGGTGCGTTGCTTCTCGCCCTGTTGGCACCTCTGCGTGCTGTGGGCCAGATGCCCGCGCCGGTGGACTACCGCGCAATCTGGTTCACGACGGTACAAGGGCTCGACTTTCCGGCTGGAGCAGGCACGAGCGACATCACGGCGCAGCGCGCCCAGATCGTTTCGCTGCTCGATACCTGCCAGAGCATTGGTATCAATGCCGTTCTGATGCAGGTGCGCACGGAGTGCGATGCCTTCTATGTGTCGGCCATCGAGCCGTGGTCGCGATGGTTGACCGGTGCGCAGGGCACGGCACCGGCGCGGCCGTGGGACCCGCTGCAGTTCATGGTGGACGAATGCCGACGGCGCGGCATGGAGATTCACGCGTGGTTCAACCCCTACCGCGCAGGGGTGGACCGCAACGCCGCCTTTGCCGCCAGCCATCCGGTGAACACGCAGCCCCACCTTGTCGTGCCTTATTCTTCCGGCAGCAGCAACTACTACTGGCTCAACCCCGGCCACCCGGGCACGATCCCCTACACGACGGGGGTTATTATGGATGTGGTGGACCGCTACGACATTGACGGCATTCATTTCGACGATTATTTTTACCCGTACGGCATTTCGACCACGAATCCGTTTCCCGATTCGGCGGAGTATGCGGCCTACACGGCGGGCGGGGGCACGATGTCGCTGGGCGACTGGCGCCGCGACAATGTGAACCGCATGATCAGCACCGTGCGTTCGGCGCTCGACGCGCGCCCGGCCAAAAATCATGTGCGCTTCGGCATATCGCCGTTCGGCATTTGGAAAACGGGCGTGCCGCCGGGCATCGTGGGACTCGATGCCTACAGCGCCATTTTCGCCGACTCGCGCAAATGGCTGGTGGAAGGTTGGGTGGACTACTTCACGCCTCAACTCTACTGGGGGCGCGCCGCGGACGGACACCCGACCCAGCAAGACTTTGACACGCTGCTTAATTGGTGGACGGCGCCGGCACAAAATCCTTTTGGCCGTCCCATTTTCCCCGGCTTGCCGGCTTACAAAGCCCTCAACACGGGCTGGCAGCCGGCCCATGTCGTCAGCATGGTCAACTACCAGCAATCGCTGCCGGCCGCGCAGGGCAGCACTTTCTTCCGCACCCTCAACCTGACAACCAATGGCGGGCGCGGGATCGGAAACGCCACCGTGGGATACTTGTCGGACCAACTGCGCGCCGGCCCCTACCAGCGAAAGGCCACCACTGTGGCCTACACACACCGCGACGCCACCCCGCCCGCAGCGCCCACGCTCGCATGGACGGGCAGTGCCGGGACAACATGGACACTCCACTGGACGCCGCAAGGGGCAGAGTATCCGCAATGGTATGTCGTCTATTGGCGCATCGGGACCGACTGGTCGTATGAAATTGTGCCCGACTGGCGGCGTGCGCTGGATGTGCCCGGCGCTGCCGTCGAGGCGGGGATCCAGGCGCTCGACCGCCTTGGCAATCGCAGCACGATCACGACCGGCCTCCTCGCTGGCGTCTCGCCCCCGCCGCCGCCCGCGTTCACATCAACCAATGTCCGCAACCACGATTCCGACTCGCTGGCTTTCCTGACCACATCCGGCAGCAACATCGGCGTCTCGGCCTCTGCGACCGTCAGCAGCACCGAAGAGGCCAACAATCGCCTTGATCCGCGCGTGGGCGCGCCCGGCGCCAACTCGCGCAAGGTGACCTTCAATTGGACCAATGCCTCCGGGGGCCGTTACCGGCTGAGCACATTCGGTGTGAATCCGGCGATCAACCTGACGCAGGGGGTGGGAGTTTACATAAAACTGCTTGGCGGCCGGCTGGATATCGCGCTCGCCGTCCGCGAAACGGGCGGGAGCGGCCCCATCGGCGCCAACGGCGGTAGCAGCGGCCCCATCGAAATGACCGCCGTTCAGCGCGTCGAGGCTTCGCCAAACTGGCAGTACATCCATTTCGACCTGCCCAACGAGACCTGGACCTCCTTCGCCAGCGGCAACGGGGTTCTCGACGGCACCTGGGGCGTCCTCGAATCGCTCATGATCTATCAGGTGGCAGGCGCGCCTAACTCCTATACCCTTTACATTGACGAGATCCACCAGGGCGGCGCGCACACGCCGCTGGGGGAACCCGTCCGGCCACGCGGCTTGACGGCCCAGTCCGCCCTGCCCAGCCATGTTGTGCTGTCGTGGGCGCCAAGCCCGGCGCAGGACCTGGCCGGCTATCGCGTGTACCGCAGCACCACACCCGTCGTCGCCCGCACGCCCGCCAACCTCGTTGCGCAGGTGACGACGCCGTCGTTCACCGATACAACAACAAACAAGAACACTTTATACTATTACACTGTCACGGCGGTGGATCACTTCGGCTACGAGTCGGCCCCAGCCGTGACCGTGAGCCAACTCACCGTGCCCGTGTCGGTGAGCCGATTCACCCTGCATTAGCCTGCTGCGCCCGTCGCGCCCGTGCCGGTCAAGCGCCCCGATGCCGTTCGGCGCGCTCCCCGATGCGCTTGATGAGACCGCTGAAGATCAGGCCGTGGATGGGATACAGCCCGTACCAGTAAAGCCATCCCATCAAACCCTTGGGCGCGAAGAAGGCGGTCTGGGTGAGCACCGCGCCCCCGCCCTCGCGCGGGACGACGCTGAACTGGAGCCAAGCGTTGCCCGGGACTTTCATCTCGGCCCGCAGCCGCAACAGCCGCCCCGGTTCAAGCGCTTCCACGCGCCAGAAATCCAGCGCGTCGCCCACGCGCAGTTCGTCGGGGTGGCGCCGCCCGCGCCGCAGGCCGACGCCGCCTATGAGCCGGTCAAGAAAACCCCGGACGCGCCACGCCCAGTTCATGTACAGCCAGCCGCGGGCACCCCCCAAACCGGTGATGACCTGAAAAACCACCTCCGGCGGTGCAGCCACTTCGCGACGGCGGCGCTCGATGACCATACCCTCGAAGGTGGTCAGGATTACAGGTCTCCCCGCAGCGCCGGCGGGGCCAGCGCTCAGCGCGTCGCTCCACGCCGTTTCGACGCTGCTCGCCTCGAGCCGCGCCAAGGCGCGCTCCACCGAAACCCTGTACCCGGCAGGGACGATCTGCGGAAACAACTCGCGCGCCGACGCATCGCGCACCACACTCTCGTTGCGCAGTCCCTCGATCAGCGGCCGGGCGATGGAGGCCGGAATCGGCGTCACGAGGTTGACCCACAGGCTCGACAACCGGGGCGTCAGGACGGGCACCGGCACCATCCACCGCCGCAACCCGCGCACCTCGGCGTAAAGCATCATCATGTCGCCGTACGAAATCACATCCGCCCCGCCGATCTCCACCACGCGCCCCGCACTCGCCGGCGTGTCCAGCGCCGCGGTCAGATATTCCAAAACTTCGCGAATCCCAATCGGCTGGGTGCGCGTAAAAACCCAGCGCGGGCAAATCATCACGGGCAAGCGCTCGGTCAGATAGCGGATCATCTCGAACGACAGGCTCCCCGATCCAACGATCACCCCCGCGCGAAACTCCGTCACCGGCACGCCGGCCGCCCGCAACGCATCCCCCGTCTCCTGGCGCGAACGCAAATGCTCCGACAAACCACCCGCGCCATGGGCCAGTCCCCCAAGGTAGATAATCCGGCGCACACCCGAATCGCGAGCCGCCTCACCAAACAGCCGCGCCGCCGTCACATCCCGCTCGTGAAACCCCCGCCCGGCTCCCATGCTGTGAACCAAATAATACGCCACCTCCACCCCGCGCATCGCCGCCAGCAGGCTGGATCGGTCCAAGACATCCCCGGTCGCCACCTCGACCCGACCCGCCCACGGTCGCCCAGCCAATCGCGTCGGATCGCGCACCAGACACCGCACCGGGTAGCCCAGTTCCAGCAGCCGCGGCGCCAACCGCCCGCCAATGTACCCCGTCGCCCCCGTCACCAACACAATGCCGTCTGCGCGCTTGTCCACCATGCCACCGATCTGCAAAACATCAGACCAGCCCATTCATCTAAACAAAAACACAAAAACGGGGACGGTTGACCATATTCAGCCGCTTCCCCAAAAACGGGGACGGTTGACCATATTCTATCTGTTCTCAAGCCGGTCTACCTCGCGCTTAGCCTCCCGCGCCCGTCAGACAAGCATCGTCACCTTCGCATCAGACCGTTGCGACATAGCGAAAGTAAAACGGGGGCAACAAAAACGAAAACAACAAAAACGGGGACGGTTGATGAAATTTTCCCGTGTTCCCAAACCGGTCCACTAGGCCCTCAGCGTCACGCACTCGTCAGATAAGTCTCGGCACCACGATGAAAGTGCCTGCGCGCATGCTACTTATGTCGGTCTCTGATCGGGGTTTTCGCTATCGCAGGCCAGATCAAACACCGTGATTTCTGGCGGCACGCCCCAGCGCACGGGCAGCAGCGCGGTGCCGATGCCGCGGTTCACATAGACGCGGCAGGCGGGGCCGTCCACGAATCCGGCGGCGTACTTCTGCCCGTAACGCGACGGCACAAGGGGAGCCCCGACGAGCGGCAGGCGGATCTGGCCACCGTGGGTGTGGCCGCAAAGCATCAGGTCCACGCGCCAGCGCCCGCGACGCATGGCTGGATCCTCGGCGGCGTCGGGCCAGTGTGACAGGAGCAGGCACGGCATCCGCGACGGCAGCCCGTTGAGCGCGGCAGCGAAGTCGGGCTCCCCCTCGAGATAGTCGCCTATGCCCGCAATCGCCAGCCCCCGCGCGCCCCAGCCACCCGCCTGCTCCGGACGCATGAGGCGGCGGTCGGGTGTCAAGACGCGGCGGTCGTTGTCAATCAGGGGGATGCCCTCGCGGGCAAACGCGCGCCGGGCCTCTTCCACGCCCTCCCACCAATCGTGGTTCCCCAGCACGGCCAGCACCCCGATGCGCGGCGCCAACGCAGCCAACGCGGCCACGCACGAGGCGACATAATGGCGTCGCCCCTGCACATAGTCGCCCGTCAGCAGCACGAGGTCCGGCTCGAGCGCGTTCGTATCCGCCACCACGCGACTGAGATAATCCAGCGACAGCCACGGGCCGTGGTGGATGTCCGAGAGTTGCACCACCCGCAGGCCGTCCAATTCGCGCGGCAGGTCGGGCAACGCCAACCGATGGCGGACGATCTCGTAGCGCCTCGGCTGCACAAACAGCGCCCACGCCACACCCGACACACCACCCGCCAACGCCACGCCCACCCCCGCCCGCGCCGACGCCAGCAAAAAACCTCGCCGCGACATTGCTGGCGACGCCGGCTCAGCGCCGGGCAGCAGCGCAGGATCAGCCGTACTGGTCGAGGCCACCCCTGCGGTCAGATCCGCATGATCCGCCACCGATGGTTGTTTGCTGGTGATTGAGGACAGCGTTGTTTCTGCGGTCGAATCCGTCAGGTCCGACACTGATGCTCGTTTGCTGGCGCTTGCAGCGAGTGCCGCCTTTGCGGTCAGATCTGCCTGACCCGGCACTGATGGTCGTTTGTTGGTGATTGAGGACAGCGTTGTTTTTGCGGTCGAATCCGCCCGAACCGCCACCCCGACCCGCGCCCGACGCCCTACGCCACCCCCCCGCGCCCACGCCGCTGCACCCAACGCGAGGCGCAGGACCCAAAAGTAGAAAACCCCGTTCGTCACGCTGGCCGTCACATGATATTCCGGCGAGAAGCGGTTGTCAAACCCGCCCGCCACCACGCGCGCCACGCCACAACCCGGCACCGATAGTAAGAATGCCAGCGCGTTCACATGCCCCAACACGCCCTGCGCATGCCCATCCGCGTGCATGGGCACGAAAACCGTGTCCACGGCATAAGTGCCCGCCACGATCAGCACCGCCAGACCCGCCGCCAACCAAGTGCGCCCCGACATGTCGCAGTGAACGCTCGTCCCGCCCCCATTATTCACGGTCGCTCGCCGGCGAGTCTGCCCAAAACCCTCACCGCATCACGCCCCAGCGCCACAAACCCCGTCGCCCAAACCCAATTTGTCCACCGTCCCCGGATGGTGGGCGGGGCGGCTTCGGCGCGTCGCATGAAGAAAGCCGATAACGCTGCGGGTGGCGAGGTCCCCAGCAACCGGAATCCTTGGAGTGCGGCAGCCATGCTGCCGCCCTGCCCGCGGCAAGCCACGCTTGCCGCCAACCGCAGGCTACCCCAAGCATAGAATATTGGGAAATTCCGAAATTCAATTCAATTCGGGGACGGAAATCCCGAAATTCGGTGACTGGAAGCAAAAAAGAAACCGGCAACGCTGCCGGCGGCAAGGTCCCTCGCAATCGGCATCCTTGGAGTGCGGCAGCCATGCTGCCGCCCTGCCCGCGGCAAGCCACGCTTGCCGCCAAACCCCAGGCTACCCTATAGGTTAAATGGAAACTCGGGGGCAGTTGATCAAATTCACATCATGCGGTTGCCGCTAGAGTCGTCCTGTGGCAAGACCCTCAGGCTGTTCTCCAACGCGTAAAAGTCTTAAGTTCTGTACCCGGCGTCCCTAACTCCGGCTTGACCTTCAGGCGACTTAGACCAGTCGCCCAGCAGCACCGATGCGGCTGAGTGACCCTCCGAACCCTCCGCCATGCCGATCGCATGAATCGCATCCTTACGGGTTCACGCGTATCAGGGCTGAAACCTCAGGTCGGGCGCGTTTTCGCGAGTCGGCTCAGCAGGCTCTGGGAATCGAGCCCAAGTCGCACCACCCCCCCCGCCAGCACGCTTTTCATCAACCGTCCCCGGATTTCGGTCCGGATTTCGAAGCCTTGTCGCCTAGTAAGATTTTCAGATAGTCGTAGTCACTACCACGCTCTTGGAAGAGGATGTGCTTCTCTGCGAACTTCTCACGACTCCATGTCCCACTATCATAGCGCTTGAAGAGGTCATTGTACGGCGTAGCGGAGATGATGAAGGCATCCAAAGAGATGCCTGATTGTTTGATCCGTTTCTCTATCTTTCTGCTCCGTTCCTCTATCTCGGCCGCCAGCGCCGGCAACCGCTCCCACAGGCGCGCTTTCTCATCGTGAAGGTAGGCGTTGGCGT
>JAOAAY010000019.1 GCA_026418615.1 Candidatus Sumerlaeaceae bacterium | reverse complement strand
CCCGCCTCAGCCCCCCGCCCCCACCTTGGAGTGCGCAAGCCATGCTTGCGCCTTCCACACGGCGGGAGCCACGCTCCCGCCCCGGCCCAGCCTCCCCCACGCCCCAGACCGTCATTCCTGCGCGCCTGAAAACCAAAACCTCATGACCACACACCGCGCCCCCCGCGGCGGGAGCATGGCTCCCGCCGGCTGCCCAGCAGGCTGCCGCAAACAAGGCACCCCCCAAAAGGCGCAAGCATGGCTTGCGCACTCCAAGAAAATATTGGTTTTGTGTCGCGCACGCGTTTACGGGATGCCCGTCAGAGGCTTGGCAAACGACGGCCAGGTTGGTCAGAGGACAGAAAAATGGCTGGCGAGCTAGGATTTGAACCTAGAACCCTCTGATCCAGAGTCAGATGCGCTGCCAGTTGCGCCACTCGCCAGCAGGGTGGCCGGGGCCGCCGACCTAGGGCTGCGCGGCGTGCCGCGGCATTGCCGAACAATGCTTTTGGAGCCGAATTATTCAGGCTGCCGATACGGGAACGCGACGGGCCCCGTCGCCGCGTCAAAAGTCCACCCCGGCCACAACCTGACATGCCTAATTCTGGCCGCGCTCCGTCATGACTGTCCCTACCGCGCCCCGAGGCCACCATCCCGGCAACGCCCCGACAGGCCCATCTCGGCCGTGCCTCTCAGTCCCCATTTCGGCAGCGAGCGCAATTGCCCATGACAACTGCGCCCCCAAGGCGCCTATCCGTAACGCCCCGACACGCCCACCTTGGCGGCGAGCCGATGTCGCTCAACTCGGCAGCGCCCCGACATGCCCAGCCCAATCGCGACCCGACATGCCCATCTCGGCCGTGCCCCAAATTCCCCATCTCGGTAGCGAGCCAAAGCGCCTAGAACAGCAGCGCCCCAACACGCCCAGCCCGGCGGCGAACCAATGTCGCTCAACTCAACAGCGCCCCGACATGCCCGGCCCAATCGCGACCCGACAGGCCCATCTCGGCCGTGCCTCTCAGTCCCTATCTCGGCAGCGGCCCAAAGTGCCCATGACAACTGCGCCCCCAAGGGGCCTATCTCATCAACGCCCCGACAGCCCATCCCGGCCGCGATCCATTGGCTGCGCGGTTACTCCTCTTTCATGCCACAGAAAAGTTTGTTTTCCCACTTATAGTTAATGTTTTCTATTTCCGTCGTCCAGATGTGGCCGACATTGGTGGTGATGTTGGCGTCCTCGGCGGGGAATTCCTTGCGCAAGCCGAGCGGGCGCAGGTGGCGGGCGGCGATGCGGCGGGCGGCGCGCTCGACGAGGTTCATGGGCGTATCATCCACGGCCGACTTGATGGCGTCTTCCCACTCGATGCGGGTCACGCCGTAATCGGCGAGCCGGTACCGGTCGTAGGCGCCGGCAAAACCCACCAGTTCCTCGCGCAGTATCTCCGCGAGTTTGCGGACCTCGTCCGGCCGCTTCTGCCATTGTTTCAGGGCGATCAGGTTGCGAAATGCCAGCGTGAGCATGACGACGCTCTGATACATGGCGCGCTGATCGAGGTTTTCGTAGTGCGTGGCGTAACTGCTGTGCGACTCGATGGCGAAGTAGTATCCCTGCGCGGCCACGCCGGCCGTGGCGATGTCCGACTCGCTCGGCCGTTTGCGGCAGTCGCGCAAAAGATAATCCTTGACAAGACCCTCAATGTGCGCGTCGGCCTCGCTCAGGTCGTGTTGGATGAAATGCTCGCGCAGGTAGGCCTGAATATAGTGCGTCAGGAAGTCCGCCACATTGCGCGCCGTGATTTTCGGATCCTTTGACCCGCAAATGCCGGCCAACACTTCCAGAAATCCACCCGTCATGGTGTTGGGATCGCCCTTGAGCAGCGCCGTGCAGGTGCTGCGCGCGCGCGTGTAGGCGATTTTCCAGCACTGGGGGCCGTTCTCCTGCGTCTTGCCGGTGCGCGTGCGCCGCAGGTACGGTCGGTTTTCGTCCACCAGCGGGAACCGCGCATTCGAGTCGAGCAGCCCCATCCACCGCCCCATCGAGGGGATGTTGTGGTTGACGGCCCAGGACGAGTTGTTGCGCAGGCTGACCGTCTGCGGTTCATGGGCCGCGCGCCCGAAGAGACCCGAGATCTTGCGGCGCACGAAAATGTCAGGCGACACAGCCATGTACGACAACTGGGCCAGTTTGACGATCTTCTGCTCGAAGTTCATCGCCGACTTCGACGAGAAGGTCAGCGACTCGATCTCTTCAAAGTGACTCCAACAATAATCCACCCCGAGGCGGTTGAGTTCGCTGTCAACCTTGGCAATGGTGCGGTCAATGAGTTTTTTGACCGACGGATTTGAATAGGTGACCCAGTCGCTGAACGCCCGGTCGCGGAACAAAACCGTCATCCTCACGCCGCCATCGAGTTCGATCTGGTTCCAGGACTTCATGAGAATGTCGAGGTCGCAGTTCTGCGCCTGAACATTGTCGAGCAGCAGCAGCACATGGACATTTTTTACGCGATGCGCCCGGGCCATCGCCGTCACTTCCTCGTGCAGCATCCGGGCAATGTCGTGAGAATACGCACATTCAGGCAGCGAGAAAGGCACGATGAACAGCGGGTCGCCGTGCTGCTCGCGCAAAAATTCATGGTATTCTTCGATAATGGTCCAGTAAAACAAAAGTCCGGCGCGGATCAGGAGGCGACGGTCAAAGTCGTTATCCATCAACGGCAGCAGACCATGAAACGGCACCGTAGCCACCGGCGACAACACTCCCGACCGGAACAGGTCCATCAGCGTCCCATAGGTGTTTTCGCCGTGCTCATAATCGAATTCGATGATCCGGTGCAAAACCTCCGGCGTCACTTCCAGCGACATGAATGGAATCATCGCCCGCTCGCCAGACTTCTCGACTAAAGCCTGACGAATGAAGTACGAAATCGAGGTCAGAAGGCGCAGATAGAGCCGATAACTGCGAACCATCATCTCCGACCAATTTCGACCGCGCACAATATCCGTGTTCACCACCGTCGAGACGGGCGCAATGCGCTCGGTAAACTTGGGCGGTTCGGACAACTGTTCGAGAAGTTCCTCGAGATCCATATCATCGAGGTTGGCCGGCAGCGTCTGTTCGAGATCGATCCGCGAGCCGGGTTGAAACGAGTATGAGTGATAAATCGGATGAAGTTGGTTCATGGCACTGGGAATGAGTGCTCTTCGCTCCTCTTGCGCAAAATACCCCTGCTGATGGTCTCTGGTCTATGGACAAGACACTGACCAAAACCCACGACGCCCAACCGCCAAAGTCAAGTATTTTCAGCCAGGAAATAAAAGACCGCCGCTAGCGCCCCTTTGGCGTCCGTCTTTGTTCCGCTCACAACAAAAGGCAGTCTGCACGCCCCCCTGAAAAATCTCCCGCTAACCCGCACCTGCCGGCCACCCGCTCAGGGTACCTGCCCGTACCGACCTCAGCGCTTAAGTCTGGGATTGAGGGCATCCTGCAACCCGTCGCCCAACATGTTGAACCCCAGCACCAGCAACGCCAACGCCGCCGCTGGAAACGCCACCGGCCACCACTCGTTCGGAAAATAAGCCTTTCTTAGGCCATTATCAATCATGGTGCCCCAACTGAGCGAATCCTCACCGCCGAAGCCGAGAAAACTCAGCGAGGCTTCGGACATGATGGCCCCCGCAATCCCCATCGTAAACCAAATGACGACAGGCCCAATGCAATTGGGCAGAATGTGGCGCCGGAGAACCGCGCCATGGGAAGCCCCCAGCGCGCGCGCCGCCGCGACAAACTCTTGCTCGCGCGTGGCCAGCACTTGCGCCCGCGTCAGACGGCAGATGCCCGGCCAAGTCGTCAGGCCCAGAACCAAGGCAATGTGAAACAGCGTCGTGCGCGGAAAGATACTGACGACGGCAATCGCGAGGATCAAAAACGGGAACGCGAGCAGAATGTCCACGACGCGCATGACTAGGGTGTCCACGACGCCGCCAAAGTAGCCAGCCAAGGCCCCCAGCGACACCCCGATCAGACCGGCGATCGTGACCACTAACAACCCTGCCATCAGCGAGACACGGGTGCCGTGGATGACCCGGCTCAGAATGTCGCGCCCGGCCACATCCCGGCCAAACCAAGTGGTGCCCGAGGCCGTGCGCCCCGCGCCGCCCTTCACCCAAAACGGCGGCTCGTTGCCGCGGGCCCAATCCGTCCGCGCCGGATCGTGGGGCGCCAGCACAGGGGCAAAAACAGCCAGCGCGACAAACACGAGCACAATCGCGAGGCCCGCAAGCGCTCGCAGGTCGCGGCGGATGCGACGCCACAGAGTCAGGGGATGAAATGCGCCGTGCGAAACAGCCTCCGCTTCAGCCATCCGATGCCGACAACCCCTCGCCCGGCCCGAAACCGATGAACACAGGTTCCGGCTGCAACTCGATGTCAAAAGTGTCGCGCACGCGCGCCTGAATAACGCGCATCAATTCGACGATGTCCTTCGCGGTTCCCCCGCCGCGATTGACCAGCGCCAGCACATGGCGCTGCGACAAGCCGACAGAGCCAAGTTTGAGGCCGCGCTCGAAGCCCGCGCGCTCGATCAGCCAGGCGGCTGACATCTTCACCCGTCCGCCCTCGGCCTCGTAATGTGGCACGCGATCATCGGGAAGGATGAACCCTTGTTCAAGGCCACGCTCAATTGCCGCCTCGAACTGATGGCGCGGCACGACGGGATTGACAAAAAACGACCCGCAACTGTGCGTCTCAGAATCAGACGAGTTGTAAACCATGCCTTTCGCGGCGCGAATTTCGAGGATGGCGCGCCGCACATCCTGCAACGATGGCGCAGGCTGGCCAGCCTGTTCAAAATAGCGCGTCACATCACCATACTTGAGCGTTGGCGGCCCGCCATAGCGCAGCCGAAACACCACCGAGGTGATGATGTAGCGGTCGCCACCCGGACCTTTGAACCGACTGGAACGGTATCCAAACCGGCACGAACTGGCCGGCAGGTGCGCTACCTGACCCGTCTGACGGTCCAGAGCCGTCACTCGCTCAATCGTCTGGGAAACTTCCTGCCCATAGGCTCCCACATTTTGGATGGGCGTGGCCCCCACATGGCCGGGAATTCCCGACAGGCACTCGATGCCCGCAAGGTTTCGGCTGACCGTGTCCTCCACAAAATGATCCCACTGGATACCAGCGCCCACGGTGGCCAGCGCAGTGTCCCCATCGCGATCCCAACGAATACCCGTCAGGCGAAGACGAACGACGAGACCGGAGAATCCCGCGTCGGCGACGACGACATTGCTCCCTCCGCCAAGCACAAACACCGGCAGGTCGTTTCGCCCGGCCCAGTCGAGCGCGTCCACCAGATCCGCAACGGAGCAAACCGAGACATAATAACGCGCCGGGCCGCCGATGCCCAGCGTAGTCAAGGGCGCCAGCGGCACATTCTCTTGGATCGTCAGATGAGGCGGCGCGATGGTCGTCATGAGTGATGGCTGCCTTGCCCGTGGGGCTTAGCACCACGGCGAACAAACAGCCGACCGCGGCGGTTTGCAACGCTCAAGATGAGCACCTCAGGGGAATCGGCAAACGCCACAGATCAGCACGCCAGCGTGCGGTTTCGCGATCACGGCCGCGAGACCGTCATGCAGGGACTGATCCGTGTGGTCTGCGCGCGCAGCCTCGGCGAAGTCAGGCCATGCCTCGAGGATTTGCGGCGCGAAGTGGCGCTCGGCCGCTGGGCTGCGGGGTTCCTCGCCTACGAGGCGGCACCCGCATTTGACCCGGCCCTCTCAACCCACGAGCAGGCCGCATGCCCGCTTCCCCTGCTGTGGTTTGGCGTGTTTGAGGAGTGCGAAAAGCACGACAAGCCGCAGGGGCTTCTCGGCGACAACCCGGCGGCGTTTCGCATCGGCCCGTGGCAGCCGCTGGTGTCCAGAAGCGAGTACCTTTCGGGGGTGGAGCGCATCCGAAACCTGATCGCCGCGGGCGAAACCTATCAGGTTAATTACTCGCTGCCGCTCGAAGCCTCGTTCGAGGGGTGCCCCGAGGCATGGTTTCGTCATCTGTGCGGAGCGCAACCCACCGCCTTCGGCGCCATGATCACCTTGGGCGACACCGCCGTGGTATCCGTCTCCCCGGAATTGTTTTTCCGCCTCGACGGCGACCGCGTGGTGACCCGTCCGATGAAGGGCACCGCGGCGCGCGGACGGTGGAGCGGGGAGGACGAGCAGCAGCAGCGCGCGATGACATCCTGCGCAAAGACGCGCGCCGAAAACCTGATGATCGTGGACCTTCTGCGCAATGACCTTGGCCGTGTGGCGCGCACGGGCAGTGTTGCCGTGGAGGCGCTGTTCACACCCGAAAAATATCCGACTGTCTGGCAGATGACCTCGACCATTTCGGCGCGCACGGACGCCGGCGTGCCGGAGTTGCTGGCTGCGCTGTTTCCGTGCGGATCGGTGACGGGCGCGCCCAAAGTGCGCACGATGGAAATCATCCGCACTCTCGAGCCGCATCCGCGCGGCATCTACTGCGGGGCCATCGGATGGTGGGGACCGGGCCGCTGCGCGCAGTTCAGCGTCGCCATCCGCACAGCCCTCGTCCACCGCTCGCGGGCCACAGCCCGCTATCATGTCGGGGCCGGCATCGTGTGGGACTCCGACCCCGGCGCCGAGCACGACGAGTGCCTGCGCAAGGCCGCCGTCGTGAAGGTCTCGCAGGAGCCGGATTTTGAGTTGATCGAAACCCTGCGTTACGACCCCGACGGCTGGCAACCCGACTGGCCTGAGGGGCTTGACGCGCCCGCCGTGCCGATGTCGAACGGTTATGCGTATCTTGAGCAACATCTGGCGCGTCTCGCGGCCAGCGCCGACTACTTCGGATTTTCGTTTGATTCGCAAGCGCTGCGCGCCGCGCTGGGTGACGCGGACTGGACCCGCACCCCCGCGCCCGCCCGGGTACGCATCCGGCTTCGGCGCACCGGCGACTTCAGCCTCAGCGCAGACACACTGCCCCCGCCGCGCTCCTGGCGCGCCGCTCTTGCCGCCAAACCCGTGGACGAGCACGACATTTTTCTCTTTCACAAAACCACGCGCCGCGGGGCCTACGACACCGCGCGGCGAGAGCACCCCGACGCCGACGAAGTCCTGCTGCGCAACAGCCGCGGAGAACTGACCGAGGGCACCATCGCCAACCTGCTCGTCCGGCTCGACGGCTGCTGGCTCACCCCGTCGCGCCGCTGCGGGCTCCTTGCCGGCGTGGCCCGCGATTGGCTGCTCGCGCTCGGCTTGGTCGCCGAGGCCGTCCTCCGCGAATCGGATCTGCGCCGCGCCGAAATCGCCGGCCTGATCAACTCCGTGCGCGGCTGGATCCCCATGTCCCTGGAAAACCATAAATAGCCCTATTCGCGGTCCGGTTTTTGCGCCAGATAATAAAAAGACACCAAACCCTGTTTGACTTCCGCAAGGCGGCGAGCCATTCTTACGGGTGATCAGTTGGGCGGGCTGCGGGCGCTGCCCCGCCGGCCGCTCCGACCCCGGAGTCAAGAAAGGGGTTTTTCCGTATGAAAGAAATCGCCCTGAAGGCGGGCGACACGGTGGTGGTCGCGAGGGGCGACCTCCAGGCGCTCCTCGATGCGCTGGCTGCGCGCGACTACACCCTGATTGGCCCGACCGTGCGCGATGGCGCGATCGCCTACTGCGAAATTCGCACCGTGGAGGACCTGCCCGCGGGCTGGGAGGACGAGCAGGACGGCGGCACCTACCGACTGCACCGGCGCGGGGACGGCCGGCTGTTTGGATTCACCGTCGGTCCGCACTCGTGGAAACAGTTTCTCTATCCTCCCGTCTTGAAACTGTGGGAAGCCCGGCGAAACGGCCACGGCTTCACCGTGCACCGCGACGAATCGCCGCAGCCGCGCCGGGCCTTCATCGGCGTTCGCGGCTGCGAACTGGCCGCCATTGGCGTTCAGGACCAGGTGTTTCTCCACGGCAAATATGTGGACTCCACCTATCAGGCGCGCCGCGAGGGCGTATTCATCGTGGCCGTCAATTGCGGCCATGTCGTCTCCACTTGCTTCTGCGTTTCGATGAAGACCGGCCCCAAGGTTGGAAAAGGATTTGATATCGCCCTGACGGAAATCCTCGACGCCGACGGCCACCGGTTTGTGGCCGAGGCCGGGACCGCGCGCGGCGCCGAGGTGCTCGCCGCCGTGCCCCACCGGCCGGCCGACGCGTCCGACCGCGCCGCGGCCGAGGTCGTCTCGGCCAACGCCGAGCAGGCCATGAAGCGCTCCATGGACACGGAGGGCATCCGCGACCTGCTCTACAACAATGCGGAGCATCCGCGCTGGGAAGCCGTGGCCAACCGTTGCATGACCTGCGCCAACTGCACGATGGTCTGCCCCACCTGTTTCTGCCACACCGTGGAGGATGTGACGGATTTATCCGGCTCCCATGCGGAGCGGTGGCGCAAGTGGGACTCGTGCTTCACGATGGAGTTTTCCTACATTCACGGGGGCAGCGTGCGCCCGTCGGCTTCCGCCCGCTACCGCCAGTGGATGACGCACAAACTGGCTTCATGGATTGATCAGTTCGGGACCTCCGGGTGCGTCGGTTGCGGCCGTTGCATCACCTGGTGTCCCGTCGGCATTGACATCACAGAGGAGGTGCGCGCCATCCGCGAGACGGATCGCGCCGCCGAGGAGGGGTGACATGGAAAACATGAGCGAGATTCTCGCGGGCGAACCGTTTTTACAGAATATGCCCCGCCAGCATGTGGAGACGCTGGCCGGCTGCGCGCAGAATGTCGTGTTCCAGCCGGGCCAGTTCATCTTTCGCGAGGGACAACCGGCCAACGAGTTTTTTCTGATCCGCCACGGCCGCGTGGCCGTCGAGATCTACGCGCCCGCCCGCGGCGCAATTGTCATCGAAACACTGGGCCCGGGCGATGTGCTTGGCTGGTCGTGGATGGTGGCCCCGTACCAGTGGCGTTTCGACGCGCGCGCCACCGAACTGGTGCGCGCCGTCGCGCTCGACGGCCAGTGTTTGCGCGGCAAGTGCGAGACCAACCATGAATTGGGCTACGAGTTGCTGCGGCGCCTGTCCTCGGTCGTAGCCCAGCGCCTGCAGGCTACGCGCCTGCAATTGCTCGACCTCTACGGTGCGGCCAAGTGACCCGGAGGCGCGCAGAATCATGATCCCCCAGCCTTTCCGAATCCGTCAGTTCCGGCAGGAAACTCACGACACCTTTACGCTTGAATTGGAACCGGCCAATGGCGCCGCGCCGGCGGCCTTCCAGCCGGGCCAGTTTAACATGGTCTATGTTTTTGGTGTCGGCGAAGTGCCCATCTCCATTTCGAGCAACCCGGCGTCGCCGCGGCTGTTCATGCACACCACGCGCGAGGTCGGAACCGTCACCAAAGCCATGCGCCGCCTGAAAAAGGGCGACATCGTCGGCGTGCGCGGCCCCTTCGGCACTCCGTGGCCTGTGGAGGACTCCGCCGGCAGCGACATCGTGATCGTCGCAGGCGGTATCGGCCTTGCGCCGCTGCGCCCCGCCCTCTACGCGCTCATCAACAACCGCGACCGCTACGGCCGCATCGTCCTGCTCTACGGCACGCGCAGCCCCAACGACATCCTGTATCAGAAGGAACTGAAACAGTGGCGGGCCGAGTTCGACCTCGAGGTCTATGTGACTGTGGATCGCGCCATCGGTTCGTGGCGAGGCAATGTCGGCGTCGTGACGCAACTGATCCCCAAGGCGCCCTTCGATCCGCTCAGTTCCGTGGCGTTTGTCTGCGGACCGGAGGTCATGATGCGCTTCACCGTGCAGGAACTCCAGCGCCGCGGTGTGGCGGAGGACAAGATTTATCTGTCCATGGAGCGCAACATGAAATGCGCCACCGGCTTTTGCGGACACTGCCAGTACGGGCCCACCTTTGTCTGCAAAAACGGGCCGGTGTTCCGTTTTGACCGCATCGCAGATATTTTCGGAAAACGGGAGATCTGATATGGCCCCGACCAAGGCTAAAACCGCGTCCAAACCCCGGCTGGCAGTCTGGAAATTCGCCTCGTGCGACGGATGCCAGTTGAGCCTGCTCGACTGCGAGGACGAACTGCTGGCGGTCGCCGGCGCCATTGAGATCGCAAACTTTCCCGAGGCCTCGCGCGCCGTGGCCAAAGGGCCTTACGATGTCTCCCTCGTCGAAGGCTCCATCACCACGCCTCACGACGCCGAGCGCATCCAGATGGTTCGCAAGCAGTCGCGTTACCTTGTCACCATCGGCGCGTGCGCCACGGCCGGCGGCATCCAAGCCCTGCGAAACTTTGCCGATGTCAAAGAATTTACATCCATCGTGTACGCCACGCCGCAGTACATCCAGACCCTCAAAAAATCCACGCCCATCACTGACCATGTGTTTGTAGATTTCGAACTGCGCGGCTGCCCCATCAACAAGCACCAACTGGTGGAACTCGTCAGCGCACTGCTCAACTCGCGCAAACCCAATGTCCCCACCTACAGCGCCTGCATCGAGTGCAAGCGGCGCGGCACGGTGTGCGTGATGGTGGCGCAGGGCACGCCGTGCCTCGGCCCGGTGACGCAGGCCGGGTGCGGCGCCATCTGCCCGTCGTACCACCGGGGGTGCTATGGCTGTTACGGGCCCAAGGAATCTCCCAACACCGCCGCGCTGAGCGTGGGCTGGAGCCGACTCGGCGTCAGAGGCGACGATCTCGTGCGGGTCTATCGCACCTATAATGCTTATGCGGACGCATTCCGGCGGGAGAGCGAAGCCCATGAAAAGTAAATCGCGGGCGCCGCGCGGCGGCGCCGCCAAACTCAAGGCCATCAAAGTCGGTTTCCTCGCCCGGGTCGAAGGCGAGGGCGGCCTCCATGTCAAACTGCGCGACGGCAAGGTGACCGATGTAAAGGTGAACATCTTTGAACCGCCCCGCTTCTTCGAGGCCTTCCTGCGCGGGCGGCGGTTCACCGAGGCCCCCGACATCACCGCGCGCATCTGCGGCATTTGCCCCATTGCCTACCAGATGTCGTCCATCCATGCCATGGAGGATATCCTCGGCGTGAAAGTCACCGGCCAACTGCGGGAGTTGCGCCGGCTCATCTACTGCGGCGAATGGATCGAGAGCCATGTCCTGCACCTTGCCATGCTTCATGCGCCGGATTTCCTCGGATACGAGGATGCCATCCGCATGGCCAAGGATCATCCGGATCTTGTAAAACTGGCCCTGCGCCTGAAAAAGGCTGGAAACGAAATCGTGCGCATCCTGGGCGGGCGCGAAATCCACCCCGTCAATGTGCGCGTCGGCGGTTTTTACCGCGTGCCGTCCAAAGCCGAATTGCAGCCGCTCGAGGAAGAACTCAAATGGGCGCGCGACGCGGCGCAACAGGTCGTCCAATTCACCGCTTCGCTCCCGATGCCGGAATTCGAGCAGGACTACGAGTTCGTCGCGCTGCGCCACCCGGACGAGTATCCGTTCAACGAGGGCCGCCTCGTTTCCAACAAAGGGCTGGACATCGCCGTTCGCGAGTTCGACGAGCATTTCGAGGAGGAGCATGTCGCGCACTCCAATGCCCTCCACTCGCGCATCAAAAGGCGGGGGAACTATTTCGTCGGCCCGAATGCGCGCTACAGCCTGAATTTCGACCGTCTCTCGCCCATCGCGCAGGAAGCCGCCAAAGCCGCGGGGCTGGGACCCGTCTGCCGCAACCCGTTCCAGAGCATCGTCGTCCGCGCCGTAGAAACCTTATACGCCGTGGACGAAGCCCTCCGGATCATCGGCCAGTACGAGCCGCCCGACCGCCCCTGCGTGGACCTCGAGCCGCGAACCGGCACCGGCTACGGATGCAGCGAGGCGCCCCGCGGCATCCTCGTCCACCGCTATCGCATTGACAATCAAGGGGTGATCCTGGACGCGAAGATTATCCCGCCCACCTCCCAGAACTTGCGCACCATGGAGCAGGACTTGTGGCACTTTGTCCCGCAGAACATCCACCTCGGCCCTGAGAAACTGACCTGGCAGTGTGAGCAGGCGCTGCGCAACTACGACCCGTGCATCTCCTGCGCCACTCATTTCCTGAAACTGACCATCGAGGAGGAATCATCCTGAGCGACCGGGCCGCGCCCGCGCCGCGTCTTGTCATCGGCGTCGGCAACGACCTGCGGCGCGATGACGGTGCTGGCCTTGTCGCCGCTCGGCAACTCAGGGGATTGGCCATCCCGGGCGTCGCGGTCATCGAGGCCTCGGGCGAAGGCGCCGGTCTCATGGATCTCTGGAGCGGCGCGGACTGCGTCCATCTCATTGATGCGGCGCGATCTGGCGCCGCGCCCGGAACCATCCGGCGCATTGACGCCGTGACGCAGACCGTCCCAACCGACCTGTTTCACTACTCGACCCACGCGTTCGGCGTGGCGCAGGCCGTCGAGATGGCACGCTCCCTGGGCATGTTGCCCCCTTGCCTCGTCCTCCACGCTATCGAGGGCGCCGACTTCTCTGCCGGCGAGGGCCTGACGCCTGCCGTCGAGCAAGCCGTGGATCGCGTCGTTCGAGATATCGCTGCGCAACTGGCTGACCTCTGAGTCGCCCCGGCCGGCTGACGCGGGCGCCTTGTGAGCCAATGGGCCGCAGTTGCTGCTTGCGTCTGCATCGTGCCCGCCTGTTCTCCACATCCATCACCGCAGCAGCAAAGGAGCAGCCATGGCCCGACCCATGATTAGCGTCGCCGGCATTCGCGGGATCGTCGGCGAGTCCCTCGTGCCCGAGGAGTTTCTGCGCTACATTCTGGCGTTTGCCACGCTGTGCGAGGGCGGCCCTGTGGTTGTCGGCGGCGATACCCGCCTCTCGCGCCACATGATGCGCCATCTCGCCTTTGCCGGCCTGGAAAGCGCCGGTTGCGAAATCCACGACATCGGGCTCGTCCCCACACCCACTGTCGGCCTCATGGTGCGCGAACTGGGCGCGCGCGGCGGCATTGCCATCACCGCAAGCCACAACCCGGCCCAGTGGAACGCGTACAAGTTTTTCGGCCCGGACGGCTCGTTCCTCAGCGCCGCGCAGAACCGCGCGCTGCTGGATGTGGCTGCATCCGGAGCGTTCCGCCGCGCGCCTTACCGCGAACTTGGCCGCGTGAAATCCCGCAACGACGCCATTGCACGGCATCTTGAAAAGGTATTCGCCGTCGTGGACACGGCCGCCATCGCCGGGCGAAAATTTCGCGTGGCCGTGGACTGCGTCAACGGCGTCGGTGCGCTCATCATGCCGCCGCTGCTGGAGGGCCTCGGGTGCACCGCTGAATACCTTTACACCGACACCGAGACCGAATTCCCGCGCAACCCCGAACCGCTGCCCGAAAATCTCACGGAACTGGGCGACCTCGTGCGCTCGTCCGGGGCCGATATCGGTTTTGCCGTGGATCCCGACGCCGACCGCCTTGCGATGGTGGACAACACAGGCCGCCCGATCGGCGAAGAGCGCACGGTCGTCCTCGCAGCGCTGGCCTTGCTCGACCGCGGCGAGCGGGGACCGCTGGTGGTCAACCTGTCCACCACCCGCGCCATGGACGATGTGGCGGAGCGCTACGGCGTGGAACTCCACCGCACTCCCATTGGCGAGGCCCATGTCGTCGGAAAAATGCGCGACATCCGCGCGCTCTGCGGCGGCGAAGGCAACGGCGGCGTCATTTACCCGCGGGTTCACAGCGGTCGCGATGCCGCCACCGGCGTCGCGCTGGTGCTCGAGGCCATGGCTCGCGGCCAGGTGCGCTCCGCCGAACTCAACGCCCGCATTCCGGATTATGTCATGGTCAAAACGAAATTTGGCGTCGAGGGCCAGGATGTCGCCGCGCTCTGCCGGCGGGTCGCCGACGCTTTCGCCGCCGACGCCCGCATCGTCACCGACGACGGTGTCAAGGCCGTCTTCCCCGACCGCTGGGTCCACCTGAGGGCTTCCGGCACGGAGCCGGTGGTCCGGGTCTTTGCTGAAGCCCCAAGCCTTGAGGCGGCCAACTCTTTGGTCCAAAGAGTGGGTGAGATCACTGCGGCACCGCATGAGTCGCCCGGCTCATGATGTCGGCGGGCGGGCATGAGCGAATCGCGCCGTGCGGCTGTTTGGGTTCCAATCCCGGTGGTGAATGCGTGCTGTCTGACTTCCTCATCCAAGGCCGAGCAGGAACCATAACCAGATGACCAGCCCGCACGCGAGCGGCAGTGCTGCCACCAGCCGCCCCGCCGGGCGCTCCCACAGCCGCCGCATCCCCGGCAGCGACAGCAACAGCACGGACGCCGCCAGCGGGATCCCATAGCGCGCCCGCCCGTACTGCGTGCTGAACCCGAGGAACAGGAACCGCTGGGCCACATAGATGGCGATCCACAAGGCGTGCTCCAGCGCCCAGTCGCTCCGGCGCAGGTCGCGCCCGCCAGCCAGCATGAGCAGCGGATACGCCCCTAGCGCCAGCACGAAGAACAACCCGCCTGCCCGAACCAGCGCCTCCGTCGGCGGCGGATCCCGCAGCATTTCGAACGCATTCATCGCCGCCGCCTGAATGTACCCAATGCTGACCGCTGTTTCACCGGCCGCAACGATCATGGCCACCTTGGCCGCCCCGGCGGCCGCAAACACACCCGCCACGGCAAGCACGCCGCGGCTTCGGCGCACATCCGGACGGGTCACGAAATCACGCAGCAGCAACAGCCCCAGCGTCGGAATGAGCAGTAGCATATAGGTTTTCGTCAGGGTTCCCACCACCACAGCCGCCACGCATACCAGCAGAGGCCACGCACGCGGGCGCTCGCGGAACCAGCCGTACGAGAGAAAGAAAAGCAATTGGATGGCGAGTGCCGTCATGTCCGGCAAAGGCCGCACAAAACCGCTCAAAACCGGCACATGAAGCACGAACCCCGCTGCGCACAACAATCCCGGCCCGTCCAGTCTGGATCGGCCGGACATTTGCTTCACCAGTTGCACAAACAGCAGCACACACACAATGCTGCTGAGCAGCGACACCAACACGCACGCCCAAACCGTGGACAAACCCGCCAGCCGCGCCAAGGCCGACAACCCGGGGTAGACCGGAGTGTTGGAATGCAAATAGCCCGTCAAAAACTGCGACAGCAGCGTGGACTGCTCCGGGCCGGGAGACTTCAGGTATTCGTACAACACATCCGTGAAGTCGCCGTAACCGTCGAACAGCACATATCCGTCGCGATACCAGGTCGGGAACCGGTGGCGCAGCACCAATTCGTGCGTGTTGCGCGTCCACGCCAGATAAGAGGTGGCCGCCGCAAACACCCCGGCCATGGCGAGCACCAAACGGGCCACCCACCCCGGCAGCCCCTCGGCGGAGACCTTGGTAACCGTTTGACTCATGGCGCCGGACGCTGCCGTGCCCCCCCGATGCAATGCAACCCCGATTCTTCTCCGAAGGCGGAATCCCTTGCATTCGCGTCAACCCGCCTCAATCGCTCTGTGAGGAATCAGACTTTCCCGCAGGAGCATCAGCCATGGGCGCAGAGCGCGAGTTTGCCATAGCCAGACGCATGGATAAGATTGACGCGAGCGGCATCCGAAAAGTGTTTGACCTCGCCGCCACCATGAAGGATCCGATCAATCTGTCCATCGGACTGCCGGATTTCGACACCCCTGATCCCATCAAAGAAGCCGCCATAGCCGCCATTCGGGCCGGACAAAACCGTTACACGCAGACTCAGGGCACTGCCGAACTGCGCGCGGCCATCGCCGCCCTGCTTCAGAAGGAATTCGGATGGACGGACGATCGTCCCATCCTCGTCACCAGTGGCGTATCCGGCGCCCTGATGCTCGCCTTCGAGGTTCTCGTGGACCGCGGCGACGAGGTCATCATCCTCGACCCCTACTTCGTCATGTACAGCCACCTCGTGAACCTCGCTGACGGCGTCCCGGTGCGCGTGGATACCTACCCCGATTTCCGCCCTGACCCGGGCAAGATTGAGGCCGCCATCACCCCGCGCACCAAACTCATCGTCATCAACAGCCCCTGTAACCCCACCGGTGCCGTGTATACCCGCGCCGAACTCGAAGCCATCGCCGCCATCGCCCGCCGCCACGGACTGCTGGTCATCTCCGACGAAATCTACGACTTCTTCTGCTACGACGATCCTTTCGTCAGCATGGCCGGCATTTACGAACACACCCTCCTGATGCGCGGCTTCTCGAAAAGTTATGCCATGACGGGTTGGCGCATGGGCTGGGTCACCGGGCCGCGCAATGTCATCGAAAAAATGACGATGCTCCAGCAATACAGTTTTGTTTGTGCCCCCAGCATGGTTCAGGCTGCCGGCCTTGTGGCTCTGCAAACCGACATGACGGCCGAAGTGGCTGCCTACCGCCGCAAGCGCGACATGGTCTTCGAGGCCCTCGGGCCTGCGTTTGGACTCGTCAAGCCCGGCGGCGCCTTCTACGCCTTCGTGCCGGCACCCCCGGGCACGACGGCCACCGACTTCGTCACAAAAGCCATCGCCAACAATGTCCTCGTCATACCCGGAAATGTTTTTTCTGAAAAAGATACTCACTTCCGGCTGAGTTACGCCACCACAGACGCGAAACTGGCCGAAGGACTGGAAATACTCAAGCGTCTGGCGTGACAGGTTTCGGCTGAGGCTGAGGTTCCGTGAGCGCACTCTTCTGCGCCCGCTCCCGACAGCGTCCGCGGCCGGGATGCACCTGCCCAGTCGTCCGGAGACCGGAGGCGGTATCGCCGGCGCTCTTCGCTGTTTGTCTTGCCCGACGGGTTCGCGAGCGAACTCCCGTAGATTCTCCCCCTCTGCACGAGATTGCCCGGAGCCTGCTCAGTACTCGCGCCAGCCCTCGACGGCACTTAGGACCGTGCTCGGCGTGGCCTCAGTCGAGGCAGTGCCCAGCGCCCAGTCGTAGTCGGCCTGATCGCGAGGCTTGGAAGCACGGCCGATGTAAAACCGGTTGCGGTTGATCCCACTGGAAGTCCCGAACGACTCGGTCTGATAACCGATCCCATTCGTGGAGGACTGGCTGCCCCAGTAGCGCACACCGGTAATCTGTCCGGCGGTGTTTCGCACCCAGTTGACAAAAACGGGGTTGTGCCCGCTGCCGCTCCAGCGCCAAAATTGAACGAAGTCGCCCTCCTGCGCTTCCTCGAAATCGGTGATCTCGCGTCCGGCGCCCCACTCGGGCAGCGCGCGCACAGCCAGTTTCTCAGAATCCGTGACCCCGTACCATATTCTGCGAAAGGTCTCCATCTGGCCGGGGGTCGCTATGTTGCCGATCTGCGGGTGGCCATAATTGGCGTTGTATGCGTTCGACGGGACCACGAAGGTCTCGAAGGCCAGACCCGAGCAATAGGTGGTATTGCCAGCCGGTTTGGGCGCGATAAGCGTGTTCATGTAATAAATGTTTTGCGTCACGCCGTAGCCCCCGCCCGACCACAAGTAGGTGAATGTGCCGTTTGTCGGATAACTCTTATACTGGGCTACAATGGCTCGGTTGAGGCTCCACGGCGATACCCACGCCCGAAAGCAGTAAGCACCCGAGGCATTGGCCGGCACGGTCAGTGTTACCGGAACGGTGCCTGACGCGCCAGTGTAGCCGGCTCCGGCATTGTCAGCCACCGCCTTGGCTACCTGCGCCATGGAGGGGAGTTGATGAAGTTGCAGGAGGATGACGACGCGCTTTTCCGGCTCCGTGGGTGCCTTGACGAACTGCACCGGGAGCGTCACGGCCTGACCCGGCGTCAGGGTCGCCGGCGGGTTTAGGATGGTCACTGTCGCCTGCGCTGCCGCGTGCGCCACCGCCACGCAGCATATCGCCGCCAGTATCCAGCGCATGGTAAATCGAGCCATCACCGGTGCTCGCTCCTACCGAACGATCTGCCGCCGCGCCAGCGAAAATGGACATACCGATCAAGGACCATCCCGCGCGGAGTGCCCGTGACGCCCGCCGCTGAGGCGTGAATGAACGGGGGCGAGAGCATAACTATTTCGTGCGGTTCAATACGCCTGAGGTTAGCGGAGGATACCATGAGTGACCAGCCCGAGCGGCAGCCGGGAACGATCGCCCTTCACGGGGGGCAACAGCCCGACCCGACGACGGGAGCACGCGCCGTACCCATTTATCAGACGACATCGTATGTGTTCAAGTCGGCCGAACACGCGGCGAACCTGTTCGCGCTAAAGGAGTTCGGCAACATCTACACGCGGTTGATGAACCCGACGACGGATGTGTTGGAGCGGCGTCTGGCGGCGCTTGACGGCGGCGTGGGGGCACTGGCGGTTGCGTCGGGTCAGGCGGCCATCACGCTGGCCGTGCTCGCCATCACCAAGGCGGGCCAGAATATCGTTTCAACGAGTTACCTGTACGGCGGCACTTATAACTTGTTCCACTACACGCTGCCGCGCATGGGCATTGAGGTGCGGTTCGTGGACACCTCCGATCCGGCCAATGTGGCCGCGGCCATGGATGACCAGACGCGCCTGGTTTACATGGAGTCCATCGGCAACCCGAAGAACAATGTGGACGATTTCCGCGCCATCGCGGATGTGGCCCACGCGCGCAACATTCCGCTGGTGGTGGACAATACAGTCAGCCCGCTCATCTTCCGTCCGCTGGATCATGGGGCGGACATCGTGGTGTACTCGCTGACGAAGTTCATCGGCGGCCACGGGACCTCGATTGGCGGGGCGATTGTGGATTCGGGGCGGTTCGACTGGTCAAAGGGAAACTTCCCGGAGTTCACGGAGCCCGATCCGTCGTACCACGGACTGGTGTTCTGGGAGCCGTTCGGGCTGCACGACAACGCCGTGCTCAAGGGCGCCTGCTACATCCTGAAGGTGCGCGTGCAACTCTTGCGAGACCTCGGGCCATGCATGTCGCCGCACAACGCTTTCCTTTTCCTGCAGGGGCTCGAGACGCTGCATCTGCGCATGCCGCGCCACTGCGAAAATGCTCAAAAGGTGGCCGAGTGGCTTGAGAAGAACCCGGCTGTCTCGTGGGTCAATTACCCCGGCCTGCCCAGTCACCCGGACCACGAGCGGCAGAAAAAATACCTGCCCGCAGGGGCAGGCGCCATCATTGGATTCGGCATCAAAGGCGGTCTCGAGGCCGGCAAGCGCGTGATCAACGCCGTGAAGTTGTTCAGTCACTTGGCCAACATTGGCGATGCCAAAAGCCTGATTATCCATCCGGCTTCGACCACCCACCAGCAGTTGTCGCCTGAAGAGCAACTGTCGGCTGGCGTGACGCCGGATTTCATCCGGTTGTCGGTGGGCTTGGAGGATGTGGCCGACATCATTGCAGACCTTGATCAGGCGATCAGGGCATCCCAGATTTAGCACGGGGGAGGCACTCGGCGCGCAGTTTCGTTTCGCTTGCAGGTGCGGTTGCCCTGGGTCAACTTCCCGCGCCATCGGAGACTGAATGAATCGCTCTGGGCCCAGACGCCCGTTGCTGGCGAGTATGTCGCCCGCCGTGTTGATCCTCGCGGGCTATTTGGTGACCATTGCGATCGGCGGCGTGATCCTTTGGCTGCCGTTCTGTCACACCCGCAGCGTCACCCTTGGCGATGCTTTGTTCACCGCGACCTCGGCCCTGTGCGTGACGGGTCTGATCGTGGTGGACACGGCTACGGCTTACACCACGGCGGGCAAGATCGTACTGATGCTCCTGATGCAGATTGGCGGTCTGGGCTACATGACGATCACCGTGGTGGCGGTGTCCGCTCTTCGCCGTCAGGGTTTACTGCTCACCACGCGTCGGCTTGCCACCATGGCTGGCGGATTTGCCACTTTGGCGGATATATTGCATATTGCCAAAGTGATCATTGTGGCGTCGTGCTTGGCGGAACTGGCGTTGGCCGTGCCGCTATGGTTTGCTTTTCGCCAAGAGCACGGCGCGCTGCCGGCCGTGCTGCATGCGCTGTTCCACAGCGTTAGCGCATTTAACAACGCTGGGTTCTCCTCGTTTTCCACCGGCTTGGTTCCCTATCGCGACGACGGGCTGGTCATCTTGCCCGTCATGTCGTTGATCGTTGCGGGCGGCTTGGGTTTCAAAGTATGGCGCGATCTGAAACACCGGGTGTTGGAGCGCCAACCGTTGGACCTGCACGACAAGATCGTACTGTCATCCACGGCTTTGCTGCTGATCGTGCCGGCCGGATTGTTTTTCCTGTTGGAGTCATCGTTCCAAGACTGGCACTGGGGAGAACGGTTGGGCGCGTCGCTGTTTGCGTCCGTCACACCGCGCACGGCGGGCTTTAACACCGTGGATTACAACCAGATGAGTTCTTTCGGCCTGTTGATGACCATGACCCTCATGTTTGTGGGCGGGTCCCCCGGGGGTACCGCAGGGGGCGTCAAGACAGTGACAGCGGTGATCGTGTTGGCTTGGACGGTTGCCACCTTGCGCGGGCGTCAGTCGGTCGCTCTTTTTCGGCGAACGGTCCCGGCGGATGTCGTCGTGCGGGCATTTCAGACGGTGACCATTGCAACGCTTGGCCTGTGGGGTGCCTGCATGATACTGTCGCTGGTAGAAACGCCCGTCTATGATAGGCACGGATTCTTGCGGATTTTGTTCGAGTTGTTTTCGGCATTCGGCACCGTGGGGTTGTCCACGGGCAGTGCAACGGTCGCGAATGCGAGTCTTGTGGCCGACATGGGTTTTGCCGGCAGACTCGTGGTGGCGGCGGCCATGGTGGTGGGGCGGGCCGGCTATTTAATCTTTGCCGCATCGCTCATTGTGCCCGTCCGCGCGTCATACGAATATGCGAAAGGCGAGGTCACACTCTAATGCAGGTGGCAGTCATTGGTCTGGGCAGTTTCGGCACCGCGACGGCAGAAGCCTTCATCGAAGGCGGCCACGAGGTGATCGTCATTGATTCGAAAGAGGAGCGGGTCGAGCGCTTCTCCTCCTCCGTGGTCGAACCCATCGTCGGCGACGCCACGAACGAACTGCTGCTCAAGAAAATCGGCCCCGAGCAACTGGATGTCATCGTCGTCGCCATCGGCGATGATGTGGAGGCCAGCGTTTTGATCTGCATGTCATTGCTGGACCTCAAGGCCAAACGCATCGTCGCCAAGGCGGAAGACGACAAGCACTGCAAAATCCTCAAGCGCATCGGGGTGCCCACGGTCGTGCAACCGGAGCAGGAGTCGGCGCGCCATGTGGTGGATCTGATCGTGCACCCTGTGTTCCGCGACCTGATGACGGTTGGCGACTCGCACGCGATCCTCGAGGTGCCCGCACCCAAGAGTTTTCTTACCAAGACACTCAAGGACCTGAACCTTCGCGCCCGTCACGGCGCTTTGGTGCTGGCCATTCGGCGGCCGGACCCCACCGGGGGGACATCGAGCGAGTTGCTAGTGCCGCCCGATCCGGACGATTTCATCACCGAGGGCGACTCCTTGCTGATCATGATGCCCAAGGAGCGCATCAAGGAGGTGGAGGCTTGGCACTAGCAGTCAGACCGCCGCTGCCGGTACCGTTTTGGTCCCGTATGACGGATTGTTTTTGACAAGGCCCGGAACCGGCCACGGAATCGCGCCTTGTTTGCGCGGAGTGAAGCGCCCCGTCGGGCGCCGGTGACCGCGCACACAAGCAGTCCATTTTAACATGAGGCAATACGAAACCGCGGCGGCCATCGAGCCGCGGGTTCGGCCGTGCCCGCCGGGCGCGGCGGAACCGCAAGGGTCGGCGCGGATGAAAGGAACAGGATCACATGGCTCAGAAGTTCGTGTATTTCTTTGGCGACGGCAAAAGCGAGGGCGGCGCCGAGATGAAAAACCTGCTTGGCGGCAAGGGGGCCAACCTGGGCGAGATGGCCCGACTCGGGCTTCCCGTGCCGGCCGGGTTCACCATCACGACCGAGGTCTGCACCTACTACTACCAGCACGGCCGCAAGTTGCCGCCGGGTCTCGACAAGGAGATCCGCAGTCACATGGCGCGCGTCGAGAAGGTCATGGGTGCCAAGTTCGGCGATCCGAAAAACCCGCTGCTGGTTTCCGTGCGCTCGGGCGCACGCGCCTCCATGCCCGGCATGATGGAGACCGTGCTCAACCTCGGCCTCAACGAGCAAACGCTGCAGGGCATCATCGCCAAGACAAAAAACGAGCGCTTCGCGTGGGACCTGTACCGCCGCTTTGTCCACATGTTTTCCAAAGTCGTCATGGAGATCGAGGACGAACTCTTCGGCCGCAGGCTCGACGAGTTGAAAAAAGAAGTCGGCGTGAAACTCGACACCGAACTCAACGCGGAGCAGTTGAAGCAACTCACCGCCGACTACATGAAGATTTACAAGGACCATGTCGGTTCGGCGTTTCCGTCTGACCCGTGGAAGCAATTGGAACTGGCCATCGGGGCGGTGTTCCAGAGTTGGAACAAGAAGAAGGCCGTGGACTACCGGAAGATCAATAATATTCCGGAATGGTGGGGCACGGCCGTGAATGTCTGCTCGATGGTGTACGGCAACATGGGCGACGACTGCGCCACCGGCGTGGCCTTCACACGCGACCCGGCCACCGGCGAAAAGCGTTTCTTCGGCGAATGGCTCAAAAACGCGCAGGGCGAGGATGTGGTGGCCGGCATCCGCACCCCCCAGCCCATCAACGAGGAAAGCCGCAGCCACGGCGACGACGGCAGCCTGCCCACGCTCGAAAAAGAGATGCCCAAGTGTTATAAGGAACTCGTGCGCATCTACACGCTGCTCGAGCGCCACTACAAGGACATGCAGGACATCGAGTTTACGATCCAGAACGGCAAACTCTGGATGCTCCAGACGCGCAACGGCAAACGGACGGCGACAGCCGCCGTGCGCATCGCCGTGGACCTCGTGAAAGAAAAACTCATCACCCCGAGCACGGCCGTCAAACGCGTGGACCCGGACCAGTTGGACCAGTTGCTGCATCCGATGTTTGATCCCAAGGCGAAGAAGAACCGCATCGCCAAGGGCATCAACGCCAGCCCCGGCGCCGCCGTGGGCAAGGTGGTCTTCACCGCCGACCACGCCGTCGAGATGAAGGCCAAAGGCGAGAAGGTCATCCTCGTCCGCCTCGAGACCAGCCCCGAGGATGTGGCCGGCATGCACGCCGCACAGGGCATCCTGACGGCCCGCGGCGGCAAGACCAGCCACGCCGCCGTGGTGGCCCGCGGCATGGGCAAATGCTGCGTCTGCGGCGCCGGCGAGATCCACATTGACGACAAGAACGCCTGCTTCACGGTCGGCGACATCGTAGTCAAGGAATATGATTACATTTCACTCGACGGGTCGAAGGGCGAGGTGTACCTCGGGCAGGTTCCGGTGATTGACTCGGAGATCGTCCAGGTGCTGCGCGGCCAGATGAAGCCCAAGGACAGCGCCATCTTCGGATACTACGAAACCTTCATGAAATGGGTGGACGCAGAGCGCGTCCTGAAGGTGCGCACCAACGCCGACACGCCGGAGGATTCGCGCATGGCCGTGCTGTTCGGCGCAGAGGGCATCGGACTGTGCCGGACCGAGCACATGTTCTTCGACACGCAGCGCATCCTCCATGTCCGCCGGATGATCCTCTCCGATACGGTGGCGCAGCGGCGCGAGGCTCTGGGCAAGATCATCGGCTACCAGCGCGATGACTTCTACGGCATCTTCAAGGAGATGGGCGGCCGTCCGGTGACGATCCGCCTGCTCGATCCGCCCCTGCACGAGTTCCTGCCGCACGAAGGCGACCGCGAAAAGATCGCCGAAGTGGCCAAGGAACTCGGCGTGTCGCCGGATGTCGTGGCGAAAAAGATTGTCAGCCTCCACGAGTTCAACCCGATGCTCGGCCACCGCGGATGCCGGCTCGGCATTGTCTATCCGGAGATCACCGAAATGCAAGCCCGCGCCATTTTCGAGGCCGCGGCCAAGATCAAAAAAGAGGGCGGCAAGGTGCAGCCGGAAGTCATGGTGCCGCTCACCGGCACGGTCGAGGAGATGAGGAACCAGAAAGCCATCATCGTCGAGACCGCTCAAAAGGTCATGGCCGAGCAAAAGGTGAAGTTCCCCTACCTTGTGGGCACGATGATCGAGGTTCCGCGCGCGGCGCTGGTGGCCAATGAAATTGCGGCGGAGGCGGAGTTCTTCAGTTTCGGAACCAACGACCTGACCCAGATGACCTTCGGCTTCTCGCGCGACGACGCCGGCAAGTTCCTGCCGTTCTATGTGGAAAACAAAATCCTTCCCGGCGATCCATTCCAAAGCCTTGACACTGCCGGCGTGGGCTTGCTAATGAGCATGGCAGTCAAGTCCGGACGCGACGCCCGGCCTGACCTGAAGTGCGGCATCTGCGGGGAGCATGGCGGTGATCCCGCGTCGGTGAAGTTCTGCCACAGCGTGGGCCTCGACTATGTTTCTTGCTCGCCCTACCGGGTTCCCATCGCCCGGCTGGCGGCGGCTCAGGCGGCCGTCGAGGAGCGGGAGGCCGCCGCGAAAGGTAAGGCTGTGACAACGGCCGGCTCGGCGAAAAAATCGGCAAGGAGGCCGACAGTGCCCGTAGCGAAGAAGGCAACAGCGAAGAAGGCTGCCCCGAAGAAGGCCGCTGCAGCAAAGGCTGCTCCGAAGAAAGCCGCTGCCAAGAAGCCGGCGGCAAAAAAAGCCGCCCCCAAGAAGGCGGCTGCCAAGAAGTAATCCGTTTTCCCATGTTGTAATCGTCCCGGCACCGTGCCGGGCTGACGACGGGCAGGCCCCCCAAGGGCCTGCCCGGTTTGTTTTGGTGCGCCCCGCCGCCGGCTCTCAGAACGACAGCGGGCCCGCGAGCGGGTCAGGCCGGTCGAGGAAGGTGCGGCACCAAGCCTCGAACATGACCAGCGCCCAGATGCGGTGCTGGTGGTTTTGCCGGCCCTCGACATGCTGGAGGTACAGACGCTCCACATACGCCGGATCGAACCAGCCGCGCCGCCGGGCCGTTTCTCCCAAAAGGAAATCCTCCGTCAGCGACCGCAGTTCTCCGCGAAACCACTGGCCAATGGGGACGCCAAACCCCATTTTCGGGCGGTTGAGGAAATCCTCCGGAAAAATAGATGACGCGGCGCGCTTGAGCAGCCGTTTGAGCACACGGTTGCCAAACTTATACTCGACCGGCACGCGGGCGGCGAACTCCATCAAATGATGGTCCAGGAACGGTGAGCGCCCCTCGAGGGCCACCGCCATCGTCGTGCGGTCCACCTTTGGCAGCAGCGCGCCCGGCAGGTACATCATAATGTCCGAGTACATCATCTGGTCCGCAAACTCGACGGCGGTGCCGTCCAGCATCAGACGCTCCGTCAACCCCTCGGAGTCGGCGGCTGCCTCGTTGAGAAAGGTGCGGTGCTCGGGTGCGAAGAGCAGTGGCTTTTGATGCTCGCGGAAAAAGACCATGCTCTGAATGTAGCGCCGCTGGGGGCTCATCAGCGTGCACCGATTGACATACGACAGCAGTTCGGCTCGTCCGCTGTCAGGCAGGGCGCGGGCGAGCGCATCGAGCGGCCCCTCGGCAAGGCGCCGCAGCACGCGCGGGATGCGCGACCACCCGTCGAACGCCCAGTGCCCGGCATAGCGCGAATAGCCGCAGAAACTCTCATCGCCCCCGTCGCCGTTGAGCGCGACGGTGACATGACGGCGCGTTAATTTCGCCACATAAAAAGTGGGAATAGCGCTCGAGTCGGCCATCGGCTCGTCAAAATGCCACGCAAGGGTGCCGAGACATTCCAGCGCGTGCGGCTCGACAATAAACTCCTCGTGGTTCGTCTCGAACTGCCGGGCCACCCGCCTCGCGTAGGGCAATTCGTTGAATTCCGCCTCCCGGAAACCGATGGAGAATGTCTTCAGGTCGCCCGTGATGTGCCGGCGCATCATGGCGACCACCAGCGAAGAGTCAATGCCACCGGAGAGGAAGCAGCCCAGCGGCACATCGCTGACCAGGCGAACGCGCACCGCCTCGTCGAGGCGCGCCAGCGTCTCCTCTACCGCGCGCTCTTCAGAGATGGCATGCTTGGGTTCGTAGGGCAGATACCAATATCGCTCCACCCGCAGCGTGCCGTTGCGAAACAGTAACCAGTGGGCCGGCGGCAGTTTGTGCGCTCCCTCGAAGATGGACCACGGATGCGGCACATACTGGTAGGTCAGATAATGGTTGAGCGCGGCGAGGCTTACACGCCGGTCCATGGCCGGGTCGGCCAGCAGCGCCTTGAGTTCGCTGGCGAATATCAGCGCTTCGTCCGCCGCCCCGCGCCGAACATGCGCATAGAACAGCGGCTTTTTTCCCGTGCGGTCGCGCGCCATGTAAAGGGTGTTGTCCTTGTGGTCGAACACAGCAAACGCGAACATGCCGCGGAGTTTCGCAGCCAGTTCCGTCCCCCACTCCTCATAGCCGTGGACAAGTGTTTCTGTGTCCGACCGCGTGCGGAACACATGCCCCAGGGCCTGCAAACGCTCCCGCAACTCGACAAAGTTGTAAATCTCGCCGTTGAAGACGACCACGACGGAACCGTCCTCGTTCGTCATCGGCTGATGACCGCCGGCGAGATCAATAATCGAAAGGCGTTGAAACCCCAGCCCGACGGGCGGGCGCAAATGAGTGCCGTCGTCGTCCGGCCCGCGATGGACAATCGTGCGTTTCATGCGCTCGATGAGAGCACCGTCCACCGGGCATGCCGGATCCACATGGACCTTCCCCACAATGCCGCACATCAGAGAGATGCCTGCTCGTGCCGGTCTGTCATGGTTGTGCGCATAGAGCCTGCGGGTAGCCTGTGCAAGGGATGATGCCGTCTCAACCGGAGATCACATCCACATCGGCAAAAGATCCGACATTGGCCGTCATCAAGGCCGGCTCGATGCGTTTGACGAGACCCGTGAGCACCCGCCCCGGCCCGACCTCCACGATGCCGTCCACGCCGGCGGCGGCGATGGTGCGCACGGTATCAGTCCACAACACGCTCGATGTCATCTGCGCCAACAGATTTTGTTTCAACTCCGCGCCGCTCGTATGGGACTTGCCGTCCACATTCGTCACCACCGGCACGCGCGCATCGGCAAAGGGCGTCTCGGCGATGAGCGCCCGGAGGCTCGCCGCAGGCTCTTCCATCAGGGGCGAATGAAACGCACCCGAGACGGGCAGCATGACGGCGCGCTTCGCTCCCGCCGCTTTGCACCGCTCGACGGCCTCGGCGACAGCCTCCACCTCGCCCGAGATCACCGTCTGGCCGGGAGCATTAGAGTTGGCCACAACGACGACCCCGTTGACCCCGGCACACAGTTCGCGCAATTTTTCGTCGCTGGGTCCCATGATGGCGGCCATGGCGCCCGGCCGGACCTTGCCCGCCTCGTGCATCAGTTCTGACCGCGCCTTGACCAGTTGCAGCGTTCTCTCGAAATCCAGCACCCCGGCGGCGTAGAGCGCCGTGTACTCTCCGAGACTGTGGCCGGCCACCATGACCGGCTCGAGCCCCTTCGCGATCAGAGCCTCGTGCAGGGCGGCCGACACCACGAGCACGGCCGGCTGGGTGTTGATCGTTTGCTTGAGTTCATCCTCGGGTCCCTCGAACATAATTCGCCGCAAGTCCCGCCCGAGCATCTCGCAAGCCATGTCAAAAAACTTGCGGGCGACCGGCAGCCGCTCCTCCAGCCCCGCTCCCATGCCGACAAACTGCGAACCCTGCCCAGGGTACACCCACGCCAGCCGTTTCGATCCGTCCATCACCTATTCCTCGGTTGTGTTGTATCGCCGCGCTGCGGTTTCGTCCGCCATCGCCCGGCGTTCCGCCGTCATTCGGTCCTCAGCGTCGAGTTGCGCAAGGAAATTGTGAAACCTCATGGCCACATCGGGCCAAAGGTAATGCTGGCGCACATACTCGGCGCCCGCCGCACCCATCCGCCGAGCCAGCGCGGGATTGTCCTCCAACACGGCGGCTGACTCAACAAACTCCCCGACCGTCGTGAAATAGAGCCCACCGCCCGACTGCAGCACATGGTGCAGCGTCACCTCGCACTCGCCGTTGACCAGCACAGGCTTGCCGTTGAGCCACGCTTCCATCATCACGATGGAAAACGATTCGTACAGGCTGGGGTGAACCAGAAACTCGCAAGCCGCCATGGCATCCCGCACTTCGTCGTGGGTTGCGGCTTCCAGCGAGTGGGCCCGTTCGCGCAACGGCGCGGGAATGTCGAGTTGGCCGCCGCCGATCAGGACCAGATGCAACGGGCTCCCCGGCCGGGCCGCAAGGTACTCGCGAAAACATCGCAACAGGATGTCGGCGCCTTTGCCGGGCACCTTGCGCCCCACAAACAGGATAAACGGCGCATCCATGCGCGCGGAGCGCCGAAACCGGGCGCCGTCCCCGAGACACTCGCGCGTCACCCCGCCACCAAGCAGCAGGCGCCGTGCGTCATGCAGCCCGTAGAGTGCCGTCGCAAAGTCACGCTCGGGCGGACTCAGAAACAGACAGCCCCGCGCCCGCGCAAACATGCCCTGCAAGATGGACATGTAGGCAAAGGGTTCGTTGTGCAGACACGGGATCAGGAACGCATGACGCGGAAACGCGGCTCGCATCCCGTAAAATGTTGTGCCATACAAATACGGCAGAAAGAAAAAACGGTATTGGCGGCCATGGCGCGTGATAAACCGGCACAGGTCGCGGCTGTTGACGCTGTTGGCCAGCAGTTCCTCCTGTTGCGGTTCAGCCAGTTCGAAGCCCATGTCGAGCAGACGCGAGTAGTGATGGTAAATGTCGGCGTTTCGCGGCGACACTCGAAAGCGCCGCACGGTGACCAGGCCAAAGGTCTCCTCTCCCGGCTCGCATTGGTCGCGCGCCCAGTCGCGAAACGGGTCAATGCAGCAGGTCGTGAGGATCTCCACCGGCCGCCCCAGCGCCGCGACCGCACGGGCAAGGCCACCGCAGAAAACTTCGGCGCCACCCTTGCCCGTGCCAAACCAAGGGGTCACCAACGCCGTGGCCGGCGGTGTCCAGCCGCCGCTCAAACCGGTTTCCTCGCGGCTATCGCGTAGTTGGCATAAGAGTAGAGCAGCGCGTTGAGCCGTTCGATATTTCGGTTAGCCTGAACAACGAGATCCTTCAGCACCGGCTCCAACGGAGCAGTCTCGGCCAGCGGTTGCAGAGCCTCGTCGGGCGGCACGGGCGCGTTGAACACGATTTCGATGTCGCCGAAGCCGGCCGATCCGAGCAGAAACTCCAGCGCTTTCGGATGCACCGGCCTGCGGTGGGTCGGGTCGGCATACATGGCCCCGGAAAATGTCGTCAGGCACATCGGATTGATCGTTTCAATGGCCACGCGCCCGCCCGGCGCGATCTTGCGCCAAAGCAACGCCGGAAGGGCAAGCACGGCCTTTTGCGGCAGGTGCTCGACCACCTGACCGAGAAACACGCCGCCAAGACTGGCATCGGGCAACCCGTCCAAATGCTCAAACAGGGCGGCCTCCATGACATCCAACCCTTTGGCGCAGCAGTGCGCCACCATCTGCGGATCGCTGTCGATACCGTAGGCGGCGATGCCAGCCTCGCGCAGCAGGCCCAGAAACTCGCCGCGGCCGCAGCCGGCGTCGAGCACCCGCCCCGGCGCATCCGCGAACCAAGCCACATAGGCCCGTTGCTCGCGAGCAATGCGTTGCTCGTCGCCGCGCGTGGCCGCCTCGAACGCCTCAAAATTAAGCGGAGGGACGGGCATCCCCTTGGGCAAGCCTCCCGTCATCGCAACGGGCTGTGGCGTAGCCGGGCGCGCCGGAATCGGCGCCTCCGCCGCAGGCCTCACCGTCCGGTCCGCAATTGCCTGCACGGTCTGAACCAAGTCGGCATGAGCGCGCTCGGCCTGCTCGACGCGCGCCGACAGTGCCGCCACATGACGCGACAGTTCGGCGCGCAACGCAGCCGTGTGAGCACTCGCCTCAGCCACGGACGCCACAAGCGCGCGCAACCTTTCCCGCTCTTCAGGCGACATGACCGGTAACTCGCACGGCGCAGGGGCGGATTGGGCCGCAGCCATGCGTTCCAACGCCAAACCAAACAGGTCGGCCAACGCGCGGCTGCGTTCCGTGGCGAGACGGTCAAGATCGCTCAAGCGCCTGACGAGACAATTCGTCGAGGCAACGAGGTGCCCGAGCGCCGCCTGCTGTTGGCGAAGCGTTTCCGCATCGGCCAACAACCCGATCACTCGAGCCAATTGGGCGTTGAAACTCTCTTGCTGGCGCAACAGGCGGGCCCGAAACTCCGCAAACCACCGACGGGGACTGAGCCAAGATCGGTCGAGGTTGGGATTGCGCGTTTGCAGCGCCTGCCCTTGGAACTCCTCGGCGGTCTGAAGCAGCCGCTCGAGGCTCTCATGAGCGGCAGCAAAATGTTCATTCGCAAGGTGCTGCGCCTCGTGGATTTGGCGGGTTTCCTCCGGGTCGAACTGAATCTCGAGGACCTGACGCGCCATCTCGACAATGCGGGTGATCGGCACGCGCGCGGGAGGCTCAGCGGCGCGCAACTGAGCCATCAAAGCCTCCAAATCAGCCGACTGCGATTGGGGAGTCTCGGACATGAGCGCACGACCCCTACCTTTGCGCAGGGCAGAGTCAACAGACGGGTAACGCGTCGCAAACGCCATCCCGCGGCGGATTGGAATTGGTTTCAATTTCCCCCTCACACTTTTCGCGTGGGACACACAAAATGGAAACCAAGGCGCGTACGAACGCGGACAAACGGTGCCACCCCTGAGGCGGATTCCGTTTAGCATGCTGGGTCCGCGGGTCAAATTGATACAGAAAACAGTGATAGCGCAAATCAAATATGAGACGGTGCCAATTTATGTTGAACCGTCCCGCCGGCCTATGGCTTCGTAGAAAGTCATCCAAGAACGGGTGCACCATTCAACGATGCTTCAGGAGGCAATTGATCACATGAAAAAGCATTTATCATTACTTGCGGTGACCTTGCTCACCGCAGGATTGGTGCAGGCTCAGGCGACCTGGACTGTCCTGATTCCGGAGTCGGAGATCACGGCTGTCGCCGGCGGTACAAACACGAACCTCAATGCTCTCGGCATGGATCCGAACAATCCGAATGTTTTCGTGGCCGGCAATCTCGAGGGGACAAACAGAAAAATCTTGAAATTCGACCTCTCCCAGCCCCCCGGTAGCCGGGTTTCAGTCGTTGCGACCGATGTGGCCTTGGTGACGGCCATCGGGGCTGCCAATGGTGCCAATCCTGATCCTCCCGCGTCTGCGGTAAGGTTCCAAGCGTTGGGCTTTAACGCCAACGGCAAGATTCTGGCCTACCTTGACGGTAGCGGCATGCAAGCGGCCTTGCTGGCAATTGAGCCGATCCCGCCGTACACGATCAATGTGCTCTGCTGCGAGACTACATCGCCAACCTCACCCATTGAGGGTGGCAACGGAATGGTTGTTCAGGGCAACACGGCCTACTTGCTGTGCGATGGAGGCTTCGGCAACCCGAACGGCGATTGCATTATGAGCGTGGACACCTCGACTTTGGTGAATGACGGTTCCAAGCCGGCCACCGTTCTGGTGACCGAAGCGACGCTGACGGCCGCCTCGGGCGACACGGCTGCAAATCAGAGTATCAACGACATTGAATTTTTAAACGCCACTCAGGCCGTAGCCATCAACAGCGGCGCTGCGGCTTCGAATGACGACCTCATTCGTGTCGATTTCAGTTCCAATTCAGCCATCAAGTATGTTCTCGCGACCGACATAGAGGCTGATCTTGGTCCTCCGACGACCGATGTCGGTTACAACTCGGTGACGGTGGACAGCGCAGGCCGAGTCTATCTGGCCAACATGTTTGGCGCACCGACGAACGCGGGTGCCGATGACGGTGTGCTGATTCTGAGCAATATCGTCCCGCCTAACGCCGATACGGCTCTTCAGTCAGAAGCCCAGATCGTTAGCGAGGCCGGCGGCAGCGACGCGTTTATCGGCTCAGACGGCTTGGTTTTTGATGCTTCGACCGGCCGTGTCTATGCGGCGTCCGATGGAACTGGCAACTCCGGCTTAATAGCCAAGAAGTTCACCCCTGCGGCCGCCGTGGGCGATTGGTCTATTTACTAAAAAACATGCCCTGACGCGGCTTGCTTGTGAGCAAAAGCCATTTGTTTCTTGCCCCCGGACCGTAATAGGTCCGGGGGTTTTTCCTTTCATCGCCGCCCCCTGCCTCTTTTGAACATGCATCGTGACAGCCGCGTATTGCTCCCTACGGCTTAGACCAGAGTGATCAGACCCCGCGAACAAACCGAGACGACCCTCCGGCGCCTGTTGGCCGAACGCATCGTCATTATTGACGGTGCCATGGGCACCATGATCCAGCGCCATAAGTTATCCGAGGAACAATACCGCGGCGAGCGCTTTCGGGACCACGGGTGCGATCTGAAGGGCAACAATGACCTGCTCGTGCTGACGCAGCCGACTGTCATCCGGGCGATTCATGACGGTTACCTTGCCGCCGGCGCCGACATCATCGAGACCAACACTTTCAACGCGCAAGCCATCTCGCTCGCGGATTACCGCATGGAGTCGCTGGCGCGCGAATTGAATGTGGCAGCGGCCCGGTTGGCTCGCGAGGCAGCCGACGCCGCCATGGCCGCCGACCCGACCCGACCGCGGTTCGTGGCCGGCGCGCTCGGCCCCACCAACCGCACCCTTTCGCTGGCAACCGATGTCAACAACCCCGCCCGCCGCGCGGTGACCTTTGACGAGGTCAGTGCGGCCTATGCGGAACAGGTGCGCGGACTCATCGAGGGGGGCGTAGATCTGTTGCTTGTCGAGACGGTCTTCGACACGCTGGTGCTGAAGGCGGCCTACTATGCCATTGAAACGGTTTTCGATGAGACCGGCCAACGCCTGCCCATCATGGTCTCCGTCACGATCACCGACCAGAGCGGCCGCACCCTGTCAGGGCAAACCATCGAGGCTTTCTGGATTTCCGTCTCGCACATGCCGCTGCTCAGCATCGGCATCAACTGCGCCCTTGGGCCCGGGCAGATGCGGCCCCACATTGAAGAACTCTCGCGGCTGGCACCCATTGCGGTCTCCTGCTACCCAAACGCTGGCCTGCCCAACCCCTTGAGCGACACGGGGTTCGATGAAACGCCGGAGATGATGGCGGCTGAGTTGCGCGACTTCGCGCTCAACGGCTGGCTGAACCTTGTGGGCGGCTGTTGCGGCACGACGCCGCAACACATTGCGGCCATTGCAGCCGCGGTGCGCGGACTGGCCCCACGGCGCCCCCCGCAGCCCCAGCGCCTGACCGCCTTTAGCGGGCTCGAACCTCTCGTTCTGCGCCCCGAAACGGGCTTTGTTCCCATCGGCGAACGCACGAATGTCACCGGCTCGCCGAAATTCGCCAAACTCATCAAGGCCGGGCAATTTGAGGAGGCCCTCGTCATCGCGCGCCAGCAGGTCGAAAACGGCGCCAACATGATTGATGTCAACATGGACGAAGGCATGCTCGACGGCGTCGCCGCCATGACGACATTTCTCAACCTGATCGCCTCCGAGCCGGAAATCGCCCGCGTGCCAGTGATGATTGACTCATCCAAATGGGCAGTGCTGGAGGCCGGGCTGAAGTGCGTGCAGGGCAAAGGCGTGGTCAATTCGATCAGCCTCAAAGAGGGCGAGGCGGAGTTTCTCCGGCAAGCACGCATGATACGGCGCTTTGGAGCAGGCGTAGTGGTCATGGCCTTTGATGAGCGCGGACAGGCCGACACCTTTGAGCGCAAAGTGGAGATCTGCGAGCGCGCTTACCGGCTACTGACCGGGCAGGCCGGCTTCCCGCCGGAGGACATCATCTTCGACCCCAATGTGCTGACGGTGGCGACGGGCATCGAGGAACACAACTCCTACGGCGTGGCGTTCATCGAGGCCGTGCGCGAGATCAAGCGGCGGTGCCCGGGGGCGCGCACCAGCGGCGGCATCTCCAATGTCTCGTTTTCCTTCCGCGGCAACAACCCGGTGCGCGAGGCCATCCACGCGGCATTCCTCTACCACGCGATCCGCGCAGGATTGGACATGGGCATCGTCAATGCCGGGCAACTGGCCGTGTACGAGGAAATTCCGGAGGATTTGCGCGAACTGGTGGAGGATGTCATCCTCAACCGCCGTCCGGACGCCACCGAGCGGCTGGTGGCCTTCGCGGAGTCGGTCAAATCGGCGGCCGTGCAGGAGTCGGCGGACAAAGCCGATGCGTGGCACTCAGGCCCCGTGGAAGAGCGCCTCACCCACGCGCTCATCAAGGGCATCCTGACGCACATCGAGTCGGATGTGCTGGAGGCGCTGGAAAAGTACGGGCGCCCCCTCGCGGTCATCGAAGGCCCGCTCATGGCCGGGATGAACATCGTGGGCGACCTCTTTGGCGCCGGAAAAATGTTTCTTCCGCAGGTGGTCAAGAGCGCGCGCGTCATGAAAAAGGCCGTGGCCGTACTGCTGCCCTACCTCGAGGCGGAAAAGAAGACGGGCGGCGCGACGCAGCGCAGCGCCGGGCGCATTGTGCTCGCCACGGTCAAGGGCGATGTCCACGACATCGGAAAGAATATCGTTGGGGTCGTGCTGGCCTGCAACAACTTCGAGGTCATTGACCTTGGCGTCATGGTGCCGTGCGAGAAAATCCTCGAAGCGGCGCGCGAGCACGAGGCGGACATCATTGGCCTGAGCGGACTCATCACGCCCTCGCTCGATGAGATGGTTCATGTGGCGCGCGAGATGGAGCGGGAAAGTTTCCAAGTGCCGCTGCTGATCGGCGGCGCCACCACGAGCAAGGCGCATACAGCCGTCAAGATTGCCCCCGCCTACTCGGGGCCCGTGGTCCATGTCCTCGACGCCTCGCGTGCCGTGGGGGTGGCGGCGTCGCTCATCAGTCCCGATCAGCGCACGGAGTTCACCTCCCAAGTGCGGGCGGAACAGGACCGGCTCCGGGCCGAGCACGGCGCGCGCGACACGGCCCGAACCCTGCTGCCCCTTGCCGAGGCGCGCGCCCGCCGAACACCCGTGGACTGGAGCACAGCCGATCTGCCTGTTCCATCTTTCACCGGCACCCGCGTCCTGAGCGATATCCCCGCCGCGGATGTCGTGCCGTTCATAGACTGGTCGCCGTTCTTCCACACTTGGGAGTTGCGCGGGCGCTATCCTCACATCTTCGACGATCCGGCAACCGGCGAACGCGCCCGGGAACTCTTTGACGACGCGCAGGCCATGCTGGCCAGGATCGTGGACGAAAAGTGGCTCACCCTGCGCGCCGTGTATGGATTTTTTCCGGCATATGCCGACGGCGACGATATCGCGGTTTGCACGGACGAGTCGCGCGCCTCCGTGCGAACCGTGTTCCGTTTCCTGCGCCAACAGACGGAGAAGCCCGCCGGCCAACCCAACCAGTGTCTCGCGGATTTCATCGCGCCCCGAGACGCCGGCCGCCCCGATTACCTCGGAGCATTCGCCGTCACCGCCGGCATTGGCATCGAACCGGTCGTCGAGCAGTTCGAGCGCGACCACGACGATTACAGTTCAATCATGGTCAAGGCCCTCGCCGACCGGCTCGCCGAGGCTCTGGCAGAGATGCTGCACAAGCGCGCCCGGGAGGAATGGGGCTACGGCCGCGGCGAGAAACTCTCGCACGAAGACCTGATCCGCGAGCGCTACCGGGGCATCCGGCCTGCAGCAGGTTATCCCGCCTGTCCGGACCACACGGAGAAGGCCACGCTCTGGGCACTGCTCGATGCCGAACGCGCCACTGGCATCCGGCTGACCGAGACCTTCGCCATGTACCCTGCCGCCTCGGTCAGCGGACTGTACTTCTCCCATCCGCAGGCCAAATATTTCGCTGTCGGCAAAATAGGACCGGATCAGGTGGCCGACTACGCCGCTCGCAAGGGCATGACCGTGGCCGATGTGGAGCGTTGGCTGGCGCCCAACCTCGCATACGAACCAGGGCGCTGACCGGCGACAGCGAGACGGGTGGCCATACGACGACCTTGTCAAGGCTACTGCCGAAAATTCATTTCGGGTAGCGATTGACTTGGACAGCGCCCTCGCTGACAAGGGGCATGACAATCACTGGAGGGGTCAGTCCGCACAGCGGTGCGTATGAGTCTGTTCGGGATCAATATGGAAGTGTGGTCGGCGTGGCTCACCTTTGCCATCATCCTGCTGATTGCCGAGGTTGTCACGCCGGGATTTGTCCTTGCGTGCTTTTCGGTGGGCTGCGTTGCGGCCGCGGCCGTGTCCTACTTCGGCTTGGCTTGGACTTGGCAAATCTGCGCTTTTGGCGCCGCCTCGGTTCTGGCCTTTGTGGTTGTGCGGCCCTTTATGACAAGGCACTTTCTGAAACCCTCGAACGCAGTGCCGACCAACACCGACTGGCTGATCGGCCAGACCGCCACCGTCACCGTCGCCTTCGATCCCAACACAGGCGAGGGCCGCGTAAAGGTGCGCGGAGAAGACTGGCGCGGGGTAGCCCTCGATAACTGCCCGTACGCACGCGGCAGCAAGGTGATCGTCAGGCGCGTGGATGGCACGCGCCTGCTCGTCGAGGCGGTGCCGGAGCCCGCCACGCAAAACAACCCGCCGGCACAGGAGGCGTGAGCATGGAAGCGTTGCAGGTTTTTCTGCTCGTTCTCACTGTTTTTGTCATTGTCTTCATTTTCAAAGGATTGATCATCGTCCGCCAGTCGGAAACGATGGTCATCGAGCGCCTGGGGCGCTTTCACCGAACCCTCGAGTCGGGCATCAATATCATCTGGCCCATCATAGACCGGCCGCGCGAAATCGAATGGATCTATGCTCAGACGAATGTCGAGGGCATCCGCATTGTCCGGCGCGTGAGGCTCAAGCGCATTGACCTGCGCGAAACAGTCTACGATTTTTCGCGCCAGAGCGTGATCACGAAAGACAATGTTGTCACCGAGATCAACGCGCTTCTTTACTTTCAGATCACCGATCCCATCCGCGCGGTCTACGAAATCGCCAACCTGCCCGATGCGATCGAGAAACTCACGCAGACGACCCTGCGCAATGTCATCGGTGAACTGGATCTCGACCAGACGCTGTCCTCGCGCGAGACGATCAACTCAAAGTTGCGAGCCATCCTCGACGAGGCCAGCGACAAGTGGGGCGTGAAGGTCAACCGGGTCGAATTGCAGGAAATCAGCCCGCCGCTCGACATTCGCAACGCTCTCGAAAAGCAGATGCGCGCGGAGCGCGACCGACGGGCAGTGATCCTTGAGGCCGAGGGACGCAAACGGGCGGCAATCCTCGAAGCCGAGGGCGTGCGCGAGAGCGAAATCTTTCGCGCCGACGGTGAAAAACAGGCCCAGATTCTGCGCGCAGAAGGTCAGGCACAAGCCCGCATCCTCGTGGCGCAGGCCGAGGCGGAAGCGATCCAGAAAATCACCGACACAATCACCAAGAGCGGAGGCGACCCGGCGCAATACCTGCTGGCCGTACGCTACATTGACACGCTGAAGGAAATGGTCACGGGGCAGGACAACAAGACTGTTTACATCCCGTACGAAGCCAGCGGTGTCCTCGGCGCCCTCGGCGGCATCAAAGAGATGCTAACCAACAAGGCGGGAACCCGCGGTTGAGTTCCCGCCCCGAAATGCAGTTGCGCTTCGCTTTGGCTATGAAGTAATGATGGGCAAGTCTGCGGTATTGGACAAATTCGGGGCGTGAGGTCAGGGAGATGGGACACAGGAAAGCGGTTTTGCGTGTGGGACGGTTGGCGGCAGTACTGATCGTGTTGGCAGCGGTGACCGCCGCGCCAGCCCAAGGGTTGTTAGGGTTGCTGGCTCCGCGGGGCACACAGGACGCTTTCATGAGCGCAGGATGCCCGGTAGGAGTCGAGGTTTTCACGCCACGGTCTTGCGCTGTGGCGCCGGCCGTCATCATGCTGCACGGGGCGGAGGGGTTGTGCGAGAACCCTGCGGTTTACCGGATGACCGCCTCCCAGTTGGCAGGCGCGGGCTATGTGGCCATTATTGTCAGTTACTTTGACCGCACGGGGACGGGGCCCCGTAAGCCGGACATCGGCAAAGACCCCGTCGAGTTCCGCGCATGGGTGGCGACGGTGCGCGACGCAATTTCGTATGCGGCTTGTCTGCCGCAGGTTGATGCGAATCGCATCGCGCTGGCGGGCGTCTCGCTGGGCGGATATGTGGCCGTCGCTACGGCAGCCGTGGACGACCGCGTGCGCGCCGTGGTCGAGGTCGCCGGCGGCGTGCCAAATCGGTATGTGGCCGCGATGACCGACATGCCCCCCGTGTTGATCGTTCACGGCGAGTGCGACGAAACAGTGCCGGTGTCGGAGGCCTACAAACTCGAGCGGTTGCTCAAGGCGCGGGATGTTTGCGCCGAATTGGCGATTTACCCGTGCCAAGGCCATCTGCTGCGGGGCGAGGCTCAGCGCGACGCGCTGCGGCGGGCTATCGCCTTTTTGCGCCGGGTGCTATAGTCGGGTGGCGGGTGAATCCGCTGCACGGCAAACAGATAATAGAGGGGGACGGTGCGGGCGGGCGACGCGCGTCCTGGCAACGCGTAATGTCGAACGGGTCAGGTCCTGACGGAAGCAGCCATAAGGCCTCTTGCCGTGTGCCAGGGCGCACGCCGCCCGCTCCGCCTTGTCAAAAGCCGAGGATCGTTGCCTCGAAGTTTTCCAGAATATCCACGAGCCTGACGAGAAAGCGTGCGCCGTCTGCCCCGTCAATGACGCGGTGATCATAGCCAAGCGTCAGAGGCATCATGAGGCGCGCTTGAACCGAACCGTCGGCCGCAAAAACAGGTTTCTGGACAGCGCGGCCGGTGCCAAGGATGGCCACCTCGGGGGTGTTGATGATCGGGTTGAAATGGCCGCCGCCGATACCCCCAAGGTTCGAGAGGGTGAAGGTACCGCCCCGCAGTTCATCCGGAGTGACCTTGCGCTCGCGCGTGCGGCGCGACAGATCAGCCAAGTCCGCTGCCAGTTGCATGATCGTTTTCTTATCCACATCCCGCACGACGGGCACAATCAGTCCCGCGTCTGTATCCACCGCCACGCCGATATGGTAATAGTCCTTGTAGATGATCTCTCCGCGCGCGGCATCGTAGGAGGCGTTAAAGACGGGAAACTCTTTGAGCGCGATGACGAGAGCCTTGAGCAGAAACGGAGTGAGTGTCAGGCTTGCGCCCCGTTCCGCGACCCGATCCTTGTAACGCTTTTGCATGGCCGCCAGCCCCGTGATGTCCGCCTCGTGGTGATGGTGAACATGCGGCACTGTGGCCCAAGCCTGAGCGAGTTTGTCTGCGATTTTGACACGCAGCGTTGACGCTTTCTCGGAGCGGACGGGCCCCCATTGGGAGAAATCGGGTAATTCGACGGGTGCGAAGGCCGGGCCGCTCGGCGCAACACCGCCGCGAGCCGCCACATACTGACGGATGTACGGGTCGAGGTCCTCCACGGTGATGCGGCCATTGCGCCCGGAACCGCGCACACGGCGCAAATCAATACCTAGTTCGCGAGCGATACGCCGCACCGCGGGACCCGCGGGGATGTGTTGGTTTTCGTCCAACCCACCCGGCGGAGGCGCAGTCTGCACCGGCGGTAGAGGCGACGGCGGGGGTGGCTCGTCCATCATAATAGGCCGGTCCTCGCGCGGTGTGAGGCCCGGGCTCAGAGGCTTGACCGGCTCCGCAGAAGCCGGCGGCGCAGCGGCACCGGAGACCGCAGCAGCAACCTGCTCGAGTTCAACAATCAACTGACCCACCCGGATCTTGTCGCCCTGTTTCACCAAGACCCGCGCCACGCGCCCGTCGGCCGGCGCAGGCACCGGGATGGTGGCCTTGTCGGATTCGACCTCGATCAGGGGATCGTCGGCTTTGACGATGTCGCCCGGTTTCACATGCACCGCCGCCACATCGCCCTTATCCACGCCATCCGCAATCGGGGGCAGTTTTACTTCGATCGTCACGATGCAAGCCTCTCTGTCTTGGTGACTGTCTGACACCCCCGACTCCGACCCGCTTAAGCGAGGGTATCAATTTTTTTCCGGACAGCACGCCCTGTCCGGGCGCATGCCCGCCCGTTCACAGGAAAAGCGAGAAACCGGCCTCAGGGTCGAGGCCAAGGTCGTCTATGGCCTTTTTCACGGTGGAGGGCTTGATGGCCTTGGCTTTCGCAAGTTGGGCAAGGACGGCGACGACAACATGCTCCGCGTCGGTGCCAAAATGCCGACGCAGAGCCTCGCGCGTCTCACTGCGGCCAAACCCATCGGTCCCCAGCGAGAGCAGCCCGCCCGGCACCCACTTGGCTATCTGGTCGGGCACAAGGCGCATGCTGTCGCTAACGGCAACAAAGACGCCTTCCTCGTTTTCCAAAACGCGTTCCAAGTAACTCTGTTTTCTGTTCTTCGCTCCCGGATGGAGCATGTTCCAGCGCTCGGCCTCCATGGCACCGGTGCGCAGCCGTTTGTAACTGGTGGCGCTCCACACATCGGCGCACACGCCGTATTCGCGCTCGAGGATCTCTTGCGCCTTCAGCGCGGCGTTGATGGCGCTGAAGTCGCCGAAGATGTGCGCGCGATGTTTGCTTTTCGGGTTGTTCTGATTGCCCGGCTTAAACTTATACAGACCCTCCAGCACCGCGTCCTCAACGCCCTCGGGCATCGGCGGCTGCCGGTAGTTCTCGTTGCCCAGCGTAATGTAGTAAATCACATCCTCCTGCTTTTCGAACATGCGCTTCATGCCGTCCTGAATGATGAGCGCGATCTCGTAGGCAAAAGCCGGGTGGTACGCCTCCACCGTCGGCACGGTGGCCGCAAGGATGTGGCTGTGGCCGTCCTGATGCTGAAGTCCTTCGCCGTTGAGCGTCGTACGCCCGGCCGTGGCGCCCAGCAGGAAGCCGCGCGCGCGGGTGTCGGCCGCCGCCCAGATGAGATCGCCTACGCGCTGGAACCCAAACATCGAGTAGTAAATGTAAAACGGCATCATGGTGATACCGTGGGTGGCGTAGGCTGTTCCGGCAGCGATGAAACTCGACATGCTGCCCGCCTCGGTGATCCCCTCCTCGAGGATCTGGCCGTCTTTCTTCTCCAGATAATAGAGCAACTGCTCGCGGTCCACCGGCTCGTACAACTGCCCGACATGGGAATAGATGCCATAGGACCGGAAGAGCCCCTCCATGCCGAAAGTGCGGGCTTCGTCGGGGATGATGGGGACGACATGTTTGCCAAACTCTTTGTTGCCGATGATGGTCGAAAAGATGCGTTCGAAGGCCATCGTCGTGGAGGGTTCCTTGTCGCCGCTGCCGGCGTAGAACTGGGCGAAGTACTCGCGCCCGGGCATTTTCAGCGGAGGCGCCGTCGCGCGCCGCCGCGGCACGGGGCCGCCCAGCGCCTTGCGCCGCTCCATGAGGTACTTGTACTCCGGGCTGTCCTCCGGAAAACGGTAGAACGGCAGGTCCTCGATTTCCGAGTCGGGAACGGGGATGTTGAACCGGTCGCGGAACTCGCGCAACTCGTTGTCGCTGACCTTTTTGACATTGTGAGCCGGATTGCGGCCCTCGCCAATTTCGCCGAGACCATAACCCTTGACGGTTTTGCACAGGATGACGGTGGGCTGGCCGCGGTGGTTGACAGCCGCATGATAGGCCGCATAAACTTTTTGCGGATCGAGCCCGCCGCGCCGCAGCGAGGTGATTTGCTCATCCGTCCAGTCCGCGACCATCTCCGCCAGTTCGGGGTACTTGCCAAAGAAATGCTTGCGGATGTAGGCGGCGCTCTCGACAGAGAATTTCTGGTACTCGCCGTCCACGCACTCCATCATGCGCTTCATGAGCAAGCCTTTGGTGTCGCGCTCGAACAACTGGTTCCAGTTGGAACCCCATATGACCTTGATCACATTCCATCCGGCGCCGCGGAAGGCCGCCTCCAGTTCCTGGATGATTTTGCCGTTACCGCGGACGGGACCGTCAAGCCGCTGAAGGTTGCAGTTGATGACAAAGATGAGATTGTCGAGTTTCTCGCGCGAGGCGAGCGTGATGGCGCCCAATGTTTCAGGCTCGTCGCATTCGCCGTCGCCAAGAAACGCCCATACGCGGCAGCCACTCGTGTCCACCAGCCCGCGGTCCTGCAGGTAGCGGTTAAAGCGCGCCTGATAAATAGCCATGATCGGCCCAAGGCCCATGGAGACGGTCGGGAACTGCCAAAAATCCGGCATGAGCCACGGGTGGGGGTACGACGACAGCCCGCCGCCCGGCCGCAACTCCCGCCGGAAATTGTGCAAGTGCTGGGCCGTGAGGCGCCCCTCCACATAAGCGCGGGCGTAAATGCCCGGGCTTGCATGCCCCTGAAAGTAAACGATATCGCCGCTTCCGCCTGAATCCGAGCCTCGGAAAAAGTGGTTGAAGCCAACCTCATAGAGCGTTGCGGCGCTGGCATAGGTCGAGATGTGGCCGCCAATGCCGGAAAACTGGCGGTTGGCTTTCACGACCATCGCGAGCGCGTTCCATCGGACGACACTCTTGATGCGGCGTTCGATGGCGCGGTCGCCCGGGTATGGGGGTTCTCGGTCAGCAGGTATCGTGTTCACATACGGCGTGTTGGCTGAAAACGGGATGGTGACGCCGCTGTGGTGCGCCCGATCGAGCAGCATCCTCAACATCTCGCGGGCACGGTCCGGACCCTGCTCAGCAATCAGGTAATCGAGAGCCTCCATCCACTCAGCGTTCTCTTCGTGGAGGAGTTGCTCCTCCGATACTCGGGCCGGCTCCCGGCTGCCGCCGGCAGCGTCGTCCGTTTTAGGTTCGATAATTGTCATGCCGTCTCCTCAGAGGAGGGGGTGCAACTTGCAACACACCAGACACAGGGTGACTTCTGGCACCACACTATTTCCGCGGCGGGCGGCTTTTATTTTCGCTGCCGACGCTGCGGCAGTGCATTGCCATCAACTTTTTCCGTTGCCCGCCTCGGCCCACGCCCCGCAATGGGGCGCGTGCTGACGCTCGATTTGACCCTTCCAACGCCCGAGGAAAATCTCGCTTTGGACGAGGCTCTTCTCGACGAGGCCGAGGCCGGCGGCGGCCCGGAAGTCCTCCGCTTTTGGGAGAGCGACCGCCATTTCGTGGTTCTGGGTGCAGGATGCGCCCTACGCGAAGATGTCATCGTGCCGGCCTGTCGCGCTGATGGCATCCCGATTTTGCGACGAGCATCCGGGGGCGGCACCATCGTGCAAGGCCCGGGCTGTCTGAACTACGCCCTCGTGCTCGACCGCATCGCCCGCCCGGAGGTCTCGTCCATTCGCGGCACCAACCACTATGTGCTCGATCGCGTCGGGCGCGCATGCGCCATGAGCGCCAGCGGACCCGCCACCCGCACCGGATTTCGACTCATGGGTATCTGTGACCTCGTCGGGCCGGACGGACTGAAATTTTCGGGCAACGCGCAAAAGCGCAAGAAACGGTTCGTCCTGTTTCACGGCACCGTGCTTTATAACTTGGACTTGTCCTTGCTCGGCCGCTACTTGAAGGAGCCGCCGCGCCAGCCCGAATACCGCGCCGGCCGCAGCCACGACCAGTTTGTGGGAAATATCGAGATTGAACCGTACGCTTTCCGGGCTGCCATGCGGGCCGAATGGGAGGTCACGGGTGACCTCGCGGAATGGCCGCGCGAGCGCGTGCACGCCCTCATCCGCGGCAAATACGCCCGTGACGAATACACGCTCCTGTTTTAGCGGTACACGCCCCGCGCCCCGTGCCGAATCTCGGTGCGCGTACCGCGCATGAAGCCAGACACTCTGCCGGTTCCAACCCTCCCTTCCGTGGCACGACAAACCATGGGGGCCTCCCGACAAGAGTGGTTCTTGGTTGCAAGCGCTTGCACACGAGCGCGTAATGTTTTGTACCATGGGAGAGACAGGCATGAACAGCCCCCTGATGTGGCAGCGGTTTTGCGGGTTCACTGTGGCCCTGACGATTTGCTTACGCTTGGCCAGCGCGCCCCAGCCAGGGGTGGACATGTCGCCGTTTGCCAGCCAGATTGTCTGGCCGGATAATCCCAACCTCATCACCTACGCCAACCACCTGCAAGCAGCCGGTGTGCGGTGTGCGCGAAGCGAACTGATCTGGTGGGGACTGTGCGAGTCCAGCCCCGGCGTGTACAACTTCGCACCCGGCGCATGGAACTGCTACGCTTGGATCAATTTTCTCAAGGCGCGGAATATCAAACCCTATTGCATCCTCTGCTACGGAAATCCCCTTTACGGTGGCACACCCGACACACCGGCGGGGCGCGCAGCGTTTGCCAATTACTGCAATGCCCTCGTCACCCAGTTTAAGAACGATGTGGACATCTGGGAGATCTGGAACGAACCGAACCTCGACATGTTCTGGGGCAAGACGCCCAACGCCGCGGACTATGCGGCGCTGGTCGCGGCGGCTGCGCCGGTCATCCGGGCCGCCGACCCCGACTGCATCGTTGTCGGCGGCGCAACCTCGGGCATAGACCGCACCTTTCTCGATGCCGCCTTCGATGCCGGCCTGTTAGCCCACATCGATGTGCTTTCGGTTCATCCCTACCGGATTCAAAATCCCGAATCCATTAACAGCGAAATCAGCAGCCTGCGTGCCAAGATGAATTCCTACCCGAACGGACCCAATGTGAAGATTTGGACGGGCGAGTGGGGATTCAACGCGGCGTGGACAGAATTGGGGTCCACCGTGGCAGAACGAGAGACCAATCAGGCCAAGATGCTTCAGCGCATGATGCTCAACAACGCCACTCAGGGCATCGAACTGTCCATGTGGTTTTCCGTGCACGGATGGGACCCGCTGGAGGACTGGGGGCTGACAAAATGGGATGCGCCAGCAACGGCGCGGGCGTCGCACACGGCCATGACCGTCATCAATCAGCGGCTGCCCGTGCCGTTTTCCTATGTGGGCAACCCCATGAGTGTGACGCCGAACTCTCCGGTGGCCGGGCTGCGCACAGAAACCTTTGACCGCGGGACATCGCAAACGCGGACGGTGGCCATCTGGCGCCCGCGCACACTAAGTTTCCCGGCGCCGTCCATTGTTCGCAACATGACTTTCACCGTCGGGCCTCAGTACCGGTTGAGCGCCTTCGACGGCCTGTCCGGCGCGGAATTCGCCATTGATGCGCGGTGGAACATCCCCGCAGGGACCGTCACAGTCATGAATCAGGGTCTCTACGACTACCCGATTTTCTTCGAAGTGAACCGTGAAACGCTGCCGCCCGGCGACAAACTCACAGCGGCTCAGATCACCGGTCATCAAACCGACACGGCACTGACCGGTTTCCCCGGCAATCTCGCCTACGATGGAGTCATCACGCTCGCCAGCAAGTGGACGAGTTCCGATACAACACCACCCCATTGGCTGGCCTTGGAGTTCGCGCGCAACTTCAGCATCACCGGATTTGTCCTGCGGCTGCCGGCCATGGCGGGCGAGCAGTACGATTTCAACGCCGAGCATGTGTCGTTTCAGACGGCGCCGGGCTTCGCTGGGCCTTGGACCACCGTGGCGACCGCCTCCAACACGCTTCAGCGCGACCGGATCATCTCGATCCTTGGCGCTCCCGTCTCAGCGCGCTATGTGCGGCTTATGGTCAACGACCCGGGCATTGACAACTACGCCCGGATTCAAGAGTTCGAAGTCTATGTCTCGGACCTGCCGGTGATTGTCAGTCGCTTCCGGGCGGACTGACAAAAATCAGGCCGATTCTGGTTTGATTTTCTGGCGAGAGCCTTGGTAGGAATGGCGCAGCAATCATGAGGGATGTTTCTTCACCGTCGCCGCGCCATGGGCAGCGGCTTACCTTTCCTTTCCCACTCGACGAGGTCAGGCTATGAGCCGTGGCAAATCCATTGCCATGAACAGAGAGTATTTCGAACAAGCCTACGAGGCTTGGAAAAAAGACCCGAACAGCATACCAGCCGACTTGGCCCGGTTTTTTGAGGGTTTCGAGTTTGCTCATGAGGTGGCCGCTACCAAGGCAAGCCCCAGCAAAAGCCTCCAGTCGGCCGTTGACTCGCTCGTCTATCACTATCGCGACATCGGGCACCGAATCGCCCAGATCAATCCGCTCGGCGGCAACCGCGAGAGCGACCCGGAACTGGAACTGGCGGCTTACGGTCTGTCCGAAGAACACCTCGACTATGTGTTTGACACAAATCACATCGTAGGACTTGGCCCCACGACCCTGCGCGAGATCATCGCTCACCTGCGCGAGACCTACTGCGGCCCCATCGGCGTGGAATACATGCACATTCAGGAGACGGTCGAGCGCCGCTGGCTGCAGCAGCGGATGGAAAGCGGACGCAACCGGCCCCAGTTTCCGCGCGAGGTGCAGTTGCGCGCCCTCTGGAAACTGAAAAAAGCCGAGATGTTCGAGCATTACCTGCACACCAATTTCCGCGGTCAGAAGCGCTTTTCGCTCGAGGGGGGCGAAACACTCATCGCCGCCATGGATTATCTGGTCGAAAAGGCTGCCGCCATAGGCATCCGCGACATCATCATCGGGATGGCGCACCGCGGCCGGCTCAATGTCCTGGCCAACATCGTCCGAAAAGGCTTCGACGACATCTTCTCGGAGTTCGAGGATAATTATATCCTCGACAGCGCACACGGCGACGGCGATGTCAAATATCACAAAGGCTTTGCCAACGACATTGCCACCTCATGCGGTCAAACCATACGCGTGACGCTGTGCGACAACCCGAGCCACCTCGAGATGGTCGGCCCTGTCGTGCAGGGACTGGCGCGCGCCGAACAGGCTGAGCACGGAGACACCGAGCGCAAGACCGTGCTGCCGTTCGTGGTGCACGGCGACGCGGCGTTTGCCGGGCAAGGCATAGTCGCGGAAACCTTCAACATGTCGCAACTCAAGGGCTACCGGACCGGCGGCACCATCCACTTTGTCATCAACAACCAGGTGGGCTTCACCACGGTGCCGCAGGATTATCTGTCCGGCATGTACTGCACCGACATGGCAAAGATCGTCTCCGTGCCGATTTTCCATGTGAACGGCGACTGCCCCGAGCATGTCATGCATGTCATGGACATCGCCCTGGATTACCGCCAAAAGTTTGGCAAAGATGTGGTGATCGACATGTGGTGCTACCGTCGCCACGGCCACAACGAAGGCGACGAGCCGGGCTTCACCCTGCCCCTGCTGTATTCCAAGATCGCCCGCCACCCGTCTGTGGTCAAGATTTATGCGGATGAATTGGCGCGCCGCGGGGAACCGAGCGAGGAGGAGACCCGGCAGGTGGCCGCCCGGTTCGAGCAGCGACTGGCCGCCGCCCGGGAGCAAATCCGCGCCGGACGCCACGAACTCGACCACCACGAGGTCGATCCCCGCTGGGCGAAACTCGAGCGCGAGTACTCGCACGAGCCCGTGGAGACCGGCGTGGACGCCGCCACCCTGCGCCGCATCGGCGAGGCGCTGACACGCATTCCCGAAGGCGTGACCGTGCACCGCAAAATCAAGAAACTATTGGATGACTTTGCCGCCGCAGTCCGCGGCGACGGGCCCCTGCAGTGGGCCGACGCGGAGCGCCTGGCCTTCGGCAGCCTGCTGATCGAGGGCACCGGTGTGCGCCTGAGCGGCGAGGACAGCCGCCGAGGCACTTTCAGCCAGCGCCACGCCGTCATCTACGATCAGGTGACCGGCGAACCCTACATCCCCCTGTGCAACCTTGCGCCAAATCAGGGGCAATTCTGCGTGTACGACAGCGCCCTCGCCGAGGCGTCGGTGCTGGCGTTCGACTATGGATATTCCCTTGGAGATCCCGACCGCCTCATCCTGTGGGAGGCGCAGTTTGGCGACTTTGCCAACGGAGCGCAGGTCATCTTCGACCAATTCATCGCCAGCGGCATGAGCAAATGGGGCCGCATGAGCGGACTCGTCATGCTTCTGCCCCACGGTTACGAGGGTCAGGGGCCGGAACACTCGAACGGATGGCTCCGCCGCCACCTGACGATGTGCGCGGAAGACAATATTCAGGTTGTCAACTGCACAACGCCCGCCCAGTACTTCCATCTGCTTCGGCGTCAGGTGCGGCGGCGCTTCCGCAGGCCGCTGATTGTCCTGACCCCCAAAAGCCTGCTGCGCCACCCGCGCTGCGTCTCGACGCTCTCGGACCTGACCCGCGGGCACTTCCACGAACTGCTTGACGATCCGGTGCCGCCGGAAAACCCGCGCCGGGTGCTGTTCTGCTCTGGCAAGGTCTATTATGACCTTATCGCGAAGCGTGAGGAGATGGGCGCGTACGATGTTGCCATCGTGCGCGTAGAACAACTGTATCCGATTCACGAGCAGTTGTGGGACGAGATTGGCGGCCGCTACGCCGGGGCAGCGGAATGGGCCTGGGTCTCCGAGGAACCGAGTAACTACGGTGCCTACGGTTTTGCCGTCAGCCAGATGGCCACGCTGCACGATGGTCCCATCTGGTATGTGGGTCGTGCCCGCGCGGCGTCACCGGCAACCGGCTCCCCGTCCCTGCACAAGCGCCAGCAAGAGAGAATTCTTTACTGGGCTCTTCAGCCGGGCAGGCTGGAACCAGACATCGCGGAAGGCGTCGCGGTTTACACGAGGGGTAACGACCTATGGCATTTGAAATCAAAGTCCCCCCATTTGGCGAGTCCATCACCGAATGCACCGTAGCCCAATGGCTGCGGACCGACGGGGAAACAGTCCGCCAGGGCGAGGACATTGTTCTCATTGACTCAGAAAAGGCTTCGACAGAGATTCAGGCTGAAGTCACCGGCACTCTGCGCATCCTGACGCCGAACGGCACCGATGTTGCAGTGGGTGCGGTGATCGGCGTGATCGAGGAAAGCGACGCCGTGAGCGAGACACCGGCGACAGCACCTGCCGCGAAGCCCGTCGTTGCGCCCGCGGCGCCGGCCCCGGCGGCCGCTCCCCCGCCCCCGCCCCCTCCCCCAACGCCCGTCGAAAAACCTGAGGAGCCTGAACCGGCACCACCTGCCACGGCCGGCGACCGGGGCGAGCGACGCGTGCCCATGACACGGCTTCGCCGCACCATTGCCGAACGGCTGCTGCGCGCGCGTCAGGAGACGGCCATGCTCACGACCTTCGCCGAGGCCGACATGTCCGCCGTGATGGACATGCGCCGGCGGCTGCAGGAAACCTTTGTGCAACGCTACGGCGTCAAACTCGGCGTCATGTCGGTCTTCGTGAAGGCGGCGGTCGAGGCATTGCGGGCCTTCCCGGAGGTCAACGCCTCCATTGACGGCAATGATATTGTTTATCACGATTACTATGACATCTCGGTGGCCGTCAGCACAGACCGCGGCCTTGTCGTGCCCGTCATCCGCGATGCAGACAAAAAATCATTTGCTGACATCGAGCGCGAAATTGCGGACCTCGCCGCCCGCGCACGCGAGAACCGGCTCGGCCTTGACGAGTTGCGAGGAGGAACTTTTACGATCACCAACGGCGGCGTCTTTGGAAGTCTCCTGTCCACGCCGCTGCTCAATCCGCCGCAAGTCGCGATCCTCGGCATGCACGCCATCGAAGACCGGCCGGTGGCCGTGGACGGCCGCGTCGAGATCCGCCCCATGATGTATCTCGCGCTCAGTTACGACCACCGACTGATTGACGGGAAGGACGCCGTGCGTTTCCTGCTGGCGATCAAACAGTATGTGGGCGAACCGGAACGCCTGATCCTCGGGCTGTAGCGCCCCCGCCGGCGGACGGCACCCGGCGTGGGCGCAGAGCCGGCGCCAGGACGGGCGGTCAGCGGATGGCCAGCGGCGCCTCCGCCACGCGCCCCGCTGTCACCTCCACCTGTGCCTCCCGCGCCACGCGCCCTTCCACGACAAGTTGTAAAGTGTGCATGCCCGGCTCCATATTGGCGAAGGCATAAAAACCGCTGCCGTCCGTCTTGGTTTCGCGATCTCCAAGGCGCACGATTGCCCCATCCAACGGTTTTCTGTTACCGTGTGACGCGATACCTTTGACAAGTCCGAGCCGCGGCCGGGTGAGCCAGACGGGCTCCGGCGGATCGGCCGGCTGTTGAAAGGCTTGCTCACGGATGGCATCAAAAAACTCCGTGTCCGGAATGACCCGCGAGCCGCGCCGGGTTTGGGCGTAACAGTAAGTCGCAATGCCTGCAATCCCCGGAAGGCCCCGGGTGGCGCGGATCTGGTCGAGAATGTCCGGCAGCGAGTTGAGCGATTCGCCATCCACGCCGTTAATGCCAAACCGGCCCGAACGGCGCGCCGTTTCGCCGAGAAACGCCGCCCATTCGCGGTGGGCGCGCGCTTGGGCCGGCACACTCTCACGCTTATAATTCATGGGGATGAGCAGGTCGAGAAAACCCTCCTGTGCCAGTCGCGGCCAATCCTGCATGATGTTGGCATAGGCGCTCGAACGCTCGAAGCCGCGGTTGATCTCGCCCCATGTGATGAGCGCAGCGCTCACTTTCACATGCGGCCGCCAATGGCGGACATGGGCGTAGACTCGCCGCACCATAAATCGTATCTGATCGCGCCGAAAGTCGCACCAGTCTGGATCCGCCGGATCGGGCCGGCCCGTGCGGTTGTACAGGGTGTTGAATCGCTGCACCGCCACCGGGTTGTAACCCCATTTGTTGCCGGCTCCCTCTGACTCCGGATAGCGGATGTAATCGAAATGGATGCCGTCCACATCGTAGCGCGCCAGCAGATCGCGCACGACCTCCAGGTTGTAGTCTACGACGGCCGGCACACCCGGATCGAGATAGTAGCGCCCCGCCTGATCTCCGCCCCGATCCACAGCCTCCCCCGTGACCATCCGGTTCAGCCATTCGGGGTGTCGCGAATAGACATGGCGAGGATCCCGGTACAGGTCATCGTTGGGAATGCGACACCGGTAAGTGACGAGCCACGCATGAACCTCAAGGCGCCGACGCCCGCCGGATGTGTTGTGCGCCAACGCAAGGATGTGGGCCAAGGGGTCAAATCCGGGTGCCACCGCGGGGTTTTTTGGCTCAACCCCGGAATTATAGTAGGCATCGCAAGCCTTGCGCACTTGGACAATGAGGGCATTGTAGCCGGCGGCGCGGGCGGTCTCGACCATCGTGTTGGCTTCTTCCGGCGACCGCAAACCCTTGTGAAAGACATCCACCCACAGCATGCGGTATTCGGGAGCGGCGCCGGCAGGCAGACCGCCAAGCAGGACACACAACAGGAAGACGCGGAGAAGACAGCGAACCATTGGGCGTTCTCCATCCCACAGGGCATTGTGCCAGCGGGAACCGGGACTGTCTGTTTCTCACAAATCTGACCGCACGCGCCAGCGTTTTCCGCAAAGCGGCTCCCGCCCCCGAAGGACGCCAGCCAAGGCGCTTGCGAACGCGTGCGGCGGATGGCCGAATCCCGAACATGAAACCCGTGCAGACTCCGGCCGACCCTCGCAACAGTGTCGAAGTGCGGGGCGTGTCCAAGCGCTTTCTTGTGGAAACCGGAAGCGTGGGGCGGGCGTCCGCGTTTTTTCTGTACCGCGTGATGGCGCGCGCCGGCCGCGAGGAACTCTGGGCTCTTCGCGATGTGTCGTTCGATGTCGCCCACGGCGAGATGGTCGGGATTGTAGGGGTGAACGGATCCGGCAAAACGACCCTGTTGCGGCTCATCAGCGGCATCTCGCAGCCGACAGCCGGTGAGATCCGCCGCCCGGCGCGCGTGGGCGCACTGCTGGATGTCTCGGTGGGCTTCCATCCGAACCTGACGGGCTATGAAAATCTTTTTCTCGGCGCCTCGCTGCTGGGAATTGCACGCGACGAGTTGCGCGCGCGCCTCGGCGACATTGTGTCGTTCAGCGGCGTTGATCCGGAATATCTGGAAACTCCCGTGCGGTACTATTCCGCAGGGATGCTCACGCGCCTCGGTTTCTCGCTGGCCGTCAATGTGGACCCCGATGTCATCCTGCTCGACGAGGTGCTGGCCGTCGGCGATGCCGAGTTTCAGGCGCAAAGCGCACGCCGGCTTCTGGCCTTTGCCGAGCAGGGCAAAGCCATGATCGTCGTCTCCCATGTCGTGAATGTCGTGCAGCAGTTGTGCCGCCGCTCGATATGGCTGGATGCCGGGCGGGTGCGGGCTGAGGGGCCGTCGGAAGAAGTCTTGCGCGACTACCGCGCTTTTCTCAACCGGCGGATCGAAGGGCTTCAACCGGACAAACAGGGTCAAGACGACGGCACCGTCGCTGATCCGGCGGCGTACATCGCCCCCCCGGCCTTGGATGATGGCACCGGGCGCACCCCGGAAAAATATGCCACCAACGGTTGTCTGCGCGTGCGCGCGCGCGTGACGGCGCGGCAAAGGATTCCTGACCCCGACCTGATGGTCACCATAACCCACGACACTGGGGCGGTTGTGGACGAGTTTTTCGCCTCCGAGCGTGGCATGATCCTGCCCCCGTTCGGACCGGAAAGCGCTCAGGCAACACTGACATTTGAACCGCTGCTGCTCTACCGCGGGCGTTACGGACTATCGTTGCAGTTAGTTACGCGAAGCACGCCGCAAACCCCGGTCAGCCCGCGCGTCTCGGTCGAGTTTCAGGTGGACATGCCCTACACGGCCCAGCCGGTCTATTGCGCCGAGATCCCCGTGCGCTTTGAAATAGCCTGAATCGCGCAACATCACCCCGGCTCCCCGCGGCATGCCGCGGCATGCTTGGAATGTTCCTCGCGTCATGCCTCTGTCACCAAAGCGCCACACGCGCGTCACATGCAAGCCACCAACCTGTCTTTTGTCCGCCGGGGTCTCCTCGTGCCATGGCTACGCGCGCTCTTCACAACAGTTAAGTCTCGAAAGGATTACCCATGAACATGAAGCGAACCATTGTGGCTTGCATCGTCGCGGCCGCGGCCGCCCAAGTGACGGCACAGCCCACGGCACAGGTTGTGCTCACGCAGCCTCAAATTGCCGCTTTCGGCGACCCCATCGTGGACGGCGACGCGGGAAACCTGGCGGCCGACCGCTCAGTCACACCGGCTCGAATTGTTTTCTGGAATGGCGGGGACACGGATGATAGCGACGGCGACTCCATCATCCGGATCACCCCCGGCGTGTCCGGTTTCGCCTCGCGCGGCACGGGCAACGACGCCGAGGCGGCCATCGCGGCCGTCGGCGGCACCGCAGTTAACCAAGTTTTGCGCGGCATGGCTGTCTCGCCGACCAACGGCAATGCCTTCATCGCGATTGATCCGTCAGGCCCCAGCCAGGCGTACCTGATCCGGTTCGATATGAACACGACCAATGTGGAAGTCATCGCGGGCGGGACAAGCGCAGGCAATGTGATGGATGGTACCGTGGACATCGAATGCATTGGCACGACGGTTTATGTCCTCCAGCGTCAGGCTTTCGGAGCCCCGGCCGACCGCATCGTGGCGTTCAACGGTACGGCCCCGCAGGGTATCACCCAACTTCCGTCAGCAACCTACTCGCTCTCAGGTGTTTTCGGCGGGACGCAGGCGCTCAGCGGTCTTGCAGCCGACAAGGACGGCCACCTCTTGGTCGTGGATAGCGGCGCGGCCGGCGTCTCGGACAGCATCGGACGCCTCACGCTCCCGGCGGGCACCTTCAGCGTGATCAAGACCGGCGCCTCCATCGCCGCCGACCTCGTGGCGTCGGGTATCACGGATTTTGGTTACGGCACCGGCAACATCGAGGTGGACCACCGCAATAACGATGTTTATCTGCTGGCCGACAAGGACTTCTGCACACCGATCGCTGCGGGCGATTTTATCGTCCGCATCCCCGGCGGCACCGGCACGGCCCAGATTTACATCACGGAAGCGCAGACCGCGACGCAGGTTGGCGGCCTCGGCGGCACCGGCCTGCTGTACAATAATAATTTCTCTCTCGCCTTCCTTGTCGGGACGGGCACGACCGATCACTACCTCTATGTGTCCAACGATAATAACGGTGGCGACGGCATTTTCCGCATTCAGGCTCCTGCCACGCCGATGGCCGGCGTGACCGACTGGACGCTGTTCGAATAACAGATTTCCCCCGCCCATTCACCCGCCAACCGGCCTGCGGCGGCTCGCCGCCCCGGCCGAAGGCCGCCGGCCAGCGTGGATCGCATCACGCCGGCCGGCGGCGATTTGTCAATGATGCCATATTAACAAATTACAAGGAGTGTTCGGAAATGTGTCAACCTCGCAGGGCAACCCGCGGTTTCACCCTTATTGAATTGCTCATCGTCGTGGCCATCATCGCCATTCTCGCGGCCATCGCCGTCCCCAACTTCCTCGAGGCCCAGACCCGGTCGAAGGTCTCGCGCACCAAAGCCGACATGCGCTCCATCGCCACCGCCATGGAGGCTTACTCCGTGGACTGGAACTCGTACACATGCGATTCGGACAACACGATCGGGAACAACAACCAAGACGGCCTGAAGCGGCTCACGACGCCTATGGCTTATCTGTCCTCTCTCGCACGCGATGTCTTCCAGCAACAAATGGTGCCCAACTCGAGCAACGCCGCCACTTTCTTTGAACTGGGCTCCGGTGCCGACAACGACGGCTGGGGCGGCTGGGTCAGCAACACGGGTTTCCCCAAGGTTCAGGCTTGGCTGCTCATCTCCGTCGGCACGGATGTCAATCCGCCCAATCAGGCCGACGACACCAGCGGCAACGACCAGTTCCCTTACACGACCGTCTGCATCAATTACGATCCGACGAATGGCACCATCAGCAACGGCGACATCTACCGCGCCGGCGGCGCCCTCAAGACGGGCAACTATGTCGTGGACGGCGTACTCCTCGGCGATTTCAAGCACTGAAACCACTCTTACCCCTGATAAAACAGATAAAGGATGGAACTCGTTGATGAACCCTGTTTCCCCGCGCCTGCGGATTCTCGCTGCTTTTCTAACGATTCTTGCGCCAGCCGGGCTGCCGGCCGCGTCTGACACAGCCACCTCACCCGCCGCTGTGCGACATGTCTGGCGGTCGCCCGAGTTTCCGGGCACCGAAATCGACTCGCTTGCCCTGTGGAAGGGCAAGGGGGACGAGCCGCTCCTCTATGTCACATCCAAACCCAACCACACGGTCGAAGTCCTCAACGCCGTGACCGGCGACAAAGTCCGAACCTTGGGCAAGAAGGGCAATGACCTTGGCGAATTCAAGCGTCCCAATGGCATCTCCGTCATTGGAGAGTATCTGCTCGTCGTCGAGCGCGACAATCACCGCGTGCAGGTGTTCTCCCTGCCCGACGAGAAGCCGGTGTTTGAGTTCGGTTCGAAGGAACTCGTGAAACCGTACGGCATTGCCACCGTCAAAACGGATGACGGATGGAGCATTTACATTACCGACGATTATGACCTCGGCACCACGGAAACTGCGGGCAAACCCGACGCAACCGCCCGCGTCAAGCATTTCGCCTGGGAGACCACCGGCGCCCGGCCCGAGGTCCGCTTTGTCAAGGCTTTTGGCGACAAGGACGGCCCCGGGTGCCTGGATGTGGTCGAATCCATCGTGGCGGACGAAGATAAGAAACTTCTTTACATCTGCGATGAGAAGGACCGCAGCGTGCTCGTGTACACGCTGGACGGCAAATTTACCGGACAATCCTTTGGCAATGGCATCATCAAGAATGATCCGGAGGGGATCGTCGTCGCCGATGTGCAGCGCGCCGACGGATCCACGAGCGCCGTCATTGTCCTTTCCGATCAGGGAGCCAGTGCCACGCTCTTCCGGGTGTTCGACCGCGACACGAAGCAGCATCTCGGCGCTTTCACAGGCGAACCCGTCATCGCCAACACGGATGGCATCGCGCTCGGACGCGTGGACGACAGCCCGTTCGAGGGATGGGCGTTCTTTGCCGTGCACGACGACAAATGCGTGGACGCTTTTGCGCTGCGTGACATCGTCGAACAAATGGGGCTGAACCGCTAAACTCCGTGCGTCAGATCGGGGATTCGCCGGCACTGCTGGTGCCGGTGAAATCCCCCGATGTCGCCCGCCTCGAGCCGCCACCGCATTCCCCCGGCCACTATGGACGGCTTGACATCGGCGGTCGCCAGCCGCTGCGTGCGTTTAGGGCGGCCGGACTGCGCTCCGCGAAGACCGCGCCGCCACTAACGCGCCTGCCGTCTTATGGCGGGTAAAGGCATTGCGAGGCTCCTATGTCCGTCGTCGTTGTCACAGGCTCCGCCGGCCTGATCGGTTCCGAGACCTGCTCCTATTTTGCCAATCAGGGCTTTGACATCGTCGGGGTGGATAACGACATGCGACGCGTGTTCTTCGGCGACGAAGCCTCCACCGCCTGGAATCGGCAGCGGCTGGAAGCGTCGCTGGGCGCGCGCTACCGTCACGAAACGCTGGACATCCGCGACCGTGAAGGAGTGGAGCGGCTCTTCGCCCGCTACGGACGCCAAATCGTGCTCATTGTCCACACCGCCGCGCAGCCCTCACACGACTGGGCCGCCAGCGACCCCCACACGGACTTCACGGTCAACGCCAACGGCACGCTGACTTTGCTCGAGGCGGCACGCCACCAGTGCCCCGAGGCCGTGTTCATTTTTACATCCACTAATAAGGTTTACGGCGACAGACCCAACACGCTGCCGCTCGTGGAACAGGAGAAACGCTGGGAAATTGATCCCTCCCACCCGTACCACGCAGGCATAGACGAACACATGAGCATCGACGCGTCCAAGCATTCGCTGTTCGGTGCGTCCAAAGCCGCCGCCGATCTGCTCGTGCAGGAGTACGGCCGGTATTTCGGCATGAAAACCGGGACTTTCCGGGGCGGCTGCCTGACCGGGCCCAACCACTCCGGCACGCAGTTGCATGGTTTTCTGGCTTATTTGATGAAGTGCGTCTGTACCGGCCGCCCCTATACCGTGTTCGGTTACAAGGGCAAGCAAGTGCGCGACAATATCCACAGCCACGACCTTGTGACCGCCTTCGATGCATTCTTCCGGGCGCCGCGCCCCGGCGAGGTGTACAACATCGGCGGCGGCCGCCACAGCAACTGCTCCATGCTGGAGGCCATCGAAATGTGCGAAGAGATCGCGGGCCGCCGCCTCAACTGGACCTACACCGAGACCAACCGCATCGGCGATCACATCTGGTATATCAGCGACCTGCGCAAGTTCCAGTCGCACTTCCCCGAGTGGCGCCAACGCTACGGATTGCGGGACCTCCTCGAGGAAATGCACGACCTGAACGCGGAGCGATGGGCGCGGGAGGGTTAGCCGCTTCTCCTCTCAACCAGCACTCGCTGCATCTCAAATCCGTCAGGGTCAAACCAAGTGAGGCCGCAGCCGTAGCACCGGTCTGTGATCAGTAGGAACCGGTACTTGCAAGCCTGCCGCAGCCACGACCGGTGACAACGAGGGGCAGTCATCGCCCCGGTTCAAGTCTACTCGCAAGGCGTCCTTGTCGCGCAAAACCATGCGCCCGACCAAGTCCCACGCCGACGCTGCGCCCGTTGATGCGCGAAGAAACCACGCACGCATGACCTCCGATGCTGGTCAGGTTATTTCTGTCTAACTGATTCCTTGAGCCAATCAGGGTTTGGGCTTGCATCGGGGGCGCGCCGGCCGCTGCCTGCAGGGCAAGGTGACTCACTCATGCCAAACAGATTGTCTTGGGCTGCTTTCGCGGCGGTGCTGCTGATGAGCCTCGCCGCCCGGTCTAACTCGTGGGGAGCGCCCCTGCCAAAGCCTCTCGTGGTCGCACACCGCGGCTTCTCTCATGTCGCGCCGGAAAACACAATGATCGCCATGCGGCAGGCATGGCAGGCGGGCGCAGACGCCGTGGAACTGGATGTGCATTTGTCCGCGGATGGTCGAGTCGTCGTGATACACGACGAAGACACTTCCCGCACGGCGGGAGTCGCGCTGAAGGTGGCGGAGACCTCGGCATCGCGCCTGCGGGAACTGGATGTTGGCTCATGGAAAGGCCCGCAATTTGCTCGCGAGAGGATCCCTTTCCTTGAAGAGGTGCTCGTGGCCCTGCCCGAAGGCAGCCGGGCGTTTATCGAGATCAAGAGCGGGCCGCAAACAATAGCGCCAATCCGCCAGATCATCGAGCGCAGCGGCAAGGCGACGCAGGTGACACTTATTGGTTTCAACCTGGAGGTCATGTCCCAAGCAAAACGGGCGATGCCAAACCAACCTGTTTTCTGGCTGCGCTCCACGGTCTTCGACGAGGCCACAAGCAAGCCGCTGGCGCATGCCCACGAGTGGGTGAGGCAAGCCAAAGAGCGCGGACTGGACGGTCTCGATGTACATTTCCGCGGGCTCGACCAGTCGTTCGCTCAAGCCGTGCGGGCAGCCGGGATGGAGTTGCACGCTTGGACCGTGAACAATCCGGCGGAGGCAGACCGGCTGGCTACGATGGGCGTGGATAGCATCACCACCGACCGGCCAGATTTAGTGTTGGAGGTTATCGGCCGCGGCAACGGCTCATCGTCACCGGCGCATTGAGGCGAAATTTGCGCCTCTGACAAGGCTCCCGTCCCGGACTCTCCCGCACCCTCCTGCCGGGCGAATAAGTGGCCGCCTCATGGATGAACTGCATCGTCGCACCGTGACGCAAGGCGCCACTTGCGGGGCACGAACCGCCACGCCAGTAAAAGTTCCGGCTGGCCACCGCGCGCGTGCGAAAAATGAGAAAGCGGCCCTCCGCCCGCAGGGGGCGAAGGGCCGCAAGGTGAATCAATCCTTCATCGGTGCGCCCTACTGCCAAGGCGCACACCGTGGAGGATCAGATTAGCGCGGAACAATACGCACGGCGTCTGCCATGACCACACCGCTGGCCGCGGTCCAGACGGAGACCCGCACGGTGTTTGTGCC
>JAOAAY010000018.1 GCA_026418615.1 Candidatus Sumerlaeaceae bacterium | reverse complement strand
GCTGTCGCCTTGTCATTACCCCGACTGGTGACAGAAGGGGTCAGAGTTTTCGTGCGCAGCAGGCGGGATAGGCCGGGTGATGGTGATGACGCAATAAAATTGTTGCGCTGGGGCAGCAGCGCGTGGCGGGCGCGCCGAAATCCGGGAGCCGTAATTCGGGAAATTCGACATCACTGAATTCTGCGGAAATTCGGAAATTCGGGGAAATTCGGGGACGGTTGACTAAATTATAGCGCCCCTGAATTCGGGGACGGTTGACCAAATTATAGCAGCGCGACCGGCGCGGGTGTTGTCTTCGATCTGAGAACGAGGCCTGCTCTCCAGTGGATTGGATCTCAAGTCCTACCCCCGTCGTTCTAAATCTCCAGTGGACCTGCAAGCGGTTGCTATGAAGCCTCGCCAGCGCCGATCTGGCCGTACGCATCGGAGCAATCCGCGATCACTATCGCCTGACTGGAAAGAGTATGGCTTGGCAGAATGTCAAGGCGAAAAACCCTGTACCCGTCGTCTGTTTCCGAATCTGCCGAGCACGCTCTCGACATTAGGCTTAAGTCGCCGCGATCCGCAAAAGGAAGACGAGGCGGCTCCGAATGACGAGGCTTAAGGTAGGATCTCAATTTTAGGCTTAGGTCGCGCCAATCGGAATACGAGCACATAAATCATCAACCGTCCCCGATTTTTCCAAACTGCGCAAAAAAGTCAACCGTCCCCGATTTTTGAAAGCACGCTCTCGACATTAGGCTTAAGTCGCCGCGATCCGCTCAACTGCCCAAAACAGGTCAACCGTCCCCGTTTTTACCGTTTTTACAGAAGCACGGAAGACGAGGCTGCTGCAAATGGCGAGGCTTAAAGTAGGATCTCATTATTAGGCTTAGGTCGCGCCGATCGGAATACGAGCACACAAATCGTCAACCGTCCCCGATTTTGGGTTGATTTTGGGTTTTGTGGGTTTTGGGTTGGGGGGTTTTTGGGGGTTGTGGCGTATGAATAATTAGTCAACCGTCCCCGTTTTTGGGGGTTGGGTTTTTGTGTGTGGTCGTTGTGGATTGTGAACGGTCGTTGACACGGGGGGTGGGGCGGGCGCAATCGGGGGTCATGTCTGGTAGTCACGAGCGCTGCATTTGTATTCACGGTCACTTTTATCAGCCGCCGCGAGAGAACCCGTGGTTGGAGACGGTGGAGCAGCAGGATTCGGCCTATCCGTACCATGACTGGAACGAGCGCGTCGCGGCCGAGTGCTATGCGCCGAATGCGGCATCGCGTATCTTGGACGAACGCGGACGCATTTTGCGTATCACGAACAATTATGCCAAGATCAGTTTCAATTTCGGTCCCACGCTGTTGTCGTGGTTGGAGCGCCATCAGCCGGAGACTTACAACCTGATCCGGGCTGCGGATAGCGAGAGCCGCGACGCGTTTGGCGGCCACGGATCGGCCATGGCGCAGGCGTACAACCACATGATCATGCCGCTGGCCAACGAGCGCGACAAGCAGACGCAGGCGGTGTGGGGGGTGGCGGATTTTCGCCACCGTTTCGGGCGCGATCCGGAGGGGATGTGGCTGCCGGAGACGGCGGTGGATTTGGACTCGCTGGAGGCGTTGGCGGCGCAGGGGATCAAGTTCACGGTGTTGGCGCCCCATCAGGCGGCGCGTGTGCGCGCGCTGTCGGGCAAGGACGCGACGCTTGCGTGGCGCGATGTGCGCGGCGGGCGCATTGACCCCACCATGCCGTATTGGTGCCGTCTTCCGTCGGGGCGTTCCATTGTCTTGTTTTTTTATGACGGCCCGGTGTCGCGCGGGGTGGCGTTTGAGGGGCTGCTCAGCAACGGCGTGGCCTTGGCCGAGCGGCTGGCGGGCCTGTTCTTCGACGGCCGCAAGCGCCCGCAGTTGGTTCACATCGCGACGGACGGCGAGAGTTACGGCCACCACCACCGTTTTGGCGAGATGGCGCTCAGTTATGCGCTGCATCACATCGAGTCGAAGGGTCTGGCGCGGCTGACGAACTACGCCTACTACTTGGAGCAGCACCCGCCCACGCACGAGGTCGAGATTATCGAAAACACCTCGTGGAGTTGCGCCCACGGTGTGGAGCGGTGGCAGTCGGATTGCGGGTGCCACTCGGGGCGCGGCGGCGGATGGAACCAGCAGTGGCGTCGCCCGCTGCGGGTGGCGCTCGACTGGCTGCGCGACACCGTGGCGCCCCTGTTCGAGTATCGCGGGCGCGATCTGCTGCGCGACCCGTGGGCTGCGCGCGATGCGTACATCAGCGTGGTGCTCGACCGGTCGCCGGACAATGTCGAGCGTTTTCTTGCCGCCCATGCTGCCCGTCCGCTGGCCGACGACGACAAGGTCACCGCCCTGCGGCTGCTCGAACTCCAGCGCAACGCCATGCTGATGTACACGAGTTGCGGATGGTTTTTTGACGACATTTCGGGTATCGAGACCGTGCAGGTGATTCTGTACGCGGCGCGCTGCGTGCAACTGGCCAAAGAACTTTTTGGCATGGATCTCGAGGCTCCGCTGCGCGAGCGGCTGCGCCGGGCGAAAAGCAACATCCCCGCCCAGGGCGACGGCGCGGCCGTGTACGACCGGCATGTGCCGGCCGCACGGGTGGATCTGGCGAAAGTCGGCGCCCATTACGCGATCACCTCGCTGTTCACTCCTTATCCCGAGCGTACGGGCATTCACGCGTTTGAGGTGACGCTCGAGCGCTCGAAGGTGTGTCAGCGCGACGGCGCGCGGCTGGTCGTGGGGCAGGGGCGCGTGATGTCGCAGGTCACGCGCGAGTCGCAGCGGCTCGACTTTGGTGTGTTGCACCTGGGCGGCCACGATGTCACCTGCGGCGTGCGCCCGGACGGCGACGAGCCGGCCTTGGCGGCTTTCACCGAGGCCATCACGGGCGCTTTCGAGTCGGGCGATGTGGACGGTGCGGCGCGGCAGTTGGACGAATATTTTTCCGGCGCGACATTCTCGCTCCGTTCGCTGTTTCGCGACGAACAGCGCAAGGTGCTGGGCACGCTGATCGAGTCCACCCTCGATGATGTGGCGGCCACCTATCAGCGCCTGTTCGAGCGCCACGCTCCGCTGATGCGGTTTATCGCGGAGATCGGCATGCCGCAGCCGCCCGTGTTTCGCGCCACGGCGGAGTTTGCGGCAAACTTTGAGATGGCGGCGGCCCTCGAGGCGCCGCGGCCCGATGTCCCGCGCTTGCGCGCCATCCTGGCCGAGGCCCAGACATGGGGCCTCAAACTCGACCTCGAGGGCCACGGCTACGCCTTGCAGTGCGCCATGGAACGCCTGGCCGCCGAATGGCAGGCGCATCCGCGCGACGCCGATCTGGCCGAGCGCCTCGACGACCTCGCCGGCCTTGCGCGCGAGTTGCCGTTCCGGCTGAACCTTTGGAAGGTCCAAAATGCCTTTTACGCCGTGCGCGAGCAGGCGGGTGCCGCCATGGCCGCCGCCGCCGAAACGGGCGACAAGGCGGCCGCGCGCTGGATCCGGTTCTTCCGCGCGCTGGGCGAGAAACTCATGGTGCGGGTCGAGTAGCCGGCGACAGACCGTCTGCCGGCTGCCCGGGGTTGCCGCTGCGCTGTCGCGTCCGGTTCGGCGCGCGGCGCGGGCGCGGCTTTGTCAGACCAGCCCCACCCCTACGACCGTCACATCGTCCTGCAGACGCGTGGCGCCGCAAAATGCCCGCAAGGCCGTCATCAGCCCGCTCACGGCGGCATCCACGCCCAGATCCGCGCATGCGGTCAGCGTGCTTTTCACACGCTCCATGCCAAATCGTTCTCTGTTTCCATTGACGGCTTCGTTGAGACCGTCCGTGTGAAAGATGAGTATATCGCCCCGGCTCAGATCGAGAATGCCTTCCGAGAAGGTTGTCTCCGCTCCCAGACCGATGGCGACATCGCCGGGCTCGTTGTGCACCGTGGCACAGCCGCCATGGATCCAAATGGGCCCGGGATGACCCGCGCGGACATATCGGAACACCCGCGACTGGACATTGAGGACGCCGTAGAGGAAGGTAAAGTAATGGTCGGGCTGGTCGAGGGCGGGGAAGCGCCGGTTGAGTTCCTCCGCCACGGCGCAGGGGGCGACCAGTTCGTAACGCTGGCCTCCGTGGGCGAGGCGCTTGAGAATGCCGCCCTGCTGGGGATGCGGGGTCAGGATGCGGCTGAGCGTCACCGACAGCAGCGCCGCCGGCACCCCATGGCCGCACACATCGAGAATGTAGATGCCCACCGATTCCTCGTCGAGGCGCTGGATATTAAACATGTCGCCGGCGACCTCGTCGCACGACTCGTACACCCAGGCCGTCTCGAGCCCCGCGAAGGTGGCGCCGCGCTCGGGCAGCAGCGACCGCTGGACGGCCGCCGCTGCCGCCAGGTCCCGCCGGATGTACTCGTGGGCCTGCTCAAGTTCGGCGATGCGCCCCTCGAGTTGATGCTCGAGATCAAAGATCCGACCGGCCGTGCGCAGATGAGCCTCCACTTCCGCAAAATCCATGGGCTTCGGGATAAATGCGTCGGCACCGGCATTGAGACCTGCGATGAGGTCCTCGCGCTGATTTTTGGAGGTCAGCAGAATGATAAATAAATAATGTGGGCGGCGCAAACGCCGGACCTCCTGGCAAAGCGCCAAACCGTCCATGCGCGGCATCAGCCAGTCGGTGATGAGCACGGAAATGTCATGGTCCGCGGCGAGGCACTCGAGGGCCTCGACGCCGTCTTTCGCCAGCGTCACCGTGTGGCCGCGCGCGGCCAAATGACTCCTCAGGATCTCGCAGGTCGTCAGGTCATCATCGCAGACAAGGATGTGCATGGCAGCGAGATCCCGCACGGGGGATGGGATTTTGGCAAGCGGGATGCGAAGCCGGCAACCGGCATTGACGCGTCGCGGCTGGGCTGGCATAGAAATGGCCGCTGTCTGTTGTCATGTCGCACATGTCGCCACCGGAGGCCCGATGATGCTGTACCCCGCCACCCAATTGTTCACTTCCCGAATACTCGCCGCGGCTGTGGCTGCGGTTTTTGTCTTGGCCGGTTGCAAGGAGCAGCGCACGCCCGCTCCCGCCGTGACGCCGGCGGCACAAGCCGTGCCCGAGCCGCCGACGGATCTCAAGGCCGCCGAGGTCACCGCGTCGGAGGTAGTGCTCGAGTGGACGCCGCCCGCAGAACCGGTAGACGGCTATGTCATCGAGCGGCGCAACAAAACCGCCGGCACGGTAGAACTGACCGGCGACATCCTGCGCGGCGATGACCGGCGTTTCCCCGATGTGGTCGAGCCGGATACAGATTATGTTTACACCATGCGATCCGTTCGCGGCGACATTCAGTCCGCGCGATCCAGCAACCAGGTTTCGGTGCGAACTCCGCCCCCGCCCGCTCAGGCTCCCGGCGAAGTGACCGCCAAAGCCGCGGGTCCGACTCAGGTGAACCTGACCTGGGGCGACTCCCCCGGCGCCGTGAAATACGCCATCCTGCGCGGCGAAAAACGCGGGGGACCGTTTGTGCCCATCGAGACGGTGCAGGGCAAACGCGCGTTTGCCGACAAGGACCTTGAACCAGACACTGAATATTTTTACAAAATCCGCGCCATCGGTTCCGCGGGCGAGGAGGCCGAGAGCGAGGTCATCGCCGTGCGCACCCGGGCCGAGCGCAAACCGACGCCTGCGCCGCAGCCGGAAAAGGAGCCGACACCCGACGGTCCGGGTCCGGTCGCCCGGCCGGGTTCCGTCGAGCCGCCGCAGGCCGTGGCCATCGGCCCGTTCAGCGTTGCGTTCCAATGGTCGGGGCGCGGGCCGCGACCCACGCTGCTGCGCGCCGAGTCGCCCCGCGGTCCGTATTTTCCCCTCGGGCTGTTCTCTCCGTCGGGAACTTTTGAGGACGAAACCCTCGATCCCGACACGCAGTACTGGTACAAAGTTCGCCTGACCACGCAGGCCGGCACGGTCGAAAGCGCGGCCGTGGCCATCCGCACCCGCCCGGCCAGCGAGGCTGGCCCGCCGCCGGCCGGGGGATTTCCGCCAGTGGTCATTCTGCCTCCGCCCCCGCCGCCCGAACCGCCGGCGCGCCTCGTGGCCCGCGAGGTCACGGCCTCGGAAGTGCGGCTCCAGTGGGAGGAATCGCGCTACGCGGACCGCTATGTGGTCATGCGCGCCGATCCCGAATCGCGCGGCTTCTATCCGCTCGATAGCGTCCGCCGGGGGCGGTCCTACACCGATACCGATGTCGAGCCGGACACACAATACCGTTACAAGATCCGCGCCGTGAATCGCGGCGAGGTTTTTGCCGAGAGCGAGACCGTGGCGGTGCGCACTCAGGCCCTGCCGCCCGCGGCACGGCCTACACCGGCGCCGCCGGCACCGGAAGCCCCGGCCACCGTGCGCGCACGCGCGACCGGCCCGACGCAGATTACCTTGAATTGGACCGAGGCCGCCAATGCCGCGACATTCACCATTCTGCGCAGCGATCGCCGCAACGGCGACTACTTCCCCCTCGATCGGGTAGAAAATAAATGGACATACACCGACCGCGATCTGGAGCCCGACACGGAATACTGGTACATGATCCGCTCGCGCAATGCGGCCGGTACAGCCTTCGCCGACAGCCGGCCAGTCAGCGCGCGGACCTTGGCGGCGCCGGCGGCCACCCCTACGCCCGGGCCCTCGCCCAGCCCCGTCGCATCCCCGACTCCGACTGCGCGACCCACGGCAGCACCCGAACCCACCGCCACGCCCGAACCCACCGCCACGCCGACGCCGCGCCCGACAAGGCCGCCTCGGCCGGAACCAACCCCGACACCGACGCCAACCCCGACACCCACTCCGGCCCCCACGCCGACGCCGACGCCGACGCCAACGCCGACGCCAACGCCGGCCCCGACACCGGAGCCCACACCCACGCCTACGCCACAACCGACCGCAACGCCCGAACCCACCGCCACGCCGACACCCGAACCTACCGCCACGCCGACCCCAAGGCCGACCCGCCCGCCGCGCCCGCAACCGACGGCTACGCCGGAGCCGACCTCAACGCCGGAGCCGGCGCCGTCAACCACGCCGGACTCTGCACCGACTCCCGAAGCCAGCCCGCAAGCCGCGCGCACCCCCGAGCGGCCCGCCGCTTCTCCCGAGCCGACAGCGGCAGGCGAAGCACCGCGTGAGCGGCTGGAGCGTGGCGACATTGTAAGGGCCATCCGCGGCATGAGCCGCTCCGACATCGAACAATCCACCACCATCCCCCAGCCCATCAAACGGCGCATCCTCGAGGAAATGGACCGTCGGGGTAAACGGCTGGATCAGTAATCCGCCCGCCAATCCTCCACGCCGGCAGCAGGAAGACGGACCAGTTTGACGGCCGTGTCGGTGGTCAGGCCGGAGACGCTGAAGGTGACGACGCCCGAGCCGTTAGCCGTCACTGTTTGTGACGACACTTCGGCGCCCGTGGCCGTATCGTGCCATGTCAAGGTATAACTGGCTCCCGCTGTTCCCATGACCAGCGACACGCTGGCGCTCACCGGCGCGACAGGCTGGCCGTTGACGACGGCCCGCCAAGTGTGGTTGGAATTGTCGAGCCACAGGTGGGCGCGCCCGGCCACCGTGTCCTTCTGCCCCAGCACGCGCAGGGCGGGAGCCGTCGAGGTGCATTGCGCGTCGGTATATCGGCCGTTGTTGAGCGGGATGCCCTGCATGAAGCGCTTCCAAGCGCCGAAGCGGGCGTGCAGCGGCTTGCCCATGATGTTGTCGGACCACCAATAGAGCGGGTACACGCCCCCCGGCCCGCACCGCGCCCAAGTGATTTTATGGAGCCAGACACCCCAGTTGTCGAGGGGGATCTGAGCATCCTCGTCATCGGTGCTCGATGGTCCATCAATGCCCTGCTCGCCCCAAACGACCGGCTTGCCGAGGTTTGCGGCGCGCACATACTCGTCGTATTCGTGGAACATCCGGGCCGTGTCCGACGCGAGTGCGGCGCGCGGCTCAATCCAGCCGGTATTGTTCACATAGCAGTGAAAATCCGCATAATGGATGGGCGCGGCGGGCGGCCATCTCCAGGCGTCCTCGGCCAGGGTGGCCCAGGTCGAGGTGGAGGCCAGATGCGGATTGCCATCGGCCTCCGCCGCGCGGGCAAGATCCGCTGCCAGCCGGAAGTGATCGGTCGGCCCCGGTGCCTCTTCGTTGACCAGTTCCCACGAGTGAATCGAGCGGAAGGCCCCGAACCGCGCGAACAGGTGGCGCCAGTACCAGGTGTGGAGCGTGTAGGTCGGCGACGGGGCGGGCTGATTGAACCGGCCACCGAGCGGATCCGGCAGGCCATCGGGTCCGATGCGATTGACCAGCCACTCGCCCTTTTCGCTGATGACAAGTTTCAAGTATTTGCCGGCGTCATTCGCCGCGTGCAGGACGGCATCCAGACCTGCGCCCCGGCGCTGGTCGTAGTCGAGATGCATGTTGAACTGCGCCCGGCGCAGGATCTCCGGTCCCGGCGCGCCGCCCGGCAGCACCTCGCGCACCGAGCACTCGTCCACAAACGCGCGGCCGCCCGTCGCATTCTCCAGAACGATGACCGGGTTCGCCAGATAATGGGTATCCTGCACGGCGGCTCCGGCGGCCGTGAAGGTGGCCTCTGATACATGCCACGGTGTGTCGCCGGCCACATGCCCGACCACGAGCGGAAGCGTGTGCGTCTCGCCCGGCTCCGGCCAGCCGCCCCAACGGACGCATACGCCGTACGGACGCGACGGCACGGCAGGCCCCGTCACATTCTCTGTCCGCCAACGCACGCGCATCCGGTAGGTGCGCCCGGGAATCACGGCCGGCAGGCCGGACATGAACCCCTGAAACGCAATAGGGTTGGACGCGTCGAGGCGCAACGACGCAAGGCCATGGCCGTACGCCGCGGCGAAACTCAGACCGGTCGGCGGAATGTAGCCGTCATATCCGAGCGTGCGCGATGCCCACGGCGACCAGGCACTGCCCCAGATCGCCCCGGAAATCCACCAACGGAAAAAATCCTGATTGTCCGGCCCGATGGCGGCAAAGGCATCGGTCATGTCGTAGGAAAATCTTTCCCAACCGGCGCCAAAACCATGGCCGGTGCCCGTGAAGAGCGTGCCGTCCGCGAACTCGAAATAGCGGCGGTCTGCGGCACTGACGCGGACCGGCCCGCGATTAAGAGGCGCCGAAGGCGGCACCACGACAAACTGCCTCTCGGGCGAGACGGATTGACCGCGGGCCTCGCGCACCTCGATGCGCCATGTCCACAGCCCCGGTTCCGGAGGCGAAAACCGGACGCACCACACCGGACGCCCGACGGGGTAAAGCCATTCCATATCCGATTTGCGCTGGCGGTCGTGCGGTTGCATGAAAAACGCCGGACGCCGCAGCGTCGTCGCCCAATTGTCGCGGGTAAACACGGCATCCACCGACACGCCGTCCACCCATTCCAGGCCGGGCGGCGGCGCAGCCGTAAAGGGAAACTGCGGATGGGTGGCCGCCGTGCCGTCCAGCCGGAACTGCGCCTCGAACACTCCCCAGCGTTCCACCGGAGCGGTGGTTTCACTGATGATGGCGACCTGCAGCGGCTCGGCGGGCACATAGCGGATGCGCCGCTCGCTGGTCACCACGCGGCCGGCCGGATCGCGCACCTGCACGAGCACCCGATTCCATCCGGGAAACAACTGGACATTGGCGCTCCAACTCGCGGCGCCGCTCACCGTCGTCTGCCCGCACCGGTCCGTGGTCACGCGCACCGTCAGGCCGGTACCCGACGCTGTGCCGGCGAGCGCCGCGATGGCGGACGACTGGGTGGTTTCCGGCGCGGCCGGATTCGTCACGACCACGGACGGAAAGCCCGCACCCGAGGCCGACCACGGCAGCAGAATCTCGGTCACCGAACCGTCGTCATCGCCCGCGCGAACCCGCGCCACCCACGACCCCGGGCCTGCCACCCGGCGCGTGCCGGACGCCTCCTGCGCGCACGCACCATCGCCAAAAACCCACGACACGCGCTCGATGGCACCGTCCGGATCATCGCCTGTGAGCGTGAATGTCTGATTCATGGGCAGGCTGCCGATGACGGACGGCGACAGCGACGCACTGACAACCGGCGCCTCGTTGGAAGTGCGAACAAAGACTTTGATGTCGTCGGCAAGGGTCACCATGCTTCGCCCCGGACCGCCAAAGTAGCCGATCCCGATCCGGGTCTGGGGCGTGGTGGCGGTGAACTTGAATGCGACCTTGAACCACTGGCTACCCCGCTCGCTCTGAACCAGCCAGGGCGTTTGCCCAAGGTTTTGCCAGTCCCAACTCGTTGCCCCGAACACGAACCCGCCCCAGTCATCGCCCGTCTCGCTGATGATGCGGACCCACGCGGTAGCCTTGAACTCGACGCCCGGCGTTGTGTTGACGATGGCGTCCATCATTTGATTGGTGATTCGGGCGCTCCACGATCCGTGTCGGGCATCGGTGTTGGTGGCCGTGGCACCGTTCGGGCTCCAGCCCGCAAACGAGCCGCCCTCGAACGAGCCGTTGGCGAGCAGGTTGAGCGGCGCGGCGCGGGCCACCCCGACGGCGAGACAGACAGCCGCAATGGTTGCGAGGCGCATCAGTACAGGTGCCATGGCTCGACTCCTGCGGCCGGCCGCACATCCGTCCAGGTGGTTACGCCAAAGGCTTCTATGGCTAAGACGAGGGATTCGAGCCAGTAGCAGTCCCCGATGCCGGTCGGGCTGCTGCGCATGTATCCGGCCAGCGTCTGCGCATCGGCCTGCACCACCCACCGCTCAATCGGCATCATCATGCCCATGACCTCCGGCGTCAGGCCGACGCCTTCGTCGCCCGTCCAACTGCGGGCGAAGTACTGGGCCTTGCTGATCCACCATTTGGGCCACAGCGCGAGGCCCTCCTGATGGCGGCTGAGCGTGGCGGCATAGACATGATCGCGCAGGTAACGCCCGATCTCTGGCGACAGGTTGAGGAAGATCCACCCGCGGTAGATGGTGCCCCAGTTGTTGGCATCGTACATGTCGCGGTAGGGCGAGATCCAGTAAGGCGTTTTCTCTGAGGCGCGCGTGTCCACCACATTGATGTTACGGCTGGTGTCGAGCATCGTCTGCAGGTTGTTCAGAGCCTGCGTGCGGGTGGGCGTGTCGCCAAAGCGGTCGGCCATCCGCGCCATGGCGATGTGGGCGCACATGGTGCCGTACAAATCCGCCGTGTCGGACAGATCGTTGTAGAAATCGCGGATCGTGGTCCAATGCGGCTGGATCGTGGCCCAGTCGCCGGACCGGTAACCGTAGAGCCAGAGCCCGTAAAGGATCTGGACGCGCGGCCGGACTTCTCCCCACCACGAGACATCGTTCCACCATTTCGTCTTGGGGTGCGCCTCGCGGGCGGTTCCGGCGTCCTTGGGCATCGGGTAGGGAGCCCAAGGCGCATGGACCGGGTGAGCGAGGGTGGCCTGCACGCGAGTGCGCACGGCCGCCTGCTGGGCCGGCGACAGGTGAGGGTAGGCCCAGGCGAGGGTCGTGATGATGCGTCCAGGCTCATGATAGACCGCGTAGCCGAGGCTTGCGCCGTCCGCATAACTAATGTACAAAGGGGCGAGATGCCCGGCGTCGAGGACCCTTTGAATTTCCTCCGACAGGATGGCCTTGAGAGAGTCCGCCGCCGTCGTGATGCCCGTGACCCGGGGAAACTCCCAAGCGTAAGGTGCGATGTTGACGGGTTGTGCTGCGGGCACCGCCGGCCACAGGAGGCAAGCCATGGCGGCCGCGCAGAGCCGTAAGGAACAGATCAAGGTTTTCATGGCATGTGCTCCATGGCTGTCACGCAAAAGTTTTCCGTCATGTAACCCGTGTTTTGCACGACGACGACCCCGACACGGCCAAGCAGCGGCGGTTGGCCGGTGGTGATCTGGGGTGCCGTGTCACGATAAACGATGTCCCACGGCATGTAACCGCCATCGAAGGTGCGGATCTCCGTGGAGACAAAGCGGTGGGCCGAGGTGAACAGGTTCACCATCTGCGTGCCCCGGAAGTTTTGCCGCAGCCACAGCCACGGCCCGCACACGGTCATGGCGTAAAGGTTGTCCGTCTCCCACATCCACATGCCGGCCATCGTGCCGTTGTTGATCTGGATGCGTCCGCCGGTGACGGGATTGACCGCGCAAATGTCAATGGAATAATTGGTTCCAAAAGCGCCGACCGTGGTGAAAGTGGGATGGCGCGTCTTGAAATAGGTCAAAACCTGCCCCGTGGGACTGATCACGGGTGGATGCGCCGGATAGCCGCATCCGTCCGCCGGACCGGCGAGCACCGTGAACGATGATCCGAGATCCGTGCGCCGCAGCGCAAACAAGCGTTGCCAATCCTCGCCCGCATCCGGCCAGCGCCCCCCGTTTGTGTCGCCCGTCAGCCACCGGGCGATGTTCGCCTCCTCGATGGTGCTCGTGGGCGAGTCGTCCATGAGCGACTCCATGACATATTCGCTGCCGATGATGGGGGTGGTTACCGACGACACCCAGACGAATGGGCCGTGGACAACGGGCCAGAGGGTCCGGAAACTCTGGCCGCGCACCCGGGCCGTGGCGCGTACCGTGCCATCGCTGAGCCGAAGCGCATGGACACGCATGTCTTCGGATCCCACATAAAGAGTATCCAAGTCCGCGGCCATGCCGCCCAGCACGGGGGCGGTCAAACGCTGACGCCAGACGACTTGGCCAGTGGCGCTGGCGAGGGCCGTCACCCATCCGCCATGGTCGGCCACATGAACGCGCCCCCCGGCGACCAACGGGGCACCCGTAATGCTTCGCCCGCTGTCGAACTCCCACAAAACCGCGCCGTCTGTGGTTCGGTAACCGCGTACGATGCCTGTGAGCGACACGAAAACGACCGTCGAGCCGTCCACAGCCGCCGTGGCGGCCGTGCCACCGGGCAAAGCCGCCGACCAAAGCGTGGTGCCGTCAAACGCCGCGATGGCATGGACGCTCCCCTCTTGCGTGCCCACAAACACCCGGCCTGTCGCAACGACCGGCTGCACGGTTTCCGCAATGGTGAAGCCGACCGAGGTTGGCATCGGGTAACTGTACCCGTCGCGGCTTGTCAGGTCGTGGGGCCAGCCCGGCTCGCTGTCGCGATTGCGTAGTGTCAGCGTCGGCCCCACCCAAATCCACCGCGCCCGAATAGGGGGGGCGATCGAGTCACTCGTGATACCGGTTCGCGCGGCGTTTGCCTGCAACTGGGGCCAATCGGCAGCGCTTGCGGACCACGCCGCAACCAGCCCTAGTAGCAGGCAAACGCCTCGCCTTCTAAAGCGCATGGCGAAGACCTCCTGCCATCCTATGTTGCGATAACTTTATCGCACGAGTGGGTTCGGCGTCAACGCGAAATCGCTTTCAACGATTCGCTGCGGGGTCTAACTGCGCTCTGAGTGGAATTCGCGGCTTCGCCGGTGGCTCAGGTGGCGCGCTTTGGCGGCAGCGATGAACTTTACAAACAGCGGGTGTGGCGCGAGAGGTTTGCTCTTAAACTCGGGGTGGAACTGGCAGCCGACAAACCATGGGTGGTCGCGCAACTCAATCATCTCGACAAGATTCGTCTGCTCATTCACGCCGCTGATCACCAAGCCGTGCTCGGCCAACTGATGCAGGTATTTGTTGTTGACCTCGTACCGGTGCCGATGGCGTTCGCGGATGACCGGCCGGCCGTACGCCTCGGCGGCGCGCGTGCCCTCGCGCACGACGCAATCGTAGGCGCCGAGGCGCATCGTGCCGCCCATCGCCTGAATGCTCTTCTGCTCGGCCATCAGATCAATGACCGGATGCGGTGACTGCTGGTCGAACTCCGTCGAGTTGGCGCCCGTCAGCCCGCAGACATTGCGGCTGAACTCGATGACGGCGATTTGCAACCCAAGGCAAATGCCGAAATAGGGGATTTTCGCGCGGCGCGCGTGTCCTGCTGCGGCGATCTTGCCCTCGATGCCGCGCGACCCGAAACCGCCCGGCACGAGGACGCCGTCCATGTGGTCGAGTTGCTCGTCGAGCGACTCTGCGTCCACATCCTCGGCCTCGATGCGGTGGATGCGCACATTCACGCCGTTGGCCACGCCCGCGTGGCGCAGCGCCTCGTAAACACTTTTATAAGCATCCTGCAAGTCCACATATTTGCCGACAAATCCGATGTGGACCGTGTCCTCGCGCGAATCCAGTTGCTCGGAAAAGCGCCGCCAGCCCGACAGATCGGCCTGCCCGGCCGGCGACTCGAGTTTCAGCAGCCGCAGCAGGACGCGATCGAGCCCCTGCTCGTGGTAGACCAGCGGGATGCGGTAGATCTCGTCCACATCCCAGGCTTGGAACACGCAATCGGAGTCCACATTGCAAAACATGGCGATCTTGGCGGCGATTTCGTCGCTGAAGCGCTGCTCGGTGCGGCAGAGCAGGACATCGGGCTGGATGCCGATTTCGCGCAGGTGCATGACGCTGTGCTGGGTCGGTTTGGTTTTGAGTTCCGCGGCGGCGCGGATGAACGGCACGAGCGTCAAATGAATGTAGAGCACATTTTCGCGCCCCACATCGTAGGGCACCTGCCGGATGGCTTCCAGAAACGGCAGACCCTCGATGTCGCCCACCGTCCCGCCGATCTCCGTGATGACCACATCGTAGCCCTGCGCCGCGAGTTTATAGACGCGCCCCTTGATCTCGTCGGTGATATGCGGCACCACCTGCACCGTCTTGCCCAGATACTCGCCCCGGCGCTCTTTCTGAATCACCTCGTAGTAGATTTGCCCGGTCGTCACATTGTTGAGCCGTGACAGTGTCGCGCCGGTGAACCGCTCGTAATGGCCCAGATCGAGGTCGGTCTCGGCACCGTCGTCGGTGACATAAACCTCGCCATGTTGGAACGGGCTCATCGTGCCCGGATCCACATTGATGTACGGGTCAAACTTTTGATTGGCTACGCGCAGACCGTGGGATTCCAGCAGGCAACCAATCGTGGCAGAGGCGATGCCTTTGCCAAGGGACGATACGACGCCCCCCGTGACAAAGATAAACTTGCTCTTGGAGCGGGAGTCGGAGCGGCGCATCAGCGGACCCTTTCGCGGCAGGGGGCGTTCGCGAACTGCATGACGGGATTGAATGTTGTTGTCGGGCCGCCGGGTGAGTAAAGCGGATTTTGACGCCTGTGTGACGATGTCACAAACCGAGCAGCCGCCCGTACACTTCCTCGTGGCGACGGACCATCGTCTCGAGCGAAAACTCTTCGCGAGCCCGACGCAGGGCGTTGTCCGCCAGGCGGCGCCGAAGCGCTTGGTCGCCCGCCAGACGCGCCACCGCGCCGGCAATCTGATCCGGCCGCCGCGGTTCGATCAGTAGCGCCTCCTCGCCGTCGCGAACGAGTTCCGGGATACCCCCGACGCCCGTCGTGATCACGGGCACCCCGGCATGCATGGCCTCGAGCACCGAAACCGGCAGCCCCTCCCAGTGGCTCGGCAGCAGAAAAATGTCCATGGCCGCCAGCAGCGGCGCGGTGTCGGCGCGGTAACCGAGGAAGCGGATGGCCGCATCCACGCCCAGTTGCGCGGCCAGCCGGGCAATGGCTCCGCCCGAATCGTCGCGGCCGGCGAAGAGAAAGACGGCTGACGGCCACGCCGCAAGGATGTCTGGCAGCGCGCGGACGACATCCTCGTGGCCTTTCATCTCGCGCAGATTGGCCAGAATCCCCGCGACGGGAAAGGCATCGGGAGCCACGCCAAGTTCTGCGCGGATCTCGTCGCGCCGGGCAAAGGGGATCTCGCGCGCGGGGATGCCGCTGTGGATGACCTCGATGCGCGACGGGTCAAATCGCTCGCGCGCCACCGTGGCGGCCTTGCCGGCTTCGCTGTTGGAGATGAACCGGTCCACCAAGGGCGCCGTCAAGCGGTCCAGCAGCGTGTGATGCCAGCGGCGCCACGGGTCAATGCTGCGGATACCCGAAACCACGGCGCGCGCACCGCCCAGCCGCGCCGCCACCCGCCCGACCGTATCCGCCCGCAGACCGTAGGTGTGAACCAATTCAATGCGGTGGCGGCGGATGTAGCCGAGAACCGCCGCACATCCGCGCGGATCCAGCGGATGGCGGAACTGGAAATGCCGCGCTCCCGCGCAGATGGGCTGCGCGCGCCGGATAAGATCGCCGTTGCCGATCAGGCAGCCGACATGGCTCTCGAACCGGTGGCGATCCATGGCCTCGACGAGAAACAGGATCATGCGCTCCGTGCCCCCCATGCTCGAAAAGGAGGCCAGATGCAGGATGCGGTGCGGCGCGGTCATGGACCCGGCAGCCAATGGGCTATGGCTCTGGCGCTCTCAGCGACCGATGCTGAAGTACTCGATGCCGACCTTCTTCATCTTCTCCGGCTGGTAGATGTTGCGTCCGTCGAAGAGGATCGGCTGCTTCATGCGCTCGCGCAGTTTCTCGAGGTTGAGCAGTTTGAACTCGTTCCAGTCCGTGACGACGACCACCGCGTCCGCTCCGTCAGCCGCGTCGTACGCGCTCTTGGCGAAGGTGACATCCTTCAGGATGGCCTTGGCATGCTCCATGGCGATCGGGTCGTAGGCCTTGATCCGAGCCCCCTGCTTCTGAAGCGCTGCAATAATTTCGAGGCTCTTGGCCTCGCGCAGGTCGTCCGTGTTGGGTTTGAATGCCAAGCCCAGAATCCCGAAGGTTTTGCCCTGAATGTCTCCCATGCGCTCCACAATGCGGCGCACGAACCGCGGCACGCGGTCCTCGTTGAGGCGGATCACGGCGTCAAACAGGGAGGTATCCTCGCCGAACTTGGCGCACACACTGCGCAGGCTCAGTGTGTCCTTGGGGAAGCAGGACCCGCCGAAGCCCAGACCTGCCTGCAGAAACTCCTTCCCGATGCGCGAATCGTAGCCCATGCCTTTGGCCACCTGAGTCACATCCGCGCCGGCCCGCTCGCAGATGTTCGCGATGGCGTTGATGAACGAGATTTTGGTAGCCAGAAAAGCATTTGAGGCGTACTTGATCATTTCCGCGCTCTCGACATCGGTGATGAGCATCGGCACCTCGAGCGAGGCGTAAAGTTCGAGCAGCGCCATGGCCACATGGCTGTTGGGGGCGCCGATGACGATACGCTCGGGATTGAGCGAGTCGTGGACGGCCGAGCCCTCTTTGAGAAACTCGGGGTTGGAGACGACATCGAAATCCACATTTCGGCGCCGGTTCTGCTCGATAATCCGACGGACGAAGTCGCCAGTGCCGACGGGAACCGTGCTCTTGTTCACGATGATCGTGTAGTGATCGAGGTGCGCAGCGATTTCCCGGGCTGCGTCCTCAACATATTGCAGATCCGTCTCGCCGGAGTCCTTGGGTGGCGTGCCGACGGCGATAAACACCACGAGCGACTTGCGCACCCCCTCGCCCAAATCGGTCGTGAAGAAAAGCCGGCCCTCTTCCATGTTGCGCTTCACAATCTCCTCAAGGCCCGGCTCGTAGATGGGCATCACGCCCCGGCGCAGCATCTCGACCTTCTGCTCGTCCTTATCCACGCAAATGACTTCGTTGCCGAGGTCGGCAAAGACGGCACCCGTGACCAACCCCACATAGCCCGTGCCGATGACGCAGACATTCATGAAACCACGCTTCCTTTCCTCTCTGACGGGGCGCGCGCCTGCGTCGCCTCCGTGAAACAAGATGACGCGCGGCGACGGCACCTTTCAGTCAAGGCGAATTCCCCGGCGATCGCATCAATGGCGTTGCATTCGACACAGGGTTGTGGTCTGCTCGTATGGCGGAGGGCGCCAGTGCCAGCAGGCGGGGAACGAACGCCCGAACATGTCAAGGGGGGACGCTACCATGAATCACCACCTGCCATCCGGCGCTGCGACCGGGCGCCGGGGCTTCACGCTCATCGAATTGCTTATCGTTGTCGCCATCATCGCCATTCTGGCAGCCATTGCAGTGCCAAACTTCCTCGAAGCCCAAACTCGCTCGAAGGTGTCGCGGGTTAAGGCCGACCTTCGCACGCTGGCCACCGGCATCGAGGCCTACGCGGTGGACGAGACCGGGAAATATCCGGACACGCAGGTTCCCAGCCCTGCCGTGCCCATGCGGTTCGCGCTCGAGTATTCGATCGTCTGCCTGCCAAAGTTGTCCACGCCGGTGGGCTACTTGTCGCAAAGTCTGCTGGACGACTTGTTCGCCGTGGGCCGCATGGAATCGCCCTACTGGTTTTATGGCTACATGAACATGCGTGCCGCGGCTGATTCCGGCGAACTCGACCTGGCGACCGGCGGCATGCTGACACCGCAGCAGCGCGGCAGCCTGCGCGATCACGGCTGGCTCGTGCAGAGCGTCGGGCCTGACCGCCAGCGCTACGCCGACAGCCCGGCCCGTTTTATCCTCGGAACCATGGCGCTCACCAGCCGCGCCAACCTCGACTATTTTTACGACCCCACGAACGGCACTGTTTCCGGCGGCGACATTGTCAGAACCGCCAAAGGCGAACAGAAATAAGCACCGCTGCGGCCCCGCGCCGCTAACCGGCGCACATTTTGGACTTGTCCGCCGCGAGGCAGCCGTCCTCGCTGACTGGACGAAACTTTCCGCGCGCACGAAGGAAGGCGACCAGCCCGGCCGCATCCAAGCCACTGGCCGAGCAGGTGAAAAAGCGCGTGTGTGCCCCGAATCGCTGTTCGATCGCCTCGATCCATTCACCTTCGCTGAACCCCCGCCCCGTGGAAAGCATCCAGTTGAGCACTTCGTGGCCGTGGATGTGGCGGTCCATCGTGTCGGTTCTCCCTGTTGGCATTTTGGGTTAAAAGTGGATCACCGGGCCGCCTCGCGCCTTAACCGCCGTCAAGAACGCCGGAACAGACCGTTTCCGGTCGGCCGTCGCTGCCGTGGCACCGGGATGCGGAGCCCGATTGACAACCATGGCAGCAATGTTCACAGTTATTGAAGAGCGAGGGATCGTGAACGAATTCGACCCAGAGTTAGGCACCCTGAAGGGACCGACTGCGCCGCCTCCCGGCGCACGCATGATCGGGCGCTACCGTATCATCAAGCAGATCGGTCGCGGCGGGATGGGCGAGGTGCTCAAGGCGGTGGACACGGCCACGGACCTGCCGGTCGCAATCAAATTGATTGACGCCGAGGTGGCGCGGGATCCGGATGCGCTGCGCCGCTTTGAGCGCGAGGCCAAATCGGCCATGGCCCTTGACCACCCCCGGATCGCCCAGATTTTCGCGCAGGAAAAGGACGCTTCCGGGCGGCCCTTTTTGGTCATGGAATATGTGGACGGCGAACCGCTCGACCGCTTCATCAAAAACAACCCGGAAGCGCCATTCTCGCAACTGGTGGACATCGTGCTGCAGGTGGCGCAGGGGCTCGACGCAGCCCACCGGCGCTCGATCATCCATCGCGACATCAAGCCATCGAACATCCTCATCACGCCTGCCGGGGGCGTAAAAATCATTGACTTCGGCCTCGCCAAATCGCTCTGGGACGAGTCGAGCATCACAGCCACCGACATGGTTGTCGGCACGCCTCGCTACATTTCTCCCGAGCAGGGCATGGGCCGCGGCGTGGACCACCGCTCGGATATTTACTCGCTGGGGGCGACCTTTTATGAACTGGTCACGCGCCAGTCGCCCTTCGACGGCGACACGCCGCTGGCGATCATGATGAAACATATCAATTCGCCGCTGACGCCGCCTTACATGATCAACCCCAAGGTCCCCGCCGACATCAACCACATCATCTGCAAGATGATGGCGAAGGATCCCAGCGAGCGCTATCAGGACTACGACCAACTTATCAGCGAACTCGAGCAGGCCAAGTTGCACCGTCTGGCCAAAGAACAGCGCCTGCCCGACACGGAATTGTTTGCCCTTGGCGAAACTCCGCCAGCCATGGCCAGTCCTGAAGGTGCGCCCCGCTCCTACCTAACCGAGGGACTCATCAATGTGCGCATCAAGGATCTGCCGGATCCGCCGCCCCCCTCGCGAACGAAACTCATCGTTTTGTCCGTCGTTGGCGCCCTGTTTGTCGCAACGGCCATCTATGCCTTCATGCGACCGTCTCAGGACGAGGCGGGCAATCGCCAACCCTCCCCGCTGGCGCGCGGCATCCTCGCGCTGCTGGGCCGGATCGAGCCGCCGAAAGAACCCACCGCCGAAGAGATAGCGGCGGAAGATGCCGAACGGGTTGCTACGACGAAAACCCACATTGAATTGACGCTCAACAAAATCCTCGACTACCAGCGCACAGCCGACCGCCCCGGACGCCTGCCCACGATCAAAGACTTGCGGCGGCTGGGCCTTGCCACCGAAGAGGAAACCCGCGACGGCTGGGGCAACGACCTCATTATCACAACCGCTGGCGGCGGTCTCGTCAAATCGCTGGGCCGCGACGGGATCGAGGGAACCGGCGACGATTTCATCTTCTCGGCGTCGGGAACCCCGCATCAGGTGCCGCACGCCCTGACACCCGAGGAGATCGAGGTCCGCAAGTAACCGGACAGGGATCATTTTGTCAGGGGGGCAGTGAACTTCCAAAGAATATTCAGGACAGGTGACGAGGGGTGGAGCAGTCTCCAGACGCGAGTCAAGCCGCGACGGAGCAGGACCAGAAGGTGGCCGCATGGCCATACCTCCTTGTGTTTTTTGTCATCTGCGCCATCATCGCCGCGGGCACGATTCACCACTCGCGGGGGATCAACGAAGCAACGCGCACGGCCGCGCTGACGCAACTCGACACCGTCGCCGACCTGCAGGCGCAAGGCATCGGAAACTGGCTGGCCGAGCGACATGCCGACGCTGAGGTGATCGCAAGCAACGGCCTGCTGGCTGACGCTGTGGAGCGGTGGCTGGCCGGAGCATCAAACACCGTCTCGGACGCCGCCATGAACGATTGGCTCAAGTCTTTCCTCGTCCGACACGATTATCAGGCTGTGTGTTTGCTCGATGCCGCAGGCACGCTTCGCATGGCTATCCCCAGCGAGGCCGGGGATCTGCCGACTGCCACCCGTCAACTGGCGCAACGCGTGCTGCAAACCGGCACGGTGGACTGGACCGACTTGGTCGTCGGCGGTGAGCGGCCGGCTCCCCACATGGATATCGTCGCTCCGCTGGTGGCGCGCAGGGATGACGGTTCAACCCGCACGGTGGGCGCCGTTGTTCTCTGTATTTCGCCTGAGCGGTTTTTGTATCCGATGCTGCTCAAATGGCCTGTCGCGACGCGCACGGGCGAAAGCGTGCTGGCGCGGCGCGAGGGCAACCATGTGGTTTTTCTGAACCGCCTGCGCCGGCGCGCTGGCGATCCGATCGGGCTGCGCTTGCCTATCGAACAGTCCGCGCTGCCGTCGGCGCAGTTTTTCAGGGGAATAGGAAAAACCGTGGAGGGTCGCGATTACCACGGGGTGCCGGTGTTGGCCGCGATCCGGCCTGTGCCGCTTACATCGTGGATAATCGTTTGCAAACAGGATATCCGGGAAGTGCGCGCGGCCGAGGCCCGTTACCGGATGCTTGTTTATCTTCTTGTCGGCGTGCTTGTCTCGGGTCTCGGCGCAGGCCTTGGCGGCCTGTGGCTGCACCAGAGGGCGCTCCTGTTTCGCCAGCGCCTGCGCGAGGTCCAGTTGCGCGCGCAAGCGGAGGCACTCCTCGCCGAATCGCGCCAGATGTTTGCCGATGTCCTTAATGCCATCCCCCAGCGGGTGTTCTGGAAAGACCGCGACTCGCGCTACCTCGGCTGCAACATGCCCTTTGCCCGCGATGCCGGCCTCGACGACCCCGCGCAAATCATTGGCAAAGACGACCGCGATCTGGGCTGGTTTGCAACCGCCGACCTGTACCGTGCGGATGATCGGGCGATCATGGAATCCGGCCAGCCTTTGTTCGGCTATGAGGAGCCCCAAAGCCATCCCGACGGCAGCCTGACCTGGCTGCGGACAAGCAAGATGCCGCTGCGCGACGCCGCGGGGCGGATCATCGGGATCCTCGGCACCTACGAGGACATCACCGACCGCCGGCGCATGGAGGAGGAGCGCGCGCGACTGGCGGCCGAACTCGAGCGAAAAAACCGCGAACTCGAGCAAATCCTGTACATGGCATCTCACGATCTGCGCTCGCCGCTGGTCAATGTCGAGGGTTTCAGCCGCGAATTGCTCCGTTCGATCCGTGCTCTGCAGGAACAGTTGGAGACCGTTCACCTGCCGCAAGACCGTCGGTCGCGGCTTGACGAATTGCTTGGCCGCGACATCCCCGAGGCGTTGAGGTTCATCCGCACAAGCATTGGACAGATGGACCGCCTGCTGTCGGGCTTTCTTCGTGTGGCGCGTCTGGGTCGCAGTCCGCTCGAGATCGGCGAGGTCAACATGGACGAGGTGGCGTCGCGAGCGCTCGAGGGGCTGGAGTTTGTCATCAAAAAGTTGGGGGTCGCCGTGGAGCGCAGCCCGCTGCCGCCCTGCCGGGGCGACGCCGGGCAACTGGCGCAGGTCATGACCAACCTGCTCGACAATGCCATCAAATATTTAGATCCGGATCGGCCCGGAAAAGTTGCCCTCTTCGGCAGATGCGACGGTCCCGAGTGCGTGTACTGCGTGGAGGATAACGGAATCGGGATTGACTGCGATGACCAGAAGCGCATTTTCGATTTGTTTTGTCGTCTCTCGCCCGCCGATCGGCAAGGAGAAGGGGTAGGTCTGGCGATTGTCCAGATCATCCTCAGTCGTCTGGGCGGCCGGGTTTGGGTTGAGTCAGTCAGGGGCCAAGGCAGCAAATTCTTCTTTGCGCTGCCTGCACCCTGACAATTGTCAGGGGTCAGCGAATGCAACAGGGCGAAACAACGATTGTGCTGGCTGAGGATGATGACGGGCATGCGGCTCTCTTTGAGCGCAATTTGCGCCGCGCGGGACTTCGCAACCCGCTCGTGCGGCTACACGACGGTCAGCAGGTGCTGGACTATTTCTGCGGCTGCGGGCCCGACCCCCACTGGAAGCCCGGCGACAAGGCCTTGCTTTTGCTCGACATCTCCATGCCGCGCGTTGATGGCTTTTCCGTTTTGGAGCGCCTGAGACGGGACCAGCGCCTTGCCGACCTGCCGGTCATTATGATCACCAGTTCCGACGACCCGGACGAGGCGCGTCGGTGTGCCGATCTCGGCGGTCAAGGCTGTTTGAGAAAACCCGTGCCGTGCCGTGATCTGGCCAGGGTTGTCCGCCAACTGGGTATCACCCTTTGCTGCCCGGAGGATTCCACATTCGATGATTAGCGGCTGTTTGACATGACGAGCGGGAGCGCCAGCAGCAACACCCCGGGTGAGGTCTCGCGGATTCTCGCCATCGAAGACGACCCGGGGTTAGGCGAACTGATCGCGAGGACGCTCAGACGCTGCGGCCACGAAGTCGTCGTTGTCGCGACCGGCCGCGAAGCACTCGATCAAGTGGCCGCGGGCGGCGTCACGCTGTTACTGGTGGATTATGTGCTGCCGGATATGAACGCGTGCACTCTAATCCATCAAATTCATGAACAGGGTCTGAACATTCCGTTCATTATCGCAACCGGGCAGGGCAGCGAGCAGGTCGCCGTCGAACTCATGCGCTCGGGAGCGCGCGACTATCTGGTGAAGGACAGCAGTTTTCTCGATGTGCTTCCCCATGTCGTCGGCCACACGCTCGCCGAGATTAGCCGCGAGGCCCGGCTGGCTGAGGCCGAAAAATCGCTGCGCGAAAGCGAACGGCGCCTCTCCACACTGCTGGCCAATCTCCCCGGCATGGCTTACCGCTGCAAGAACAGCCCGAACTGGGAGATGGAATTCGTCAGCGAGGGATGTTTGGAACTGACCGGTTACTCTCCGGCGGCCCTCATGCCGGGCGGCACGGTCAACTATGGGGACCTGATTTTTCCCCAAGACCGCGAAATGGTTTGGAACACTGTCCAGTCCGCCATCGCGTGCCGGCGGGCGTTCTTGCTCCAGTACCGGATTGTAACGGCGGGCGGCGATGTCCGCCATGTGTGGGAACGCGGCCGCGCCATCATAAACCCCGACGGCAGCGTGGAGGCGCTCGAGGGGTTCATTTCGGACATCACCGCCCGCGTGCGGGGCGAGGAGGAGCGACGGCGCCTCGAGGCCAAGGTGCTCGAAGCCCAGAAACTCGAAAGCCTCGGCATCCTGGCCGGCGGCATCGCCCATGATTTCAACAACCTGCTCACCTCCATCCTCGGCAACACCGACCTTGCCTTGGCCGACCTGCCCCGAGACCACCCTGTGCGCGAATATCTGGAGTCCGTGGAGACCGCTGCGCGCCGGGCCGCCGAACTGTGCCGTCAAATGCTGGCCTATTCCGGCCGCGGCAAGTTTGTCATGCAACATATTGACCTCAACGAACTCGTCCGCGAGATGTCGCACCTGCTGCGCGTCACCCTCGCCAAAAAGGCCTCGCTCAAGTTCAACCTGAGTCCGGGGCTGCCCACCGTTTGGGGAGACGCGACGCAACTGCGCCAAGTCATCATGAATCTCATCACCAATGCCTCGGAAGCCATCGGCGAGGAAACCGGCTCGATCTCGGTCGGTACGGGCCTCATCCAATGCGATACCGCCCTCTTACAAACCGCGACCTTTGGCGCCGATCTCAAGGCCGGACCCTATGTCTTTCTCGAGGTCACAGACACCGGCTGCGGGATGGGGCCGGACACGCTGGCCCGCATTTTCGATCCGTTTTTCTCGACGAAGTTTACAGGCCGCGGACTGGGGCTGGCCGCCGTGCTGGGCATCGTGCGCGGACACGGTGGCGCCATTCAGGTCCATAGCGAAAAACACAAGGGCACCCGCTTCAAAGTGCTCCTGCCCGCCTGCGAAGAACAGGCCCAAGCCGTCGTCCCCACGGAAGATTCGGATGACTCGTGGACTGGCTACGGAACCGTGCTGCTCGCCGATGATGACGAAAGCGTTCGCGTACTCGGCAGGCGTCTCTTGGAGCGGCTTGGCTTCGAAGTCATTCCCGCCGCTGACGGGCGCGAGGCGGTGGCCACCTTCAAGGCGCGGGCCGACGGGGTGCGCCTTGTGCTGCTCGACCTGACGATGCCCCGCATGGACGGAATCGAGGCCATGCAGGCCATCCGCCAGATCAACCCGCAAATCCCCATTATCATCTCGAGCGGCTACAATGAAGACGAAATGACCGACCGTCTTTCCGGAGAGCCGGCGCAAGCGTTCATCCAGAAACCTTATCAGTTGCCTGCGTTGCGTGCCGCGTTGCGCAGGGCCCTTGCGGCCGCCGAAGGGGATGGCGCCGACACTCAGCCATAGAAGAACTCCCCGCGCGCTTTGTTTCCTGACGCGTGAGCGCACCCACCACCATGGCGCCCTACCGTATGGGACCGGAGGAAAAGGCCGCCATCGAGCAACTCCTCAGCAGCGTTCGCTCGGTTGAGGATAATCTCGCTGACGAATTCGAGGCCCTGCTCGGGCTTTACCCTGACAGCCCCGCCATTCTCGGCCATGCCGCGTGGAATCAGGCACGGCGCGGCAACCACACGCGCGCTCTGGAACTTTACGACCGAATCCTCTCGGTCTGCCCGCACATGGTCGAGGCGCGCTGGCGACGCGGCGACCGGCTTGTCAATCTCGGCCGTCTCGAGGACGCGCTTGCCGCCTACCGCGACGCGCAGGCCGCCGATCCCGGGTGCGAGGACGCGCTCATGGGCATCCGCTATGTTCTCTACCTGCAGCGATCCGGGGGCGCGGCGGCGGCACAGCCGGTAGCCGTCACGCCACCGCCGTTATCGCAGACCCAACGCGCCAACGAAACCCTCAACAAAAACGAGTATGCCGAGGGGCGCCTGCGGCTGAAATCCTTGCCCCATGCGCTGCAACTGGAAAGCACCACCAAATGCAACTTCGCCTGCCTGACCTGCAGCAAAGGCTACGACCCGTATTATGCCGAGGATCTCGCCTCTCCGGTCCTCGCTGTGGTGCGACGGGATCTAATGCCCGTCAACACGCACCTCAGCATCACCGGCTTTGGCGAGCCGACACTTGCCGGCAACTTCGACGAGATCCTCGACATGGGTCTGCGCAACGGCTCACGGGTGCAGTTCGTGACCAACCTCGCGCTGCTCGACTTCCGGCGGCTCGAGCGCCTGACCTCGCACCCGGTGGAGGTCATCATATCCATTGATGGCGCGACCCCGGAAACCTTTGACACGATACGGGCCGGCGGCAGTCTCGCACTCACGCTCGAGAAACTGGCCATGATCCGCAAGTTGCGCGACATCCGCCTGTCCCATTTTGTCTCGCATTTTTCTTTTCACTTTGTGGCCCTCCGGCGCAATGTTCATGAGTTGCCGGATGTGGTGAGGCTCGCGCACCGCTACGGCATCGAACATGTGGGAGTGCTCGATTACATTGACAACGGCAACGAGTTCGACCGCGAGTCGCTGCGACACGATCCCGCGCTGGCGGCCAGATGGTATGCCGAGGCGAGGCGCGTCGCGACGCAACTGGGAGTGCCCCTGCGCCTGCCGCCCGGGCACGAGCCAAGGCCGGTCGGTGACGGCCAAACCTCCCGCCGAACATGGCGGCTGTTTTCCGCGCCCGGCCGGATTCCAGCCAAATGCTGGAGTCCCTGGAGCGAACCTTACATAGACACATCCGGCACGGTCCGCCCCTGTTGCATGTCGTCTCATGCGCTCGGCCACCTGTCGCGCGCACCCTTCGCGAGCATTTGGAACGGCTGGCGCTACCGGTTGCTGCGCTGGCGAATCCACAGCCCCCTGCCGCCCGTGTATTGCCGCGCATGCAGCCACCCGTTCGGCATCAACGCCGGCAACGCGTCCGCCGCCATGGCCCGCGAGGGACTTCTTGTCAAAGCCTGGTATTTCCTTGAGTGGCGCGCCATCGGATGGACCCGGCGCTTGGCCAGCCTCATCCGCCGCCCTTCGCCACCCCCCGCGCCCAACTATTTCCGCGGAAAACCTTTGAAGCCGGACGCCCCGAAAACCCGTCCTTAGGGTCAATCCCCCAGCCGCACCACCCGCCTTGCATTTTTCCCTTGACCCGCATTCACCAATTGTCATAGTAGCACTATGACAAGTAGCAAACAAGCGCCGGCGGTCGTCAGGCCGCAACATGCGCAGGAAGGGGCGCGGCCGTGATCTTCGAGGTGGATCTCCACAGCCCAAAGCCCGTGTACCAGCAGATGATGGACCAGGTAAAACTCGCCGTGGCGCGCGGGACCTTGCAGCCGGGCGACCGCCTGCCGACAATCCGCGATGTCGCCGTGCAGGCGCGCGTGAACCGCAACACGGTGGCGCGGGTCTACGCGGAACTCGAACGCGAGGGCCTCGTGTACACGCGCACGGGGCAGGGATGCTTCGTCAGCGACCGGGGCTCGAATATCGGGCGCGCCGAGCAACGGCGCGTGATCACGGCAGGGCTGGACGGGGTGCTCGCGCAGGCGCGGCTGTTCGGCGTGCCGCGCGACCGGCTGGAGGAATGGATCACGGACCGTCTCGATGCCATTTATCCCCCTGACGAATCGGGGACACGGGGAGGGCGCGTACAATGATCCGGCACCAGCCATCCGCTACCAGACAAGTTTTTCACATCCGCCCCGGTGCGTGGCGCCGGGACATCCCGGGGAGGGCAACAGCATGAAGCCAAGTGCGGACATCACCACGCCCGCCATCGAGACGCGCGGCCTCGGCCGGCGCTTTGGCTCGAAGTGGGCCGTGTGCGACCTCAACCTGTCCATCCCGCGCGGCTGCGTGTACGGCCTGCTCGGCCTCAACGGCGCGGGCAAGAGCACCACCATCCGCATGCTCATGGGTGTGCTGGAGCCCACCTGCGGCTCGGCCAGGGTGCTCGGCTATGACCCCGTGACCGAGGATGTCGCCATGAAATGCCGCGTCGGCTATGTGCCCGATGCGCCGGCGTTTTACGAGTGGATGACGGCGGAGGAGGTGTGCGCCTTCGTGGCACATTACCGCCGCCCGGAGTGGGACGCCAAGCGCGCGGAGAGACTGCTGCGCGACTTCGGCGTGCCGGCGAACCAGCGCTTGCGCACGCTCTCCAAGGGGCAGCGCGCCAAGGTGAGCCTCGTGCTGGCGCTCGCGTTCTCGCCCGACCTGCTCGTGCTGGACGAGCCGACCGGCGGGCTGGACCCGCTCGCGCGCAGGCAGTTCGTGGAGGGCGTGCTTGCCGAGTATAGCGAGAGCGGCCGCACCATCCTGATCAGTTCGCACCTGATCAACGAGATATCCGGCCTTGTGGACCATGTCGGCATCCTTCACGACGGCCGCCTCGTCCGCAGCGAGCCGACGGAAACCTTGCTGGCGCGTGTCAAGCGCGTGCGGCTGTTTTACGAGGGAGCGCCGGCGCCCACCGCCTGCGCCTGCAGCGGCCTGCTGCGCTACACGGCGGACGGCCGCGAGGCGGTCGCTGTCGTGGACGACTATGACAGCGCGCGCACGGCCGCGGAGATGGCCCGCATCGGCGCCTCGCACCATGTCGTGGAGGACCTGAGCCTTGAGGAGGCATTCCTCGAAATCGTCGGGCCGGGTGCTGCCGCTGCGGCGAAGGAGGATGAATCATGAGCGCGCCCATGGATTATCCGGCATCGCCGCTGCGCCCGGGCCTGCGGGCGGCCCTGTTCGCGGCTACAGGCACCGCCGGCAAGGATGTCGTGCGCTTCATCGCCCTGCCGCTGGGCATGGCCCTGATCTACATGGTGTCGGAAATGATCGCGCCCAGCCTTGCGGACAAGTCGCCCTTCTTAAGCCGGTTTCGCGGCGCGGAACTTTATTTCCGCATGCTCGCCGTCACAGCCTATGCGATCGGGCTGGTGCTGACCTTCGAGGAGCGCGAGACGCGCACTTGGTGGTTTCTGCGCCTCCTGCCAGCGCGCCCGCTGGGGTTGCTGGCGCACAAATTGTTGGCGGGCGTTGTCCTGTTGGGCGTCTACATGGCAGCCGTCTCCGCCGTTGTCGCGGTTATTCCCGGCGGCTGGGGCGAACTCACCCACTGGCTGTCCGATCCCAACCGTGTGCAGGCCTGCGTGGCTCAAACCCTCGCGGGATTTGCGACGGGGTTCGCGCTGCCACTGGTGCTCCCGCCAAACCTTGTGACCATCGTGCTGGCGGGGCTGGCGGCGCTGGTGGCTTTTATGGCGCTGGCCTACACCGCAGGCGGTGTCGCCACTGGCGGGTTCTTCAGCGCGGAATCCTCCTATTATGTGGGATCGCGCGGCTACGCGGTGATGATGGTTGCATGGTCGGTCATCATGGCGCTCGTCGCCATTGCGGCCGTGGGGCGGCGCGAGGGCGAGATCGCGCGCTCGATGCCCGCGGTGGAGGTGGCGTTGAGCACCCGCCGGCGGCGCTGGTGGCACCGCGACTGCGGCTTCGATCCGCCGACAGTCCACTTGCTGCGCCTGCCCCTCATCCTGACGATAACCGCCGCGGTCATTCTGCCGTGGCTCATGCGGGTCTGGAACCGGGATGACTCGGGATCGCACGCGTTCCTGCTGTTTCTCATGGCACCGTTGCTGGGCGCGCTGCTGGGCGCCTCCGCCGTGTCGCACGGCGAGCGGCTGCGTCCCACCTTTTACCTGTACAGCCTGCCGGTGTCGCGCGGGCACTTCTTCCGCAAACGCATGGGCGCGCTGTTGGCCGCCTCGGTGGTGCTGGTCATGGCGTGGCTCACGCCCATATTGTTGTCGTTGCTCAAAATGCCTGCGGAACTGCTTGGGGTATTCGTGGCGGGAGCCGTGGTCTGCATGTCCACCGCCGTGACGGCGTGGCTCTGTGCGCTGCTTCTCCGGGTGCGGCTGTTTGCCATCATGGCCGCCCTCATGGTCAGCATACCGTTCGGCATCGCAGCGGGCGCATCACTGACTTCCATGCTGTTTGGTCGTCCCGTGTTTGGTTGGAGCGAACCCATCGTATACCTCGCGTGGGCGCTCCTTGTGGCGGTGGGTCTGCCGGTGCTGGCTTCGTGGCTGGCCTTCTGCCGGTCGCCGCTGCTCGAGCAGTCTGAGGGCCGGCGGGCCCTCGTGGCACTGGTCGTCCTGCCGCTGCTTGCCGTCTGGGGTACGCTCCTGCTGCTCGTCTCGCCACAGCACTTCCTTATCATGATCTTCGGTTAGGGAGGACACGCAGCCATGCGCATCGAGCAACTCTGGAAGCGGGGCTCCACATGGGCGCTCATAGTGGCATCCGGTGTGTGTGCGGTCGGGCTGGCTTGGTGGGCGTCCCAACCGCCGCCCGACATGACGGATCAAATCCTGAACCGTGCGGCCAAGGCCGCCGGTCTGGAGGCCGACGACCCCGTGCGCGCCGCGATCGAGTTCGCCAGGCCGATTCGCACACGCTTCAACGATTCGCGGGATTGGCAGCGTATCCGGCGGCTTCGGTCCAACAGTTCGGCGGTCGCGCCCTCCGCGGAACCCGAGTTGGCCGAGTTGCGTGCGCTGATGCAGCCGGACTCGGATCAATGGCTGACGGAATTTGCGCGCCTTGCCCCTTGGTTGCCCTCGGCAGCCGAGTTCATGCCCTACGAAGCCCTCTTAATTGTGCTCCCAACCATCGAGGCCGACGCGGCGGCCGACCGGTGGGAGGATGCGACGCGGCGGCTGCGGGTGTTGTCCGCCACTTCGTCGTACAGTTATCTCAACCTGGATAGCGGACTGGCTCACACACTTGCCACCCTGCTCCGGTTGCAGCCCGACACCACTGCCACGGCGATGGTGGGCCGCGTCGCGGTACTGCTGAACGACAGCCTGACGACAGACGCTGGCACCGAGAACTACGCGGAGCGGATCGCTATGGCATGTGTCGAACGCCTCCGTGAGCGCGAAAATGATACCACGGCCGCATGGACCCAGCGCTGGATATTTGACCGGTTCCAGTGGTGCCGGGACTTGGAGATGGCCGCATGCGTTGCCTGCGACGCGTTGGAATCCGTGCAAAACAGCGGGATCAAAGGCGAACGGGCATACGAAGGAGGCCTCTGCCACCAGCCGCAGGAGTACACCTTGTTCTATCCGATGTCGCGCGCGCCTGCCCTCCAGCGGCGCATCGAGCGCGCGCTGCGTCAGTGTCCGCTGGTCCTCGAGGATGTCCGCCGCGCCCGCGCCATCCTCGGCGACGCCGATCTTGTCACCGCCGTCAGGCTCCTCTACGGCGAACGCTACCGGTTTAGGCTGGGGGGATGGCTGAACGATCGCGGGGGCTACCGGACTCTGGCTGTCACCGAATCCCTTGTGGTCCGTGCGGCCTACGCTGCGCGGCTGCATTACCTGCGCACCGGCGCGTGGCCGGAGAACATGGAGGCTGTCCAAAATGAAATATGGCCACCCGCCCGTCGCGAGGCGCTTCCGCCGCCCGCAACATTTTCGGAATACCTGAGCCGACGCGGCTCCAAACCGTGGACACCCATCGTGGCCGCTTGGGTGCCGGTGACACAGCGCCTCGTAGCGTCGCGCTTCTCCGTCCCGAGGTCGCATGTTCAGGTGACACCCGCTCCGGACCACCCGGGCAAGGTGGACGCCAGCGTCTGGGTGGAGTTCCCGAGCGACCCGCGCGGGGCCGTCTATCTGGCCGAGGCCGTGGAGCGCCTCTACGGCGAATCCCTGCGCGGTGCGCCAGAAATACTGCCGAAGTGGGCTGAGCCCGGCCAGCAGCCACCGCTCGACCGCGCAGCGGTGCTGGCCTCGACGCAACTGCCCGGCCCCGGGCAAACCACCGGCAATCCACAGCCCGATTACCCCGAACTCAAGGTGGTGATCCGCCTGCGACTGCCGGAGAAGATCTTCGCCGTGTGGTCTGCCGGACCGGACGGCAAATATCTGGAGCGTAACCCTCTGGATGAGTCCGTACCTGCGGAACCTGAAACCGTTCCCGGTAAGCCGGATCGCCTGATCGCGTTCCCCGGCGGGTGGTAACCGGCTGCGCGGGCCCACGCCGCGCTTGACGCCTCCGGACGCGCGGGGTTGCGTACACGCCGCTTCGCGACATCCAACCCTGTGACGAGGAGAACGCCCGCCGTGGCTGAGCAACAAAACGAAAGCAAAGTCCCCAAGGAAATCACCCCGAGGTCGGTGGACTTTTCACAATGGTATGTGGATGTCGTCCGGAAGGCGGAACTGGCCGACTACACAACCATGAAGGGGTGCAGGGTCATCCGCCCTTACGGCTATGCGCTGTGGGAAAACATGCGCGACGCGCTCGACCGCCGCATCAAGGACACGGGCCACCAAAACGCTTACTTCCCGCTGTTCGTGCCCGAGAGCCTGCTCAAGAAAGAAGCCGCCCATGTGGAGGGTTTCGCCCCCGAGGTGGCCTGGGTTACTCACGGCGGCAACGAGCCGCTTGAAGAGCGCCTCGCCATCCGCCCCACTAGCGAAGCCATCATCTGCTCGATCTACGCCGACTGGGTGCAGAGTTGGCGCGATCTGCCCATTCTCATCAACCAGTGGGCCAATGTCGTCCGCTGGGAAAAGGTCACGCGGCTGTTCCTGCGCACCACGGAATTCCTCTGGCAGGAGGGCCACACCTGCCACCGCACCCACGAGGAGGGCATCGAGGAGACCCTCAAGATGCTGCGCGTGTATGCCGAGTACGCCGAGACGGAACTGGCCATGCCCGTGATCGTGGGCATGAAGACGGAAAACGAGAAGTTTCCCGGCGCCGAGACCACCTACTGTATCGAGGCGCTGATGAGCGACGGCCGCGCGCTGCAGGCGGGCACGAGCCACGACCTCGGCCAGCACTTCAGCCAGATGTTTGACATCACCTTCGAAGACGAGGACCAGGTGCGCAAACATGTCTGGCAGACCTCGTGGGGCGTCTCGACGCGCCTTGTGGGCGGCGTCATCATGACGCACGGCGACGAAAACGGGCTTATCCTGCCGCCGCGCATCGCGCCCGTGCAGGTGGTGGTCGTGCCGATCTTCAAGGCGGCCAACAAGGCGGAGGTGCTGGCCAAGGCGCAGGAAATCGGCGCTCGGCTCAAGGCCGCCGGCGTGCGCGTCCGCGTGGACGACCGCGACCAGTATTCGCCCGGCTGGAAATTCAACGACTGGGAGATGCGCGGCGTGCCGCTGCGCCTCGAGATTGGCCCCAAGGACATCGAGAAGCAGCAATGCGTGCTGGCCCGGCGCGACAACCGCGAGAAGGCTTTCGTGCCGCTGACGGAACTGGAGGCGCGTGTTCCGGCGCTGCTGGCGCAACTCCAGACCGACCTGCTGGAGCGCGCCCGTCGCTTCCGCGACGAAAACACGCGCACCGTCGCCTCCTTTGACGAGTTCCGGCAGGTCATCGAGGACAAGCGGGGCTTCATCCGCGCCGGCTGGAACGGCGATCCGGCCGTGGAACTGAAGATCAAGGAGGAGACGAAAGCCACCATCCGGTGCATTCCTCTGGGCGACGACAACCGGCCCCTGCCGCCACCCGAGGGTCTAAAATGCATTTACACCGGCGAGCCGGCCAAATATGAAGTTTACTTTGCCCGGGCCTACTGACGCGGCCGGAGAGCCAGGCCCTGACGACCAGGAGGAGCCATGTCCACTCGTTATGCGCTAGGAATTGACTATGGCACCAACACGGTGCGGGCGCTCGTGGCCGACTGTGCCGACGGGCGCGAGGTGGGTTCGGGTGTCGCGCCCTACCCGCACGGCGAAACCGGCGTGGTGCTCGACCCGCGCAACCCGGACTTGGCGCGCCAGCACCCCGCGGACTATCTGACGGCTCTGCCCGACGCTGTCCGCGCGGCGCTGGAGGCGGCCGCCGCTGCCGATCCCGGCTTCGCCCCGTCGCAAATTGTCGGCCTTGGGGTGGACGCGACGGGCAGCACGCCGATGCCCACCGATGAGCAAGGGTGCGCGCTGACCGACCGCAGCGAGTTTGCCCGGCATCCGGCGGCGATGGCGTGGCTCTGGAAAGATCACACCTCGCACGCCGAGGCGCGCGAAATCACAGCCCTCGCCGCTGAAATCCGTCCGCAATACTTGGGACGCTGCGGCGGCGTCTACAGCAGCGAGTGGTTTTGGGCCAAGGCACTGCGATGCCTGCGCGAGGCACCGGAGGTGTTCGAGGCCGCGGCCACTTGGGTGGAAATTTCCGACTGGATCCCTGCCGTGCTGACCGGCACGCAGGCGCCGGCCTCGATGCGCCGCAACCTTTGCGCGGCCGGGCACAAGGGGCTGTTTCACGAGTCGTGGGGCGGATACCCGGACGCGGAGTTCCTCGCGCGGCTGGACCCGCGGCTTGCCCGTATCCGGGCATCGCTGCCTGACCAGTGTTTTTCCATCGCCCACACGGCCGGACGCCTGACAGCCGAGTGGGCCGCGCGCCTTGGACTGCCGGCGGGCATCCCCGTCGCCGTGGGCGCCCTCGACGCACACCTTGGCGCCGTAGGCAGCGGCATCGCGCCCGGCACGCTCGTCAAAATCCTGGGCACCTCGACATGCGACATCATGGTCGCCCCGCTGTCGCAGGATTTGCCGCTCATCCCGGGACTGTGCGGCATCGTGCCGGAGACCGTGCTGCCCGGTCATCACGGACTCGAAGCCGGCCAGTCGGCCGTGGGCGACATTTTCAACTGGTTTGTGGGCGTGGTGCGGCCCGGCGGCGGGATGGATCACGGCGCCCTGACCGCCGAGGCGGCGTGCGTCGAACCCGGGGCCAGCGGACTCCTCGCTCTCGATTGGCACAACGGCAACCGCACCGTGCTGGTGGACCAGCGCCTGTCGGGTCTGCTCGTCGGCATGAGCCTGCAGACCACGCCCGCGGAGATTTACCGTGCCCTCATCGAGGCCACCGCCTTTGGCGCACGGGTCATCATCGAGCGCCTCGAGGAGTATGGCGTGCGGGTGGACCGCGTGGTGAACTGCGGAGGGATCTCGACGAAGAACCGGCTGCTGTTGCAGATTTATGCGGATGTGCTCGGCCGTCCCATGCTGGTCGCGGGCAGTCAGCAAACCTGCGCGCTGGGCGCGGCCATTGCCGGAGCCGTGGCTGGCGGCGCGCATCCCGATTTCCAGGCGGCAGTGACCGCCATGACGCGCCTCCAACCCGAGGCGTTCGAACCCGATGCCGGGCGTGCCGCCGTCTACGAACGCCTGTTTGCCCTCTATCGGCGCCTGCACGACGCGTTCGGCGTGCGCGACAGCGACGGCACAGCGCTTGATGGCGTCATGAAGGAGTTGCTCGACATCCGCGACCGGGTGCGGGCCGGTCAGCGGATGTAATCGTTCAAGATGTTTTCCAGCATCTCCTGACGGCCGCTTTTCAACTCCGGCTCCCCGTGCTCGAGCGTGTACTGCTCCAGTTCCTCGAAGCCGACTTCGCCGCGCTCGATGCGGCGTCCGAGGCCGCGGTCCCAGCCTGCGTAACGCTGTTTGACAAAGTTATCGAGCACCTTGTCTTTGATCAGCGCTGCGGCAATCTTGAGCCCGCGCGCGAACGCATCCATGGCGCCGATGTGCGCATGGAACAAGTCCTCGGGGTCAATGCTCTGGCGCCGCACCTTCGCGTCGAAGTTGAGTCCTCCCGTCGTAAACCCCCCGCCGCGCAGCACGGTGTACATGGCCAGCGTGGTGTCGTACAGATCCAGGGGGAACTGGTCCGTGTCCCACCCCAGCAGGAGGTCGCCGCGGTTGGCGTCAATGCTGCCCAGCAAACCATTGGCAACGCAGTAGGCCAGTTCATGCTGGAAGGTGTGGCCGGCGAGCGTCGCGTGGTTGGCCTCGATGTTGAGTTTGAAATCATCCGCCAGCCCGTACTTGAGCAAAAAGGCGTGACAGTTGCCCGCGTCGAAATCGTACTGGTGCTTCGTCGGCTCCTTGGGTTTGGGCTCGATGTACAGTTGTCCCTTGAAGCCAATCTTTTTCTTGTATTCCACGGCCATGTGGAGGAACGCGGCGAGGTGGTCGAGTTCGCGCTTGAGGTCGGTGTTGAGCAGCGTGTCGTAACCCTCGCGCCCGCCCCAGAAGACATAGCCGGCGCCGCCGAGTTCGTGCGTGATCTCCATCGCCTTTTTGACCTGCGCCGCCGCGTAGGCAAACACCGCCGGGTCGGGATTGGTCGCCGCGCCGGCCATGAACCGCCGGTGGCTGAAGGCGTTGGTTGTGCCCCAGAGCAGTTTGATGCCCGTGTCGCGCTGGCGCTTTTTGGCGAGCCGCACGATGTGGTCGAGTCGCCGGTTGGTCTCTGCAAGCGTTTCCGCCTCGGGCGCTATGTCGCGATCGTGAAAGCACCAAAACCCCACGCCCAATTTCTCGAAAAACTCGAAAGCAAAGTCCAGGGTCGCCTCAGCCACCTTCATCGGGTCGCTATGCTTGTTGTACTCGCGCAGAATCGTGCCCGGCCCGAACGGATCGACACCAAGCCCCTTGAAAGTGTGCCAGTAGCAAACGGCAAACCGCAGGTGTTGGGCCATGGTTTTCCCCAACACCTTCGCCTTGGCATCATAATGCTTGAAAGCGAGCGGGTTCTTTGAATCCGGGCCTTCGTAAGCGATTGCTTTAATCTTGGGAAAGTATGCGGACATCTCCTGCGCCCCCGCGCCATGGTATGGATGCCCGACACCTTGCGGACGGGCTGCGGCCTCGTAAAGAGCAAATGCGCCCCGGCCGCGCCCTCAACATTTGTTGCCATGGGCGCCCCGGCCGGCCACGCTGCGCGGCACAACGAATGGAACCCGAGCGCCCAAACCCCGCGCCGCGATCCGGCGCACGACCGGCCATCCTCGTCGCATCAGCCGCCGCCATGTTTCTCATCACGCTGCTGCTGGCCCTTTACGAACTCGACCGGCAGCGCTACATGGGCGCCAAACGCGAGATCATCACGCGTGACTTTTACGAAATCTTTCGCCTGCCCGACGACCTCAACTCCCATGCCTGGGAGACGCTGTTCGGCGCCACGCCCGCCGTGCGTGCCGCCGGTCGGGCACGCCTCGAGGCGGCCCTGCGCGAAATCGTGGACGGCCCCACCAGCATGTACCGGTTCGTGCTGCGCGATCCCTCGGGGGCCGTGGTACTCGACATTTCCAACCGCGACAAGCGCGACCGCGTGAACTCGTTCCAGAATAACCTGTTTCTCCGGAACTTCGAGGGCATCTCGGACCTGCGCATCACCCGCCGGCCCGGCCGCGAGGGCGAGCCGCGCCTTGTCGGCCGCCTCGTCGCTTATTACACTTCCCCCCCGGGCGAGCCGGAAATCCTGTCCCTCACGGTGCGCTACCGCTGGTATGCGGGCGGCCTCGCGCTGATCTGGGGAGCGCTGTTTCTGGTCTTTTACCGCTATGTCCTGCGCCCCATGAGCGAGGTCACGGTGCGCCTCGAGCGCGCCAAGGACGGCGCCGTGGAACTCATCCCCCAGCCGGCCAGCCGCCTCGAGCGCTCGTACAACTTCCTCGCCAGTCAGGCCGTCCTGCAAGAGGTCCAGCAGCGATTCGCCGCGCTGACCGGCGACGACGGGGAGGCGCAAGCGAGCGCAGCACGGCGGGCGGTCCGGGCGCTCGACATCGCCGGCCGCGCCTTCGGCGCCCAACGGCTTGTTCTGGCCGAAGTGCGCCGCGATGGTGATGAAACCGTGGTGACCGAGTCACACATCTGGCCGGCGGGCACTGACCAGGGGGCTGCCCCGGACCCCGCCCTCCTCGGGGCCATCCCGCCCGGCGGGGCCGCCGATGGCCCACTGTTCGTGACCGACCCGCAAACCCCCGGCGCCTTCACCTTCACGGCTCCGCTTGGCTCCGGGCAACTCGTCATCTTGGGCCGGCTCGACCCGTCGCGGCCCGATGCGCCGTTCCGTACGCAGTGCCTCGGCCGGGCGTGTCACGCCATCCATCAGGGCCTGACCGCCCTGCGCTCGTACCGGGAGACCCTGGCGCGTCAGCGCACCGAGGCCAACATGATTCTCTCTAAAAACCTTGGTCACGACCTGACCAATATCATCGCCACGAGCAAACTGGACTTGATGGCGATCCGCCAACTGCTGGCCGGACCGGACACCCCGCCCGATGCGGCGCGGCGCGAACTGTTGCAACAGGCCGTGGACGGTCTGCTGCGCAGCACGAAATTCCTGCAGGAAATTGTAAATATTTACCGTTCATTCAGTTATGTCCGCCGTCCGGCTTATGAGCGCCACGATGTCAATGTTCTCATTGCCGACTTCCTTGCCGCGTTCGAGCCGACGGTGTCGGCCCGCATCACGATCGAGCGCGATCTGACCGCCCCCGACGCCTCCCTCATCGTCGAGCCGCGCCTGCTCAAACTCGCCCTGTTCAATGTGCTGACCAACGCCCTCGACGCCCTCAAGCGCCGCCCGCCGGAGGGCGGCATCGCGCCCCGGGTGACCGTCCGCACGCGCCCCGCCGGCAATACGCCCGGCGACGGCCTGCGCATCGAGATCGAGGATAACGGCCCGGGCATCCGCGACCGGGAGGGGCGCCTGCTCACCCGCGGCGAAATAGACGCCATCTTCGAACACGGATACTCGACCAAAGCGGAGGTCTCGGAGGGACTGGGGCTGAACTGGGTGCGGACGATCATCGTGGATTTCCACGGCGGACAAGTGCGCGCCGAGAATCCGCCCTCCGGCGGCGCGCGCTTCACCCTCATCATCCGGTCCATGGAGACCGCCGAGGCCCGACTCGGATAAGTTGAGGGCGGAATAAGCAGCATGGGGCTGCTGCAATCGTTTCCGGAACTTGTGAAACCATGAGCCAGACCAGTCTTTCAACGCCCGCGGCACGCCTGCTGATCGTGGACGACAACAAAATCTACCGCGATGCGTTCCGGCGCAACCTGATGCTGCAGAACTACGCGGTGATTGAAGCCGAGGACGGCGACGAGGCCGTGGCGCGCGTCGCCACGGAATCGCCTGACGCTGTCATCACCGACCTCCAGATGCGCACCGAGACCGAGGGGCTCGACCTCATCCGCCAACTCAAAGCCTCCAATCCCCTGCTGCCCGTCATCATGATCAGCGCCGTGGGTTCCCTCGAGGAAGGCGCGATGGCCCAGAAACTGGGCGCCGCTGCCGTCATCAGCAAAAGCCGGATCGAGGATGAAATCGAACGGCTTTACACAGCCATCTCGGCCGCGCTGGCCGAGGCGCAACGCGCCGGCGAGCAGATGCAGCGGCTCGAGGCCGCGCGCGCCAGCGCGCCCGAGGCCGCACTCGAGCCGGTGCGCGCCCTCATCGCCAGCCCGGATACCCACCCCTATGTCCGCGCCGAGGCGTTCAACCTTTTCCTGACCCTCGACGAGAAGCGCCTTCGCGATGAATCGCGAACCCGCGCCGAGGGGCAAGGCCAGCCAGCCTCGGCCAGCCTTGCCGAACTCGAGGCGGCTCTGCGAAGCGCCATCCCCGCCTATGACGCGCTCGCCGACGACTCCCGCGAAAACCTCCGCATCGCCGAGTACCTCTACCAGCAACAGGCTCAGTCGCCCGGAGAACTCGACTTCTCGCGCAACATCGGCTTCTCCTACTGTTTCGCCGTGGAGAACGAGACCAAACTGCGCATGAACAAGCGCCTCCAGAAGTTTCTCTCGGCGCCGGCCACCTATGTCATGATCCCGGACATGATGGAGAACAAGAACCAGAACCTGTCCGTCTATTACCATCAATACATTTTACTGCTCCTGCGCCAGCGGCCCATGGACTTCACGGTGGAGAATGTGCGGCAAACATTCCGCCGCATCCTCGAACACCAGAGCCGCTACAAGCCCGACGGCCTGAAGGCGCTGGGCATCATGCTGATCGCTTTCGGACGCGTGTACACCTGGACCCGGCACGGCAAACCCGTCCGCGTAGACAACCCGCTGGGCGTCAAAGGTTTTGATACGGACGACGAGGTCCTCCATTTCGCCTCGCTGCTCATCAGCCTCCAGCATTACCGCAACCCCTACATTCACCCCGAGATCAGCGACTTGGAGAAACTCTCGATCATCCGCTCGACGACATTCGAGTGTCTCAATCTGATGAGCCGCCTGCAGTAAGGGCGCGTTGGATGTTGACATCGGCACGCTACCGACCGTGCGATGGGCGCGTGATGACGACAATTGCGGGTCAGGCCGTGCGGCTTTTGGCGTGCGCGGCAGGAATGTTGATGCTCCTTGGCGGGTGCGCCACGATGGGGCCGGATAAACCGCCCATTCGGCCGGTGGACCATGCCTGCCTCGCCGCGGGACCAACCAACCGCCATGTCCCGGCGTACGCCGCCGAAGTGCCGTTCGATGCCATCGAGGTGGCCATCGTGGACAGTTTTGCCTGTGACGCCCGCGATGCGCAGGCGGTCGAGTCCATGCTGGCCGACCTGCGGGCCAAGGGCGCCGCAACCGGTGCGGACGCGCTGATGAGAGTGCGCATGCTCAATGACCGCCAACGAGGCTATGTCAACAATCCCCGGACTCCGTTTCCCTCGATCATGCCGGGCGAGACGAAATGGTATTTCCTGCGGGCGTCGGCCGTGAAATTCACCAAGCCCGTGAGAGGTTTGCCGCGCGAGGTGCGGGCGGCCGATTTTGTCAAAGCGGAAGGCGGCGGCGACGCGCGCGAGAGCGACCGTCGCGGGGCCCTGCCGCTGGCCGGCGCGGCCGGCGTGGCACCCGGTCTGCCGCGCTTCTGAGGACTGCGCACCCTTGACGACGCAGCGCCGCCGCGTGGCCATCATGGCCGAGGGCAACTTCACGCTCCTGAACGCGAAAACGGCAACCGGTGTCATTCGTTATTCCGATCACCAGATTGTCGGAGCCATTGATTCGACACGCGCAGGGCGCACCATCGAGCAATGCCTCGGCTTCGGCGGACCGGCGCCGGTGGTCGCCACGCTGGGCGAGTTGCTGCCCGCGCGCCCCGATGTCCTGCTCATCGGAATTGCCCCGTCGGGCGGGCGGCTGCCCGACGACTGGCGCGGCGTGATCTTTGAGGCGATCGAAAACCATCTCGATGTCTGGAGCGGGTTGCACTTTTTTCTGACTGACGACGAGGAGTTCGCCGAGCGGGCCGAAATGAAGGGCGTGCGCCTGTGGGATGTGCGCCGCCCGCCCGCGGGACTCGAAGTCGCGCATGCGCGCGCCCTCAAGGCACAGGCCTTTGTCGTGCTGACCGTCGGCACCGACTGCAATGTCGGCAAAATGACTGTCGCACTCGAATTGCGGCGGGCAGCGCGGGCGCGCGGGCTTAAGGCGGAATTCGTCGCCACCGGCCAGACGGGGATCCTCATCGAAGGCGAAGGCACGCCGCTCGACGCCGTGCCGGGGGATTTTATGGCTGGCGAGGTGGAGCGCCTCGTCATGATGCACGACGCCGCCGGTGCCGATGTCATCTTTGTCGAGGGTCAGGGCGCGCTCCTCCATCCGGGGTTCGGTCCGGTCACCCTCGGCCTGATGCTCGGCGCCATGCCGGACGCCTTTGTCATGGTTCACCAGCCGTCGCGCGAGAAGTTCCGGCCGGGCACCTCCATCCCCCTGCCTAGCCTCGAGTTCACCATCCGCCACTACGAGCAGTTCATGGAGTATTACAAAGCGCCGCGCACGGTGGCTGTGTGCCTCAACACTTATGACCAAAGCGAGGCCGAGGCCCGGCGGCTCATTGCCGAGACTGCTCAGATCACCGGGCTGCCTTGTTGCGACGCGTTGCGCGATGGCGTGGAGCCCGTCATGGACGCGCTCGAACCGCTCATCCGCGCCAAACGCGGCAGGTGACCACGGGGCGGACCGCCATGGCCGCCAACAGCCGCAACGAACAGTCCGCCGGTCGCAACTCCCGTCGCACCAGGGAATGGGTGGACATGGCGTTGACTGGGCTGGCTCTGACTGCCCTCGGCGCCCTCGCGGCTTTCCGCGTGTACCAGTACTGGGCGTACGAGGTGGACGACGCATTGATCACCGTCCGGGCCGCGCACAACTTCGCTGCGGGGTACGGGTTTGTCTATAATCGCGGCGGGCCGCGTGTGGAATCGCACTCGAGCCACCTCGTGTGGATGCTGCAAGTCGCCGTCGCATGGCTCACGGGTGGCTATGCGCTGTGGATGACACGGCTGGCCGGCGTGACGGGGTTTGCTGTGAGCGTGTTGTGTGCCGCCGGCATGGCCCGCGACCTTGTCAGGTGGTCGGTGTCTGCCGGAGGGCGCCGCGGCCAAGCAAATCATGAGGACGCTGCGCGGACGGACGCCGCTGCTCTGCCTCTCTCGCGCCTGACCTTCTGGGCTGGCGCCTCCACTCTGGTATCCACCAATATTCTTGCCACCGGTGCGGTCTCGGGTCTCGAGACGGCCCTGTTTGCCGGGCTGGTAGCGGCGGCCTGTTGGGGGTTCCAGCGACTGGCAGCAGGCGAGGGAGGATGGGCGACCGTGGCGGCCGCAGGAGTGGCCGCAGGGCTGGCCACCTGGACGCGGCCGGAGGGCATCGCTTGGGCTGTCGGTTTGGGCTTGTTTGCGTCGCTGGTGGCGGCCTTTGGGGCCGGCTCACTGGCGGCCGCACCAGCCCGCCGACCTCTGTTCGCGCTGCTCACCGCAACGGTTTTTTGGAGTGTTCTAACGGTTTTCCGGCTCGTCGTTTACGGACGGTTTCATCCCAACCCTTATTATGCCAAACTGGGCGGTCCGGCGCTGGATCGTGTCGCCGGCGGCGCAGCCTACTTGAACGGTTTTGTCGTGCATCACTTGGGCTGGGTGCTGTTGGCGGGCGCCGTGGCCGGTGTGTTGCTGACGCGCGGACGCGCGGCGCGCGGCGCGGCTGCCATGCTGCTGGCGGGGGCGGCCGGACACCTTGGCGTGACGGTATGGGAGGGGGGCGACTGGATTCCCCATTTGCGCTTTGTGGCCCCGGTGCTGGCCCCGCTGGCCGCGCTCCTCTCTGCGGCACTGGGACTGGGGCTGCTGCGTCTCGCCCCGCGTCACACGGTGGCGGTGTCTGCCGCGGCGTCGCTCATTTTTGCGGTTCTTTTTTTAGGCGCCGCCCAGCGCCCCAACCGGCGCGCCACGGACGAGATTCAGACCCGGGTTTACGGCTGGTACGATGCCCATGTGCCGCTGGGGAAATGGCTGGGCGAGTGGAACGCGCACCGGCTGCGGAGCGGCCGCGCACCGCTCACCGTCGCCTTGGAGGATATAGGATTTGTCGGCCTTCTCAGCAACGCACAAATTATTGACCTCGCAGGGCTGGCCGACCCCGACTGGGCGCGCCTGATCTACGACTCGCGGGGCAAGGCCCGCTACCCCACAAAGCGGCTCGTACTCGGTCAGCGGCCCGAGGTCATCGTTTTGACGGCCGGGGCTTTGCTCCCCCAAGGCGGACCACGGTGGATGAACCCTACCGTTGACACCATCGCCAACGACCCCGATTTCCGCCAGCACTATCGCCAGCGTGCTGTGTACACCCACAAGCATTTTCCCGGCGACGGATATTACTTGCATGTTTTCCTGCGCGCCGATATCTATGACGAGCCGCCGCTGGCCCCTGATCCGCCGCGTCCGCGCGCATGGGCCGGGTGGGACCTGCCGCCGCCGCGCTGACCAAAACTTCCATCAAAAACAATGAGCCGCAGGGACAGGACAGCACGGAGGGGTCGGGGGTGTCGGGAGGGCCTCAACTCCGCGCCTTCGCATCCCTGCGGCTAACTTTCGATTCCTGAAAAAGAACGATGTTACTGAATCGCTGCATGCCATTTGGGGCTATCCCGCGCAAGCAAAATCAACAAGCAGCCGAAAATCCGCAGTCCACGCCCCTGGACGGTGCAAAATCGTCGGCTGCGCCATTCACCGGGCAGCCCGCATCAGACGGTCGCGAACCGCTGCCCAATCGGGAGTGTCGGGAGGCATCTCGACAACAATGACATCCAGCCCTAACTCGTCGAGATGGTGCAGTGTGGCGTAGAGGCGCGCTGCGTAACGCCGCGGATCGGATGGCAGCCGGATCGTCTCGACTGCACCCGCCGGTTCCTCCGTTGACAGCAAGACATAGGCGGCCCGCCCACAGGCCGGCGCGGTCAACTGGTCTGGCGGTGTAAGAACGAGTCGCGTGAGCGGCGCGTAATGGCGAGCCATCTGGCCCGGCGACTTAGCCGGCTGGCCGCGGCGGCGAGGCATGTGCCCGCCCGATTCCACCGGCATGGCGATGACCGCGCTTATCTCCGCGGCCGTAATGAGACCCGGCCGAAGGACGCGCGGCGGCAGCGTCGTGAGATCGAGCACCGTGGATTCGATGCCGCCCGCGCACGGGCCTGCATCGAGGATGATGTCAATCTGCCCTCCCAATTGCCGCGCAACATGCTGCGCCGTCGTGGGCGACAGGCGAGTCGAGCGGTTCGCGCTCGGGGCCGCCGCCGGCACGCCCGCCGCCTCGAGCAGGGCCAGAGCCACCGGGTGCGCGGGCATGCGCAGCGCGACGGTCGGCCCCCCGCCGGTGACCGCATCGCAAACCCGCCCCGTGCGCGGCAGCACGAGCGACAACGGCCCCGGCCAGAAGCGTTGGGCCAGAAGCACAGCCTCGGGCGGCCAGACGGCTGCCAGTTCGAGCGCCTGCGCCGGCCCGGTCACATGCACGATGAGCGGGTTCGTAGCCGGCCGTCCTTTTGCCGCAAAAATCCTGGCCACGGCGACCGGGTCCAGCGCGTTGGCCCCGAGCCCGTAAACCGTTTCCGTGGGAAAAGCCACAAGGCATCCGGCGCGCAAAGCCGCGGCGGCCTCGCTTATGACGGCGGCATCCGGCGCGGCCGCATCAACGGTCAGCAGGCGGGCGGTCATCGGACAGTCCCCGCCGTCAGAATCGCTCGACGCGCAGAACCGGCAAGCGGTCAATGTTGATGATGGCCAACTGCCGCGGCCGCCGGGGGTCGGAAATGTCGAACACGACGATGTCGCCATTTTTCAGCAGGACAAAGGCCCGGTCGTCGCCAACAGCGACAGCCGCCGCCTCCGCACTGAAGGCACAAGCGAACGCCGGTTGAGGGCTGGCCGGACGCGAGCAGTCAACCACCTCCAACCCGCCCATGTGCGCCGCGACATACGCCAGCGGCCCTTCCGGCCAAAGATCCACAAAAACAGCAGACAGCCGCTGACTTTGATACGCGCCCGCCTCGCGCAGCACGATCGGTTCATCCGCAAACTCGAAGAGCCGCAGACTCGTCCGGTCGCTCAGCAGGACAAGAGAGCCGCCGGCCACCGCCACGCGCAGCGACGCGTCTTTCGACGGGACCGAGTGCCGGATCGTCCACTGGCCGGGAGTCGCCCGGTCAGCAACATGAAGTCCGCCCGAACCATCAGCCACGAGCATGCGGCCGGCGCAAAACACCACATCGCACGCTTCTCCGGGTGTATTGACGATGGCCGACACCCGCAAGTTCTCCATGTCTGAGGCGTCCACCTCGGCAAAGCCGCGCACGCCCAACGCTACGGCAACCGAGTTGCCGCGAACATCCATGCCGTAAATGTCCGAAAGTTCGGAAAAAAGACTGACTTGCCGTATGTTCGAGACATCCGCCGTATCGCAAACCACGATGCCGCCACCCATCGTGCCCGCCAAAAGATACCCGCGGCACTTTTTGATGGAAGTGATGTCATGGCCGAACGGCATCCGGGCGAGAACAACCGGGCGATCCAAGTCTTTGGTGTCCAACAAGACAAGGTGCTGTTGAAACCCGCAAAACAGCGTCGTGCCGTCTGCAAGGAGCGCATGGTCGCGATAGCGCTTCAGCCCGAGGCCTTGCGCATGCGCAACCAAAGGCAGGCCGGCCAAGGCGGCCACGGCCACCAAGGCCAAACACAAGCGGCAAATCAGAGCCATATCACCCCTATCGTTTCCGCACGAACGCGCGCAAACTCAACTGTTTTGCCCCCTGCGGCGACTCATCCGCGCGCGCCCGGTGACTCGGAAAAATCGGACACGCTTGGAAAGAGACTCGTGGCGCGCCGTGTAATGCAGCGACTATGACAGGATGCTGGTGTTTCTGCAACGGCCCCGAAAGGACCGCACAGTGACCACACACACCGCTGCAAGAGGGGACAAGACGATGGAGCAGAAGGCCAACGGCTGGCACGCCCGCGACTGTGCCTCTGTGCTTGGCGAGTTTTCCACCCGCGAGGAAGGGCTGACCAGCAGCGAAGCCCGGCAGCGGCTCGAACAATACGGTCCCAATGAAATTTCGCGCGCCCGCGGCGAGGGACCCCTCGTGATCATCTGGCGCCAAATCAACAACCCGCTCATCTGGGTGCTGCTGGCCTCGTCCGCCCTGGCGATTGTCATGGGCAAAGGGGTGGATGGCTTCGTCGTGCTGGGCGTTGTCGTGGTCAACACGATCATCGGCTTCATTCAGGAGTACCGTGCCGGCAAGGCGATCGAGGCGCTGGCACTGATGGTGCCCGAGACAACCACCGTCGTGCGCGACGGTACGCGCCACAGCATCAGTGCGCAGGAATTGGTGCCGGGTGATATTGTGGCTCTCGCCTCGGGCGACAAGGTGCCCGCCGACATGCGCCTTCTTGCCGTGCGCAACTTACAAGTCGAGGAGGCCGCTCTCACCGGCGAATCGGTGCCGGTGGAAAAATCGGACGGCATCCTGGAGCCCGATACGGTCCTCGCCGACCGGCGCAACATGGTTTATGGCGGCACTTTGGTCACCTACGGCACCGCGACTGCCGTGGTCGTCGCCACCGGCAACAACACGGAACTGGGCCGCATCTCGTCCATGCTGCGGGAGACAACGGATCTCGAGACCCCGTTGACCAAATCCATGGCTGTTTTCGGGCGCTACCTGACGGCGGCGATTCTCGCTGTCGCCGTGGCGCTGAAAGTCATCGGCATGATCCGCGGATACGGCTGGCTGGATGCGGCGCTGGCCGCCATCTCTCTCGCGGTGGCGGCCATTCCGGAGGGGTTGCCCGCGATCATCACCATCGCGTTGGCCATCGGCGTTCGCCGCATGGCCAACCGCCGCGCCATCATCCGCAAACTGCCGGCCGTTGAAACCTTGGGCAGCACCACGGTGATTTGTTCGGACAAAACCGGCACGCTGACCCGGAACGAGATGACTGTTCAGCGTCTGGTGACCCCGAAGGGCGAATACAGTTTGACAGGCGTTGGCTACACGCCGCAGGGCGAGTTGCAGGATGCGCAGGGCAACGCGTTGGGCGCAGTGCCTGACGATGTTGCGCTCCTGCTGCGCGCGGGCCTGCTGTGCAACGATGCCGCCCTCGCCCGCGGTGATGACGGCGCATGGAGGATTACAGGCGACCCCACCGAGGGCGCCCTCGTGGTCAGTGCGGCCAAATGCGGACTGGGCGCGGAGGCTGTGCGCGGCGCCTTTCCGCGCCTCGATGCCATCCCCTTCGAATCCGAGCGGCAATACATGGCCACTCTTCACACAAGCCCGGACGGCAGCGTGGTGGCTTACCTCAAAGGCGCGCCGGAAGCCGTCCTCCGGCGCTGTGCGGACATCGCGGCCCCTGCCGTCCTGACCAAGGTCGAGGCGTTGGCGTCGCGCGGCATGCGCGTGCTGGCTTTCGCGTCCAAGGTTTTCCCGCAAGGCACCGCCCGCCTCGAGGAAAGCGACGCTCAGAGCGGCTTCACTTTCCTTGGCCTGCAGGGCATGATTGATCCGCCGCGGCCCGAGGCCATCGAGGCCGTCCGCCAGTGCCACCGTGCCGGCATTGTTGTCAAAATGATCACAGGCGACCACAAGTCCACGGCCCTCGCCATCGGCCGGGAACTGGGATTGGTCCATGAAGGCGAATCCGTGGCGCTCACGGGAGCCGAACTGGCGGTGATGAATGATGCGCAATTGCGCGAGGCGGCCGATCAACATAATGTGTTCGCTCGCGTGGCGCCGGAGCACAAATTGCGCCTTGTGCGCGCGCTTCAGGCCAATGGCGAGGTGGTGGCCATGACCGGCGACGGCGTCAACGACGCGCCCGCCCTCAAGCAGGCCAACATCGGCGTGGCCATGGGGATCACGGGCACGGCCGTGTCCAAGGAAGCGGCGGACATCGTCCTGACCGACGACAACTTTGCCAGCATCCGCGCCGCGGTCGAGGAGGGACGGCGCGTTTACGACAACCTGATCAAGGCGCTCGCGTTTGTTCTGCCCACCAACATTGGACAGGCTTTGATCGTCCTGACGGCCGTGGCGTTCTTCCCGATCATAGACGGCCAGCCCATCATGGCGATTCTACCGGTGCAGATTCTGTGGGTGAACCTCGTGGTCGCCGTGGCCCTCGCTCTGCCGTTGGCTTTCGAGGCCATGGAGCCCGATGTCATGGCGCGCCCACCCCGACGCCCGAACGCGCCGATTCTGAGCAAGTTTGTCGTCCTGCGCACCGTCATGGTCGGCATCCTGATGACGGTGGGCGGCGTGGGCATGTTTTTGTACGAGTATTATACGGAATTGCAGCGCGGCATTGTGGTGGATCTGGCGCTTCGCGAGGCCCAGACCATCGCCGTCACGACCATCATGTTTTTCCAAACCTTTTACTTGCTCAATTGCCGCTCCTTGCGGGATTCAATCCTGAAAATCGGCCTGTTCAGCAATCCGACTATTTATCTGGGAATCGGCGTGCTGATGCTGCTGCAGATTGCCTTTGTTCATCTGCCGTTGATGAATACGCTGTTCGACTCGGCCCCGTTGTCACTCGAGGCGTGGATCAAGTCCGCTGCAGTGGGGGCGCTGGTGCTGCCGGTGATCAGTCTGGAGAAGTGGCTGCGTCAGAGGCGGCAGGCGGCGCGCTGACTTCGGTTGCGCCCCCGGATGGTCGTACGCCGATGCCCGCTGCTGCCCACACAACCGCCGCAACAGCCGTCAGCCCGCGGCGGGTCCGGATTTCGCGCATGTTCCAGCCACGGGTTGCGCCGGCAAGGTTCAGGTTCCGCAAACACCGGGTAGCCGCCGGCAAGCAGATTGGCTTTGTCATGGGCGTCCGCGCCGGGTCACGATGTGAGAAATGAGCAAAGTGGACATCGTGGTTTTTGGCGCCGCCGGAATGCTTGGCAGCGATATCATGGAGGAACTTCGCGCCCGGGGGATATCCGCTCAAGGTTTTGACTTGGCGGATGGCGACATCACCGACGCGGCCAGTTGCGAGGCGTTGGTCGCCCGCACGCAGCCGCGTGCCGTCATCAACTGCGCCGCCTTCACGGATGTGAACGGCGCCGAGTCGCACAGGGAGGAAGCCTTGCGCATCAACGCCACCGGCGCCGGAAACATTGCCCGCGCCTGCGCCGCCCATCAGGTCCGGTGTGTCTTCGTCAGCACCGACTATGTTTTTGACGGCACGAAGGACTCGCCCTACCTCGAAAGCGACGAACCCAATCCCATCAGCGCCTACGGATACAGCAAGTGGCTGGGAGAGCGCGAGACAGCCGCCGCCGCGCCCAACCATGCCATTGTGCGGACCTCGTGGCTCTACGGCGTCCGTGGCCGCAGTTTTCCGGCCACGATTCTTGCCGCGGCGCGTGCGGGCAAACCCCTGCGGGTTGTGAATGACCAAACTGGCGCGCCTACCTACACGCGCGATCTCGCCCGAGCACTTGCCGAGGTGGCTCTGATGTCCGGGACGGGCATCTTTCACGCCACCAATGGCGGAGCCTGTACCTGGTATGAGTTTGCATGTGAGATTCTGCGGCGGGCCGGGGTGACCCCTGTGGCGCTGGAGCCTTGCCGTACCGCCGAGTACCCAACGCCGGCCAGACGCCCCGCTAACTCGCGCCTTGCCAATGTGCGGCTCGCCGCCGCGGGCGTTCCTCCCCTGCCCCCGTGGCCGGATGCCCTCGACCGCTATCTCGCCGAGGCGGGCCAACTCGCCGGCCGGCAGCACTGACCGACTCCTTTGTTGCATTTCCGGCAACCGCCCCCGTCTCAATGGATTTCCCATGCCACAAGAAATTCCAACCCAGCCGCCTGACCAAGGGCCCGCCTCCCCGCTGGCCCATCTGCGCCCCTGTACGCCCATGGAAATGCTGGACCGCGCGACCGCCCTTCTGCGCAGCCGCTGGCGGCTCCTCCTGCCGCTGGGCCTCCTCCATGCCCTGCCCGACAGCCTCGCCCTGACAGCCATCGTCGCCGTGGTCGAGGGCAAGGGCGGCAAAGGGCCTCCCGATTATCTTGCGCCCCTGTTCATGCTCGCCTGGCTGGCGTCGCAATGGCCCAACGCCGCGATGATCATCGCCACCATTAACGGTTTTATCTTTCCCGATCGGCACATCGGGCTCTGGATGAGCCTGCGCTACGCGCTCGCCAGACTTCCCTACCTGATTCTGACGCGCCTTCACATTATGTTCACACTTGTTTTGCTCCTGATGCCTCTGGCCACGCTCGTCATGCCGTCGGAGACCGAGGCGGGTCTGGGCGGGCCGATTGTGTTGATGGCTGCGGCCGGTCTCGTGGCAGCCGTTTTTCTGGCGCTCTTCTGCATGCTGGTGCCGCCCATTGTCATGGTCGAGCAAAAATGGTTTTTCCGCGCCATGGGGCGCAGCATCGCGCTGATGCGGCCCGCCTTCAAGCGCGGCCTGCCGGGCGACCGGCCCGCGACGCGCGTGCTGTTGCTCTTGGTGGTTCCGGCCGCTTTGTACGCAGGCGCTCAAGCGGCCCTGAACGGCATCAGTTACAACATCACCGGTCTGCCCGTGTTCGGACTCGATTACCACCCGGCGGTTTGGCTGGCCACAGCGGCCTTGATGTTTCCCGCAAAGTTTCTGGCCGGCCTCTGGCTGTGTGCGGGGGTCAGCATGCTGTACTTGGAATGCCGGATGCGCACAGAAGGGTTTGACCTTTTCGTGCGGTTGCAGGCGCGCACCCGCGGCCTGTCGGAAACGCCTGCATGGGCTGAGCAAACGGATTGAGCGAAGAATCGGTTGATTCCCGCCGGAGTAACCCAAATAAAGTGCGCATGAAGACAATCCGCCTCCGCCTCGCGGCGCGAGTGATCGCGGCCGCCTTGTTCGCTGGTCCGGCAGCGCTGTCCGCCGAAGAAACGACCGCCAGCCAGACTCCGCTCGCCGCGCCGGCCGAGGTGAGCGCAGGCGTTGCTGCCGCCGCTTCAGCCCAGCCGTCGCCCTCGCCGTCACCAGCGCCGACTGCAGCCACACCGCTCAAAGGCCGGATTGTCCTGGTCGGAGAGCGCCCCGTCCTCGAGCGCACACCCGGCAAGCAGGCCTCAACCGTGGATATCGCCGCCGAGGTCAAGACTGTGTTCGGCGTGGATCCCGACGACAGGACAACCACGGGCGAGTTGGTTGCCGACACGCTGAAAAAAGCCGACGAAGTGGCCCAAACAAAGCCCGACATCGTGATTGTCTTCAACGGCCACGCGGATGGCGCCAAAGGCACCTCGGACGACGACCACATGCAGGCGCTGAACCTTCTCGGTCAGAAACTCATGGAGGCGGGCGCGACCGTTTATTTTGTGCCGTCCTCGCCCGCCTTGCGGGCCGCCACGGCCGCAAATCTCCGGATCAGCGCCAGCATGACGAATGTGACCTTTGTGGAAACCGGCACGGAATATGGCGGGCAGCCGTATAAGGAAGCCCTGCAGGCGGTGCGCCGCGCTGAAGAACTTCACGCGGTGGCCGGCAAACCGCAACCCACGACGGCACCGTTGCAGGTTCTGGCACCCGGACAGGTCACACCGCCGCCCGCCGGCGGAACGGTCCAGATGGACCCGTCGCAGGCCACGGTCGTCAAAATGCGCCCGCCGGCGCCGCTCAAGCGCTTCGAGCCCAAGCAGGCTGGCAAACCCGTGCGCAGCAAAAAGCGGCCCGACACTTCACCCTGAACCCGGCGGCTGCGGTTGTACCCCGCAGGGGTGGCTCCGGCGCTCGCAGGCTTCGCAGCCGCGGCCTATTTCAGGAAACTCATTTTCCGCGCGGGCCAGTACCGGAAAAAGGCTTTGCCGCGCAGATTCTCGTAGGGCACACCGTCCCACCACCGGCTGTCCTGACTGTTGTCGCTGTTGTCGCCAAAGGCGTAGAGCGTGCCCGGCGGCACGCGAACCGAAAACTCCCGCGTGCCGGGCGGCTGAAGCGTGTAGCGTAGTTCTTGGAAAATCGGCGGCTCTGTCACCTCCTCGCCGTTGACGACCAGCCTGCCCCCCGGCCCGATCTCGACTAGTTCGCCATCAAACGCCACGGCGCGCTTCACATACACCGCTTGGGCGCGGTTGAAGGCGCTGACCCGGAAGGTGTGTCCGTCGCGCTCGTACACGCGCGGCCGCCGGTCGAACGGCACGCGGAAAATGATGATGTCCCCCCGCGCCGGTTTGCGGAACCAATAGGCAAACTTGTTCACAAAGATGCGATGCTCCTCGAGGTGCAGGTCGCGCTCGAGCAACTCGCGCTGGCTGGCTGTCAGCGCCCCCAGCCACTGCCGCCCCTCGTACTGGTAGTGACCGCGCCCGTTGCGCCGGAACACCTGAGCGCTGTCGGCCGTGCGGTCACGCACCAGCAGGTACTGGTTCGATTGCCCGCGCGAATCCACGGCGATCCCCTCCGCCACAAAATCGCCCAACAGAGTGGGCGTCATCGAGCCCGAGGGAATCTTGAACAACTCCACCACGAAGGTGCGGATGAACATCGCCAGCACAAAGGCGATGATCAGAGCGTCGAGCCATTCCCGCATGCCCATCAGGATCCCGCCGCCGCCCCCCTCCTCGCCGCCAGCCGCAGCCTCCAGCGCCGAAGGGGTCTGGTCAGATTTCACCATGGTTTTTCTGTCGCGTTCTGTCATCGTCGGGCCGCTCACAGGGGGCGAAGGTCAGCAGGTTGGCGGGCCGTCGCCCTTTGGCAACCGGAAAACAGGCGCATCCGGGCCGCATCACTCCTGTGTGTGTCGCGGATCGAGCGCATCGCGCAGGCCGTCACCGAGAAAATTGAAGGCAAACACCGTGATGAAGATAAACGCGCCGGGCGCGAACAGCAGCCACGGCTGGTTGCGGATTGTGGACGCGCTCTGCGCCTGCTCCAGCATGATTCCCCAACTGACCTGCGGCTCCTGAATGCCCACGCCAAGATAACTCAGCGCCACCTCGCCCAGGATGTAGCCCGGAACAGCAATCGTTGCCGAGATGATCACATAACTCAGCGTATTTGGAAGGATATGGCGGGTAATAATCCGCCATGTCGAGGCGCCCAGCGCCCGCTCGGCTTGCACGAAATCCTGCTCCTTGATGGCCAGCACCATGCCCCGGATGACGCGCGCCTGCCCCGCCCATCCGACAAAGGCCAAAATTACCACAATAATGATGTACATCTGCGTGGAGGTGATCTGCTGGCCCCCGATGCCAAACACACCCTGCGTCTGAAAGTAAGCGCGCAACGCAATGATGAGGTACAGCCCCGGTACCGCCAGCAGGAACTCGACAAACCGCATGATGAGCATGTCCCACAAGCCGCCAAAATACCCCGCCAGCGCCCCCATCAGCATCCCGATCACCAGCGAGATCGAGATGCCGACCAGACCGATGGACAGCGAGATTTTGCCCCCCTCCAACACGCGCGAAAACACATCCTTGCCGCTGGCGTCCGTGCCAAACAGCGCGATCTTCCCCGGCCGGTCTACGCCGAAAAGGTGGATGTTGGACGGAAAAATCCACCACAACCTGTAGGAATAGCCCTCGACAAAAAACCGGATCGGATAGCGTTTCGAGGTGTCCACTTCGTAGCGCTGAGCCACGGGATCTGCCATCCGGTAGCCGTACACGAACGGGCGCCAGTGGAAGCGTCCCTCGTGATCCATGAACCGCGGCACCGTTGGCGGCATGTTGGGTGCGCGGTAGTCGCGGGCCGCCGGATCATAGGGCGACACGAAACTCCCCAGCGAGACTAAAAGATAAAGAGCCGCCAGCACCACCGCACCGATCATGGCCGTCCGGTTGCGCCGCAACCGCCGCCACGCCAGTGCTCCCGGCGACAGCCCGTCGTCCGTCAGCCTTGCCTTAGGCCTCACCGTCTCACTCACAGCGGATCCTCGGGTCATTCGCCGCCAGCAAGATGTCGGCGATCAGGTTGCCAATGATCAGCATGACTGCGCCCATTTGGACTGTTGCAGCCACCACAAAAAGGTCTTTCTGGCTGTAGGCCTCGATGGTCAGGCGGCCAAGCCCCGGCCAAGCCATCACATTCTCCACCAGAAACGCCCCGCTGAGCAGATCACTGAATGCAAACCCGAACAGCGTTATCATGGGATTGAGCGCGTTGCGCAAAGCGTGTTTCAGAATCGCCGTGCGGCGCGACACGCCCTTGGCCAGCGCCGTCCGCACATAGTCGGCTTTCAGCGTCTCGAGCAGATTGGAGCGCATCTGGCGCGTGTAGATGGCCAGGCCGCCAACGCCCAGCACGATGGTCGGCAGCACAAGGTGATGGAGGATGTCCTTCATGCGCTCCCAAGTCGTCGGGAGTTCATGGTGGAGATCGGAGGTCATGCCGCCGGTTGGAAACGCTCCGGTGACCGCCGCGAAATAGACGGCGAGCAGGGCCAACAGCACGGCAGGAACGGAAAGTCCGAGGAACGCGACGCCGGATGCCAGGCGATCCGGCAACCGGTTCTGGCGGACCGCCGCCACAATCCCCAGCGGCACCGCCAACAACCACGCAAAAAGTGTGGACGACAGCGCGAGAATGAAAGTGTTGAGCAGCCGCGAGCCGATCAGGTCGCTGACGGGAATCTTCCAGTTGAACGAATGGCCGAGGTTGCCCTCCGTCACCACACCCCAAACCCACCTCGCCCACACCTCGTACCAAGGGCGGTCGAGCCCCAGACGCGCCCGCTCGGCTTCAAGAAATTCCTTTGAGATCTTGGGGTCGAATTGCAGCGAGGCCAGAAAATCGCCCGGCGTGTGGAAGATCAGAAAAAAAGTCACGAACGACAGCACGAGCAGCAGCGGAATGGCCTGCAGCAGCCGCCGGACGATCAGTTTCAGCATAGGCGGCGGAGCCTACAGGCCCACGCCGCCATGCGGCAACAAATAATGATAGAAAGAGGCCGGGCTTGCCTATTGCGGCCCCAACCGCCACAGGTCGCCGTCGGACACCGTGCCGTTGGTAGGGTCATAGGTCAGATCCTCAAGCAGCGCGCGCAGGCGCGGCGCGTCGGCCATGGTGGCCGGAGCCACCGGATCACCCTCGATCAGATGTATCACCATGCGCTCGTTGATGTCGCCCATGCGGCCCGGGGTTTTCGGATCCACGGCCGTGCTGAGCACATTGGCCGTGTGGTTGTTGCCCCGACCATTCGGCGCAAGCACATCGGCGTCGGGACCAAAACTCGTTAGAATGTAGCCATTTTTCGTGTTGATTGCGGGCCTGTAGCAGTAGGTCAGGAAGCCCGACGCTTGCCCCGCGAACGGGTCGGTCGGAATGGAGGTGATATAGGCGATCGGCGTCGTGATGCCGGCAAAGTCCCGGCCGACGGTCAGCGCTCCGTCGCGCGTTTGGAACGCATAAAATCCGGGCGCGAGTGGCCCGAGGAAATTCACGATCGCTTCGGGCATCTTGACCGGGTTGTCCGAACCCGGCGGATACATGCTGTGATCCGTGCGGTACGCCTCGATGGCGGTGACAATCGAACGCATGTCGGCCCGGGCGCGCGAGACTTTGGCCCGGGTCTGCGCCTCGAGGAAATTCGGCGCGGCGATGGCCGCCAAGATGGCGATAATGGCGACGACGATCAGCAATTCGATGAGGGTGAATCCCCGTGGGTGCATAGCGATGCGCTCCTGTTTTTTTCTGTGAGATGTGCCCGCGCGGAACCGCGATGGCTTTACAGACGGGGTATGGCGAACCCCATTCCAGTCGGAGGTCCGCAGCGCAGGGCCATGTCCCACAAGGCGCTGAAGCCAAGTGCGGGTGTTGGGGCACCTTCGAGGAGTGGCTGAAATGCGCCACCTTGGAGCAAATGATGCGCTACAATCAAGGCGTCGGTGTCGTCAGGCGATCACGCAGGCTGAGGGCGTTTCGGTGCTCGGGGTCCGCGGCAAGCGCCCGACCGACGCACTCCAAGGCCTGCTCCGTGCGACCGGCCAAGGCATGAGCCACCGCGAGGTTGTAATGCGCCGAGGCGTTGCCGGGCTGGCGCTCGATGACCGCCTGTAGATGAGGCATGGCGCCCGCGATGTCTCCGCGAGCCAGCAAGGTCACGCCCAACACCTGATGCCCGATGACGGCTTGCGGGTTGCGCGCCAGCACGGCGCGCGCCCAAGATTCGTTATCGCGGTAAACAGGGATATACTGCAAGGTCTGCACAATCAGCAACACACCCGCAGCAATCAACACCAACCCCGGCATGAAGCGAAAAGAAGTTGCCGCCAAACGGTCGGATAATCCCGCCGCGGCATACGCCGCTGCTACGGCCGGACATGCCACAGGCAAGTACAAGTACCGGTCTGCGACAAACGAGTACTGCTGAAAAGTGAACGGCACCAGCCCGAGGGTCGGCAGCAAAGTGACCGTAAACAAGACTGCTAACGCAACCGGGCCGCGACCCAAGCGTCGGGACGCCATCGCCAGCGTCACCAGCAACGCCACGGCCAAGAGGGCCGGGCCAAGGCTTGCCATCGTTGCAGCCTCAACAGACCATAACGGATAGACGGGGCCAAGACCAAGAGGCCAAAAGGATTTGCCGATATAAAACCAAAAGGCGCGCCCGGCTATGCTGACCCGCTCCAACAAACTGAACTCCAACGCCGGATTGCTGGCCTTGGCTACGAAGCCCAGATCCAACGCCGTGTACGCGGCAGACAGAAGAAAGAACGGCGTCAACGCGAGCACCTCGCGGCGTCTAAGACCATCGCCACGCCACCAGCAAATGACTGCTAACGCTACGGGAGTCACGACTGACACCGATTTTGAGCCTAAGGCCGCAGCGAAGAGCACGAAGGAGAGGAGCAGCCAGCCCCAAAAGACGGCTCGACTGCGAACCTCGCGCATCGAAAGGAAAAACGCCAGCATGGCTGCCAGCATGAAGCATCCGCTGAGGACATCCTTCAACTCGATGATCCAAGCCACGGATTCCACATGGGCGGGATGCACGGCAAAAAGGGCCGCAGCGGCAAACGCCCACCGCACCTGTAATTGCCTCAACAGGCCAAGCAGGAGCAAACCGTTGCCAGCGTGGAGCACCATATTGACCAGACGGTAACCCGTGGGCTCCGACCCCCACAGCAGATGCTGCAGGTAAAACAGCGTATAGAGAACCGGCCAGTAATGCTCCTCGGTGCGAATTTCGCCGGGCCGGAACCAAATGGTCGCGAGCGCATCGGGCCGGGCAAGCCAGCCGCCTGCGAACAGACTGGTATCATCCCATACGAACCCGCCGGAGAGGGAAGGCAAATAGAGCAAAAAGCCCAGCGCGCCGATCACTGCGTAGGATAGAGCCGGAGTGCGCCAGAAGGAAAGAAAATAATAGACCGTTACCGGAGCAGTGGCGCCGGATTGTTGGGTCCGCGTGGTCCGTTCGTCCGAGATGGCGCCACCTTGAGGCGCCCGGGGTCAGCGTGTCAACACATGAGGCGGGAACGGAGCGTTGGTCGTGCCGATAGAACAGGTGGGATCCTCGCCAATGACGCCTGCCGTGTAGGACCCGCCGGCCTGACAACGCGGCTCTTGGCGCAGGTAGCCCTCGCGCGGAGCGGCGCCGGGCGGTTGAATCAAATCATTGGGGTAGTTGATGGCCGAGCCATTGGAGACATTGAACTCCATGGCGTAAACTTCCTTGGCGTCGTCAATTTTTGCCAAGTTTTCCTGACAGGCCGAGGCCCGAGCCAACTCACGCTGCCGCAGCCAAGTGGGAACCGCGATTGCCACAATGATGCTGATGACCGCAGCAACAATCGCAATTTCGGTCATAGTGTAACCGCGGCCAAGTCCATGTTGATGTTTCCCGACCATTCCGCCCACACTCCCCTAAGATGACCACACGACGCCCTCACCCCAACAGCAGCCACCCACTCGTTAAGCCGTTGAAAGAATACGGGCAGGAGGTCCGCGAGAACCTCCTGCCCGAGGTCAACCTTAGCAGACCCTCACGCGATCTGCCACACAGGGATTAGTTCTGGAGCACATGCGGCTCAAACGGAGCATTGGTGGTGCCGATGCTGCACTCGGGATCCGTGCCAATGGCGTTCTCCGTGTACGAACCACCCGACGGGCAAACCGGCGTGCGCTTCAGATAGCCTTGGCCGGCGGCCGTCGTGTTGGGCGGGTTGATCAAATCGGCCATGGCGACGGTCGAGCCGTTCGACAGGTTGAACTCCAGAGCATACTGCTCCTTCGCGCCGTCGATCTTCGACAGGTTCTCCTGGCACGCACGGCCACGGCTGTTTTCACGAGCCCGCAGGAAGGCGGGGACTGCGATCGCGATGATAATGCCGATGATGGCCACCACGATCATGATTTCGACGAGGGTGAAGCCCTTTGCCGACTGACGAGTCATGGGAAGATCCCTTTCTTGGAAGAGTTTTTGTACTACTGTCTGGCTCCCCTTCCCAGCGAGCCGTATGCCAGAGCGCGGCGATCGGGCATTGATTCGCAAGATGAGTCATATCAAACATTCAAATCAAAGGCCTGCGCTGGCCGAGAAACCCGAGACCGTGAAATGGGTAACACCTTACACTTCCGAATGTAACGGGGCTTTCCCAAACGCCTGTGGAAAACCCGCTCATGCCGTCCCTCAAGGATCAACTCAACGAATCGGAATAACCATTATGACTCATCCGCGCGTATTTCGGGCGAAACCCGGCGGAGCCGCAATTGCTGTCGGCCGAGATCCACAGCATAGCGATGTGGCCGAGCCTTTAATTGCTTCTCCCGCTCTGGGCGGATGGGTTGCCCCTCCACGACACCCTCTGCCGTGGAATCGCCGAGAGCCATGATCACCATCTCGCGCGCCCCGAGACCAGCATTGAAAAACTCCGGCGGCGCGTTTCGCAGCACGATCACGCTGCCCGGCTCGAGGGCGTCCCGCTGCTCGCTGAGAAATCGCACCAGCCTTTCCATCTGGGACGAGACCCGGACATCCTCGGAGAGAATCATCTGGAATCGGACGGCATTGGCGGCCACCATCCACGCCCCCACGGCGACGGCGCCCGCCAATGCGGCCGTGCGCCGGGCGGGTTGGCCACGCCCCCACTCCACCAGCCGCTCAAGCAAGCGCCACTGAACGATCGCGGCACCCAGAGCCGGCAGGTAGTAGAACCGGCTGGCATGAAACGAGTCCAAAAACCCGACCGGAAACATGCTCAGAACGATCCAGCCCAAACCAAGCAGAATCAGCCTATCCCGACGCCACCAGCCGTATGCAGCCAAGAGCGGCCCCAGTACGAGAAAATACCGGACCACAAACGCCACCGCCCGCTGCACACCGGAAACATGCGCCAGCAGCAACGGATCCGCATAGAAATTCATCAGCGCGTGGTTGAGGGCAAACAACAGTTGGGTCATCCCCAGAACTGGACTTGCAAACGAGTACCCCGGTTGGAAGTGCGGTTCGATGTTCTCGACGAACAGCACCTGAAATAATCCGTAGAGCCCCCCAAGCACGAACGGCACGGCCAGCACCCGCATGGCCTCGCGGACGGCCGAACGATCTGTAGGAAAGTCCCGGCCACACCACCAAGTCCATGCGAGCAGCAAGGGAAGGCAGACGGCCTGCTCTTTCGTGAGAAACGCAACGCCACACGCCACCCAGCAGGCACCCAGCCAAGCGCCCCGCCCGCCGCGCAGGTACCG